>NZ_LQPH01000168.1 GCF_002102255.1 Mycobacterium nebraskense
AAAGCCATACCCGACGTCCCTGGGCAGTTCGAAGCCTACGGCCGAGGGCAACAACCACCCTGCAAGAAAGGTAAGGAAACGCATGTTCGACATTCCAGGAATGCCACCGCTACAGCGGCATAACCTTCCGGTTCGCCGGGCTTCGTCGACACCAGCCCGCGTCGTCGACGACGGACACCCGGGCGGCGCTCAACGCACGTGCCGGCCGCAGGCGGCATCACAGCCGCGCACGCCCGCCGAGCAGTGGTGGCACTACAGCCGTGGGTGCGCGGCCGCGCTGCGTGCAGGGCGTGTACCGACCCCGGTCGCGGTGTATGGGCCGGTCCTCGAACCCGGCGAACACGCACTGCTCAGTGCACAGATCGACTACAGCCGCTTCTGCGGGGGAGATGGCTCGTATTCGCCGCTGCCGTTGATTGTTGCCGGCCGCCCAGCGGTGATGTTCGGCGCACTGGCGGTCCAAGGCGTGGTCAATCATCGTCGCAAAACGGTCGCGGCCCAACGCGCCGCCGCCCAATGGCGGTTTCACCAAACATGCCCGGTCATCGTGACGACCGACCGGCTGATCTGTACGACCGCCGCGCACGGCCTGGTCAGTTTCTGGTTCGGGGCTTGCACAGAGTTCTACCCGGATTTGCAGCAATGGACATTGACGCTCGGGTTCGACTCAACCTATCCCGTGCGGCTCAGCGGCCCGGCCGCGCCCGCACTGAGCTTGTGGAGCGCCTACGGGATCCTGGGTGACGCGTGGGCCGATGACCCCCGCCTGGCCCTACTGAGCTAAGTCGAGTCCTTATTGTGACGACGTTTCAGGCACTGCTTGTCGCGGTCATCGCTGTCCTTCCCGGCGCGGTGTACACGATCGCGCGGGAAAGCCACGGTGCCAGCTGGGCATGGCGAAAAACAGACGCGGCGACGCTGATCTTCCGTTTCTTGGCGACCTCGGCGGCATTTCACGTGCTGCTGGCTCCAGCGACCTACTATGGCTACCGCCACGTCGTCGTGACCGGCGCGACCGCGCCCAATGTGCTGCCGTGGTCGTGGTGGGCCGCGATCGCTGCCTACGTCATCGTCCCCTACCTGGTGGGCGTGTGGATGGAGGATTCCCGCGAATGGAAGCCCAGTTCTCGACGGGTCCTTGGTTGGCCGAAGAACACGCTTAAACACCTGCTGGCCTTCATTTCCGGGACTGATCCTGAGCCGCGGGCCTGGGATCGACTGTTCTCCAAGAACCGCACGGGATACGTCACGCTCAAGCTCAAGGACAGCCAGGAGTGGAAGGCTGGAATCTGGTACCGGCCGGCGTATGCGAGCGCCTACGGTGAAGACCAGGAGCTTTACATCGCCGAGCAGGTCGCAGTATCCGCGGATGGCGCGGTTTCATCCGACGCCAACGGCGACCCGATCTATCTCGGAGTTGGGCTGTTAATCCGCTGGTCAGAGATTGAATACATAGAATTTGTTGATCTGAGCGGTATGGGAGGTTGAGCGCGATGGCAAAGCAAGAACGCATCGAACGGGCGGTCCCTCGAGACGATGGGATCGAAAAGAAGGGCGGCTATCCAGCAGGGCCCAAGCCGGCGAAGGGCGTGCCGCCCGTCCCTCAAGGACTGCGCAAACCGCGCAAGCAGACGTAGCGGACGGAAAACGGACTTCCCAGCGCCCGCAATCGGCGCTGGTTAGCCGATGTGCAGCCCCAACACCGGCGGTAAGATGCGGAGCATGAGTGCAGGCAGGTTCACCATGGATGTGGCGGAGACCGAGGCCGGCTTGTCCGCCGCGGATGCCGCGACCGCTCAGCAGGCGGGTTCGAGTGTTCAGAGCCTCACGATTGGTGGCTATACAACGTCACTAGTAGGAGCTGCTATCGGGGCGCTCGCGGTGGCGGAGGCCCATGCAGCCGGGCGCGCGGCTACGAACACAGGAAGCAGAGAGTTCAGCATTGCAACAGTTCAAAGCGCTGAAGCCGGTAACTCCAGCGTGCTGACGACGTAACGACGGAGGGCGGCAGAATGTCATCACCATGGTCGAGAACCGGGTCCCCGTCGGTAACCTTGCCTCCTCCTCCCGCGTCTTCTCCTACGCCGGGAGCGACACCGCCGCCAGCAGCCCCGTTCCCAAGCGCTTTTCTGCAAGGCAGCGGGCCTCGACGTCGCGTTTCGGCGCGAATAGCCCTGGGGTTATTGCTTGCGATCGTCCTCTCAGCCGTCGTCACAGCGACAATCACCGTTGTAGCGATGCGAAGCGATTCGCGTGTACAGCCAGGCGGGCAGCCCTCCGTCGCGCTGGCAGCACCTAACTCCGCTTCGCCAACGCCGCAGTTCAGCCCCGCCGAATCCGCCGCAGCAAAGCAAAATCTATGCCACGTGTTCGATGTTTCTGCGGGCCAAAAAGGGCAGGGCGGGTACCGGGTCGAAGGTAACTTGAATATGCCCGTGACTCTTCAAGCCGTAACTAGCGCGGTGGCGGTACAGAATGCGCTTGTTCCCGCTGTGCCTGCTGACGTCGCATCGGCGGCACGGAGATACATCACCACGACACTTGACGTCGCTACCGCGGCTATGGGCAATACCTCAATAAATGAAATCAACCGTTTGACAGCCGTATCGAACGGCGCGGTTGACGCGCTCGTGGATGTTTGCGGGCTACCTCGGTAGGTTATGAATGGCTGCGATACCAGGCCCAAGTGCGGCCGAGGTCCCTACTTGGTGGGCCGAGCGTAATAACAAGCAGGCAGAGCGGCTGCTGAATCTGTTCACTCCGGCGAAGGCGCTCTCCAACCTGCCGTCAGGCGTCCCGCATATTGGCGGGGGCGGTGATCACCCGAAGCCGCAGGGCCCGTTCGTGCATATCCTGTTTCAACCTTTCGTGTGGCCCGCAGACTCGGAAACCCTTCTGACCGGCGACGCGGACATGCTGAAGGATGCGTCGAAATCGTTCGATAACGCCGCAATGGACGTCCAACAGGCTGCCAACGGCGTGCTGAACGGAGGATCATGGGTGGGTAAGAGCGCAGACGCAGCTTATGAGGCCTACAAACAAGCGGCCGCGATTAAATTCCACCAGGCCGACATCAGCGGTGCTGCATCGGATTTCATCAAGCGTGCCGCCGCCGACGTCGCGAGCGCCAAAAAGCACATGTTCAACGAGAGCAAGCAGGCGCATCAAGAGGCCGAGGCTTTTCTGCGGAGCGGCTCGGGTCACTCACTCGCGCAGGTGGCGGTGATCCTCGGAGTTCATCGAACGGCAATTCAAGGTTATTCATCTGAACTGCAAGGCTTCGTCACTCAATACACGACCCAGTTCACCAACCACTTCAAGGAGGGTGGCCCCGGAGCCGGTCCCAAGTTCAAACAAGCCGGACACGGGACGGATAGCTCAACGGATCCATCTTCAACTGACCCTTCAGTTGCAACCCCGCCTGGGACTAATCCGATCCCCGATCAACCTGTACCGAAAGACGCTGGTAACGGACTGGGATTAGGGCGCGGGCACCATGGGCTGTCATCTGGGCCTCCCGGAACTCCCCCCGAGACGATAACGCCCCCGACGCATAACCCATTGACGTCATTGCTAAATGGCGGTCTGCCGAGTATGCCCAGTCTGCCTGGCGGCGGGTCGGGCGGCGGCCTTCCAATGGGCCCTCTGCAAGGATTGATGGGTGGTTTCGGCGGGTTGCCGGGAGGTATGTCACCGCCTACGGGCCTGAGCGCGCCCGGTTTGCAGGGTTCCCCGATGCCGTCGTTGGGAATGGATTTCGGCCGTGGTTTGGCCGCTGGTGCTTCGGCAGCGGGTGGTCTGCCGCCGGTGACGCAGGCTCCGATGACACCGTTGGCGGCGCCGATCGAGTCTGCTCCGACGTCGGCGGCGCCGGCGGCGGCTCCTGTGGCTGCTACACCGCCGGCTGCTGCTTCGGCTCCAGCTCCGGCGCCGGCGACCGGTATGCCGGCAGGTGGTATGACGTCGTATGGTTCGGTGCTTCCTCCGCAGGCCACGTCGGCGGCTCCGCCGGTGGGTTCTGCGCCGGCTACACCGTCGATTCCAGCTGAGGCTGGTGGTGCCGGGGCGGGTGCGGGGGCGGGGACCGGGCTGATGCCCGTCGCCGGTCGGCGTGAGAGCGCAGCGGTTCGCCGCGATATGGCTGAATCTGATCTGGATCAGGCCAAGGCGTTGGTCGCCGAGCTGGCTGGGGCCGCCAGCGTGACTGACCCGGGTTTGGATTGGGCTGTGGCGGTGGGCCGCAACGCGTCTGGCATGCCGACGTACTGGGTGGCCACCAATGATGGTGCCGCCTATATTCCGCCTGGGGTGTTTCTGCGCAAGACAATGCCGATCGCTGGCGGGCACGATGGAGATTTTGACGCGCGCTGGTTCGGCTGGGTCAACCCTGCCGATAAGGCGGTGCGGGCGGCGCGGGAGCTTGGCGATACCGTGAGCGCGGTGGCGACGTCGTGGGCGATGCCGTCTGAGTATCTTGCCGAGCACCCGTCGCCGGAGGTTGCGACGGGCGTGAAACCGAATCTCGGGCCGGACAATATGTCGGCGGAGTTGTCTCCGTCGCGGGCGCACCGTCTGCAGACGGTGGATGCGGCGCTGTACACCGATCTGGTTGCGGCTGATGAGTCGACGGTCCGGCACTACTGCCGAACTCTGATTCGCCAGTTGGCGTTTGGTATTCCGGGCGAGGATTTGTCGCCACTTGCTCAGTCGGTGGCGAACGCGTTGGTGGCCGAACGGTGGCCGACGGCCCAGGAGTGGGCGTTACTCGGCGAGGAACATGAGGACGCGCTGGTGCAGATGGCTTGCCAGCGGCCGGGGTTGAACGGGGTGGAAAGCCCTGACCAAACGGTCAGCTACACAAGGGAGTTCGTCCGTTGCCGGCAGCTGGAGGCCTTGCTGTGCTGGGAGCAGCACGGCGGGGATCTGCTCAACGTCGTGTATGCGGCTTGGGTCGCCGGGATTCGGGCGCCCTTGAAGGACCTAGTTCTGCGTTGATCGACGATCTGACCGCCAAGGTGGCTCAGCTGCTCGCAGAGCCGCCGCCACGACCCGTGCGGGGGGTGCAAAAGGAAACCGCCACTCGTGGGCCAATCGGCCTCGCGATAACGGTGTTCCGGGCGGCAAGGGACTTGGTGGCAGAGATAAATTATGTTGAGGCTGTTAATGATTGGGAGCAGCGACAAGCTCGTTTGAGAGAGTTAGACGTTCTCTTAAGTTCGGGTGTGGTAAACGCTGCGGGCCGGGAAGTACTGCGCGACGAAGTGGAATCGTTGCGCCTCAGTGGTTTTGCTCGCGTGCAGCGCATGGCGGCCGTGTGTTCTGCGCTTGGTGTCGTGACCAAGGCCGTTGGAACAATCGTACGTGGTTGTGGAGAGCGCGGGGCTGCGGAAAGTCAAGCTAGCGCTGTGGCCAGAGTGAACAGATCAACGCCGAGACGCTGCGGGTCTTGGGGTTACACGAGCACACTGCTGCGATGTCGCTAACTGATGCATATTGCCTTGTGGTGCAACGAAATTAGTGTGTCGGCCAGTAGCCGATGACGCCGTCGAATTCAAGGTCTGTTTGGGCGAAGTCATTGCCGATCGCAATGAGTGGTTCCTGCGCGAGTTTGGCGGTGGCGTATGCCATGGTGTCTCCGTAGTTGAGGGCGGCGGGGTGGCGACCCTTTCCGTACTGGAGGTAGGCCCGATGTGCGATCCACGCGTGCTCGAGTGTGAATGGTTGGAATTCGAGGTTGATTTCGGACCGGAGGCGGTCGAAGACGGTGCGGGCTGTGGCGCCGTGGCGGCTGGTGAGCACGATGAGGCATTCGGCGGCGTTCGCCGTGGACATGACCGGGCTACGGTCGCCGGCGAGGGCGGCCGCGATCTGTTCGGTGTAGGGGGCTTCGCCTTGGATCAAGGCAATAAGGGCTGACGAGTCGATGATCACGGCGCTCACACGCCCGTGGCGTCGTTGTATCCGAGCGCTTGTTCGCGTTCGGTCTTGCTGATAGGGGATCGGTCGTGCAGCAGTGGCCAGATCTCGGTTCTGAGGACGTCGAGCAGTTCGTCGGCGCGGTTTCCCGTGCGGGATTGGGTGATCTCGATCTGGGCGCGCAGTGCGTAGCGGATTGCGTCGATGCGGCTGGGGAGGTGCAGGCGGGCGGCGAGCTCGTCGGCGAATTGGATCACCTCTTCGTCTTTCACATTGAAAGCCATAGGTATATGGTACCGAACGCGAGGTATGTAGTACTTCGCTTTGTGATGGTTTCGCCTGCGCTGGATGTGGCCTGGGCCGATGGCGTCGGGTTAATTTTGTTGGGTGAGTATTGCGGCGTTTGTAGCGGGTGTCGACCGCATTTTGACGCGTGCGCATGACTTGTATCCGGCTGGCGGTGGGGGCGGGGAGTTACCGGCCGCTGGTGAGGGCGGTGCGGTGCCGGCGTCGCCTGATGGCGGGAGTGGGTTGCGTGCCGGGGTGTTTCGGGCCGCTGGCTCTTATCAGCAGTCGCGCGCCGGTGCGGCGGGCCTTGATCAGGAGTTGCAGGAGTCGGCCGAACAGGGCACGGCGATTGGTCAGCAGGGCCGGCTGGCCTCGGGGGTGATTCGTGATCAGGCCCGTGCGATCGGGGCGTCGAGTGCGACGTTGGGTCGGACGCCGGCGGGGGCGCATCTGATTATGGCCGCGATGGATCAGCAGCTTTCGGCGATGCAGGGCCAGTTGCAGGCGACGAAGACCCAGTACCAGGGCGTGTCGGCGACGTTGCGGCAAACAGCCGCGGGGTATCAGACGCTTTCTGATGGGGCGAAGGATTCGCCGCCGGCGGTGCCGTTGGATTCCTCGGATAGGTGGAAGCCTGGGGATCAGCGGCATATGCCCTATGGTGCCGGGGTGGGCG
>NZ_LQPH01000169.1 GCF_002102255.1 Mycobacterium nebraskense
TTTGGCCACCTCCACACCGACCAACAAACCCACAATCGGCCGTGCCAACCGGCAGCGGCTTGACATAGGAGAAACGCATGACCAACTGGACCGCCGCAGATCTGCCGTCATTCGCGGGGCGCACCGTGATCATCACCGGGGCCAACAGCGGGCTGGGCGCGGTGACCGCCCGCGAGCTGGCGCGGCGAGGCGCCACGCTCGTCATGGCGGTCCGCGACATTCGCAAAGGCGAGAAGGCCGCGCTGCAGATAAGGGGTTCCGATACCAGCCCAGTCGAGGTGCGCTCGCTCGACCTGCAGGATCTGTCGTCGGTGCGCGAATTCGCCGACGGGATCGACAAGGTCGACGTGCTGATCAACAACGCCGGCATTATGGCCGCCCCGTATGCGAAGACCGTCGACGGCTTCGAGAGCCAGATCGGCACCAACCATCTCGGGCATTTCGCGCTCACCAACCTGTTGCTGCCCAAACTCACCGATCGGGTGGTCACCGTGTCGTCGATGGCGCACTGGGCGGGGCGGATCAGCCTCGACGACCTGAACTGGGAGCGGCGGCGGTACTCGCCCTGGCTGGCCTACAGCCAGTCCAAGCTCGCCAACCTGCTGTTCACCAGCGAGCTGCAGCGACGCCTGGGCGCGGCCGGTTCCACGCTGCGCGCGCTGGCCGCCCACCCCGGCTACTCGCACACCAACCTGCAGGGGGCCTCCGGGCGGAAGCTGGGCGACGCGATGATGTCGGCGGTCACCCGGGTGGTGGCCACCGACGCCGACTTCGGCGCTCGGCAGACGCTGTACGCGGCGTCGCAGGACCTGCCGGGCAACACCTTCGTCGGACCGCGGTTCGGCCAGATCGGCCCCACCCAACCGGTTGGACGCAGCCGGCGGGCACGGGACCCGAAAATGGCCGCGGCGCTGTGGGAGCTGTCCGAGCGGCTCACCGGCACCAGCTTTCCGCTCTGAGTCCCACCGGTCCCACCGACCACACTGTCCTCCCGGCCGGGCGGTCGACGATTTGCCCGCCTCCGAGCGACAACCGTCGTGACGCGCAGGCGGCGCACGGCTGGCGTTCGTGGCGCGCGAGTTGTCGCTGTGAGGCGGGCACTTTGACCATCGCCCCGGCCAGGTAAGCGAGTGACGCATGTGACACGAGCCGCCGCCGCAATTTCCGCTCTGAGGTGCGCATGCGCTAACCTGACCGGGCGTCACGGCGAGGGTGGCTGGCCAGTCAGCACCGTTATCGACGGAGACCGACGAACTGTCGCGATCCTGGCCGTGCCCCCACACTCAGGCACTGAGCACACAGGAGCGACACGATGGCCAAGTCCGCAGGCAACCAACTCACCGCCACGGTGCGAACCGAGACCGGCAAGGGCGCGTCCCGCCGAGCCCGCCGCGACGGCAAGATTCCCGCCGTCCTCTACGGCCACGGCGCCGCCCCCCAGCACCTCGAGTTGCCGGGCCACGACTTTGCGGCCGTGCTGCGCCACGCGGGCACCAACGCCGTGCTGACCCTGGACATCGACGGCAAGGAACAGCTGGCGCTGACCAAAGCGCTCGACATCCACCCGATCCGCCGCTCCATCCAGCACGCCGACCTGCTGGTCGTGCGCCGCGGCGAGAAGGTCGTCGTGGAGGTCAGGGTCGTCATCGAGGGCGAGGCCGCACCCGACACGTTCGTCACCCAGGACGCCAACACCATCGAGATCGAAACTGACGCCATGTCGATTCCCGAGCAGTTGACGGTGTCCGTCGAGGACCTAGAGCCGGGCACCCAGATCACGGCCGGGCAGATCACCCTGCCGAAGGGTGTCAACCTGATTTCCGACCCGGAGCTGCTGGTGGTCAATGTGGTCAACGCGCCGACCGCCGAGGATCTCGCGGAAGAGGGTGCCGGCGAGGTCGCCGAGGCCGAAGAGGCCCCCGCGGAAGAGCAAGCCGGCGAAGCCGAGGCCCCCGCGGACGAGTCCGAGTAGGCGGATCGCAACGTGGCCGAGCCGTTGCTGGTGGTCGGCCTGGGCAACCCCGGAGACAACTACGCGCGCACCCGGCACAACCTCGGGTTCATGGTCGCCGACCTGCTCGCCGACCGGCTGGGCTCAAAGTTCAAGGTGCACAAGCGATCCGGCACCGAGGTGGTAAGCGGCCGGTTGGCCGGGCACTCGGTGTTGGTGGCCAAGCCGCGGTGCTACATGAACGAGTCCGGCCGCCAGGTCGGGCCGCTGGCGAAGTTCTACTCGGTGACGCCGGCCGACATCGTCGTCGTCCACGACGACCTCGACCTCGACTTCGGCAGCATCCGGCTCAAGATCGACGGCGGCGAGGGCGGCCACAACGGGCTGCGCTCGGTGGCGTCGGCGCTGGGCACCAAGGAGTTTCAGCGGGTCCGCATCGGCATCGGCCGTCCGCCGGGACGCAAAGACCCGGCGGCGTTCGTGTTGGAGAACTTCTCCGCCGCCGAGCGCGGCGAAGTCCCCACCATTTGCGAGCAGGCCGCGGACGCCACCGAGTTGCTCATCGAACTGGGGCTAGAGGCGGCGCAGAACCGCGTCCACGCCTGGTAAACCGCACACTCGACGCGGCGAAAGTGGGAAGCGCGGTCCCTACGTGACCAGCGTGGCGGAGTGGGACCGGCGCAGCTTGCCCGACGGTGTCTTCGGGATGGTGCCCGGCCCGAGCACCACCACGTTGCGCGGCCGCATGTCGACCTCGGCCACCACCTCGCGAGCGACCTGGTGCTCGATGCGGCGCACCTCGGCCGGGTCCTGCCAGGCGTTGGACTCGACCGCGACGGCGAACGTCTCGCGTGAGTGGCCGGCGTCCAGGCGCACCGCGACGGCGCAACCGGGGCGCACCCCCTCGACGCGGCAGGCGGCCCGCTCGATGTCGGTGGGATAGATGTTGCGGCCCGCCATGATGATGACGTCCTTGACGCGGCCGCACACCACGACGTGGCCGTCCTCGGTGATGTAGCCGAGGTCTCCGGTGTCATACCAGCCGTTCTCGTCCTGCGCCGAGATGAAGCCGCCCATGGTCAGGTAGCCGGGCGTCAGCGACTCCCCGCGCAGCTCGATGACGCCGACGCCGCGTGGCGGCATCACGTCGCCGTTCTCGTCGATGATGCGCGCCTCGAGGTCCTGCAGGAGCGGGCCCAGCGTTGCCAGCCTGCGGGTGTTGCCCTTGGTGGCGGGCACGGCGCGGCGCAGGGCGGCCAGCAGGTCGGCGTCGACCTCGTCGACGACCAGACCGGCGTTGCACTCCGCGAACGACACGGCCAGCGTGGTCTCCGCCATTCCGTAGGCCGGCAGGATCGCGGACGCATTCAATCCGAACGGCTTGCCGGCGTCGAGCAGGTCCTCGACGTCGGCGGGTTCGACGGGCTCGGCACCAGACAGCGCGAAACGCAGGGTGGACAGGTCGAAATCACCGGGCTTGGCGTTACGACGCAGCCGCTTGGCCAGCAGCGCGTAGGCGAAGTTGGGCGCCGCGGTCATGGTGCCCTTGTACTTGTCGATGAGCTTGGCCCACAGCAGCGTGTCGCGCAGGAAGTCCATCGGGGTGACCTTGACCAGTTCGGCACCGAAGTACATCGGGATGGTCAGGAAGCCCACCATGCCCATGTCGTGGAAGCAGGGCAGCCAGCTGACCATGACGTCCCTGTCGACGTTGTACTCGGCGCCGATGAACATCGCCTCGGCGTTGGAGTAGATGTTGCGGTGGGTGATCTGGACGGCTTTGGGAGATCCAGTGGAGCCGCTCGTTAATTGCATCAGCGCCAGATCGTCCTCGCCGACCTCGACGGGGTCGATCGGATCGGACGCCAGCAGGTCGTCGACGGTGAGGACCAGGATGCCCTTCTCCTCGAGCACGGGGATGGCCACCAGGAAGGGCTCGGAAACGATGACGGCCTTGGCCTCGATCATGCCGATGACGTTCATGGTGTCCTCGGCCCACACGGCCAGGTCGGTGCGCGGCGTGGGCTGGTGCAACATCGTCAGGCTGGCCCCACGCATCCAGAGGCCCTGCGCCGTCGGGGCGATCTCCACCGGGAAGCCGGCAAGGACACCGACCGCGTCGCCGAGGCCAATGTCGGCGGCGGCCAGGCCGCCCGCGATGCGACGAGCGCGTTCGTGGACCTCGCCCCAGGTGTGGCGGACCGGTTCGTGGGGTTCACCGGTGACCATGCCCGTCGTCGCGGTGCGGGCATTGCGGTACATCTTCTCGGTAAACCTGCTCACACAAACCTCCTCGGATCCGGCGCTTGCCCCAACGCCCGGAATTTCATATTCCGCCCACTGGGTAACACTTCGCAGCAGGCGCGCAAACACAGTCGGGCAGCGGTTAGGTCTCGAATCGGCGATGAGTCGGCGACCTCGCATTCGACCACTCGATCAGCGCGAATCGGGCCCGAAAAACGCCGGTGGGCCCGAAGCATCAATCGTCCGCCGGAAGCCCCGGCGGACGACGAAGATAAGTGATCTTGCTCAGCGCTACCCGTCACCGCGGATTATCTTAAACTCCTCTTAGGGAACAGCCCAAACGAATGCGCAATTTGGGGGGATTTTCACACTTCGGTGGGGGCCGGCACCACGCGCGCGCCGACCACCGGCCCGCTGGCGACCCGCACGGTGCGGCAGACGCCCGCCCCGGACACCTCGGTGCCCACGTCGACCGCCGATGCGGCCGAGGGGCACAGGAAGGCACAGGTCGGGCCGGAGCCCGACACGATGGCCGCCAGCGCACCGGCCTCCACACCGGCGCGCAGCGTGCGGCGCAGCTTCGGATTCAGACTCACCGCGGCGGCCTGCATCTCGTTGCCCAGCAGCGACGCCAGCTGTTCGGGGTCACCCGCGGCCAAAGCCGCCAACACGGGGCCGGGGCCGCCTAGCCGTGGCGGGTCCCCCGCTTCGCGGAGCCGGTCCAGCTCGGCGAACACCGCCGGAGTGAGCAACTCCCCGTCGGCGAACGCCAGCACCCAGTGGAAGGTGTTGCGGGACAAGACGGTGGCCAGCTCCTCACCGCGGCCGGTGCCCAGTGCGGTGCCGCCGTGCAGCGCGAAGGGGACGTCGCTACCCAGCCGCGCGGCGAGCATGCGCAGGTCGCGGCGGGGCACGTTGAGTTCCCACAACGAGTTCATGGCCACGAGCACGGCCGCCGCATCGGCGCTGCCACCGGCCATCCCGCCGGCCACCGGGATGGATTTGTCGATCATGATCGAGACGTCGGGCGCCCGACCGACGTGTTCGGCCATCAGTTCGGCGGCCTGCCAGGCGAGGTTGCGTTCGTCGGTGGGCAGCTTGTCCGCACCCTCACCAACGAGCTCGAGCGACAGCACGTCGGCGTTGCGGACCGTCACCTCGTCGAGCAGGGAGACGGCCTGAAAAACGGTCGTCAGCTCGTGATAACCGTCCTCGCGTCGGTCGCCGACCGCCAGATACAGGTTGACCTTTCCAGGCACCCGAACGGTGACCGACCCGGTGGGCACCCACTGGGCGGCGGTATTGCCGTCAGACATTGTCAGCCACCGCAGCAGACTATCGCTGCGACCGGCCAACTACACGCAGCGGCGCCGCAGTCAGCTCGGGGAAGGCTGCTGTTCGGCCGCGGGCGGGCTGGCCGCGGCGGGGGTGTCGGCCCGTTCGGCCGAACGCCGCAACAGCCGCACGAAGTCGTCGATGGACAGCGTCTCACCGCGACGGGACGGGTCGATGCTGGCGGCCAACAGCCGGTTCGCCGACTCGTTGCCCGAGCCCGCCCACTCCACGAACGCGTTGCGAACCGTCTTGCGCCGCTGCGCGAACGCGATGTCCACCAACTGGAATACCTGACGGCGGAAGGCTTCGTCGGTGGGCCACTGCGGGGTGGCATAGCGATCGATGCGGACCAGCCCCGAATAGACGCGGGGAATCGGCCAGAAGACGGTCGGCGACACCGTGCCACACCGCCGAACCGCCCCGAAGAAGCGGACTTTGACGCTGGGTATGCCGTACTCCTTGCCGCCCGGCTCGGCGGCGAGACGTTCGGCCACCTCCGCCTGCACCATGACGGTGACGGTCTGAATGGACGGGAACTCCGCGAGCAGGTGCAGCAGCGCGGGCACCGCCACGTTGTAGGGCAGGTTGGCGACGACCGCGTTGGGCTCCGCAGCCAGCTCATCCGGGCGCAGGGTCAAGACGTCGCGGTTGAGCACGGTTAGCCGTTGGATTTCGCTGTGCGAATGCTCGGCGACGGTTTGCGGCAGCCGACCGGCGAGCACCGGGTCGATTTCGACGGCGGTGACGGTGGTGCCGCGGTCGAGCAAGGCCAGCGTCAGTGAGCCCAGGCCGGGTCCCACCTCGAGGACGTGGTCGTACCGACCCACCCCGGAAGTCGAGACGATCCGACGGACCGTATTGGCATCGTGGACGAAATTTTGACCGAGGGATTTCCGTGGCCGAAAGTCAAGTTCTTTGGCAAGCCGCCTGATCTCGGTGCGACCGAGCAGCCGGATGGTCAGTTCGCACCAGCTCTTCCGCTGCACACCGGCCACGCGCCCCAACCCTGGCGCTCCCGGGTCACCTCGGCGACCGCGATCTGCTCTTCTCGAGTTGCCAAATCGGCGCGCGAAGCGAACCGCAGCCCGCCGTTGCGCTCCCAGGTGCCCTGATCGAACTGAACACCGCCGTAGTAGCCGTTGCCGGTGTTGATCGCCCAGTTTCCGCCGGCCTCGCAGCCCGCGATCGCGTCCCAGACGGATCCGTTGCTGACCGGTGGCACGTCGGTGCCGGGCTTGGTGCCCACCCGCACGACGGCCTCCCGGGCCGGGGTGATCACCGTGTTGGCGATCGGCAACCGGCCGGTCTCGACGCCGTTGACCGTGGCCACCGCGAACGTGACGTCCTGGGTGCCCGGGCTGCCCGGGTCTTCGACCACCTGGCGGCTGATGTTCATGTCCGGGTCCTCGACCCGACGGGCGTTCGGCGGCAACGGCATTCGCTCGGTGACCCGCTGAATACGGTTACGGGTGACCTGGATTTCCATGCCGTCGACGATGGGCGAGGCGGCGCTCGGCACCGCCTGATCACCCTCGAGGAGCGGCGCGCCGGCGGCGCTCAGCAGCCCCCCGACGTTCGGTGCCGGCAGGTGGACCGTGCGTGTCGCGCCGCCGTCGTTGATGCGGACCGTCTTCGCGCTGACGACTGGCAGCGCCATGCCCGCCAGCGGGACCCGGCTACCGCGGGAGGCCGCGGCCGGGGCGGTGTCGGTCATGGCGAGTTGGGCCAGCGCCTCGTCGACGGTCGATGCCGTCGTCCACACCTGCTTGGTGTCGTGGCCGTCCAGCGAGATCTGCAACGGGCGGCTGCGGCGCAACACGATGTTGGCGGCGTCGTGCACCTTGACGTCTCCGGCGGGGTACAGGTCGTCACGCTCGTCTACGGCGAAGCCGTTCTCCTGGACGACGTCGATGACCCGCGACTTCATGGTCGTCACCCGCATCGCGATTCCGTCGACGGTCAGCGTCACTGTCTTGCACGCGGAGACCGCAAATCCACCGGCGAACGCCAGGACTACCAGCAACCCTCCGACCACGAGCCGCAACATCGGAGATGGGGTCTGATGAAGTTTTGTTAATACAGTCAACGCGCGTCTATCCCGACCACAGCAAGCACACCCCAACGACCTAATCAGCACCAAGCGACAAATAAGGGCCCGGAGGCCCTACCCTTTCGATCACAAGACGGTAACGAACCGGCCAATGTTGAGCAACTCCGGCGCGACTTTGTTAACGGAACCGCCAGGTTCGGCGAGTTAATCCGGAGCCATTCCGTAGACCCGCCGAGCGTTGCTCGTGGTGGCCTGCGCCAGCTCTTCGGCGGGACGACCAACCAGTTCAGCGACCGCCCGCACAGTATAAGGAAGGCAGTACGGCTCGTTCGGCGACCCGCGGTAGGGATGCGGCGTCAAGAAGGGCGCATCGGTTTCGACGAGTAGCTGTTCCAGCGGTATCAACCGAACGGCTTCCCGCAGCTCGCGCGCATTGCGGAAGCTCGCCGTTCCCGACAGGCTGAGCAACCATCCGGCGTCCACGCAGCGGCGGGCCATCGCGGCATCCGATGAGAAGCAGTGGAAGATCACGGCGTCGGGAGCCCCCTCGGCCGCCAGCACGTCGAGCACCTCGGCGTCGGCCTCCCGGTTGTGGATCATCAGCGGTTTTCCGCACCGCTTGGCCAGGTCGATATGCCACGCGAAGGCTTCCCGCTGCGTGTCCGGCTGCGCGCACCCGTCGAGGCGCCCGGGCCAATACAGGTCCAGGCCGGTCTCACCGACGGCCACCACCCGGGGATGCGCCACCAGTCGCTCGATTTCGGTGCGTGCGTCGTCGTCCAGCGCGTCGGCGCGGGTCGGATGCAGTGCCACCGCGGCATACACCCGCGGATCCCATTCGGCGGCCCGGGTCACCCAGCCCGCCGAATCCAGGTCGTCGGCGATGGTGACCACCGCGCCCACCCCGACCGCCGCGGCGCGGTCCACGATGGCGCGCACGTCCTCGGCGTCCCGCGCACCACAGGCGTCGAGGTGGGTGTGGGCGTCGACCAGGGGGGCCAGCGGTTCGGGCGCGGGCGGCGCTTCGCGTTTACCAGAGCGGTTGGAACTCACGGCCACACAATAGGGTGGACTCTCGATGAGGCCCTATTACGTCACCACCGCGATCGCGTATCCCAACGCTGCGCCGCACGTGGGTCACGCGTACGAATACATCGCCACCGACGCGATCGCCCGCTTCAAGCGGCTGGACGGCTTCGACGTGCGCTTCTTGACCGGAACCGATGAACACGGCCTGAAGGTCGCGCAGGCCGCCGCGGCGGCGGGCGTACCGACCGCACAGCTGGCGCGCCGCAACTCCGACGTGTTTCAGCGCGTGCAGGAGGCGCTGAACGTCTCCTTCGACCGGTTCATCCGCACCACCGACCCCGATCATTACGAGGCGTCCCAGGAGATCTGGAGGCGGATGTCGGCGGCCGGTGACATTTATCTGGACAACTACTCCGGCTGGTACTCGGTGCGCGACGAACGGTTCTTCTTCGAAGCGGAGACTGCGCTCCTCGAGGACGGGACACGGGTGGCGGTCGAGACCGGCGCCGAGGTGACCTGGACCGAGGAGCAGTCCTATTTCTTCCGGCTGTCGGCGTATGCCGACAAGCTGCTGGCCCACTATGAAGCCAACCCCGGCTTCATCGCCCCGGAGGTGCGGCGCAACGAAGTGATCAGCTTCGTGTCGGGGGGCCTGGCAGACATCTCGATCTCGCGCACCTCCTTCGACTGGGGTGTCCCGGTGCCCGACGATCCCAAGCACGTGATGTACGTGTGGGTGGACGCGCTGACCAATTACCTGACGGGGGCCGGTTTCCCGGATACCGAGTCGCCGTTGTACCGCCGCTACTGGCCCGCCGATTTGCACATGATCGGCAAGGACATCATCAGGTTCCATGCGGTCTACTGGCCGGCGTTCTTGATGTCGGCCGGAATCGAGCTGCCGCGAAGGGTTTTCGCGCACGGGTTCTTGCACCACCGGGGCGAGAAGATGAGCAAGTCGCTGGGCAATGTCGTCGACCCGGTGGCGCTGGCGGAGACCTTCGGCGTGGACCAGGTCCGCTACTTCCTGTTGCGGGAGGTGCCCTTCGGCCAGGACGGCAACTACACCGAAGACGCCATCATCACGCGCATCAACACCGACCTGGCCAACGAGCTCGGCAACCTGGCCCAGCGGTCGTTGTCGATGGTGGCCAAGAACCTGGGTGGGGTCGTCCCCGAACCCGGCGAGCTGACCGCGGCGGACGCGGATCTGCTGGCGACGGCCGACGGATTGTTGGAGCGGGTGCGCGCCAGCTTCGACGGGCAGGCCATGCATCTGGCGCTGGAAGCGATCTGGCTGATGCTCGGCGAGGCGAACAAGTACTTCTCGGCCCAACAGCCGTGGGTCTTGCGCAAGAGCGACTCTGAGGCAGACCAAAAGCGCTTCACGACAGTGCTTTACACGACGTGCGAAGCGGTTCGCATTGCGGCGCTGTTGGTTCAGCCGGTGATGCCCGATTCGGCGAGCAAGCTACTCGATCTGCTCGGCCAGACGCCCGAGCAGCGCAGCTTCGACGCCATCGGCACGAGGCTGATGCGCGGCACGGCGCTACCGGCGCCGACCGGCGTCTTCCCGCGCTACCAAGTCGACTAGCCGCTTGCGAGACGAACGCGAACGGTGACGCGGCCGCTGGCGTCTCGGTGAGCGATGGCATGCCCGGTCCGTTCGACGCCATCGAGCGTCAGCGACATCGGGGCGCCATCGCCGACAAAGTTGCGCCACCACGTCTTGGCGTCAGGCATATTCGCGGCGATCTCGATATCGTCGCCGCGGCGGCGGTAGGCCACCGGAATCGAAAAGGTCCGTCCCGAGCGCCGACCCGTGTAGGTGACGAGCGTGATGCTGCGCCGGATGCCTGCGCCGAAGCGCGGCGAGGCCGCTATCGCCGCGACCGGCGTGTTCAAGAGCGGTGCCGCACGCATCAGCAGCCGGCCCACGTTCTTGCCTATGGTCATTGTCCCGATACCCCTTCGGAGTTCAGACCAGCAGCGCCAGGCACAACGCCGTGACTGCCAGGCCCTGCAGGGTGGCCCTGGTGGTGATCACCTTGTCCCAGTTACGTTGCAGCGCTCGAGCATTGGTTGGCAGCCCGGGTCGATCGACTCCCGCGATGAGTTGGTGGTTGATCGGCGCGCTCACTCGCAGGTAGATCAGCAGCCACACCAGCAGCAGGCCGGCGGAGGCGCCGGCCGCGCCGGCTTGCGCCCAGCGGCCGGACGCCGCGGCGAATACCGCGCTGATCGCCGCAGCCGCCAGGCCGAGCACCCCGGGCACCGGCATCCGGCGGTCTCCGTAGCGATGAATGTTGCCCATCACCGCGAGCAGGGCGCGGTCGTCGACGTGGGCCAGCGCGGGCCGTTGCACCATCGCACAGAACACGTCGGTGCCGTAGACCACCGCGGTACCCAGCACCGCGATGACCGCGAACAACGTGGCGATCATGATGCGCACTCCTCGTCTTTGGTGGGTGTTAGCGACGCTAACCCTTGGAAGTGGGGTGTGTCAATAGCAGCGCTAGATCTTATATCGGCGCTAGCATTAACGTATGGCCATCGAAGACCGCCGGGCGCGCGAACGGGCTGCCCGTCGTCGGCTGATCACCGCCACGGCGCGCAAGCTGGCCGAGGAAGAGGGTTGGGACGCCGTCACCACCCGTCGGCTGTCCGCCGAGATCGAATACAGCCAACCGGTGCTCTACAAACACTTCTCGGGCATGGAAGACATCGCCGCGTCGGTCGCAGTCGAGGGATTCGGCGAACTCGCGGACGCGCTCCGCACCGCGCGCGGCGGCGCCACCGACGGCCGGGACGCCCTGGCGCGAGTCGCCCGGGCGTTCATCAAGTTCGCTCGTGACAATCCCGCACTGTTCGATGCGATGTTCACCCGCGCAACGACGCTGCCGTTCGCCGTCGCGGACACCCCCGCCGAGCTGACGGCGGCCTTCGCCGAACTGCGGGCGGCGGTGGACCTGATCGCGGGCGCGCGAGACCCCGACACGCTGACAGAGGTCGTGTGGGCCGCACTGCACGGCCTGGTCACCCTCGACCGCAGCGCCCGGTTACGCCCGGACCATCACGCCGCCCGCCTCGACATCCTGATCAGCGGATTCTGCGGCGCCACCCCACCGACGACGTGAGGCCAGTACGACCGGCTTCCGAGTAAGCGGCATTCCGGGACCGAAATCGAGTGACGGAAACGAACCGAGTTACCAATCCGGCGCCGCATCTGCGCGAAGACCTCGTGTATAGCCTATGTTATGCGCCATAATCAGCCGGTGGAGCGACGACGTAATCGGCACCATGGGGATTCGCCGATGACGACCTTGAAGCAGCTGCCGGCACTGGTCGTGCTCGAGCGGATCCCGATCCCGGTGCTGGCCATCGAGAATGACGGCAGCATCCTGTTTTCCAACGCCGCGTTCGCCGAGATGATGGGTTACGAGCCGGAAGAGGTCTTGTCGCTCCGGTTCCATCAGATCTTCCACAAGGCACCGGCCTCGGATTCGTTGTTATCGGTTGTTCATTCGCTGGCGAACATGGTCGTCGAACTGGCACACAAGGACGGTTCGGTGGTACGGGCCCTGATGAGCAAGTCGGCGGCGATGCGAGCCGACGATCAGTTTGTCCTCGCGGCCTTCCAGGATCTGACCGAGCAGTTATGGAAGGACGACCGCTAGCCGCGCCGTCCCCGGTAGCGGCGCGGCAGGCCGCCGGAGACCATCAGCCGGAAGTGGTCGAAAGACGCATCGCTGGCCACCGCAAGGCGCGGCAGCGCCAGCGGGTCGCAACGACGATCGGCGAGGCCCGCTGTGGTGGACAGCGCCCAGCGGATGCCGCGGCCGCGCAGCACGTCCTTCGCGCGGGTGTCGAAGTCCTGGGGCCGGCCATTGGGATAAGCGAAAATCGTAGCCGCGCATCCGGTCTCGCGTTCGAGCGCCGCGCAGGAATCAGCGATCTCCCGTTCGACCTTGTCGTCGCCGCAACGGGCGAGGATCGGGTGGGTCACCGAGTGCGGATGCAGCGTCACCAGACCGTCGCCGGCCATCCCCCGCGCTTCGTCCCAGGAGAGCATCCGGAACGGACCAACATCGCCGCCGTCACGGTGACCCAGCGCGCCGAGAACCTCGTCCAGGACTGTGATCCGGTCCGCGTCGGCCAAGTCCTTCAACCCTTCGACCGCCGCGGCGTAGGCCTTGGCGCGGTTGGCGATGCCGTCGAGCGAGCGAGTTCCCAGTCCCAGTGCAGCCAGATCGACCTCGGCCGCGGCGGTGCGGGCGATCGCGAGCCAAAGCCGGTCGGGCCACAGGGTTTCGCCGCTGCCCATCGGGCCGGTCGCCAGGAACACCGCCGCGGGCAGTCCCAGCTCGCGCAGCACCGGGACCGCGTGCGTGGCGAGGTTGCGGGTGCCGTCGTCGAACGTGATCGCCATGGCGCGAGGCGGCAACGTCCCCTCGGCAAGTCGATCGAGCGCCTCCTCCAGCGGAAGGATGTTGAAATGCCTGCGGACATATTCCAATTCGCGCCGGTATAGCACCGAGCCGTGCACGTGCCGGCAGACCGGCGACAGCGGTTCGTCTTCGACGCCGTGGAACATCACGATGGCGAGCGTGTCGCGGTGGCGTCGCCGGGCGAATGCCGGCACCCCAGCGACACACAGCAGTGTGGCCACGATGTCCTTGACGCGCGACATCAAGCGCCAAACGCTAGCGGCGCCGCCATGATTCGCGTCTGGTGCGCCACACGATCACCCCTGCGCCGACGATGGCCACAGCGATCCAGCCTGCGCCGAACCACCATAGCCAGCCGAGATCAGAGTGGCTCTGCGATCCCGCGGCCGGACCGGCCGCGGGCGAGTGCTCGACCGTCACCGGGTCCTGTCCTCCCGGCGCGGACACCACCGCGACGCCTTTGAGCCGTTGCCAGCGCTTGTTATCGCCGTTGAGCCATCGGAGCAGCTCGTCGAGCTGTGCGGGCGCCCCGTTGGACGTCGCGACCAGCAGGGATCTGCCTCGGTTGAAAACCGTTTGGAGAGAAGCGAACCGAAGGCTTGGGTCCAGCGCGAGCTTGGTGGGCTTGCCGTCGGATTGGACGGCGTTGACGGTGATCGGGCCGCTGGGCCCCGCGGAGACCGGGAGCGCGACGTTGGAGTGATTCCACCCGTCGGCGGCGATCAATATCGCGGGATCCGACGAGTCGATCGCCTGCTGCACACTCGTGACCGTGGTGTAGATCGGCACGGAGCTTATTCGCTGCAGGCCCACCACGAGGTTGATCGCGCGCACTGTGTCACTCAACGAGTGGGGCTCGATGCCCACCTGCACCCGGGGCATCAATGACTGCGGCATCGATTGAAAGCCGTCCGGCACCGGTGGTGCGGCGGGGCTGCTCTGTATTGTGCTGTCCCCGTTGATGTTCAAATTGAGGAGCTGGTTTCCGGCCCCGGCGGTGTAGAAGTCGCCGCAATGTCCGATGTTGGCCGCGACGTCGAGAACCAGATCAAGGCTGGTGTATCGCTGCAGGAGCCGGTCCGGCACATCGACCCAGCGGTCGATGGTGCCATGGCCGTCGGTCGGCCAGTGGTCGATGGTCTCCGGGCCGATCGTCACGGCAATCTGGCCGCCGATATTCCCCGGCGTCGGGGTGTAAGAGCCCTGGAGATGCACGCGCACGTCGTGCACGGACCGGGTGAACCGGGTCTGGTCCAGTCCGATCGACAGCCGCGGTTGCAGCGACGTGGCGTTGACGACGGGCTGCCCCAGTTCGCGCAACGTAACCGTGTTGCCGGGCTGCTGCAGGCTGGGCTTCAGTTGTTCCACCGCCGCCTTTGAAGACATGGCCAGCTGCGACACGTCGTTGAACAGCACTGCTGTGTTGGATTCGTCGGACTGGCCGAGCGGTCCGGACATCAGTAGCCACGGCACGCCGGAGGCACCCTGGAGGGAAAGCCCGTTGTCGGGACCCTCTTTGACGACGATCTGACGTTCCAGCGATTGCGGCGGTGTGGGGGGCGCCGCCTGTCCTTCGGCCAGTGGGATCACGGCTATCTCGGGGGCCTGCCTGCCATAGTGCGAGGCCGCGGACGCCGCCAGTTGAATCGCCGTGTCGGACTCGTTTGCCGACGGCGATTGCGGCAGAAAGATGGAAAGCTTTCGCAGCACCGGCGGCAGGAAATGGGCAACCGTGGTGGGCGGCAGTTCAACGCCGGTGTAGGTGATCGTCCCGTTGGCCAGGCGCAGCGGGCTCTCCGGGTACAAGCAGTAGCCGTCCAACGGCACCAGGTAGGAACGCAACGTCACCGTCAACCAGTTGTCGTTGACTTCCGCCCCGGCCAGCGGGATGACCATGGGCGTCTGATCGGCGGAGGGCAGATTCAGTCGCGCGATAGTGCGCTCGCCCTGCGTCACGGTGATCAACCCGGACCGCAAATTGATCGGCAGTTCGACGGTGGCGTTCAGCGCTGTCGGTGTCAGCCCGTGCAGCACCGGCACGGTCAGCTGCTGGCTGCTCGTCAAGCCCCAGAACTCAAGGGTGGGAGCGGACCCGATGTCGGTCAGCGACAGGGTCGGCGAGTCCGCCGCCGTAACCGGGTCGCCCGGTGCACCCCACGATGCCGGGGCGCTCATCACTAAGAATCCAGCCACAGCGGCCAGCGCAACCACTTTGCCCAGACGTCTCCGGTACATCACCGGAACAGTATGCATCGTTAAAAGCACATCAAGTCCCAGTTACTGAATCACCGTCTCGACGACCGCGAAAAAGGGTGTGGCACATCCGGCCCGAACTTCGGCAACGCAGAGCTCTAGCCGATCAGGGCTCCGTGGCTGTGTCGGTGCGGGCGGCGATAGCCGGGGCATGGCGCATGACTTCGCGACCCAGGAACTGCCGGAAATAAGGGAGCGACGCTTCCGTGACCGTGCCGGGCAGCAGAAGTTCCAAGATCTGGCGCAGGCGCCCGGCGATGTCGCCGGCGACGGCCCTGTTCGCGTCGTGGCGAGCTATCGCATTGAATACCAACCGCGTTCCGAACATGGCCCCGACGAGGAACTCGGAGAGTACCTCGGGGTCGACGTCCTGCCGAAGGTCTCCCTCGCGGATCGCTCGCCTGGCCTCGTCGGCGATCTTCGCTGCCAGGTCCGCGTAGAAGCTCGCGGCGGCCTCATTCAATCCGCTTAAGGCAGAGGCCAATTGCTCGGCTATCCGAACCGTCTTGTCCGAGTTGAGCACTTCGACGATGGTGAAGGCGCCGTGTAGCAGGTTCTCCAGCCCTGGCGACGACGACCCGCATACGTTCCCGAACGCGGTGAGAAGCGAGTCGGAGCCTTCCGTGAGGATGTCCGACGCCAGTGATTCCTTCGAATCGAAGTGGTGATAGAGGGCGCCCTTGGTCATGCCCGTCCGCTCGATGATCGCCCCCCACCCGGCGGCGGCATACCCGACTTCGCCAAACACCTCGATCGCGGCATCGAGAATCTTGCGCCGAGTGGCTTCGGATCGGACCTGGCGCGACATTGTCCCTGCACCTCCGGAGTCGCGTCGGATGCGCGGAGTCGTTGATCTGGTCTCACATCGAGCGCCAAGACGTCCAAGATTAGCAGCCACGGCCACGGCGAGTGGGCCGTGTGGTCAGCCTCGCTGCTGTTACGGCGAACCTTCGTCAGCCGAACTGGAGTTGACGGCGAGCGCCGCACGCCGCCTTAGGAATTGGCGGAAGTAATCGGTTCGGTCTGGCTGCAGGATCCCGCCCAGGATGAGCATCCAGCATTTCTCCAGGTCGAGCAGGAATCGTTCCGGTTCGTCCAGATTGCTGGTTTTCCGCAGCCCCATATGCAGGGACACCATCAGGCGCCCGACATCGTCGGGATCGCAGTGCCCGTCGATGTCACCCTCGGTGATGGCCTGCTGAACGACGTCGGAAAGGGCTTCCACCCATCCGCCCATCAACGTGTCCTGGACGCCTTCCGTCTGTCCGACCGACTCGATCAGATTCAGGCCGGCCCTGACCAGATCCGTCTTGATGTCTTGAACGGCGATCAGATATGAGAAATCGATGAGCGTCTCCAGGCCCGAAAGCCCCCGCGTCAACAGGTCTCCTACGGCGACGGTCGCCGCGGCGATCTGCTTGTCGATGAGCTCCACCGCCAATGCATGTTTCGACTTGAAGTGGAAATACATCGCGCCTTTGGTCAGCTGAGCCTCGGCGAGAATGTCATCGAGACCGACGTCGTGGTACGGCCGGCGCGCGAACTGATGCGACGCGGCCCGCAGGATTTGCCGCCGCGTCGCGTCGGCGCGTCCATCGGTCGAGTGGGTCGTCATCGGAGTTGCTAGCTCAACTCTCGTGGCCTAAAAGGCGCAGCAGTTGTGCGGAGGCGTGGATTACGCGAGCTGATCTGGTCGGGGTGGTGACCCGGACCCGGTCGATCGCCGTCAGGTTGATGAGCAGGGCATACTCCTCGGTTCTTAGGCGGTCTGAAGCAACACCGACCGGCCACCCCCGGGCAGTACTTGGGCCAGTTCTGAGATTAGCAGCCGCAGGCGCCCGGCTTGACGCTCCCGTAAATACCTGTAGTGCAGATCACACGGTCTTTACAAACTATTAGTATGTTTCATACGCTATTATTCGATTGTCAGTTTGTAGGTTGGAACTGCACAAACCTTAGCTTCGGGCGGGTGAGCAGCCAATACGCCCGATCGCGGGCCACCTGTAGGGCGTTAGGAGAAGGACATGCCGGTCGTGACCACGAGGCCACGTGGGCTGGCAGCGTCAGCAGGTAGAACACCCACGGAGGGACTAAGTACCTTCCCTGTCGCAGGTGAAATACCCTTCGCTAGCAGAACACACTCTGTTCATACTTTAAGTATGTTTAATCGCCGGATGCCGGTGCTGCAGTACGGCGTGGCCGTCGCCGAAGCCGCTCAGGCCGCTCCCCGAGTCAGCGGGCGTTCGCTTGCGGCGACCCCGGCCGCCACGAGAGCCGGGGGCTGAAGTGATCGATTTCGGCGCCTTTCCACCGGAGTTCAACTCCGCACGGATGTATGCCGGCCCTGGTCCCTTCTCGCTGGTAGCCGCCGCGGTGGCCTGGGACGCTCTTGCCGGCGAATTGCATTCCGCGGCAAGTTGTTACCGGTCGGTGATCGCGGGATTGACCAGCGGACGCTGGTTGGGTCCCTCGTCGTTGACCATGGCGTCCGCCTTCGCTCCCTATATGGCGTGGACCGCGGGCGCGGCCGCGCGGGCGGCGGAGGCGGCCGGTCAGGCCAGGCTCGCCGTCGAAATCTACGAAGCCGCCTTCGCGATGACCGTTCCCCCGCCGGCCGTCGCCGCTAACCGGGTCCAGCTCGCGACGCTGATCGCCACCAACTTCTTCGGCCAGAATTCGGCGGCGATCGCGGCCACCGAGGCCGAGTACGGCGAGATGTGGGCGCAGGACGCGGCGGCGATGTATGAGTACGCGGCCGGTTCGGCGGCCGCGTGCGAGGTGACCCCGTTCAGCCCGCCGCCGAACGTCACCGACCCAGCGGGCTTGGCCGGCCAGAGCGGCGCGGTCGCCCAGGCCGAAACGTTGACGGCGACGCATACTTCGCTCTCGAACGTGGTGTCCACGGTGCCCAACACGCTGCAAGGGCTTTCGTCACCGATGACAGCCGGGACCGCCACGCTGACCGACGCCGGTACCGGTGCCGTTACCGGCACCACCACCGCAACCAGCTCGGCCAGTTCGTCGGTGATGGACAGCCTGATGTCCAGTCTGCCCGGCTCGCTTCCCACCTACTTCATGGCGGGAGCGACCCCCTTGTATGGGATGTCATCGGTCCTCGGCATGGCCCAAAGCGCACAGGGCATAGCGAAAGCCGCAGGCGATGCAGCTATGGTGGCGGGCACCGCGGCATCGGGGGCGGCCAGCGCGGCGAGCTCCGGCGCGGGCGCGCTCGGATCGCTCGGATCGGTCGGATCGGGCGTGATCGGCAGCCTGGGCAGCGCGGCCTCGCTCGGCCCGCTCGCGGTGCCGGCGAGCTGGACCAGCGTGATCCCGGCAGCGCAAAGCGCCGCTTCAGCATTGCCGACCATCAGCCTCGCCGGCGCCAACACGCCGCCCAGCATCATGGGGTCGCTGCCGCGCCTGGCCGCCGCGTCGGGCAAAAACCTTGGGCCCCGGTATGGCGTCATCCCGACCGTGATGACCCGCCCGCCGGCGGGTGGATACGCGTAGGCCGTCACATGGGCTACCCGTTACGGAAGGAGCGGTAAGTGAAGTACACGCCAACCCAGGTCGCCGGCGTGACGATCATTGACCTCGAACCGCAACGCGACCACCGTGGCTTCTCTTCCCGATCCTTCTGTGCCGACGAATTCGCCAGTCGTGGGCTGACTTTCGATGTCACCCAGACGAACATCTTCTTCAACTACACCCGCGGGACCGTGCGGGGCCTGCACCATCGGGTGCCGCCATACGCCCAAACCCAGCTGGTCCGCTGCACCCGCGGCGCCATCGCCGCCGTTGCGGTGGACATCCGCCCCGGGTCGCAGACCTACGGCGACCACACGATGGTCGAATTGACTGCGGACAACTACCGGGCGCTGTTCTTGCCGCCGTTTGTCGCCCACGGCTTCCAAACCCTGATCGACAACACCGAAGTCAGCTACCAGGTCAGCGGCGAGCCCGCGCCGTCCGACGAGCAGGGATTCCACTGGAACGACCCCGAATTCGGGATCGTGTGGCCGCTGCCGGTCACGGTCATCTCCGAGCGGGACGCGAGTTGGCCCTCGCGAACGCCGAGCTTCACGCCGATCGAGAGAGCAGCGTCATGTCTAAGCCGTTGATGACCCAGGAATTGGTGGATGTCATGCACGCCGAACCAGGACCGCACAAGCGGAGACCTGCCGGCATGATGTCGTTGCCTCGCCACCAAACCAGCGCTTTACCGGTCACCGCGGCTCCGGCGCCCTCCCCCGCTGGGAATGCCGTCCGGCGCTGGCAGCACCGGTATTCGCACCGTCTGCGCATCAGTGACACCGTGATCGTGTGCGCGTCGGTGCTGCTCGCGCAGTACGTCCGATTCGGCGAAATCGCCAACACCTCGGGTTACTCGGACGTCGGGATGACGATGTTGTCGTTCCTGTTCGCGGCGCTGTGGCTGTCATCGCTGGCGGTATTCCAAACGCGCTCACCGCGAGTCATCGGCGCCGGTATCGACGAGTACCGGCGGATCGGCAGCGCGTCATTCTGGACGTTCGGAATCATCGCGATGGTGACTTTGCTCGCCAAGGTCGACCTGGCCCGCGGCTATCTCGCGATCGCGCTTCCCGTCGGGACCATAGGCCTGCTGGGGAGTCGCAGCCTGTGGCGCAAGCACATCCGCCAGATGCGCGCGAACGGCCAATGCCAGACGGCGGTCCTGGCGATCGGGGACCGACAGGCGGTTTCCCACCTTGCCCACGAACTGGCCCGCAACCCGCTGGACGGCTACGTCGTGGTAGGGATCTGCATTCCGGGATATGGGCCGCCACGCGGCAATACCCTCACCCTCGGGGGCCGCGCGGTGCCAATCCTCGGTGACGTCAGCCACGCGGTGGCCGCCATTCACAGCTGCGGCGCGGACACCGTGGCGGTCACGCAGACGGATCACTTTGGGATGCACGGGATCCGAGAGCTGATGTGGCAGTTGGAGACGATGGACGTCGACGTCGTGGTGTCGCCCGGCGTGATGGACGTCGCGGAAACGCGCTTGACCCTGCGCCCCACCGCGGGCATGCCGTTGCTGCATGTGGAGAAGCCGCAATACGAAGGGACGCAACGCTTTCAAAAGCAGGTCTTCGACTTCCTGTTTTCGCTGCTTGCCCTGATCGGGACGGCGCCCATTCTCATCGCGGCGGCTATCGCCGTCAAGCTCACCAGCAAGGGTCCGGTGTTCTACCCATCCGAACGGATCGGCATCGACGGCAAGCCCTTCAGAATGCTCAAGTTCCGGACCATGGTCGACGGTGCCGACACACAAATCGAGCACCTGTTGGCGCTGAACGAAGGCGCCGGCGGCATGCTGTTCAAGATGCGCCAAGACCCGCGGGTCACTCCCGTCGGCAGGATTCTGCGCAGGTTCAGCATCGACGAGCTGCCACAGTTCATCAACGTGCTCAAGGGCGACATGAGCGTCGTCGGGCCCCGACCCCCGTTGCGGCGGGAAGTCGAAAACTACGACGGTGACGTCAAGCGGCGGCTGCTGGTGAAGCCCGGCGTCAGCGGATTGTGGCAAGTGAGCGGCCGATCGGACCTTTCGTGGGAAGAGTCGGTGCGGTTGGACCTGTCCTATGTCGACAACTGGTCGATGTCGGGTGATCTCATGATCATCGCCAAGACGATTAAGGCCGTTCTCACCAGTCACGGCGCATACTAGGGAGTCATGACTGAGCCGACGACGCCTGGTGCGGTCGTCCCATCGGTGCCGCTCTCGCGGATGGCTCACGCGTTCTCGATCCAACTGATCTGCCGGGCACTGGGAATGCTGGCCTCGGTGGTCGCGGTGGCAATGACCGCGCGCTACCTGGGTCCGGGACGCTACGGCCAGTTCTCCATCGCCGTGCTCTTCATCGCCATGTGGACCAGCCTGGCCGATCTCGGCATCGCCACCGTGATCGTGCGCCGCGTGACCTCCGGCCAGGGCGACCTCGAGCGCCTGGTGCGCGTGAACAGCGGCATGGCCCTGATCTACTGCGTTCCGCTCGCGTTGTTGGCGGCCGGGTCGGGGTTGCTCATCTATCGCGACACCGACGTGCGAGTGATGCTCGTCGTGCTGTCGGGGGCGCTGCTCATGCAGACCATGACGACGCGGTTCGAGCCGGTGTTCCTTGCCACCGTGCGGTTCTCCGCGGTGGCCATCTCCGACGTGGCCGGTCGGCTGGGCGCTTTGGGGATGGTCGCCTTCCTGGTCGCGCAGCGGGCGGACGTCATCTGGTTCGCTGTCGCGCAACTCATTCCGCCTGCCCTGCAGTTGCTGATCCAGGGCGCCGCAGCGATGCGCACCATCTCGGTGCGCCCGGTCTTCGCCCCGCGGGAGGCCGCCGACTTGTTGCGGGAAAGCCTGCCGCTGATGGGGTTTCTGGTCGTCGGGCTCCTGTACTGCCGTGCCGACGGGGTGATCCTGTCTCTGCTGAGCACCCACGCCGAGGTGGGCGTGTACGGATTGGCCTTCACGATCGCGTTCAACACCATCGTGGTGTCGCTGGTCTTCCTCAAGTCGACGCTGTCGACGGCCACCGAACTGTTCGCGCGTGACGTCGCCGCGTTCGCCGGCTTCCTGCGCCGCAGCGTGGAGCTGATGTACTTCGTGGCGGTCCCGGTCGCGGTCGTCGGCGTACTGTTGGCCGGACCGTTGATCGCGTTATTCGGTGACAAGGCGTTCGTCGCCCGCGGGACGCCCACGCTGGCGTTGCTGTTCGTCGCGGCGGCACTGCGGTTCGTCAGCGGCACCCTGGGCCAGGGCTTGGTCGCCAGCCATCACCAGCGGACCTTGCTCTGGCTGACGGTTGCCACCCTAGGGCTCAACGTCGCGCTCAATGTCGCCCTCGCCGGGCGGTACGGCGCCGTCGGCCCCGGCGTCGCGCTGGTGTGCACGGAGTTCTTCAACATGGTGTTCAGCAGCTGGTGGCTGCGCCGGCACTGCGGTTACCGTACGCCGGTGATGTTCTTGCTGCGGGTGCTGATACCGACGGGAGCGAGTGTCGCAGTGACACTGCTGCTCTGGGGTCACCACGTGGTTCTCGTTCTGGCGCTCGCCGCCGCCGCCTATCTGGCCACGAGCGCGGCGGTGGGCCCGCTGCGTTGGTCGGACTTGGCCTCCTTGCGCCGAGATCAGCTGGCGGCATGAAGCGGGAGCTGGATCGGCAGTATCTCAAGGGCCCGGTCGGCGGCACGACCGCACTGCCGCCCAAGCGGTCGCTTGCGGTGCTGATCGTCGCCGACAGCGACCGCGACACGCTCGAGACGTGCCTGAACGGCGTCGCCGAGCGGCTGCCCGAGCTGCCGGTCTACGTCTACGCATACAGCGACTGCCCGGACCTCGCCTCCCGGCACCCGGGGGTCCACTGGGCGTCAGGGGCGGCGGAAGTTGGCTTCGCCGAGGCCTTTAACGCGCTGGCGGAGCACGCCCCGAGCGACGCCGATCTGCTGCTGCTCGACGTCGGAGCCCGCGTGCTGGGACCGTTGACCCGCACCCGCGAGTTGCTGCGCCAGCCCGGGGTGGCCGCGGTTTCGCCGATGGCGCGGGACGACACCGCACCCGGCTGGGCGCCGTGGGACATCGCGACCCGACGCCGGACCCTGGTTCGCGAGCTGGCCGCGGGTTCCCCTTGCGCGCGACGCGGCTCGCCGATCACACGCCTCTACGCCCGCCGGCCAGCCGAATCCCGCGGCATCGACGGCGATTTGGACGCCACCTGCCTGGCGATCAACCGCGCGGCGTGGAACACCATCGGTGGCTTCGACGAAGAGTTTCTCCGCTTCGGCGCGGCCGCCGACTGGCAGGCCCGGGCCCGTGCGGCGGGCTGGCGGATGCTGCTGGCCGACGAACTCGGCGTCGACCGCGCCCTCGTCCGAGCCGACGAGGACACCCCCGCCGAACGCCGCATGCGCGACCTGGCGCGAGCCAACACCGCGCTGCTGCTCGAGCACCAACGCAGCGTGCACCACGCCGACGTGTATCTGGCCGGCACCACGATGCTCGGGCGGTTCCAGCGATCGCCGCGGACCGCTCACGTCGGCCGGCGCGCGGACCTGCCCGCCATCGTGATCACCACCAACCGCCTGGTCTACGGTGGCGCCGAGCGGCAAAAGGCTTTGCTGGCAACCGAATTGGATCGTCGCGGCTATTCGGTCACCATTGTCTGCGTGCAACGGTTCGGTCCGATGATCTCCGAGATTCCGGACACCGTGCGCGTGGTGCGCCAGCCCTGGTGGGCGCCGGTCGTCGACATCCCCGAGGGTCCCGCGGTGCTCATCACCGCCGACACCAACACGGAGGCGGGATTCGCCACGTTGTGGCGTGCGGCCGCGGCCGGCCGACGCTGGTTGGTCGCTCCGCATGTGCCCCCCGAGGAGGACCGGCCCATCTACTCACGGCCGCTGACCGCCGCCATGCGGCGCGCCGACGGTTTCATCGTTCTGGCGCAACGGCATTGGGACATGCTGGTCGCCCAGCATCGGCTCTGGGGGCGGCGGTTCGTCGCGCCCAATGGCGTTGCCCTCGCCGGCGACCCGGCCCCTCGGAGCCGGACCGCCGGTGAGCCGCTGCACCTGGTCATGCTGTCGCGCATCGTCGAGCACAAGAACCCGCACCTGCTGATCGAGGCGCTCGGCGACCTCCCCGACATGCCCTGGCGGCTCTCGATTTTCGGTGACGGCCCGGATCGCGAGAGGCTGCAGGCACGTACGCCAGCGGGCTTGCGCGATCGGGTGCAGTGGCGGGGCCGGTCGGCCGGCCCCGGGCCCGCGTTCGCGGACGCGGACCTGCTGTGTGTCCCGAGCCGGTCCGAGGCGTTCCCGCTGGTGATTCTCGAGGCGATGGCTCGGGCGGTTCCCGTTGCGGCGTCGGCGGTTTGCGCGGTACCGGAAATGCTCGACTTCGGCAGGGCCGGGTTCCTGGTCGAGCCCGTATCGGTGTCGGGATGGCGGGAAAGCCTGGCCCGGATCTTGGCGGACCCGGACGCGCTACCGTCGGTCGGACGTCGCGGCTTCGAGCGGATGCGCAAGCACTACACCGTCGAGGCGATGACCGACGCCTATCTCGACGCGATCAACGCGGTGCTGTGAAAGCGCTTCGGTGACGACGACTTTCGGGGCGCGACGTTACCGCTCGTCGGGATGCTGCCGGAGGATCTTCGCCACCGTGCGGGGGGACGTCTTGTGCTGCCCGAACCCGCCGTAGAGGAAGTACCTGGGCTCCACGTAGATCTGCCCGATGTCCGTCGGCACGTCCGCGAAGTACTCGGACAGGGCGGTGTCGATAAAGAACGCGTCGGAACCCGAGTGGGAGTTGCAGCACACCAGGCGGTAGTCGAAGCGGGCGAACAGCGCGGCATAACTGCTCAGCGAGGCCCCGAAGTAGTCGTCGGACTGCCACACATGATCGGGGTCGTAGGCGATCTGGAACTTCACCGGCGGCGGGAACTTGCCGTTGTATTCGACGATGAACAGCTTGGGACGGATGCCGTCGGCCAGGATTTTCTCGACAAGGTAGATGTCGTTGCCATCCAGATCGAGGGAGATCACGTCCATCTGTGTGGCGTCGATCCTCCGCAGACAGGACCGGCTCAGCGCAAGGATGTTGTCCGCGGTTATCCACGCCTTCTCGTAGGTGAACCGGGGGTGGTCCTCGACGGCGACAGCCAGGTCCTGTCCCCCGACCCAGAAGCCCTTCCAGCCCAGGGCGGCAAGGATCAGGGTGTTGTTCTCCGTCCCGTCGCCAACCCCGAACTCGGCGAACACTCCGCCCTCGAGCCGGCCGATCCGGCGCAGGATCTCCAGCGTTATCCCGTCCTCGTCGGTGGCCGAAAAGCACTTCTTGCCCGCGCGGTTGAGCGGGTTGGGATGGTTCACCTTCAGCGACTGGGAATGATCGAAGAGGATCAGATCCTTGAGCTGGTCCCGCGTTTCACTGCCGAGAATGCGCCGGATCTTCTGCCGGAGCGATTCTTTCGGCGGCGGTGTAGCACTTCTGGCCATTGAAAACAAAGCTATCACGGCAATACGCGAGCATCCCCTGCGTTCGATGAATAGCGGTGGTACACAACGTCGGTCCGCGCCGAAATTCGGGGCTGTTTCGCTTGCCCATAGCATTGAACGTGCCGTAGGTTCTCCATTGTCCCTCGGGTGTCTGCTCAAGGCGCGGGACATGCTCGGGAGGGTTTGATAGGCGTGCTGTGCCGCATCTGCAGTTCCCGCACCAGTCTGGCGTTCACGCACAAAGTTCTCGCCAGATACGACTGCAAGTACTACTTCTGCGACAACTGCGGCGGCCTGCAAACCGAAGAGCCGTATTGGCTGGATGAGGCCTATGCGAGCCCCATCGCGGCGGCGGACACCACCATGCTGTGGCGCAATCAGTACCTCGCGCGGGCGATGTCGGTGCTGCTGTACTTCTTGTTCGATCGCCGCGGCCGGTTCCTCGACGCGGCCGGGGGTTACGGTGTTTTCACCCGCCTCATGCGGGACATCGGCTTCGACTACTACTGGACCGACAAGCACTCGCCCAACCTGACCGCGCAAGGCTTCGAGGCGGACGCGGGCCCCGGACCGCCGTACACGGCCGTCACCGCCTTCGAAGTGATGGAGCATCTCACCGACCCGGTCGGATTCGTTGCCGAACTGCTGGAGACCACCGGCACCGACACGATCGTTTTCACGACCGAAGTGTTTGACGGCGGGCCCCCGCCTCCCGAGGAATGGATGTATTACGCCTTTGCCACCGGCCAGCACATCACCTTCTATCAGAAGTCGACTTTGGAGTTCATCGGAAAGCAATTCGGCATGCAGTTCCACACCTCCAAGACACGGTGGTGGCAGCTCGGGGGCATGGGTCTGCACATCTGGACACGGGCGAAAATCAATCCGCTGGCCTGGCGACTGCTCGCCTCGCCGCGCATCACCAGCCTTCTGGAGGGCTTCCCACGACGCGCGCTTCAGACACGGATGTGGACCGACGCCGACGTCTTCCTACAGGCCGACAAAGAGCAATGAAATCGCCGCGGGTGCTTTGGCTTTCACCGTGGACGCGGCCGGCGGTGCGGGTGCAGGCCGAAGGGCTGTTGCGGCGAGGCGCCGACGTGCTACTGGTGACCTCCGACCGGCACCCGGAGTCTGATGCCGCCCGCGATTACGAGCTGGTGCTCGATCCGCGGTTCAAGACGGCCGCGACCTGGCCCCCCACCTTGAAGGCCTGGCGTCGCATCCGGCAGTACCGGCCCGACGTCGTCATCGCCGAGATCGTCCGCGATCCACGCTGGATCGCGCTGGCCGGGTGGGTTCCCCGCATCCAGGTGGTGCACGACGACCAGCCGCACGACCCCGGCGAACAGGTTCCGTCCTACGAACGCGCGGTATTCGACCGGTGGGGCGCCCGCTCGGCGGCCACCATCACCTACAGCGAGTACGTCGCGGCAGCCGTCGCCGCGCGCCGCGACGTCGCCGGCACACCCGTGCATGTCGTGCCGCTCGCCAGTGATATTGACCCGCACCGGGTTCCACCGTTCGTGGGACCCGAAGGACGCCGCGACTTCGTCATGTTCGGAAGGCTCAACCCCTACAAGAACGTCGACGTGGTGCTCGAGGCGTGGCAGCGCCACATCGTCGGCGGCGGCTGGCGCGGTGACAACCTGGTGCTCATCGGTGACGGGTCACTGGACGCCGGCGCGCTGCCCAAACACACACGCTGGCGCAACGGCAGCTACCGCTACGCCGATGTCATCCCGACACTGGCCGCGGCGAAAGGTTCGGTCTCCCATTACCGGCGCGCGTCACAAAGCGGCGTGCAGGTGCTCTCGATGCAGCTGGGGGTGATGCCGATCGTGTCCACGGCCGGTGGTCTGCCCGAGTACCAGCCGCCGGGCTGTCCGCCGATCGGTGTCGACGACGTCGCCGGAGTCGCCGCCGCCTTCGACCTGTTGGCCGACCCGGCCGCCGCGGCGCAGCGCGGCGCCGAGGCGGCGCGCTACTACGCCCAGCACTGCGACGTCGACATCGTCGCCGAGCGGTTTCTGGATATCATCGCCGAGGTGCTGGCCAGTCGCCGCTGAATTGCTCAAGCAGTCCTGGAATCTGGACGCCCGCAAGCCCTTCGCGCCTTCTTGAGGCGGTCGGCGAGCCGGACGCCCAGCGCGATTCCGAGCAGCGTCGGGTTGGCCTGACTCGATGTCGGCAGGACCGATGTGCTCGCCACGTACAACCCGCGCACGCCGTGGACCTGTAGGTCCGAGTCGACGACGCCGCCTTCCGGAGTGCTCGACATGCGCGTCGTTCCGGCCTGGTGGTAGCCGGCGTGACCGCCCAAGAACTCGCGTACCGAACCCTCGACGTCCTCGGTCAGCCATTCCACGCGTCCGGCAGCGTGGCGGCGAAGGTGTTCATCGATGGCGGCGATGACCGTGCGCACGCTCTCGTAGTCGGTGTCGGAGAAGCGGATATGGGTGCGGATCCTGCGCATGCCGAGGGCGTCGCGGTCGTCGGCGAGCTCGACCCGGCTTTCCCAGTGCGGGAGATGCTCGCCGTGGTAGTGCAGCAGATACCGATTGTCGGCGCTCCTCACGAAAAAGCCCGGCGCCTTGCGGCCCCTGCGGAAGAACCGGGCGTAGGAGAACGTGAGCGCGAAGCGGATCGACGGGAACAGGTCACGCACGATGTTGCGCAGGTGCGCGAGGATTTGCGGCGGGCCGTCGGTATGAGTGTGCTTGGCGCGGATGGCCTCCGCGAGCAGGAACCGGCCGACCGGGGAGATCAGCGTGAGATAGACCCCGGACAGGATCCCGCTTCCGTGGCCTGGGTCGCTGATCGGCGGATTGACCAGCCACACAGCGGCATTCGGCAACCCGGCTTCGCGCTGCAGGCGCGGGTCGAGGGTGAAGCGCCGGCGGACGTACACCCCGTCGCTGTCCCGCTCGTAGGCGTAGCTGACCTGATCGGTGGTGAACTGCACGCGCGCGACCCGGCCTTCGACGTGGGACATGTACCAGCGTCCGAGGTGGCCGCCCGCGTTTCCCAGCCCCGCCGGATGGTGTCGGTCCGATGCGAGCAGCAAGCGGGTGGCCTCCAAACCGCCGGTCGCGATGACGTAGTCCGCCGCGACCACTCTCCCCCGGCGGCCGTCGAGCGTCTTGATCACGAGGTGGTCGACGGAGTCACCGGCCGGCGTGGTCACTATTTCGGTGCAGGTGAGCCCGGTCCACAAGGTGAGGGAAGGGGCGTCGCGCAGGGCGCTCCGGTACTCGCGCCCGAAACGCGTCGGCAAGGCCCAGCGCTCGAGATCGGTTGTGCGCACGTCGCCGTCGGGGAGCCCGGCGATCATGTCTCGGTGCGCCAGCTCCGGGATATCGCGCGCGTTGAATGCCGCCCGCCCGCACGCCGCCCAATCACAGGCCCGTTGCAGGTACGGCTCGACGTCCTCATACCGGATCGGCCAGGGCGCCTGCGCGGTGAGCGGGCGGTCCTCGAAGTCGATGGGGTCGAACTTGACGCAGCGGCCACCCCAGAGCGCCGTGGTCCCGCCGACCTGCCGACGAATCATCAGCTCACCACGCGCATGGAGGTCGTCGTCCTGCCGTGAATCAAGCGCGGACAACTCTTGGGCCGCTTCGTCTTTGCGCTCCAGTCCGCTTTCGATCAGCGCCACCTGGACGCCGGATCGCGCGAGTTCCAGCGCCGTCGCGATGCCGATCGCGCCAGCCCCGACGACCACCACGTCGGTCTCGATCGTCGTGTCGGGGCCGAAATCCCGCGGTCCACGGATCACGCGGCAGCACCCCCGCGCACCTCCGCGACGAGGGCGAGGAACCGCGCCAGGGTTTCCGCGTCCGGCGGCGCCGAGACGGCGCCGGCGGCTTCGGCGACCCGTCGTGGGTTGGTGGTGCTGTAAAGGATTGCACGGCAACCCGTTGCGGCGGCGGAAGAGCCCAGGATCAGCTTTGGCAACACACCGGGAGCGAGCGGATCGAGGTGGAGTGCCTCGCGCCAGCGTCCCGCCAAGTGCGGGTCGACCCGCAGCGCTGCCGAGAGCGCCGCGTACGACCGTTGCAGCACACCGAACGCGAGATCCGCCGGGCGCGGCGACGGATTGAGCAGGTCGGCGCGCACCTGGCTCACCCCCTCGGGCGCGAATGCCTCGGCGAAATCCACCTCGAGCCCCTCGTCCTGCGAGACGCCCCAGGCGCGAATCTTTCCCTGCTGGCGGGCGCGTTCGAAGAATTGGCGCAGCTCACCACTGGCCACGGTGTCTCCCGGCTGCGGCCCGTGGACAAACAAAATGTCAACGTAGTCGACCCCCAGCGCCGCGAGACTCTCGTCGAGACTGCGGGTCGCGGTGGCCGCGTCGTAAACGCGGCCCGTCCCTGGTGTCGCCTGCTGCCGCTTGACGGCGCGCCGAAGCGCCGGCGCCTTGCGCAGCAGTGCGCGAGCCGGAGCCTGAAACCGGCCGAGGCGCCGGGCAACCCCGCCGACATCGATACCGAATTTGGTTGCGACGGTGACGGTGTCGCGCGGGACGGTCCGCAGGAACGCCCCGAGCTCCGCCTCCGCCCTTCCCAGCCCGTACATCCGCGCGGTGTCGAAGTGTGTGATGCCGTTGTCCACCGCGGCGCCCAGCACGGCCATCCGTTCCTTGCGGGACGGCGATTGCATCAAAGCGCCGCATCCGAAGCCCACCGCACTCACCCTCAACCGCGGTCCCTCGAGCTCAACCTGCTCCAACACCGCAACCCTCGTAGATCTTGCGCAACTCCGCGTCGATGATCTGCGGGCTCCGCGTCGCCACTATGTGTTCCTGACCCCGCCGCCCGTCACGCTCGGCCAAATCCGGGTCGCGCAAGTACCGGCCGATCGCCGCCGCCAACGCGGGCGCGTCACCGACGGGGACGAGCATGCCCGGGTCCGACGCGAGCTCCGGTGTACCGCCGACGGGGGTCGCCACGAACGGTCGCGCGCCGGCGAGAGCCTCGGTCAGGATCATCGGCATTCCCTCGGCGCACGACGGGAGCGTCACCACGCGGACCGACCGGAGCAGCTCACGCACCTCGTCCGGATGTACCGGGGGCTCGACGGTCAGACGCTCCGTTGGCGGCGGCGTGTAATCGTCGACGACTCCGACTATGCGACAACGCCCTTCGATGCCCTGGGCGAGGAGCAGCCGCCACGCCGCGACCAGCGTGTCGACACCCTTGCGGCGACCGATGGTGCCCGCGAATAGCACCACGGGCGGTGTCGAGCCGGCTCCGGGCGCGTCTCGGTCGATGGCGATCGGGTTGGCCACGACCGACACCGCCACCGAGGGCGCAACCCATTTCGCGGCGGCGCGCGCTTCCTCCGACAAGACGATGACATGGTCCGCCTTCCTCAGCGTGGCCCCCACGAAGCGGGGGTGCGACCGGGAGAACTGGGGAAAGTCGGAGCCGTGGATGGTGACGATGGTCCGGAAACCTCGCGCCCTCGCGAGTCGAATCAGCGGCCCTTCGCGCAACCAGGCGCCGCCATTCGACATATGGAAGTGCACGATGCTGCTGCGCGGGGCCCGAGCCAGCGCCGCCCCCGCGCGCGCGGTGAGCAACAGGTTCTTGGCGTGGTGGCGTCCGTTCCACGTCGACAGGACGCGGATCTCGTCGGCGCCGATGCTGTTGTCGCGGATGACTCGGATTACCGACTGCGTCCCGCCGAAGCTGTACATGTCGGGCCCGACGTGCGTGACCGCAATCATTTTCGGCCAACAGCAACCAGCGCCGGTGCGGGGTCGGCGTCCGCATGGACCGCTTCCTGGTTCCGGCGCCGTAGGCCGGCGAATCCCATGGCCGTTCCGAGGGTCAGACCCAATGCCAGTGCGTCCATGGGCATTTCGGGCAGCGGCCAGACGGCGGATATCGCGAGCAGACCGGCGCAGACCGCCGCGCTGATCTTCGCCGGCACCGTCGCGCAGCGCAGCGCCCTGACAATCGGTGTCAACGCGAACCACGCGAACGCGGCCATACCCACCGCCCCGGCCTTGGCCAGCCACCATTGGTAGAAGAGGTGGGAGTAGGTGGGGCCCAGCGTCCAGGCGAAGGCCTTTGGATCGTTTCCGGACGGCAGCTGGTAGGCATAGCCCAGGCCATGGCCGAACACCGGTGCCTGCGCGATCGCGGCGTTGAGTCGGGCGACTTCCCGCAGCCGGTCAAGCGTCGATTCGTCGGTGGCGAGCGCACTAGCCGAAACCCCGCCGAACACCCGCTGATTGAACGCGGTGAACTGATCACTGAGCCAAGACCCCGCCTCCGAATGCTGCAGCAAAAACAGCGATCCCGGCAATATCAGCGCGGCCACGCCCGCGCTGACCGCGGCGACGATGGCCGAACGGCGCAGGGCCCGCCAGCCGAAGTTGGCGAAGAAGGCGACAGTCGCACCCACCGCCACGGCGATCAGCGTGTTCCGCGAGAAGGCCAGCAACGAGATGATCAACGCCGGCGGCCCGAAGGCGAGGTACGTCACGGGCCGGACGCGGCCGATGATCGACGCGGCGACCAGAGCGGTCAGCGCGGCGGTGGCCGGCGTTTGGGTGGACAGGACGATTCGTAGCGCCTGGCCGGCACCCGTGGCCCCCTCCAGGCTTTCGGCCCGGCCGGCCAGCCGGATGGCATGCAACGAACTGAAAATCGCCATGGCCGCCGAAAACCACAGCGTCACGACCATCACGCGCATGCAGAACTTGAGGTAACCGGCGTACACGATCAAGAGCGCCAGCACGAACCCGATGACCATCTCGATCAAGGTCGTCGATTCATGCAGCACCATCGTGGTGTCATGTCCCATCTGAAACCCGACCACGGTGAAGTACAGGACCGTCAACACGAACATCCCCGGCAGCAGGAAATCCTTGAACCGCGGCCTGACGATCGGGATGAGGTAGCCGATCGCCAGCACCGCGGCCACCTGGTACACGTAGATCGCCACCGGCCCAATCACTTTGCCGACGTGCAAACCTTCCGGAAGCGCCGCGAACGCCAGGAACAGCGTCACCCCCGCCATCCCCTCGCGTTTTACCCAGTACAGAACCAGGCAGAACGTCGCGGCGATCAGCAACGCCCCCTCGGTGGTTCGCCGCACCGAGAGCACTCCAAAGATGAAGCACCCGAACAGGAAGACCGCCAGCAGGACGCCATCTACCGCGAGGCGATGGCGACCGGGCAGGTACGGGATCACGTTGGCCTGCTGACCTTCGCCCGGTAGGTCTTGGCTGCGGCTTTGATGTGCAGGGACGGCCGCGCGTCGGTCAGCACGGTGCCGACGACCTGCGCGCCGGCCGAGCGAAGGGCGGTCAGCGCGTCGTTGAGTTCGTCGGCGGTAGTCCGGCGCGCCCGCACCACCAACACGGTGGCCGACACGGCGCCTGACAGCAGGCCGCTGTCCGGCGTCGCCAGCACCGGCGGGCCGTCTACCACGATCCGGTCGAAACGTGACGACAAGTCCAGCAGCACCCTGTCGATCACCTCCGGCAGAAACGCGCTGCAGGGCGGGGTTTCGCGGCGGGCGGACCGCGACGCGAGGATGAACAGCTTGGCGATCGGCGTGGGTTTCACGGCTTCCGCGGCGACCTCTGGGTTGGCCAGCGCGTTGGCCAGTCCCTCCCCCGACTCGACCCGCAGCAGACCGGCGATCACGTGCCGGCGCGTATCGCCCTCGACGAGTAGCACGTCTTCGCCGATTTCCGCCAGTGCCAGCGACAGGTTCAGCGCCGTGGTCGTGGTTCCCTCCCCACCGAAGGGCGCCGCCACCAGCACTCGGCGGGCCTCGGGCCCCACCGCCCTGAGCAGCCGGGCGCGCAAGCCCCGCACGGCGTCGTCGAGCGCGGAGTCGACGCCGAACCGCGGTGTGTTCCCCCGCCTGCCGGGTAGTTCGGCCAAAGTCGGCAGGCCCGAAAGCTGTTCCAACTTCTCCCGAGAGCGCACCGTGCGATCGCTGGCCTCACGGGCCACCGCCACCGCGATGGCCAGGAGGATTCCGGCGATGAACCCCATCGCCATGTTGCGCACCGGCACCGGCGTGACGGGGTGATCGGGCACCCGGGGCGCCTCCACCACCCGCGCCCTGGCCACCGGCAAGGGTTTGGCGGCCGGTTGGCCGGGCGCCTCCGACGGTGGGGTCGGCGGCGGAGTCGGCTCGCCGACATCAGGCCGCTGGCCCGGGGTCACCGGCACGGGCCGGCCGTTCGGACCCGTCGTCGCACCGAGAGTCGGCACCAGCGCGGCGAACTGATCGGCCATCGCTCCCGCCAGCGCCGCGGCGCGGTTCGGGTCGGTGTCTTTGACGGTGATCGTGAAAAGCTGGGATTTGGCAGTGTATTTCACCTGGGTTTGGGTCACCAGGGTGTCGGCGCTGATCGGGACCTGAAGCTGGTTGACCGCGCGCTCGGCCACCGTCCGTCCGCCGGCGATTTGCGCGTAGGACGACAACCGTTCCTGCGCGGTCAGCGTGCCGTTGTACAACTCGGTGAGGTCCGTAGCGCCGGGAAACGAAATCAGGATGGTGGCCGTCGACTGGTAATGCTTCGTCTGCAATGCCGTGACCGCCGCGGCGCCGATCGTGCACGCCAGCAACGCCCCCAAGGCGAGTTTCCAGTGCGTGAGCAGAGTCCGGACAAAGGTGCGGAAATCCATCCACTAACCTCTCTGGAACGACGCCACGCAAATAGCGTCGAATTGATTTGCTTTGCACCCTCCGCGCAAAGCCCGGTGCAGCACATTATGCAGCATCTCCATGCAGCACAGTCCCAATCGCAATGAGTTGCCGTCCGCGCGATCGACGCATTTGCTGGCGGCCACGATCAGTGGCGCGGGGCGGAAGTCAGCGCATCGCGCGGTATGTCGAGCGTTGCGAGCGGATACCCCCCGGATTCGTCGCGTCCGGAGCGCGCCAGCCGCATGGGCGGATAGTTCACCACGTGCGACACGTCCGGCTTGTGCTGTTGCCAATCCACGGAAGCGCGCAGCGTGTAGTGCCCGGGCGCCAACCCCGCCAGGTCGACGGTCACCGACTCGGTGAACGACGCCGGGACCGGTTGGTTATCCGAGTTCTGCGCGGACGGCACCAGTTTGTTCAAGGCCACGGCTGTCGGCAGCGTGCGGACCACCGCGCCCGAGAAATCCACCAGCCGGTAGCTGGGCACCCACTTCTCGACTGCGCCGGCGGCGCCGTAGTTGGTCCAAACCACCGATATGGTCGCCACGCGATCGCGAAACGATTGCGATCCCGGCCGCGCTTCCACGGAGTATCGATAGCCCGCCGAGACGTTGGCTTGCGCCCACAGTAGGTACAACGCCGGGTCCATCGGAGTGCTCGAATCCACGGCCGGGAAGTTGAAACTCGACGTCATCGACACGTGATACTTCACGACGTCGCGCAATCCCTTTTCGTAATAGGCCCGCGGCTTGGTTCCATCGGGCAACTGGCACCATTCGGTGATCACCAGCGCCGAGGCCAGCCGGTCTTTCAGTTGGCTGACGAGCCGATCTTTCGTGTGCACGTAGTACGAGCCATCCGACTCGGCCCATACGGGCAACGGCGCGTACACGCCGAGGCAATCCGAGCGGATGCCGACAGGCGCGGCCACTTTCTTGGTGACGTCGTCGGCGAGCAGCTCGCGGACGATTTCCGGGTTCAGCGCGGTGGTCACCAATTGGGTGTGGGGGAAGGCGTTCACGTTTGCCGCCACGAGTTGTCCGATGGCCGCTTTGGTGATGCTCTGATCGCGAAACTGGCTGTAGTAACCCAGCTTTGCGATGCTCTCTTCGGGTGAGGGACCCGGTGCACCGAGTGTGTCGCGCAGATAGGCGATGTGGTTCTCGCTGAAGTCCCCGTAACCGGAGAACTCGAAAACGCTGAGCCGCTCGTCGCCGTCGTAGCGACGACCGAGCGCGGCGAGCAGCTGCCCGAAGGCGTTCAGGTACGCGGGGTCGTTCCAGTTCGGCACCACGTGTGCCACGCCGGGTGTCCACCAGTACCGTTGCGGCCCCGTATAGCTGGTGGACGCGGCGCGCATCCAGTCGGGGATGGCGATGTTCGTGTTGTTCGCATAGGTGGCGTCACAACACGAGTTGTAGGCGAACACGCGAAGGGTGAGCCGCATGTTCCGGGCGGCCAGCTTCGTCAGCGCGTCGTCGATCACGCTGAAGTCGAACTTGCGATCGTCGGGAGCGTCGGGGGGCAGCGTATTCGGATCGGTGGGCTGCAGCTGCCGCCATGAAACGCGCAAGCTGGCGTCGTACGAGGCCGGCCACGCCGGATACCGCTGCTGAGCGGAATTGCCTTGCGGGAAAAGTGGCATCAGGAGGTCTTCGTATTGGCCGCGCAGTGGATTCGATATCTCCTGCACGCCCAGCGGTATGGCGGGACTGATCACGGCGGACAACGGATCGGGTTCGCCGTGGCCACCGCATCCGCTCAGCGCCAACGCCGCGCAGGCGACGATCGCCGCCACGCGTTGTCTGAATGTTCGGACCATCGGTGCGATGCTAGATGGTGCCCGTCGGCAACGCCTTGCTGTCGGCCAAAAACGGCATCGGCAACCAGCGCGCGGACAGTAGGGCTTCCATCGCATCACCGGGGACCGGGCGCGACAACAGGAAACCCTGCGCCCGGCGACACCCGTGCTGTATCAAAGTCATTGCCGCGGCAGGTGTTTCAACTCCCTCGGCAACCACTTCCAGACCGAATGCCTCGGCCAGCCCGATGATGGCGCGAACGATCGCGAGATCACCTGCGTTGTTACCCAAGTCGCGCACGAAACCGGTGTCGATCTTGAGCATGTCGACCGGCAGGGATTTCAGGTGCGACAACACCGCATAACCGGTGCCGAAGTCGTCGATGGCCAGCTGGACCCCGACTTCCTTGAGCTCCGCCAAGGTTTTTCGAGTCGTATCGATGTCGTGCACCACCGCGCGCTCGGTGATCTCCAGGCACACCGAGCCGGCGTCGATGCCGAACTCGTCGATGGTGTCGGCGACGTCGCGCACGAACCCACGGGTGATGAGCTGAATGGGCGACACGTTGATCCGCATGACGGCTCCCCGGCCGACGCCATTGGCCTGCCAGCGACCGAATTCGGCGCACGCACTGCGCATCACCCAGCGGCCCAATTCCATCGCCAGGTTGGTCGATTCGGCGATCCCGATGAACGAATCCGGCAGCAGCAGCCCCCAGATCGGGTGCCGCCAACGCACCAGCGCCTCGGCGCCCACGACGGCGCCCGTCGACAGGTCAACCTCGGGCAGGTAGTGCAGCAGCAACGCTTCGCTGCCGATATCGCCTTGCAGATGCAGCTCGATGTCGTTGCGGAACGCGCGCTTGAGGGACATGTCATCGGTGGACACCGCAATCTGGTTGCCGCCGCCACGTTTCGCTGTCAGCACGGCCTCGTCGGCGCGACGGAGCAGGTCGGTGCAGTTGTCCCGTCCCGGAACGCCCACCGCCAGCCCGATGCTGACCGTGCGGCTGATCACGTGGCCGCCGATGGCCAGCCGCTCGCACAGCATCGTCGAGAGGCGACGGGCGAACGACTCCGCGGCCTCCGGTGACATCGGCTGGTCGGGGACGACGACGAACTCGTCACCGCCCAACCGGGCGATGGTGCTGTTCGGAGCGCAGATCCGGATGCGCTGGGCGAAGACCCGGATGAACCAGTCACCGGCGGTGTGGCCGAGGTAGTCGTTGATCGGCTTGAGCCGGTCGAGGTCGAGGTACATGATTGCGACGGGTCCGGGGCGTCCCGTCAACAGCCGTTCGGACAGGTGCGCGACCAGCGCGCGACGGTTGTAGAGGCCGGTCAAATCGTCGTGCTCGGCGAGATAGCGAAGCTTTTCTTCGGCCGCGAGGCGCGCCTGCAGCTGCGCAAACAGCGCTGCGACGGCCTCGAGCGTGTTGATCTCTGCTTGCTCCCACTTGCGGGCGCCGAACTTGACGAAGCCGAGCAAACCGGTGGTCGTCTCACCCGAGACCAGGGGCGCGGCGGCCACCGAGGGCGAGGCCGCCACTTTGGCCTCGCCCGGCCGGCGCCGAAAATAGCGTTTGGCCTGCGCAGGCCGGATCACCACCGGTTTGCGCCCGTGCCCGCACTGTGCGAGCACCGACTCGGCGATGTCCAGCTGGGCGAAGGCCGTCGGATCCGGGTCCGCGGCGTCCGTTCGGGGTGGCCACTCGGCAACCAGCGCCGAGGTCCGGGTGTGCGGGTCGAGGTGTCGCAGGAAGCTGGCGTCCACGTCGAACTGCTCGACGAGTTGCGCGAGCACCTTCTCACTCACCAGGGTGGCCGTGGCCGCCGTGGCCTCCATCAGCTGCGTGGCAACGGAGGTGACGACCAGGTCCAGGCTGCGCGGCACGGTCTCCTCCGATACGGGCATGCATCCCAGCCGGGCGGGGGACGGTCTCGGTGGCGGACTCCGGGTGTATGCGGACCCGGGCAGGTCACAGTGGGTATTGGTCAGCAAAACGTATCACGCAGGACCCACTCCATCAGGGCTAACGAACAACATCTGGCGGACGCTGGTCGACGGCGCGAGGGGGCCAGTCGCCAAGGGCCGCTGCGCGTCAGTGCGGCGTCAGTGGGGGGTCATTGACCGTTGGCCGACGCCGCGTCGCTCGCTATATCAAGTGTCGCTATCGGGTAGAGACCGGAGCCGTCGCGGCCGTCGCGGGCCAGCGCCATCGGCGCATAGTTCACCACGTGTGACGCGGCCGGCTTGTGCTGCTGCCACTCCACGGACGCGCGCAGGGTGTAGTGCCCGGGCGCCAGGCCCGTCACGTCGACCCGCACCGACTCGGTGGACGACTCCGGAACCGCCTCCTCGCGTGACTGGCTGGAGTCGTCGTGAACCAGCGTCTTGAGATTGACCGTCGCCGGAATGCTGCGGACCACCGCTCCCGAGAAGTCGACCAGCTTGTAGCCGGGCGCCCATTGCTCGGTGGCCGCAGCCGAGCCGTAGTTGGTCCAGATGACGGAAATGGAAGCCACCTTGCCCTGAATCGACTGCGATCCCGGCTTTGCCTCCACCGAGTACCGGTAACCGGCAGCGGTGTTCGCCTTGGCCCAGAGGAGATACAGCTTGGGATCCATCGCCGACGTGGCATCCCGGTCGGGGAAGTTGGCGCTCGATGTCATCGAGACGTGATACCTGACGACGTCGTGCAGGGCCTTCTCGTAGTACGACCGCGGGTCGGTCCCGTTCGGCAACCGGCACCACTGGCTGATCATCAGTGCCGAGGTGAGCCGCTGCTTGATCGTGTTGACGACCGCGTCGTTGAACCGCACGTAGTGCGAGTCGCCGGACTCGGCCCATTCCGGCAGGGGCGCCTGCACCCCAAGGCAATCCGCGCGGATGCCGACCGGCGCGGACAGTTTCTTCGTCACGTCGTCGGCGAGCAATTCGCGGACGATTTCCGGATTCTCGGCGGTGACCACCAATTGCGTATGGCCGAACGCGCCGACGTTCGCGGCGACCAGTTGCCCGATGGACGCTTTGGTGATGCTCTGATCGCGGAACTGGCTGTAATAGCCCAACTTCGGCACGCTGTCGTCCGGCGCGGGGCCCGGCGCGCCGAGCGCGTCACGCAAGTACGCCAGGCTGGTCTTGCCGGAATCGCCGTACCCGGAGAACTCGAACACGCTGAGGCGCTCGTCGCCGTCATAGCGCCGCCCGAGCGCGGCGAGCAGCTGCCCGAAGGCGTTGAGGTAGTCGGCGTCATTCCAATTCGGGACGACCTGTGCGACACCCGGCGCGGGACTGTTCGGCTTCGCGGGATAGCTGGTGGCCGCTGAGCGGATCCAGTCCGGAATCGCAATATTGGTGTTGTCCGGATAGGAATCGCTGCAACAGGATGTGTAGGCGTACACGCCAAGGGTCAGCCGCATGTTTCGGCTGCCGAGCTTCGTCAGCGCGTCGTCGATCACGCTGAAGTCGAACTTGCGATCGTCGGGGGCATCGGGGGGCAGCGTGCGCGGGTCGACGGGCTGCAACTGCCGCCACGAAACCCGCAAGCTGGCGTCATACGACGCGGGCCAGGCGGCGTACCGCTGCTGAGCGGAATTGCCTTGCGGGAAAAGCGGATTCAAGCCTTCCTCGTATTGGCCGCGCAGCGGGTTGGGGATCTCCTGAGCGGTGGGCGGAATGGCCGGGCTGACCATCGCGGACAACGGCCCGGGATCGCTTTTGCCACCGCATCCGCTCAGCACCATCGCCGTGCATACGACAGCGGCCAGCGCGCTCTTCCTCGTCTTCACGGTTGCTTCTCCCAACACACACCGATGCACACTGAAGTGGCCCCATACTGCCTGGGTTATCTGGTGCGTGTGTTTAACGCGGGGCTGGTCACGAATTGGCGTAGCGCAGCCTAACACGCACGACCCGGGCGTCCGCCCGCTCCGACGCAGTGCGGCCCGGCCCCGGAAGCCGCCCCCGTGACACGCGTCACAATGTGGGCGGGGCTGTCACGCTCTAGCGGCCCGCGGTGTCTCAAGGGCATCAGGCCCGTGAGAACAGGAGACAGCAATGACCGAGGTAGCCGCCCAGAAAACTCATGTCGTCGTGGTCGGAGGCGGATATGCCGGAACCCTGGCCGCGAACCATCTACGGCAGCGTCCGGACATCGACATCACGCTGGTGAACCCCCGGCCGGTCTTCGTCGAGCGAATCCGTCTGCACCAGTTGGTCGCCGACACCGGCGCCGCGACCGCGGACTATGCGACGCTGCTCGGCGACGGGATCCGATTGGTCGTCGACACCGTCGACCGCATCGACGCCACCGCCCGGCGCGTCCTGCTGTCCTCGGGTGCCGAGCTCGACTACGACTACCTGATCTACGCGGTCGGCAGCACCGGCGCGAAGCCGGCGACCGTGCCCGGGTTCACGGACTTCGCCTACGCGATAGCCGACCTGGAAAGCGCGCAGCGGTTGCGCTACGCGCTCGCCGACCTGCCGCTGGCCGCACCCGTCACCGTCGTCGGCGGCGGGCTGACCGGCATCGAAACGGCCTCCGAGCTGGCCGAACAGGGCCGGCAGGTGACCCTGGTGTGCGGCGCCGAGCTCGGCCCGTCGCTGAGCAAGCGGGGCCGGCGTTCCGTCGCCAAGCGACTGCGGGGTTTCGGTGTCAACGTGCTGGAATCTGCGACGGTGACCGAGGTGCGGTGGGACGCGGTGGTGCTCAGCGACGGGGCCGTGCTGCCCAGCGCGGCGACCATCTGGACGGCGGGATTCGCGGTTCCGGACCTGGCCGCGCGCAGCGGGCTGAGCACGGACGCGCTGGGCCGGCTGCTCACCGACGAGACGCTGACCAGCGTCGACAATCCTTACGTCGTCGCGGCGGGTGACGCGGCCGCGCCGTCGGGACAGCCGCTGCGGATGAGCTGCCAGGCCGCCGGACCGCTGGGTGCGCAAGCCGCCAACACCGTGCTCAGCCGCATCTCCGGAACCGCCCCCGCCCTGCTCAGCCAGGCGTTCGTCGGTCAGTGCATCAGCCTGGGCCGCTCCTACGGCACTCTGCAGTTGGCGCGCACCGACGACACACCGGTGAACATGGCGCTGGGCGGCCGGACCGCCGCGTCCATCAAAGAGGCCATCTGCAAGGGGACGCTGTGGGCCATCCGCCGCGAGGCCGCCAAGCCGGGGTCCTACCGCTGGATCAAGGGCGGTAAGCGGCCCGCGCAGGCGCCGGCCGAGATCGCGTTGCGATGACGCGCCCGCCCGCCGGCAGTGAGCACGCGGAACGGTTCACCGTGCTGCGGCCGCTGCTGTTCACCATCGCCTACGAGATGCTGGGCTCGGCCACCGAGGCCGACGATGTGCTGCAGGACAGCTATCTGCGGTGGGCGGCGGTCGACCTGTCGACGGTGCGCGACACCAAGTCCTACCTGGCCCAGCTGGTGACCCGCCAGGCGCTCAACGCACTGCGCGCCGACGCGCGCCGGCGCGAGGAGTACGTGGGGCCGTGGCTGCCCGAGCCGCTGCTCCTCGACGAGCAGGATCCCTCGGCCGATGTCGTTCTGGCGGAATCCATTTCGATGGCGATGCTGGTCCTGCTGGAAACGCTGAGCCCCGACGAGCGCGCGGTGTTCGTGTTGCGCGAGGTGTTCGGCTTCGACTACGGCGAGATCGCCGAGGCGGTGGGCAGGCCGGCGCCGACGGTGCGTCAGGTGGCGCACCGGGCACGCGAACACGTGCGGGCGCGGCGGAAGAGGTTCGACGCGGTCGACCCGCAGCGCAACGCGCAGATCATCGCCCAGTTCCTTCAGACGGCCGCCAGCGGTGACGTGGAGACGCTGATGACGATGCTCGCCCCCGACGCCACCTGGACGGCGGACAGCGGCGGCAAGGTGTCGGCGGCGCGCCGGCCGGTGGTGGGCGCCGAGCGGGTGGCCCGGGCGATCGTCGGCCTGATCCGCAAGGCGGTGGTGCTCGGGGAGTTCCGCGTCGAGATGGTGACCTGCAACAGCGCCCCGGCCGTGTTGCTCTACCTCGGCGATCACCTCGAGGGGGTGATCACGCTGGAAATCGCCGATGACAAGATCACGAACTTCTACGTGACGCGCAACCCGGACAAGCTGGCGGCCCTGGCGACCGCCCGCGACATCAGCCGGGGGTAGGCGAGCGACGCGCGCAGGGCGAAAATTCGCCGTTCTGTCAAGCTAGGGCGGTGCGTATCGACCGGCTCGGCGACCTTGGCGCCGCACCCCAGGTGCTGCGCGCCGTGGGCGACGCCACGGCACGCCTCGGTCTGCCGCCGCCGGCCGGGCTGAGCGGCGACTGGTTCGGCGCGCTGGCGGTGATCGCCCCGAGCGTGTCAGCGCAGCCGGTCGATGCCGACGCCGCCTTCGCGGTCCAGCTGAACTCGCAGGCGCTCGACTCACCAGCGGTGGGCGGCGGCTGGATCGGTTACCTTTCCTATCCCGATCCGGGCGCCGACGACGCACCGAACCGGATCCCCGAAGCCGCGGGCGGATGGACCGACTGCGTGCTGCGTCGCGACCGGGACGGGCGGTGGTGGTACGAGAGCCTGTCCGGCGCGCCGATGCCGGACTGGCTGGCCGCCGCGCTGGCGACGGCGCCGCCGCCGGCGCGTGACTGCCGCATCGACTGGGGCCCCGCCGACCGGGCGGCGCACCGCGACGGCGTGCACAACTGCCTGGAGGCGATCCGCGCGGGCGAGGTCTACCAGGCGTGTGTGTGCACGCAATTCACCGGGACGGTCACGGGCGACGCGCTGGATTTCTTCGCCGACGCCATCGCACGCACCTCCCCGGCGCGGGCGGCCTACGTCGCCGGGCCGTGGGGCGCGGTGGCGTCGCTGTCCCCGGAGCTCTTCCTGCGGCGGCGCGGGACGCTCGTGACGTCCAGCCCGATCAAGGGCACCCTGCCCCTGGATGCCTGGCCGTCGGCGCTGCGGGCGTCGGCGAAAGAGGTGGCCGAGAACATCATGATCGTGGACCTGGTCCGCAATGATCTCGGCCGGGTGGCGATCGTCGGCACCGTCACGGTCCCCGAGTTATTGGTGGTGCGGCGCGCCCCGGGCGTGTGGCACCTGGTCTCCACCGTGTCGGCGCGGGTTCCCGTCGAACTGCCGACGTCGGCGCTGCTGGACGCCGCCTTCCCGCCGGCCTCGGTCACCGGCACACCCAAACACCGGGCCCGTCAACTGCTTTCGCAATGGGAGCCTCATCGTCGCGGAATATACTGCGGAACAATCGGTTTGGCCTCACCTGTGGCCGGGTGTGAATTGAACGTCGCCATCCGCACGGTCGAGTTCGACGCCGCGGGGGGCGCCGTGCTGGGCGTCGGCGGAGGGATCACCGCCGACTCCGATCCCGACGCTGAATGGGCCGAATGCCTGCACAAGGCCTCACCCGTCGTCGGGCAACCGCGCATCGCGGCCGCGTTCTCGGCCGGCTGACCTTCACCCGCGGCGCGATTGCAGGACCGCGTCGTAAAGCTGGCGCGAGCGCACCCCCGGATGCGCGGCGGCCACCTCACCGCAGGCGTCCTTGACACGTGCCCCGTCGGCGACCAGCTCCTCCACCTGCGCGACCAGCGACGGCAGGTCGGCGCGCGGGGTGGCGCCCGCCAGCACGACGGTGATCTCGCCAAGCACCCCGTCGTCCGCCCACGCCGCCAGCTCGTCGAGCGATCCGCGCACCACCTCCTCGTGCACCTTGGTCAGTTCCCGGCAGATCGCGGCGCGCCGGGCACCGCCGAGTTGGTCGACAGCGTCGCGCAGGCACGCGGCCAACCGGCGGGGCGATTCGAAGAACACGCAGGTGCGCCGCTCGTCGGCCAGCGAGTCCAGCCAGGTCCGCCGTGCGGCCTTCTTGCGCGGCGCGAAACCCTCGAAGCAGAACTTCTCCGCCGGCAAACCAGACAGGGCCAGCGCGGTCATCACCGCCGACGGGCCGGGGAGACACGTCAGCGGAAGGTCGGCTTCCACGCACGCCGCGACCAGCCGGAAGCCGGGGTCGCTGATCAGCGGCATCCCGGCATCGCTGACCACCAGCACCGTCGCGCCGGCCTCCAGCGCGGCGATCAGGGAGTCCACCCGGGCCGCCTCGACCCGGTCGAACAGGCTGATCACCCGGCCGCTGATGGTGACGTCCAGCGCTTTCGCGAGGGTGCGCACCCGCCGGGTGTCCTCGGCCGCCACCACGTCGGCGTGGGCGAGGGCGTCGATCAGGCGAGGCGAGGCGTCCGACGGCTGGCCCAACGGGGTCGCGGCCAGCAACAGGCGGCCAGTGGTCATGACGGACAGCCTACGATCGACACCGATGTCCGCCCCGCCCCGCGAAACCCCGGTCGCCGGCCAGGAGCGTGTCGTGCCCGTCGTCAGCCCGGGACCGATGGTTCCGGTGGCCGATTTCGGGCCGACCGATCAGATTCGCGGCTGGGTCGTGACGGGCGTGATCGCCGTGCTGGCAGCTATCACCCGATTCCTCAACCTGGGTTCGCCGGCCGATGCCGGCACACCCATCTTCGACGAGAAGCATTACGCGCCGCAGGCCTGGCAGGCGCTGCACAACCACGGGGTGGAGGACAACCCCGGGTTCGGCCTGGTGGTCCACCCACCGGTCGGCAAGCAGCTGATCGCGATCGGCGAGGCGATCTTCGGGTACAACGGCGTCGGCTGGCGGTTCACCGGCGCCCTGCTGGGCGTGGTGCTGGTTGTGCTGGTGATGCGGATCGTCCGGCGGATCAGCCGCTCGACGCTGGTCGGCGCCATCGCCGGGGTGCTGGTGATCTGCGACGGCGTCAGTTTCGTCGCCTCGCGGACCGCCTTGCTCGACGGCATCCTCACCTTCTTCGTGGTCGCGGCGTTCGGCGCTCTCATCGTCGACCGAGATCAGGTGCGCCAGCGCATGCACGTGGCGCTGCTGGAGGGGCGCGCCGCCGAGACGGTGTGGGGCCCGCGGCTGGGGGTGCGCTGGTGGCGCTTCTCGGCCGGCGTGCTGCTCGGATTGGCTTGCGGGACAAAATGGTCCGGGCTGTATTTCGTGCTGTTCTTCGGTGCGATGTCGTTGGCGTTCGACGTCGCGGCGCGGCGCCAGTACCAGGTGATTAGCCCGTGGCGGGGAGTTTTGCGGCGTGACCTGATTCCCACCGTTTACGCGCTGGTGCTCGTCCCGTTCGCGGTGTATATGGCCAGTTACGCGCCGTGGTTCGCGTCCGAGACGGCGATCGATCGACACGAGGTGGGCCAGTCGATCGGCCCCCATTCGGTGGTCCCTCTTCCCGATGCCATCCGCTCGTTATGGCATTACACCGCCAAGGCTTTCGATTTCCATAAAAGCCTGACCAACGCCGCCGGCAACTACCATCCGTGGGAGTCCAAGCCGTGGAGCTGGCCGATGTCGTTGCGGCCGGTGCTGTATGCGATCGATCAGCAGAACGTTTCCGGGTGCGGTGCGCAGTCGTGCGTCAAGGCGGAGATGCTGGTGGGCACTCCGGCCATGTGGTGGCTGGCGGTGCCGGTCTTGCTTTACGCGTGCTGGCGTACGTTCGTTCGCCGCGATTGGCGTTACGCCGTTGTGCTGACCGGTTATTGCGCCGGGTGGCTGCCCTGGTTCGCCGACATCGACCGGCAGATGTACTTCTTCTACGCGGCGACCATGGCGCCGTTCCTGGTGATGGGGATTGCGTTGATTTGCGGGGACATCCTTTACCCGCCAGGCCGAGCCCGCGGTCTGAGCTCGGAACGACGCACGCTGGGGCTGATCGCCGTCTGCTTCTACGTTGCGTTGGTGGTGACCAACTTCGCCTGGCTGTTTCCGGTACTCACCGGCCTGCCGATTTCGCAGCAGACGTGGGACATGGAGATCTGGCTGCCCAGCTGGCGGTAGTTTCTGGCGCGCCGAGATTGCCGCTATCGCACCGGATCCCGGGCGACGGGACAGGACATGCAGCGGGGGCCGCCACGGCCGGTGCCCAGTTCGGACCCCGCGATGGTCAGCACCTCGATGCCCGCGTCCTGCAAGCGGGCGTTGGTCTGCGCGTTGCGCTCGTAGGCGACGACAACGCCGGGCGCCAACGCCAAGGTGTTGTTGCCGTCGTCCCACTGCTCCCGTTCGGCGATGACGGGGTCCAGCCCCGTGTCGATGACGCGTAGCTGGTCGATCTCCATCGCCTTGGCGGCGGCCTCCAGAAACGGCGCTTCGTCACTGATGGCCACGCCGTCTGGTGTGCGCTCGATCGTGAAAGCCGAGAGCGTGTCGACAACGTTGGCGTACATCACCACGGTGTCGGTGTCGACCATCGTGCACACCGTGTCCAAGTGCATCTGCGCGCGCCGCTGGGCGATCGGCACGGCCAGCACCTTGCGCGCAAGGTCGTCGTCAAAGAGGCTGCGGGCCAACGCTTCCGCGCCCGCCGGGGTGGTGCGCTCGCCCACCCCGACCGCCACCACACCGGGGGCGAGCAGCAGCACGTCGCCGCCCTCGACCGGCGCGGTGCGCGACTCGTAGGCGCGCCGCACCCCGGTGAATCGCGGGTGATGGGCGTAGATGAGATCGGTCAGCGACGCCTCGCGCACCCGGGCGCGCAGCGCCAGCGTGGGAATCACCACCCGCGGGCCGATCCATATCGACGAGTCACGGGTGAACACCAGGTTGGGCAGGGGCTCGATGACGAAGTCCGCCCCGTGGTGCATGCGCAACACCAGCGACACGTCGGTCCGGATGTCCGACGGCAATTCGTTGAACGTCATGCCGGCCATCAGCACCTGGGCCAGCCTGCCCGCGTCCAGTCCCCGCAGGTAGGCCGAAAGCGCTTGCGCCAACGACATTCCGAGCCGGCGCGTGTCGACGGCGGCGGCGACGCCCTGCATCCGCGCGGCCCCGCTGTGCGTCAGCGCCTCGGCCAGCAGGTCCGACAACAGCAGCACCTGCACGCCGCGGGAACGCAGCAGCTCGGCGAACTGGTCGTGTTCGTCTTGCGCGCGTGCGACCCAGGGCAACCCGTCGAAAAGCAACTGATCCATGTTGCGCGGATTGAGCCGCCGCAGCTCGCCGCCGGGGCGGTGCAGGATGACGACACGCAGGGCTCCCACCTCGGAATCGGTGCCCAGCTCAACCACACCACAACCGTAGCCGCACCGGAGTCGACCGTCCCGGTACACGCCCTCGCACGGACCGGGCCATCGAACGGATGTACTGCTTATCTGCTTAAGTGGACTTACGCTGGTCGGTGTGGATTTTGCTGGTGTGAGTCCGGTTGGCGGGATG
>NZ_LQPH01000170.1 GCF_002102255.1 Mycobacterium nebraskense
CATCCCGCCAACCGGACTCACACCAGCAAAATCCACACCGACCAGCGTAAGTCCACTTAAGCAGATAAGCAGTACATGCGTTCGATGGAGATGCCGGATGAGGTGGCCGCGGCTTTGGACGCGCTGGACGCGGCCGATGCTGCGGTGCGCGGGCTGAACTTCGACGTGCTGAGCCCCGCCGTCCGGCTGCGGGTGCTGGAACGGACGGAGACCTCGCGCCGACGCCAGGTTGCGACGAGTCACGACCTGATCGCGGGACTGGCGCAGGAGGATCCCGCAGACATCGGCGGGCCGGCCCACAAGGTCATCGGCGACTGGTTGCGGATCAGCTACACCGAGGCGTGCCGGCGGCTCAGAGACGCCCGACAGCTCTCGCCGAGCCTGACCCTCACCGGCCAGGAGGTACCACCGGAGCTGCCCGCCACCGCCGAAGCCTGGCGGGACGGCGCCCTCGACGGCCAGCACCTGCGGGTGATTCAGGCCTTCGTGCGCGGACTTCCGGGCGCCGTACCCGCCCAGACGGTGGAAGCGGCCGAAAGTTTCCTGGCCCGGCAGGCGATGCAGTTGCGCCCCGACCAACTGGAAAAGGTCGCGCACCGGTGCGCGCTGCGAATCAACCCCGACGGCAAATTCTCCGACGTGGACCGCGCGCGGCAGCGCGGCTTCACCTGGAGCGGCCAGCGTCTCGACGGGATGAGCATCGGAAAGCTGGTCGCTTCCCCGGAGTTGCGGGCCAATCTCGACGCCTGGCTGGCGCGATTCGCGGCCCCCGGCATGTGCAACCCGGACGGTGAAAAGCCCTGCGTCGACGGCGAACCCAGCGACGAGTCCGAGAGCGGCGACTTGCGCAGCCACGCGCAGCGCCAGCATGACGCGCTCAACGCGCTGGTCCGCGGCCAGCTGGGCGATCCGAAACTGGGCGCGCACAACGGGTTACCGGTCACCGTCATCGTCTCCACCACGCTGCAAGAGCTGACGGCCGCCAGCGGGCGGGCGGTCACGGGCGGCGGAACTGTGCTCCCGATGCGCGACGTGATCCGGATGGCAACCCACGCCTACCACTATTTGGCCGTGTTCGATGAACACACCAGCCGACCGCTGTATCTCGGCCGGTCGCGGCGAATCGCCACGCCCGATCAGCGCATCATTCTGTACGCGAAGGACCGCGGCTGCACGCATCCCGGCTGCGACGCGCCGGGCTATTGGTGCGAGGTCCACCATCTCGACGAGTGGGCCACCGGCGGACTGACAGATGCCGACAAGCTCACCTTCGCCTGCACGCCGCACCACAAGCTCATCGAAAAGGGCTGGCGGACCAGGACACTCGCTGACGGGCGCACCGAATGGATCCCGCCGCCGCACTTAGACCGAAGTTCCCCCCGCTAAGTGGGGTCTGAATCCCCAATGTGCTTGGTGAGCAGGTGTTCTGCGGTGATTATGTGGC
>NZ_LQPH01000171.1 GCF_002102255.1 Mycobacterium nebraskense
ATCCATCCCGCCAACCGGACTCACACCAGCAAAATCCACACCGACCAGCGTAAGTCCACTTAAGCAGATAAGCAGTACATAGGTTCGATTCTAGCCGAGGGTGCCGACAACGGAACTCAGTCGCGCGAGCCCTCCGCCGTCGGATTCGGCATCAGCACTCGCTGTCGGGTCGTGACACGGAAAGGATCCGGCGACTGCCCTTCGCCCAGGGCTGCGTGCAAATCCTCGGGCGTGATCAGTCCTAGTTCTATCTGGAGCCAGGTGGCGCTGAGGCCGAACGCGTGCGCGGCGCGCCTGGCCTCCTCGGCATCGGGGAAGTCGTCGGCGTTGGCGCGCCCGCTGCCCCCGTACCAGCGCCCTTTGGTAACACCACAGGCGTCCCGCAGCTGTTCGACGGTGATGTCGCGGTTCAGAGTCGCCTCGAGCAGGCGCTTGAGTCCCCAGCCTGCGGCGTTGGTTCGTGGCATCCATCCAGAGTAACCCGGTGCCGAAAGACGGGCAAAGTGTCTCCACCTACGAGTCACGAGATGAAAAAAGGAAATTTCGGCTCATAGCTAGACAAGAATTCCGAATTTATGACACAGTGTCCCCAAGCGCGACAACATGAGCCAAATTCAGGCATCACGAGGAGAAGACCCATGGCGTTCCTGACCACCCAGCCGGACCTGCTGTTAGCCGCGGCCGGCCAGCTGCAGGCGATCGGCTCCGCGGTGACCGCGGCCAACTCGATGGCCGCGTTTCCGATCACGGGAGTGATCCCGGCTGCGGCCGACGAAGTCTCGGCTATGGCCGCGGCCGCCTTCGCCGGTTACGGCCAGCAGTATCAGGCGATCAGCGCCGAGGCCAGCATCATTCACGAGCAGTTCGTCAGCGCCCTGCGACTCAGCGCCGATTCGTATGCGGGCACCGAAGCCGCCAATGCGACGCAAGCCGCGGGCGGCCACGTCGCACCCGCCATGCCCGTCCACCTTGTCCCCGGCGGACCTGCTCGCACGGCGCCGGCTGTGCCCTCTCGCGTTGCGCCCGCCGCGCCCAACCGCGTGACCCCAACCACCCCCGCCCGGCCGGCCACGGCAACAGCGCCTGCTACGCCCACGAGCCCCGGGTGGCACGGGGGTGGCTATGGCGGCGACGTCACACCCCAGCAGGGCGGCTATGCCGGTTATGGAGCCGCCAATTATGGCCATCACCAGGCGCCATATGGGCGCGGCAACTACGGCGCCCACCCGGCCGCTCCCGTCGAGCACGTCGCGCCTGCGCGCATGGCGCCCGCACAGCACGTCGAGCACCTCACGCCCGCACACCCGGCGCCCGCCGAGCAGGTCGCACGCGCGGAGTTGGCGCCCCGGCATATCTCACCGGCGGAGCTGGCGCCGGCCGCGCCCGCCGAGCAGGTCGCACGCGCGGAGTTGGCGCCCCGGCATATCTCACCTGCGGAGCTGGCGCCGGCCGCGCCCGCCGCGCCAACCCACCTGGCGGCCGCCTTGCCCGCCGAAAAGGGCGTGCCCATGCACGTGCCCGCGGGCATGCCCGGCGAGCACGTCGTGCACGCGCACGCGGCGTTCAAAGCTGCTGCCGGCCCGAAGCCGTTGCCGGCACTGGCATAGCGAAACGACGTAAGAGGGGAATGTAGTGATGGATTTCGGAGCGATGCCCCCGGAGATCAATTCCGGCCTGATGTACGCGGGCCCGGGGCCAGCGTCGATGCTGGCGGCCGCGATGGCCTGGGAGGGACTGGCCGCGGAGCTGCGTTCAGCCGCGACGGGCTACGGGACTGCGATCCTGGACCTCACCGAGGCCGGCTGGCAGGGCCCGTCGTCGGCGGCGATGGCGTCCGCCGCAGCGCCCTACGTGGCTTGGATGCACGCCACGGCCGCCCAGGCCGAGCAGGCGGGGATGCAGGCGACGGCGGCCGCCGTCGCACACGAGGTGGCGTTCGCGGCCACGGTGCCGCCGCCGCTGATCGCCGCCAACCGCGTCTTGTTGATGCAGCTCATCGCGACCAACTTCCTAGGGATAAACACCGCGGCGATTGCGGCCACCGAGGCGCAGTACGGCGAGATGTGGGCCCAAGATGCCGCGGCCATGTACGCCTACGCCGGCTCCTCGGCGGCGGCGGCCATGCTCGCACCGATGATGGTCGCCCCGCCCACCACCAACCCCGGCGGGATGGCGGCCAGCGCCATGGCGGCAGGCGAGGCCAACATGCAGGCCGCCACCCAGGGAGTGGCCACTCAAGCGGCGATGGGGCTGCCGTCAACACTCAATTCGTCCGCCTCATCGCTTGCGAGCAGCTTCCCATCGGCGATCAGCAGCTTCGCCGACTTGCTCGGCATGCCCTTCGGCCAGGGTGCCGGGGCCACCTCGGGCGTGGGTGGGACGACTGCATCCAATGCCGGCTTTGCGACTGCCATGCGCGCATCCGGGGCCTTCGCACCGGCGGCGATGCCGGGTATGGAACGTTTCATCCCCGCCCAGCCGCTGATGACCACACCGCACAGGCTGGCGCCGGCGCGGCTGATGCCGTCGGCGGCCATGGGCCAGGCCACTGGAATCGGGGGTCTGTCGGTTCCGCCGAGCTGGACCGCGGCGACTCCCGAAGCTGCCGCACCGGCCGGCGCACCACTGGCGGGTGCCGGCGCGGCGGCTCGAATGCTCAGACCCCCGAGTAGCTCCGCGGCCCAAATGGGCGGCATGGAGATGCGTGGATTCGGCGCGACCATGCCGCCTCCCGCAAGCGTATTGCCGCGCATGGTCGGATGACGGAAGGGGGAGAACGAGACTCGATGTACCGGTGACCAAACTTCAACAACAACAACAACTTTCGAAGGAGAATGTAATGACAGCACAATTCATGACCGATCCCCACGCGATGCGGGACATGGCGGGCCGCTTCGAGGTCCACGGCCAAACGGTCGAAGATGAGGCACGCAAGATGTGGGCGTCGTCGCAGAACATCTCCGGCGCAGGCTGGAGCGGAACGGCCGAGGCGACCTCGTACGACACCATGGGCCAGATGAATCAAGCGTTTCGCAACATCGTCAACATGCTGCACGGCGTGCGCGACGGGCTGGTTCGTGACGCGAACAACTATGAGCAACAAGAGCAGGCCTCACAGCAGATCCTGGGCAGCTAGCCCACCACACGAACTCTCTACAAACAGGAGACAACAATGACAATCAACTATCAGTTCGGCGATGTCGACGCCCACGGCGCCACGATCCGCGCGCAGGCCGCGTCGCTCGAGGCGGAACACCAGGCCATCGTCCGCGATGTCCTTGCCGCCGGGGACTTTTGGGGCGGCGCCGGGTCGGCGGCCTGCCAGGAGTTCATCATCCAGTTGGGCCGCAACTTCCAGGTGATCTACGAGCAGGCCAACGCCCACGGGCAGAACGTGCAAACCGCCGGCAACAACATGGCGAGCACCGACAGCGCCGTCGGATCCAGCTGGGCTTAAGGAGTGACGAGGACCTTGCAGTGTGCCTCGGGGTCGGCGAGGTCGTCAAAGGCGGCGCCGACCCCGTCCAGGCCGACCTCTCCGGTGATCAACGGGCTCACGTCGATGTCGCCCTCTGCCAGCGCGCGCAGCGAGTCGGTGAACTCCTCAGGGGTGTATGCAAGTACGAACTGGACGTTGATCTCTTTGGCGATCGCGAAGAATGGATGCACTGTGTCGGGCTGCATGCAAACGCCGGCGACCACCAGGCGGGTGCCGGGACGGGCCCGGAGCAACACGTCGTCGATGATCCCCGGCACTCCGACCGCCTCGAACACCACGGCGGGTTTGACGGAGTCGAACGGTGAACCCTGTGCGGCATCCAGCGTCCGATGGGCTCCCATCGCGGTGGCGAGCTCCCGCCGCTTGGGTGAAAAATCAGATGCCACAATGCTTTCAACGCCTCGGGCGCGCAGCGCCGCGATGATCGCGATGCCGATCGGGCCGCAGCCGATGACCAGGGCCGTCTCGCCGGGAGCGATGTTGGACTTGTTGACGGCGTGCAACCCCACCGCCATGGGCTCGGTCAGGGCCGCATGTTTGAAGTCCAGGCCGTTGGGGATGGGCAGCAGCAGCGGAGCCGAGAGCAGCATTCGTTCGGCGTAGCCCCCGATTGTGCTGTTGCTGTAGACGATTGGCTCGACGCCCTTGGCGGACAGCAGCACCGGAAGCGAAGTGACCAGCGTTCCCGGTGGGTGGGTGTCGGTGTCGGGTCCGGCCTCGAGCACTTCGGCGCTGAACTCGTGTCCCATGAAGATGTCGTGGTTCAGGTCGATGTGCATGCCGCCCGCACCGCCGGCCACCCGATCGCTCATTTCCAGCACCTGTGCACCATAAGCGGCGAAATGCAAGTCGGATCCGCAAATCCCGCACGCCCGCACGCCGACGAGCACCTGCCCGGCCTCGGGCACGGGATCCGGCACATCGTCCCGATAGACCATCCGGCCGTCACGCAATACCGCAGCGCGCATCAGCTTTTCACGCCCTTCTGCTCGTCGACATGCTCGGTGATGGCTTTCACCACGGCCTCACCCGCTCGGCCGATCAGCTGGTCGCGATTGCCCTTGGCCCAGTCGTGCGACGACCGTGATGCTTCGAGCTGCCCCTTGAAGTGGGGAATCACCTTGCGCGCCATCAGGTCATAGCAGTGATATGTCGCCTCGGGGGAGGCCCAGTCGTGGCCCAGCATCAGCAGCGTGCCGAAACCGCCTGAGCGGTCGAGCAAGTCTTCGATGTGGGCGATCGCCTCGTCCGGGGATCCAATACAGCAATTGCCCTTGGCCGCGTAGTCCTCGACGAACTCGTGCGGCGTCTGGGCGCCTTCCACGGTGTTGGCCAACGGTACGAACCCGGCCGCTCCGAAGTAGTTGGCGAAATCCTGCAGTCCGTAGGTGCAGTCGTCGATGGCCTTCTCCCGGCTGTCCGCGATGTGCATGATGCTCAGAACACGCCAGTCGGCCCGATCCGGCTCATCCCGGCCGACTTTGGCGGCCTGCTCGCGCACCACGTCCCAGGTGGTTTCCAGGGCGGCGAAGCCGCCGGGCACCGACATCGACAGCGACAACAACGACGTGCCCAGTGCACCCGCCAGTCGCGGTCCGGACGGCGAAATCATTGCTGCCGTGGAGATTTCGGGGTAGGGCCAGGTGTAGGGCCGGATGTGCAGCTGCGCGTCGCGCAATGTGAACCAGTCGGTGTGGCGGTCGATTCGCTCGGTGGGGCCGGCGCGGAACAGCGCGAGGATCGCTTCCAGGGACTCCTGCATCATGTGCCGTTGGTCGACCGGGTCGATGCCCATCATGTAGGCGTCCGATGGCAGCGCACCGGGGCCGGTGCCGAACATCACCCGTCCCCGGGTGAGGTGGTCGAGCAGTACCCATCGATCGGCCACCATCAGCGGATGGTGGTAGGGCAGCGAAACCACCCCGGTCCCCAGCCGGATGTGCTTCGTCCGCTCGGCTGCGGTCGCAATGAACACCTCCGGGCAGGCGATCAGCTCGTAGCCGCCGGAGTGGTGTTCGCCGAACCACGCTTCGTCGAAGCCGAGCCGATCCAGCGCGACCACGCGGTCCATGTCGTATTCCAAAGCCACCGTTGGCGATTGGCCAATCGGGTGAAACGGTGTGATGAATACACCGAAGCGTAGTGGCGCGCTCATCGCAGCTCCAATCCGTTGAGGAAGTCCAATAGGGCCGCGTTCACCTCGTCCGGCCGTTCCTGCTGCAACCAGTGCCCCGCGTCGTCGATCATCACCTCGCGGTAGGGGCCGGTGATCAACTGCGACGCGCGATCGGCGCGGGTGAACGTCAACACCGGGTCGGCGGTCCCGCCGATAAAGAGCGCCGGCACAGTGATTTTCGCGTCGGCCAGCTCGGGGGTGGTCTCCCAGTTGCGGTCGAAATTGCGATACCAGTTCAGGCCGCCGGTGAAGCCGGTGCGGGAAAACTCGCTGATGTAGTGGTCGAGCTCGTCCTGGCTGAGCCAGTCCGGCAGCCGGTCCGGTTCGGGAAGGCGGTCGATGAATCCCTCCGGGCCGGGGGCCACCATCCGCGACGCGGTGATCGGGTTGCCCGATGTCCGCAGGCCGCCCAGCATCCGGCGCATCGTGCGGGCGGGATCACCGTTGAGTTCCGCGTCGGCGACGCCGGGCTCCTGGAAGTACAGGATGTAGAAGAAGTTCTCGCCGAATGTCTTGCGCCACGCCTGCGTCGGCGCCACGTGCGAGCGGGGCACCGCCGGCACGCTGAGCGCGGCGACGGCCGCAACCCGATCCGGGTGCAGCAATGGGGCATTCCACACCACGGCCGCGCCCCAGTCGTGCCCGATCCAGACGGCGCGTTCGGCGCCGACGTGGTCGAGCAGGCCCACCAGGTCGGCCGTGAGCTGATGGATGTCGTAAGCCTCGATAGCGTCCGGGCGAGAGGAGCCGCCGTAGCCGCGCTGATCCGGCGCCAGCACGTGGTAACCGGCCTCGGCGAGGACCGGTATCTGGTGGCGCCACGAATAGGCCAGCTCGGGAAAGCCGTGGGCCAAAAGCACCACGGGTGCGCCGCGGTCTCCCGCCTCGACCACGCGCAGCTGCACACCGTTGGTGTCTACTAACCGTTCGGTTGACTTGAGCACCATGCCACCAAAGCACAACCCCTCCGGGGCTGAGAAGTGTTCACGCTGATTGCGAATAGCATTCCAATGGCTTTGGTCGCCTGGTAGATATCGCCGTGAAGGCCTCGCATTTCGGGAAAGCAGGTGGACTCGGCATGAAGCGGCTCGACCACGTCGTCCTCTGGACGAGAAATCCGCGCGCCGCGTTGGATTTCTATACGAGGGTGGTCGGGCTGGAGCCGGTCCGGTCTGCCGAGTTCGAGGCCGGCGATGCGCCGTTCCCGAGCGTGCGGGTATGTGAGGACTCCATCATCGACTTGGTGCCGCTTTCCGGCATCGCGGGCACCGAGGCGCTGACGCGGGCGGAAGGCAGCGCCGGCCACCCGGTGAATCACGTCTGCCTCGCGCTATCGAAGTCCGAATATGACGCACTTGATCAACGCCTACAAGCGGAGGGAGTGGACACCGGCGCGCGGCTGGGCCCCAATTTCGGGGCCCGGGGCTGGGCGCCGCAGGCGTACTACTTCGCCGACCCGGACGGCAACGTGATCGAGGCCCGGTATTACGAATGACGGAATTCCCGACATGAGCGCCCGCGGCCCGGCCTGGACCTGTTTGCGGTGGTCGGGAACTACCGCTCGTTATATCGACAGGAGTGGCGACCCGCTGCGCCCGGCTCGGCCGGACTGGCGATCGCCACCTGGTGTGAATGGTGGCGACCCGCTGCGCCCGGCTCGGCCGGACTGGCGATCGCCACTAGCGGTAACCTGGACTTTTCCAGCTGCGTGTATATCGGGGAAGGACCTGGCCAGCAAGGCCGATGATTGATGAACCGGAAAAACGTTATTCGCACCATCACGGCGATTGCAGTCGTGCTGCTGCTCGGTTGGTCGTTCTTCTACTTCAGCGACGACACCCGCGGCTATAAGCCCGTCGACACGTCGGTGGCGGTGGCGCAGATCAACGGCGACAACGTCAAGAGCGCGCAGATCGACGATCGCGAGCAGCAGCTGCGGTTGACCCTGAAAAAGGGCAACGGCGACACCGACAATTCCGACAAAGTCATCACCAAATACCCGAGCGGGTACGCGGTCGACCTGTTCAACGCGCTGAGCGCCAAGAATGCGAAGGTCAGCACGGTCGTCAACCAGGGCAGCATCCTGGGCGAGCTGCTGGTGTACGTGCTGCCGCTGCTGTTGCTGGTGGGTCTGTTCGTGATGTTCTCCCGCATGCAGGGCGGCGCCCGCATGGGCTTCGGGTTCGGCAAATCCCGCGCCAAACTGCTCAACAAGGACATGCCCAAGACCACGTTCGCCGACGTTGCGGGCGTCGACGAGGCTGTCGAAGAGCTCTACGAGATCAAGGACTTCCTGCAGAACCCCGGCCGCTATCAGGCGCTGGGCGCGAAGATCCCCAAGGGTGTGCTGCTCTACGGCCCGCCCGGGACTGGTAAGACGCTGCTGGCCCGGGCGGTGGCCGGGGAGGCCGGAGTTCCGTTCTTCACCATCTCGGGCTCCGACTTCGTCGAGATGTTCGTCGGCGTCGGCGCGTCGCGGGTGCGCGACCTGTTCGAGCAGGCCAAGCAGAACAACCCGTGCATCATCTTCGTCGACGAGATCGACGCGGTGGGCCGCCAGCGCGGCGCCGGCCTCGGCGGTGGTCACGACGAACGCGAGCAAACGCTGAACCAGTTGCTGGTCGAAATGGACGGGTTCGACCCGCGCGCCGGCGTCATCCTGATCGCGGCCACCAACCGGCCCGACATCCTCGACCCGGCGCTGTTGCGGCCCGGCCGCTTCGACCGGCAGATCCCGGTGTCCAACCCGGACCTGGCGGGCCGCCGCGCGGTGCTGAGGGTGCATTCCAAGGGCAAGCCCATCGCCCCGGACGCCGACCTCGACGGGCTGGCCAAGCGCACCGTCGGCATGACCGGTGCCGACCTGGCCAACGTCGTCAACGAGGCGGCGCTGCTGACCGCCCGGGAGAACGGCACCGTCATCACCAGCGCCGCGCTCGAAGAGGCGGTGGACCGGGTGATCGGCGGGCCGCGCCGCAAGGGCCGGATCATCAGCGAGCAGGAAAAGAAGATCACCGCCTACCACGAGGGCGGCCACACCCTGGCCGCCTGGGCGATGCCGGACATCGAGCCGATCTACAAGGTGACGATCCTGGCGCGGGGACGTACCGGAGGGCACGCGGTGGCGGTGCCCGAGGAAGACAAGGGCCTGCGGACCCGCTCGGAGATGATCGCGCAACTGGTGTTCGCGATGGGCGGGCGCGCCGCCGAGGAACTGGTATTCCGGGAGCCGACGACCGGCGCGGTGTCCGACATCGAGCAGGCCACCAAGATCGCGCGCGCGATGGTCACCGAATTCGGCATGAGCTCCAAGCTGGGGGCCGTCAAGTACGGCACCGAACACGGCGACCCGTTCCTGGGCCGCACCATGGGCACGCAGGCCGACTACTCCCACGAGGTCGCCCGCGACATCGACGACGAGGTCCGCAAGCTGATCGAGGCCGCGCACACCGAAGCGTGGGAGATCCTCACCGAATACCGCGACATACTCGACATCCTGGCCGGCGAACTGCTCGAAAAAGAGACCCTGCACCGGCCCGAGCTGGAAGGGATCTTCTCCGGCGTCGAAAAGCGGCCCCGGCTCACCATGTTCGACGATTTCGGTGGCCGGATCCCGTCGGACAAGCCGCCGATCAAGACGCCCGGCGAGCTGGCCATCGAGCGCGGCGAGCCATGGCCGCCGCCGGTTCCCGAACCGGCATTCAAGGCGGCCATTGCGCAGGCCAGCCAAGCCGCCGCGGCCGCGGGAGCGGACGCCGACCGAAACAACAACGGCGGCAACGGCTCTCAAGGGGCCGGAAACCGTCCCGGCGCGACGCACGGCCCCACCCAGCCCGACTACGGTGCGCCGGCGGGCTGGCACGCTCCGGGATGGCCGCCGCAGGACCAGCAGCCGAATCACTGGTATCCGCCGCCGCAGGCGCCGCAGCAGCCGTACTGGCCGCAGCCGGCGGGGCACTACCCGGGCTATCCGGGCCAGCACGGCCATCCGGGACAGCAGGGTCAGGCGCAGCCCCCCTACCCGCCGTATCCGCCCTACCCCCCGCCGAGTCTGCCCAACCCGGATGGCGGAAGGTCTCCCGACCAGCAGGACGATGACGTAAGCCGGTCCAACCCGCCGGCTCACGGCTGACGAACGGAGGATTCGATGGCCTTAACGGGTTTGGGGCCGGACACCGCCACTCCCCCCATTCGGGTGTTCGACCAGGCGCGTGCCGAGGCCGCGGTGCGGGAGTTGCTCTACGCCATCGGCGAGGATCCGGACCGGCACGGCCTGCGCGAGACGCCGGCTCGCGTTGCCCGCGCTTACCAGGAAATGTTCGCCGGGCTCTACACCGACCCCGACAGCGTGTTGAACACGATGTTCGACGAAGAGCACGACGAACTGGTGCTGGTCAAGGAAATCCCGCTGTACTCCACGTGCGAACACCACCTGGTGTCGTTCCACGGTGTGGCCCATGTCGGTTACATCCCCGGCGCCGACGGACGGGTGACCGGGCTGTCGAAAATCGCGCGACTGGTCGACCTTTACGCCAAGCGGCCACAGGTGCAGGAACGGTTGACCAGCCAGATCGCCGACGCCCTGATGAACAAGCTCAATCCGCGGGGAGTGATCGTCGTGATCGAGGCCGAGCACCTGTGCATGGCGATGCGCGGCGTTCGAAAGCCCGGCGCGACCACCACCACCTCGGCGGTGCGCGGACAGTTCAAATCCAACGCCGCTTCTCGAGCCGAAGCGCTCGACCTCATCCTGCGTAAGTAAGTCGGCGCCTGTGCAGGTTATGGGAGTCCTGAACGTCACTGACGACTCGTTCTCCGATGGCGGCCGCTATCTCGATACCGGCAACGCAGTGGCGCAAGGACTGGCGTTGGCCGCGGACGGCGCGGACATCGTCGACGTCGGCGGGGAGTCGACTCGGCCCGGCGCCACGCGGATCGACTCCCAAGTCGAGACGTCCCGCGTGATTCCTGTTGTCAAAGAGCTTGTAGCAGAGGGAATTACGGTAAGCATCGACACCATGCACGCCGATGTTGCGCGGGCGGCGCTGCAGAACGGCGCGCGGATCGTCAACGACGTGTCGGGCGGACGTGCCGATCCCGCGATGGCGCCGCTGCTCGCGGACGCGGGCGTGCCCTGGGTGCTGATGCATTGGCGGTCGGTGTCCGCCGACCGCCCACATGCGGCCCCGCACTACGACGACGTGGTGGCCGAAGTGCGCGCCGAGCTGCTTGCCAGCGTCGACGCCGCGGTGGCCGCGGGCGTCGACCCCGCCAAGCTGGTGATCGACCCGGGCCTTGGCTTCGCCAAGACGGGCCAACACAATTGGGCGCTGCTGCGCGCGTTACCTCAGTTGGTCGCGACCGGAATCCCGGTGCTCCTGGGCGCATCGCGTAAACGGTTCCTCGGTACGTTGTTAGCCGGGCCGGATGGCTCGCCGCGACCGCCCGACGGCCGCGAGACGGCGACCGCGGTGATCTCCGCGCTGGCAGCGCTTTACGGCGCGTGGGGTGTGCGCGTGCACGACGTGCGGGCCACAGCCGACGCCCTCAAGGTGGTGGGGGCCTGGGTGCAAACCGAAACGCAGCAGACTGAGCTGGCTGGAGACGATGGCTGATCGAATCGAATTGCGGGGGTTGACGATTCGTGGGCGACACGGAGTTTTCGATCACGAGCGCGCCGACGGGCAGGACTTCGTCGTCGATATGACCGTGTGGATCGACCTCGCCGAGGCCGCGGCCAGCGACGAGCTGGCCGACACCTACGACTACGCCGCCCTGGCCCAGCTGGCTGCCGACGTAGTGGCCGGGCCGCCGCGCAATTTGATCGAAGCGGTCGGCGGCGAGATCGCCGATCGGGTGATGGCAGACGAGCGCGTGCATGCCGTGGAAGTGGTGGTGCACAAGCCGCACGCTCCGATCCCGCAGCAATTCGCCGATGTCGCGGTGGTGGTGCGGCGGTCGCGGCGCGGCGGGCGCGGCTCGGTGGTCCCGGCGGGCCGCGCGCTATGACGCGCGACGACGACGATGATGCCGGCGTAGCCGGGATCAAGGAGCGGCGCCTATGACGTGGGTGGTGCTTTCCATCGGCTCCAACCTGGGCGACCGCCTGGCGCGTTTGCAGTCGGTCGTCGACGGGCTGGGCGAGACGGTGCTCGCGGTGTCACCGGTGTACGAGACCGACCCGTGGGGCCGGGTCGATCAGGCGCCGTTTCTCAACGCTGTGCTGATCGCCAACGACCCGGGGTGCGACGGACAGTGCTGGCTGCGCCGGGCCCAGGAATTCGAGCGGGCGGCTGGTCGGGTGCGCGGCGAGCGCTGGGGCCCGCGCACCCTCGACGTCGACCTGATCGCCTGCTATGGCGAGGCGGAGGTGATTTCCCGGGAGAACAACCTGACGCTGCCGCACCCGCTGGCCCATCTGCGGGCGTTCGTCATGATCCCGTGGCTCGACATCGACCCCGATGCCCAGCTGACAGTCGCCGAGGGTCCGCGGCCGGCCGCGAGCCTGCTCGCCGAGCTGGAACCGGCCGACCGGGAAAGTGTCCGGCTGACCAGCCTGACGCTCGAGCGGGCGGGCAGGTCGCCGGCCGATCGGGGACCGGAAACCTGATGGGGCCGACCAGGAAACGTGACCTGACGGCCGCGGTGGTCGGCGCTGCGGTCGTGGGTTATCTGCTGGTGACCGCCCTATACCGGTGGTTCCCGCCCATCACGGTGTGGACGGGCCTGTCGCTGCTGGCGGTGGCCATCGCGGAAGCCCTGTGGGCGCGCTACGTGCGGGCCAAGATCAACAACGGCGAAATCGGCGTCGGGCGCGGCTGGCTGCACCCGCTGGCGGTGGCGCGCGGGCTGATGGTCGCCAAGGCGTCGGCCTGGGTGGGCGCGCTGGTGCTGGGCTGGTGGGTCGGAGTGCTGGTGTACTTCCTGCCGCGGCGGTCCTGGCTGCGGGCGGCGGCCGAGGACACGACTGGCACCGTGGTTGCGGCCGTCAGCGCGCTGGCGCTACTCGTGGCCGCGATGTGGCTGCAGCATTGCTGCAAGTCGCCGCCCGATCAGACCGAGCACGGCGAAGGCGCGGAAAACTAGCCCCCTCGTACGCCGCCAACAACCGGCCTGAGAATCGCCGGAGTAGGGCGACACGCGGATTGACCTCGCACAGGTACAGTCAGGCCATGACCGTTCTGTCCCGCGGCGCCCGGGTGCGGCGCGGCGGCCGCAGGCCGGGTTGGGTGCTCTTGACCGCGTTGCTGGTCCTCGCGATGGGGGCCAGTTCCGCATTAGTTTTCACCAATCGGGTGGAACTCCTCAAGCTCGCTGTAATCCTGGCGCTGTGGGCCGCAGTCGCCGGCGCCTTCGTGTCGGTGCTGTACCGCCGCCAGAGTGACGCGGATCAATCCCGCGTCCGCGACCTGAAGCTGGTGTACGACCTGCAGCTGGATCGGGAAATCTCGGCCCGCCGCGAGTACGAGCTGACCGTAGAGTCCCAGCTGCGCCGCGAGCTGGCCTCCGAGCTGCGCGCGCAGGCCGCCGACGACCTGGCCGAGCTGCGCGCGGAGCTCAGCGCGTTGCGCACCAGCCTGGAGATTCTGTTCGACACCGACCTCGCCCAGCGCCCGGCGCTGGAGACGCCCGAGACCGAGGCGCCACCCGAGCGCGCATACAGCGAGTGGGACCGCAACGGCGAGACCCCGCGTGACGCGCCCTACGACTGGGTTCCCAGCGATCGGGTCACCGCCGTCCCTCAGGACAACCCGCCGAGCCGTGCCGACGAAACGGCGATCATCGACGTGCCCGAGGAACCGCTGTTGCCGCCCCGGCAGCCGCCGCAGCCCCGCCGCGAGCGGGTTCATTACGAATACGAAGCGCCCCAGGAGCCGGCACCGCCGGCCCAACCCGAGCCGTCGTACAGCGCACCCGAGCCGTCGTACAGTGCCGCGCCGCCGCAGCCGGAGCCGCGATTCGAACCTCGTCAGCAGCCACCGCCGGCGCCACAGCCGGAGTCGGAGGCCCAGCCGCAAGTGCAGGGTTGGCAGCCCGCGCGTGCGTCCGGACTGTGGTTGCCGCCGGGAACGCCGGGCAGCCACTGGGCCGGCTCGGATCTGTCCGGCGCCCCGGCCGGTGAGACGTCGGGCCGGCGGCGGCGTGCCCGCCACTCCGAATCGGACGAGGCCTGGGCCGGGCTGCCCGTGGAGCCGGTGACCCCGCCGTATGGCGACTCGGGTCGCCGGGCGCGGTCGCGCCACTCGGCGGAATACCGCGACTACGGAGCGCGCAACTTCGCACCCACGAACGAGCCCCCGAGCGAGCCGACGTTCGCGCCGCCGCCCGTTCCGGCCACGCCCCCGCCACCGCCGCCACCGCAGTCGCCACCCCTTGCCGCCGAGCAACTACCACCGCGGCTGGCCCCGCCGCCACCGCCGGAGCACGCGCCCCGGCACGGTGGCGCCGACCCGCAGGCGGAGGGCATCGATGGCCTGGGCGAGGGCCCCCCGAGCGGCGGCCAGTCGGTTGCCGACCTGTTGGCACGGCTGCAGGTCCAGCCGTCCCAGGGTGGCCGGCGTCGTCGCCGCGACGGCTGAGCTGGGAGCTTCCTCACATTGGGCTGGGCCCGCTAATCGACTACAGTTTTAGTGACCGAACGGTACCCACGGGATGGGACCGGAACGAACGAAGAAATCTGTGAGGTCGTCTGCGATGGTGCAGTTCGACGGTTTGCGCCCGGCCAGGCTCAAGGTGGGAGTCATCTCGGCCGGCCGGGTGGGCACCGCACTCGGCGTCGCGCTGGAGCGCGCCGACCACGTCGTGGTGGCGTGCAGCGCCATCTCCCGCGCGTCGCGTCAGCGGGCGCGGCGTTGGCTGCCCGATACCCCGGTGGTGCCTCCGCCGGATGTGGCCGCCGGCGCCGAGCTGCTGCTGCTGGCCGTTCCCGACAGCGAACTCGCCGGCCTGGTGTCCGGGTTGGCCGCGACGTCTTCGGTGCGGCCGGGCACGATCGTCGTCCACACGTCCGGCGCCAACGGGGTCGGCATTCTCGAGCCGCTGACCCAGGACGGTTGCATACCGCTTGCGATTCACCCGGCGATGACGTTCACCGGCTCCGACGAGGACATCAGCAGGCTGCCCGACACCTGCTTCGGCATCACCGCGGCCGACGAGGTGGGCTATGCGATCGGGCAGTCGCTCGTCCTGGAGATGGGCGGCGAACCGTTCTGCGTGCGTGAAGAAGCTAGGGTGCTCTACCACGCCGCCCTGGCGCATGCGGGCAACCACCTGGTGACGGTGCTCGCCGACGCGCTCGAGGCGTTGCGGGCCGCGCTGCGCGGCAGCGAACTGCTCGGACAACAATCCGTCGACGACCAGCCGGGCGGCATAGCCGAGCGCATCGTCGGGCCGCTGGCCCGGGCGGCGCTGGAGAACACCCTGCAACGCGGGCAGGCCGCGCTGACCGGCCCGGTCGCGCGCGGTGACGCGGCAGCGGTCGCCGGGCACCTGGCCGCGCTAGAGCAGGCCGACCCGGAACTGGCCCAGGCGTATCGGGTGAACGCCCTGCGGACCGCCCGGCGCGCCCACGCTCCCGCCGACGTGGTCGAGGTCCTGGCGGGATGAGACCAGGCACGCCGCCCGCCTTCAATGCCGGCGAACTCAACCTGTACTCGCGCCCGCGCGACGTCACGGACGTCTCACGCGCGCTGCGCCACACCGGACGCCGGGTGATGCTGGTGCCCACCATGGGTGCGCTGCACGACGGTCACCTCACCCTGGTGCGCGCCGCCAAGCGGGTGCCCGGCGCCGTGGTGGCGGTGTCGATCTTCGTCAACCCGCTCCAGTTCGGTGCCGGGGAAGACCTCGACGCCTACCCGCGGACCCTGGACGACGACGTGGCGCTGCTGCGCGGCGAAGGCGTCGAAATCGTGTTCGCGCCAACGGCCGCGGCGATGTATCCCGACGGCCTGCGCACCACCGTGCAGCCCGGCCCGCTGGCCGCCGACCTCGAGGGCGGTCCGCGACCGACCCACTTCGCGGGCGTGCTGACCGTGGTGTGCAAGCTGCTGCAGATCGTGCGTCCCGACCGAGTGTTCTTCGGCGAGAAGGACTATCAGCAACTGGTGCTGATCCGCCAGATGGTCGCCGACCTGAACCTCGACGTCGCGGTGGTCGGCGTGCCCACCGTCCGCGAAGCGGACGGGCTGGCCATGTCGTCGCGCAACCGCTACCTCGATCCGGTGCAGCGCGAGGCGGCCGTGGCGGTGTCGGCGGCGTTGACGGCGGCGGCGCACGCCGCGGATGCCGGGGCGCAGGCCGCGCTGGACGCGGCGCGCGCGGTGCTCGAGGCCGTGCCGGAGCTTACAGTCGACTACCTCGAGTTGCGCGATGCGGACCTGGGTCCGTTGCGGGCCAACAGAACCGGCCGGCTGCTCGTTGCCGTCCGGCTGGGCAGCACCAGGCTGCTGGACAACATCGCGATCGAGATCGCAACTTCGCCGGCACCCGTTGGGCCGGACGGATATCGGCACACCCGTGAATCATCTTGGAGGAACTGATGCTACGGACGATGCTCAAGTCGAAGATCCACCGCGCCACCGTCACGCACGCCGACCTGCACTACGTCGGCTCGGTCACCATCGACGCCGACCTGATGGACGCTGCGGACCTGCTCGAGGGTGAGCAAGTGACCATCGTCGACATCGACAACGGTGCCCGCCTGGTCACCTATGCGATCACCGGGGAGCGCGGCAGCGGGGTGATCGGAATCAATGGCGCGGCAGCCCATCTCGTGCACCCCGGTGACCTGGTGATCCTGATCGCATACGGGACCATGGAAGAGGCCGAGGCGCGGTCCTACCAACCGCGGATCGTGTTCGTCGACGCCGACAACAAGCCGATCGACCTGGGCCACGACCCGGCCTTCGTGCCCGCAGACGCCGCCGAGCTGCTCGATCCCCGAATCATTGCGCGGTAGCCGTGCTGCTCGCCATCGACGTCCGTAACACCCACACCGTCGTGGGGCTGATCTCCGGGTCCAAAGAGCACGCAAAGGTGGTGCAGCACTGGCGGATCCGGACCGAGTCCGAGGTCACCGCGGACGAGCTGGCCCTGACCATCGACGGCCTGATCGGCGACGACTCCGAGCGGCTCACCGGCGCCGCCGCCCTCTCCACCGTCCCGTCCGTGCTGCACGAGGTGCGGATCATGCTCGACCAGTACTGGCCGTCGGTGCCGCACGTGCTGATCGAGCCGGGCGTTCGCACCGGCATCCCGCTGCTGGTCGACAATCCGAAAGAAGTGGGCGCCGACCGAATCGTCAACTGCCTGGCGGCATTCCACCGATTCCAAAGTGCCGCCATCGTCATCGACTTCGGTTCCTCGATCTGCGTGGACGTCGTGTCGGCCAAGGGTGAATTTCTTGGCGGTGCGATCGCGCCGGGTGTTCAGGTCTCCTCGGACGCCGCAGCGGCCCGCTCCGCCGCGCTGCGCCGGGTGGAACTGGCCCGCCCCCGTTCGGTGGTGGGCAAGAACACGGTCGAATGCATGCAGGCGGGAGCGGTATTCGGCTTCGCCGGGCTGGTCGACGGCCTGGTCGGACGCATCCGCGAGGACGTGGACGGCTTTTCCGGTGACGACGTCGCGGTGGTGGCGACGGGACATACGGCACCGCTGCTGCTGCCGGAGCTGCACACGGTCAGCGATTACGACCAGCATTTGACCCTGCAGGGCCTGCGGCTGGTCTTTGAACGCAACCGGGACGCCCAGCGCGGTCGGCTCAAGACCGCGCGCTGACACGGCGTCAACGCGGGCGCAAAGCCCAGTCATTTAAGCTGGCACGTCGTGAGTGACGCCAGTGAGGATGCAGCAGTAGACCTGCCCGAGCAGTTCCGCATCCGCCGGGACAAGCGCGCTCGCTTGTTGGCGGAGGGCCGTGAACCCTATCCGGTCGCCATCGAACGCACCCACACCCTGGCGCAGGTGCGCGCCGACCACCCCGACCTGCCGATCGACACCGCGACCGACGACGTCGTCGGCATCGCCGGCCGCGTGATATTCGCGCGCAATTCCGGGAAATTGTGTTTCGCGACGCTTCAGGAGGGCGACGGCACCAGCCTGCAGGTGATGATCAGCCTCGACAAGGTGGGCCGGGAATCGCTCGACGCGTGGAAAGCCGACGTCGACCTCGGCGACATCGTCTACGTGCACGGCAACGTGATCAGCTCACGCCGCGGCGAATTGTCCGTCCTCGCCGATTCCTGGCAGATGGCGGCCAAGTCGTTGCGACCGCTGCCTGTGGCCCACAAGGAGATGAGCGAAGAGGCGCGGGTGCGGCAGCGCTACGTCGACCTCATCGTCCGTCCCCAGGCCCGCGTGGTGGCGCGGCAGAGAATCGCCTTGGTCCGCGCGATACGCAACGCGCTCGAGCGGCGCGGGTTTCTCGAAGTCGAAACGCCTATGTTGCAGACGCTGGCGGGTGGCGCGGCGGCACGACCGTTCGTCACGCATTCCAATGCTCTCGACATGGATCTGTACCTGCGGATCGCGCCGGAACTGTTCCTCAAGCGCTGCATCGTCGGTGGTTTCGACAAGGTCTTCGAAGTAAATCGCGTGTTCCGAAACGAAGGTGCGGATTCCACCCATTCTCCGGAATTCTCGATGCTGGAGACCTACCAGGCGTACGGAACCTATGACGATTCGGCAGTCGTCACGCGTGAGCTTATTCAAGAGGTCGCCGATGAGGCGATCGGTACCAGACAACTACCGCTGCCCGACGGGGGTGTCTACGACATAGACGGAGAATGGGCGTCGATTCAAATGTACCCGTCGCTGTCGGCGGCACTCGGTGAAGAGATCACACCCGAGACGTCGGCCGAGCGGCTGTGGGCCATCGCGGATCGGCTGGGGGTCGAGATTCCCGAGAATCGTGGTTACGGGCATGGAAAACTCGTCGAGGAACTCTGGGAGCACGCGGTGGGCAACACGCTGACCGCACCCACCTTCGTGCGGGATTTCCCAGTTGAGACAACGCCTTTGACGCGTCAGCATCGCAGCATCCCGGGGGTGACCGAGAAGTGGGACCTCTATGTGCGCGGGGTCGAACTGGCCACCGGGTATTCCGAATTGAACGACCCCGTCGTGCAGCGGGAGCGATTCGCCGCGCAAGCCCGCGCGGCGGCGGCCGGCGACGACGAAGCCATGGTGCTTGACGAAGATTTTCTTGCGGCCCTCGAGTATGCGATGCCGCCGTGTACCGGCACGGGAATGGGTATCGATCGGTTGTTGATGACATTGACTGGACTGTCAATTCGAGAGACAGTTTTGTTCCCGATTGTTCGGCCTCACTCAACTTGAAAAGTGCAACTGTGCGCGTTGCGGCCGGATTGAGTATGCTGCGTTGTTATGGCAGATTGGTGACCCGGGGAGGTTCACCCAAACTGCTCAGCAACTGCTCAGGACGAAATGCGAGGATAAGCTAATGGCGAAAAAAGTGACCGTCACCTTGGTCGATGATTTCGACGGTGCCGGCGCAGCCGACGAAACGGTTGAATTCGGGCTTGACGGGGTGACCTATGAGATTGACCTTTCGTCCAAGAATGCCGCGAAACTTCGCGGGGACCTGAAGCAGTGGGTGGAGGCCGGTCGTCGGGTCGGCGGCCGGCGGCGTGGGCGTTCCGGCTCCGGTCGCGGCCGTGGCGCGATCGACCGTGAGCAGAGCGCGGCGATCCGCGAATGGGCTCGGCGAAACGGCCACAACGTGTCGACGCGCGGCCGCATCCCGGCCGACGTGATCGACGCCTTCCACGCGGCGACCTGACGAATTTCTCACCGGCGTCCGGGCTGCACAGGCCCGGGCGCCGGTTTGTCATTTCGCTGGCCGCGAAAAGATCGCCGGAGATTAAAGGAAACGAATTGGCGCTCGGCCTCGTTAGTTCAGTTACGGCGCAGTAATCCCAGGGGAGATCGCCCGAAACGGGCCTGCGGGTCTTGAACAGCAAGGAACCGCAAGGTTATGCCCCCTGGCAGGCCGACCATTACAGTGGAGTTCAGGTATGCGATTCCGGCCGCACTGGACCGGTGAGGGTTGTACCGATGGTGAGGGAGAGCAGGTAACCACCGATGTTTGAACGATTTACCGACCGTGCCCGCAGGGTCGTCGTCCTGGCGCAGGAAGAGGCCCGGATGCTCAACCACAACTACATCGGCACCGAGCACATCCTGTTGGGTCTGATCCACGAGGGAGAGGGCGTCGCGGCGAAGTCGCTGGAGTCGCTGGGCATCTCGCTCGAGGGCGTTCGCAGCCAGGTCGAGGAGATCATCGGCCAGGGCCAGCAGGCGCCGTCGGGACACATCCCGTTCACGCCGCGCGCCAAGAAGGTTCTCGAGCTGAGCCTGCGTGAGGCGCTGCAGCTCGGCCACAACTACATCGGCACCGAGCACATCCTGCTGGGACTCATCCGCGAGGGCGAGGGCGTGGCCGCCCAGGTGTTGGTGAAGCTGGGCGCCGAGCTGACCCGGGTTCGCCAGCAGGTCATCCAGTTGCTGAGCGGCTACCAGGGCAAGGAGGCCGCGGAGGCCGGGACCGGTGGCCGCGGCGGCGAATCGGGCAGCCCGTCAACCTCGTTGGTGCTCGACCAGTTCGGGCGCAACCTGACGGCCGCCGCGATGGAAGGCAAGCTCGACCCGGTCATCGGCCGGGAGAAGGAAATCGAGCGCGTCATGCAGGTGCTGAGCCGGCGCACCAAGAACAACCCGGTGCTGATCGGCGAGCCCGGCGTCGGCAAGACCGCCGTCGTCGAGGGTCTGGCGCAGGCCATCGTGCACGGCCAGGTCCCGGAGACGCTAAAGGACAAGCAGCTCTACACGCTGGACCTCGGCTCGCTGGTGGCCGGCTCGCGCTACCGCGGTGACTTCGAGGAGCGCCTGAAGAAGGTGCTCAAGGAGATCAACACCCGCGGCGACATCATCCTGTTCATCGACGAGCTGCACACGCTGGTTGGTGCCGGCGCGGCCGAGGGCGCGATCGACGCCGCTTCGATCCTCAAGCCGAAGCTGGCCCGCGGCGAGCTGCAGACCATCGGTGCCACCACGCTCGACGAGTACCGCAAGTACATCGAGAAGGACGCCGCCCTGGAGCGCCGCTTCCAGCCGGTGCAGGTGGGCGAGCCGACGGTGGAGCACACCATCGAGATCCTCAAGGGCCTGCGGGACCGCTATGAGGCGCATCACCGGGTGTCGATCACGGATTCGGCGCTGGTGGCCGCGGCCACCCTGGCCGACCGCTACATCAACGACCGGTTCCTGCCGGACAAGGCGATCGACCTGATCGACGAGGCCGGCGCCCGGATGCGGATCCGCCGCATGACCGCGCCGCCAGACCTGCGTGAGTTCGACGAGAAGATCGCCGACGCGCGCCGGGAGAAGGAATCGGCCATCGACGCCCAGGACTTCGAGAAGGCCGCCAGCCTGCGCGACCGGGAGAAGCAACTGGTCGCCCAGCGCGCCGAGCGCGAAAAGCAATGGCGTTCAGGTGATCTCGACGTGGTCGCCGAGGTCGACGACGAGCAGATCGCCGAGGTGCTGGGCAACTGGACCGGCATCCCGGTGTTCAAGCTCACCGAGGCCGAGACCACGCGCTTGCTGCGCATGGAGGATGAGCTGCACAAGCGGATCATCGGCCAGGAGGACGCCGTCAAGGCCGTCTCCAAGGCGATCCGCCGCACCCGCGCCGGGTTGAAGGACCCCAAGCGTCCGTCGGGTTCGTTCATCTTCGCCGGCCCGTCGGGTGTCGGTAAGACCGAGCTGTCCAAGGCGCTGGCGAACTTCCTGTTCGGCGACGACGACGCGCTCATCCAGATCGACATGGGCGAGTTCCACGACCGGTTCACCGCGTCGCGGCTGTTCGGTGCTCCGCCGGGATACGTCGGCTACGAAGAGGGCGGCCAGCTCACCGAGAAGGTGCGGCGCAAGCCGTTCTCGGTGGTGCTGTTCGACGAGATCGAGAAGGCCCACCAGGAGATCTACAACAGCCTGTTGCAGGTCCTCGAGGATGGCCGGCTCACCGACGGCCAGGGGCGCACGGTCGACTTCAAGAACACCGTGCTGATCTTCACTTCGAATCTCGGTACGTCCGACATCTCGAAGCCGGTCGGCCTGGGCTTCACCCAGGGTGGCGGTGAGAACAACTACGAGCGGATGAAGCAGAAGGTCAACGACGAGCTGAAGAAGCACTTCCGCCCGGAGTTCCTCAACCGCATCGACGACATCATCGTCTTCCACCAGCTGACCAAGGACGAGATCATCCGGATGGTCGACCTCATGATCATGCGGGTCGGCAACCAGCTCAGGGCCAAGGACATGGCCATGGAGCTGACCGACAAGGCCAAGGCGTTGCTGGCCAAGCGGGGCTTCGACCCGGTGCTGGGTGCTCGCCCGTTGCGGCGCACCATCCAGCGCGAGATCGAGGACCAGCTGTCCGAGAAGATTCTCTTCGAGGAGGTCGGACCGGGACAGATCGTCACGGTCGACGTGGACAACTGGGACGGCGAGAGCGCCGGCGAGGACGCGGTGTTCACCTTCACCGGGACCCGCAAGCCGCCGGCCGAGCCGGACCTGGCGAAGGCCGGAGCGCACGCGGCCCCGGAAACGCAGTAGCGATTACCGGAAACGGGCGGTTAGTCTCACGGGACTAATCGCCCGTTTTCGCTGTGATCAGGGGGTCCGCCTGTGCTGATCGTCACCACCAACGACCTTCCGGGCTGGGAGATCCAGCGTGTCTGCGGCGAGGTGTTCGGGCTTACCGTCCGCTCGCGCAACGCGTTCTCCCAGATGGGCGCGGGCTTCAAGGCCATGTTCGGCGGCGAGCTGGCCGGCATGACCAAGAATCTCGCCGAAAGCCGCAACGAGGCGATGGGCCGGCTGATCGACGAGGCGCGCAGTCGCGGCGGCAACGCGATCGTCGCGATGCGATTCGACACGACCGAGATCGGCGACGTGTGGACCGAGATCTGCGCCTACGGCACGGCGGTTCAGGCCACACCGGTCACCGAGGCCGCGAAATACACGGCCAGCCAGCTGGGCTACGGCGGCCCCCCGCCGCAGCGTTGACGCGCGGTTTACACTGACTTTCGTCCTGACGGGCAACGGAATCTGGTGAAAGTCCAGAACGGTCGCGCCACTGTCGATAGTCAGACCCATAGCCCGTCATCACCAGCGGGGACGCGTATATCCCCGGAAGGAGTCGACCGTGCCGAATTCCGAGCTAACCGGCAGCCGTTCCCGATCGGTTGATCTGTCGGCGGCAAGCGCCGCGGTCTGGTTGGCGGCAACCGCCTTCCTGGCGCTGTTGGCGCTGTACCTCGTTGGCGTCGACCAGGGCGCGGTGTCGCTGTTCGGCAGCGATTCGCACGTGCACGAATTCGTGCACGACGCGCGGCATCTGCTCGGCTTCCCCTGCCACTGATCGCGTGGAGAAGCGTCTGATCGGACGCGGCCTGCTGGCCGGTGCAATCGGCGCGGTGGTGGCGTTCGTCTTCGCCCGCCTGTTCGCCGAGCCGGTGATCGGCCGCGCGATCGCCTTCGAGGACGGGCGAACCGACGCCGAGAACGCTCATGGCGTGCACGAGCACGGCGCTGAATTGTTCAGCCGCGGGGTGCAATCCAACGCCGGGTTGGGCTTCGGTGTGCTCATCTTCGGCGTCGCGATGGGCGCGCTGTTCGGCGTGCTGTTCTGTGTGGTTGCCGCGCGCGTGACAAACGTTGGGGCGCGGGCGCTTTCGCTGCTGCTCGCGGCGGCCGCGTTCGTCGCGGTGTACTTGGTGCCGTTCGTGAAGTATCCGCCGAATCCACCGTCGGTGGGGCAGGCGGACACGATCGGGGCGCGCACCGGCTGGTACCTGGTGATGGTGCTGGCATCGGTGGCGCTGGCGGTCGCCGCGATGTGGCTGGCGCGGGGGCTGACGGCCCGGTTCGGCGCGTGGAACGGGCGGCTGCTCACGGCGGGCGCATACGTCGGGGCCGTCGCGGTGATGGTGGTGCTGCTACCGAACGTGGACGAGATACCCGAACCGCTGCGCGACGCGTCGGGCGCGATCGTCTATCCGGGCTTTCCCGCCGACGTCCTCTACGAATTCAGGTTGCTGTCTCTGGCCACGCAGCTGGTGCTGTGGGTGACCATCGGCGTGGTGTTTGCGGCGCTCGCCGGCCGGCTGCTCGGGGAGCGGGCCGAGAGCGGACGGGCATCGAGCATCGCGGCGTGACGGACGTCGTCCGGCTGACCCTGGTATCGCACGCGATGACGGACGCCATGGCGGCCACGCATTTCCCCGGCGACGAACCCCTCAACAACATCGGCCGTCGACAGGCCGAAGCCGTTGTCGATCAATTGGGCTGCGGCGCAAAACATTTCACCGGGCCCGAGCACCGTGCCCGCCAAACGGCGGACTTGCTGGGGTTGGACGCCACAGCGGACCCGCTGCTGGCCGACCTGAATTGCGGTCGCTGGCAGGGAAAAAGGCTTCAGGACGTGCCCCCCGGCGACCTGACGGTCTGGCTGACCGATCCTACAAGGGCGCCGCACGGCGGCGAGTCCATCATCGACCTCACCCAGCGGGTGGCCCGATGGCTGGACTCGCTGACCGAAAGCGCCTCGCCTGCGGTGGCGGTGACCCACCCCGCGGTGATCCGGGCGGCGATCCTGCAAGGCCTCGACCTGCCCCCGAAATCGTTCTGGCGCATCGACGTTGCGCCGATGAGTCGCACCGGGCTGCACTTCCGCAACGGTCACTGGACGTTGCGCCTGTAGCCCTAACGGGGCGCGATTGGCACGAAAGCGTCGCGACACGGCCGTGCCGACGGCGTATCGAAAGGATCTGTCTTGCCGTTACGGCCGCGTCCGACGCACGGGCTATTTTCCGGCAGCGTCGACGATGCGGATGCCGGTGATGATCTCGGGTTGGATCGCGATCATGGTGTCCATGGTCATGTTCACCCACGGATGTAAGAGTTGTTCGTAGCGCGCGACTTGCCGTGGGTCGGTGATCGTGGTGGCCCACCCGGTGACTGCCACGCTCCAGCCCGCCCGCCGCTCGGGATCGAGGCGGTCGACTTCATAGGCCACCACCACACCGGCGTTGGTGCCCGTTCGCACCACGATGGACACTTTGGCCGCCAGGCGGGTACGCACGATGATCCGCCCGCCGTCAACGAGATGGTTGACCAGGCGAATCGTTGGCAGCGCCTTGTCGTTGAATACCACCCGCCCATGGTCGACACTGGCCAGCAACCGCATCGCCTCGCGTTCATCGAGTTGGATTGCCTCGCGGGGCGGTATCAGCGCCGCCGTGCTCGAGTCCTCGATCATTTCGCGCCGCCGCATGCGTGACCGGTTCGGTCGAGAACATCGTGAGGCCCTGCGAATTCGGGTTGCTGCCGACCGTGGCTCATCTGCACATACAAAACCGTGTTACCTCTTTTCGTCCGCTCCCTCGACTCTGGCAAATACCGCAGTCTCGTCGGGCGACGAGCGTGTCGAAAGGGCCAAAAGTCCCGCGTCGTATGTGGTGCGCGTCACTGCGTTGCCCGCCGGCCCAACGGGGCACCTTGAAGATCGGCTCAGGCGACGACGAAGTTGCTCAGCTCGGGAAGCTCCGCCAAATTCCACTTCTTGATGCGGTCCGAAATCAAGTCGCGCAGGATGTCCTGGCCGAATATGCCGCTATTGGCAACATTGCGGACTTTGCCCTCATACCGGTCGATATCTGCCCCGACCACCTCCAGCTCGAGCGCGCGGGCGACGATCGCCGCGATCGTCGCGGCGGGCACAATCCGCAAGCAGGCCCGGACGATCTCGGCGAAGAACATCTCGTGGCGCTCGTCGTCGGCGGCGATTACGTCGACAAGGCGGCGCAGGACAGGCTCATCGATTCGCGTGGCCAGCCGCCGCAGGAACACCGCGTGGGCGCATTCCCGCAGCGCCATCAACACCATGGCCTCAACCTGGGTGTGGTCGTCGGCGTCTTGGCCTTTCGTCACATGCTCGACGCGGACCATCTCGTTGACGATCGGGTCGATCTGGCGGGTCAGTACGAGGTTTTGCCGCAGTGCGAATGCGTGCAGATTCTCGTCGGCCGCCCACCGGCCGATCCACTTGCCCCACCATCCCGCCAGGATGAAGTGCTCGGCCAGCCGGTGGTGTTGGCCCACCAAGCCGTCCTTGGTGATCAACATGATTTCTAGCGCGTCGATGACATGGTCCGGCAGCGTGACCTGAGAGGGATCCCAGTCGTGGCCGCCAAGGGACTTGAAATTCTGACCTCGATCGAATGGCACGAAGTCGTGCGGATACCAGGGTGTGGCCGTCTCGATGTGGCGGGAGTAGGTGTCGGTGACGACCGGTTCGAGCTCGAGCATCAACGGTGATGCGACGTGTTCTTGTGGCATGCAGTGAAACTAGTCCCCATCGCGACCGTCGCAAACGCCGCCTATCCGGGGCCCGCATCGTGTCGCGATCCGTGGGTAAGAGGGTGGTGGTTGTGGGGGCACGATGTGCTCCGGAAGTCGTTGTGGCGCATCGGTGTTACACCGCGCGGCACTTCGGCAACGGTCCCTGGGCGCCGCTCCTGTAACGGCTATCGCGGTGCGATCAGCGCGAAGGCCTGCTTGGCGACCTGCAGCATCCACGCGGTCACGGTCGGCCCGTGGTCGCGTGGCCAATTGAGCTGGAAGCTGACCACGTAGGGCTGCTGCGTCTTGTCGACGGCGTACCAGCTGAAGGTCAGATCACCCGGCAGGCCGCCGGCTTTCGCGCCGATGTACGGCCAGACGGTGCGGTCCAGCTGGATGCCCGCCACCGCGGAGAGGATCTGTCTGACCGGTGCGGCCTTGCCGACGGCGTCGGCCTGCAGGGCCGCATGGATCCGGCAGATGTCCTCGGCGTTGCCGTACCACTCCGCTCCGTAGGACGAGGCCGGGGTGTGCGCGCGGATCGGATCGGGTTCGTAGGGAGTCGAATTCGCCTGCTCCAGCAGCTGGGCGCGAACTTGCGGTGACCCGTGCTGCCACTGACTGCGCAGATCCGGCTTACCCCAGCCGACCGAGAACAGCTCGTACATCGTGGGGAAGGGCGTCATGCTGGCCGGGTCGTGGTGGTTCGCCGTGGCGAGTGCTTCCTCGATGGCGTGTGTGCCCATCTTTCCGATCAGCAGGTCGGTCGCCATGTTGTCGCTGGTCGCGATCATCTTCTCGGCGGCCGTCCGAACCGAGACATGGGCGCCGGCAGGCAGTTGCAGACCGGACGAGCCCACCGCGCGGCTCTTGTCGGTGACGGTCAGCTGGTCGTCCCAGGAGACCGTTCCATCCTTGATGGCGCCCGCCAGGGCGTGTAGCACGTACAACTTGAAAATCGATGCGAGCGGCAAAGATTCACCGGTGTTGGTGCCCGCAACCGGGTCGCAGTGCCCGTTGTCGACCTTGGCGACCTGGTAGGAGTAGCGGGCGCCGGTCTTACTCAACACCGCATCGATGTCGTGCCAGGAATTGATCTTGGGCGCCTGCGTCTCGAGGTCGAACCGATCGACCCACCCGCCGTCGTCGGTGTGGATGCGGATGTCCTGTCGTGCACCGTAGGAGGACGTCAGGTGCAACGTGGCCACGCTGGCGCCCAGATCCACGCCATTGAGGGTGAACGGACGGTCCCACCACAGCGCCTCCATGGTGGTCTGCACCGGCTTGACCATGTCTGGCGCGGCCAGCGTGCCAACGCCGACCGGGCCGATGGGCCAGTCCGAGTCGAGCATGTCCAGCGTCTGCTGGGCCCGGATACCCGGCGGTGTCCGGACATCGATCTGCCGGCCGGGGTTGGCCGCGTTTGCCTGCGGTGAGGGGGAGGGGGCGCAACCGGGTGAGAACGTGACTACCAGTGCGGTGGCGGCACTCAACGCCACAGCGTGGCGCCGGGCCGAGAACCCGCTAGCCAGCCTGCTTGTTGCCGGCAACGTCCATCACAACCTCGAATTCCAGCAGCGAGGCGCCGGTCGCCACCGGATTGGCCCGCTCACCGGCATGGGCTTGAATGGCAGGCCCTTGTGCCCACGCCTGAAATGCCTCTTCGGACTCCCACTGTGTCACGACGAAGTAGCGGTTCTCGCCCTTGATCGGGCGCAGCAGCTGAAACCCGAGGAAGCCGGGCTGGTTGTCGACCGCGTGCGCCCGGTGCGCGAACCGCTTCTCCAGCTCCGGGCCGGCGTCGGCGGGTACTTCGATTGCGTTGATCTTCACCACTGGCGGCATGCCGCTAGGCTACCCCTTCGCCCGGCCTGTCCAATTGCAGGGCGGGGCACGCAGGATGGTGACATGCCCGGTGATCTGCTGACTTGCCGCGGGGGGCAAGGCGAGCCGTTGGTGCTGGTACACGGCCTGATGGGGCGGGGCACCACGTGGTCGCGGCAACTTCCGTGGCTGACTCGGCTGGGCGCCGTGTACACCTACGACGCCTTGTGGCATCGGGGCCGCGGCGTCGACGACCCGCACCCGATCAGCACCGAACGGTTCGTGGCCGACCTGGCCGACGCGGTGAGCACGCTGGAAACGCCGGTCACGCTGGTCGGCCATTCGATGGGCGCCCTGCACTCGTGGTGTCTGGCCGCGCGGCGTCCGGAACTGGTCTCCGCGCTGGTGCTCGAGGACATGGCCCCGGACTTCCGTGGCCGCACCACCGGTCCATGGGAGCCGTGGCTGCACGCCCTCCCCGTCGAATTCGATTCCGCAGAGCGGGTATTCGACGAGTTCGGGCCGGTTGCCGGGCGGTATTTCCTGGAGGCCTTCGACCGCACCGAAACCGGGTGGCGGCTGCACGGCCACACCGCGCGCTGGATCCAGATCGCAGCCGAATGGGGCACCCGCGACTACTGGGAGCAGTGGCAGGCGGTGCGGGTCCCGGCGCTGCTCATCGAGGCCGGCAACTCGGTCACACCGCCGGGGCAGATGCGGGAAATGGCCGAAACAAACTCCGTCGCAACCTATTTGCGCGTTTCGGAAGCCGGCCACCTGGTTCACGACGAAGCGCCGGACGTGTACCGCCAGGCGGTCGAATCTTTCTTGGCGACGTTGCCTGCACGCGACTGAGTCTCGCCGCGGTCTGACCGCTCGATGTGAGTCGCGCAGCACCATATGATAAATTCTTCAATTGTTCGAACATAGAAAGCTTGTAGTCTTCAGGAGATTTTGTGGTGGCGGAGCCGCTGTACCAGCTCAAGGCCGAGTTCTTCAAGACGCTGGGGCACCCGGCGCGGATCAGGATCCTGGAGCTGCTCGTGGCGGGCGACAAGTCGGTCGCCGAGCTGTTGCCAGAGGTGGGGCTCGAGGCATCGAATCTGTCGCAGCAGCTCGGCGTTCTGCGCCGAGCCGGTGTCGTTGACGCGCTGCGGGACGGCAACACGATGATCTACTCGATCGCCTTCCCGGACATCGCCGAACTGCTGATGGTGGCACGCAAGGTTCTCAGCGGGGTGCTCAGCGACCGCGTGGCGATGCTGGAAGGCCTGCGCGCCGGCGGCGCGGAGTAGCGCCCATGGGCTGGATCAGCAAAGCGTTGCGGGTCGGTCGCATCGCAGAACCGGCGCCAGCCGCACCGGGGCAGACGGCCAAGCCGCCTGCCGGTGTGCGTGGCTCGCTTCAGATCCGGCACGTCGACGCGGGTTCGTGCAATGGGTGCGAGGTGGAGATCGCGGGTGCGTTCGGGCCGGTCTATGACGCCGAGCGGTTCGGTGCCCGGCTGGTGGCCTCGCCGCGGCACGCGGACGCGCTGCTGGTGACCGGCGTCGTGACACACAACATGGCCGACCCGTTGCGCACCACGATCGAGGCCACGCCGCGGCCGCGGCTGGTGATCGCCTGCGGGGACTGCGCCATCAACCGAGGCGTTTTCACCGACGCCTACGGTGTGGCGGGCGCGGTCGGCGAAGTGGTGCCGGTGGATGTGGAAATCCCCGGATGCCCGCCGACGCCGAGCCAGATCGTCGCGGCTCTGCGTTCGGTGACCGGCAAGTGACCGCGGGGCTGGCGACCAGAGTGGTGCCCGAACCAAAGCTGATGCGCCGCAACGACTCCGGGTCCATCTGCGCGGGCGTGCTGACCTCGCTGCTGGGTGCGGGCGGGGTATGGGTGGGCGCGCTGGGAATGTTCGGTTCGGTGCGCGCCGTCCGCATCGGATGGTTGCTTCCGCTGGCGGGCGTCCAGCTGGGTCTCGATCCGCTGGGCGGATTCTTCATGGCGCTCACCGGGGCGGTCGCTGTGGTGGTCGGGCTGTACACGATCGGGTACGCCCGGCGCGAACAGCTGGGACCCATCACCCTGGCCGTCTTGCCGGCGTTTGTCGCGGCGATGTTGCTGGTGCCCGCCGCGGGGTCGGTCACCACCTTCCTGCTGGCGTGGGAGTTGATGGCGGTCGCGTCGTTGGTGTTGGTGCTCGCCCACCACACCCACCCGCAGGTGCGCTCCGCCGCGTTGGTGTATGCGGTGATGACCCAGTTGGGGTTCGTGGCGATATTCGTCGGCCTGATGATGTTGTCGGCGGCTGGTGGCGCGGACCGGTTCGCCGACTTGCACCGGATACCACAAGGCGCGCGCACCGTCGTGTTCCTGTTGACGCTTGCGGGGTTTGGTTCCAAGGCCGGACTGGTACCGCTGCACGCGTGGTTGCCGCGCGCCCACCCGGAGGCGCCGAGCCCCGTGTCGGCGCTGATGAGCGCGGCGATGATCAACCTTGGGGTGTATGGCATTTGCCGCGTCGATCTGCAGCTGCTCGGACCGGGGCCGCGCTGGTGGGGGCTCACCTTGATGGCCGTGGGCGGGGTGTCGGCGCTCTACGGCGTGGTGCAAGCCTCGGTGGCCACGGATCTCAAACGGCTACTTGCCTATTCGACAACCGAGAACCTCGGCCTGATCACCTTGGCATTGGGAGCCGCCACCCTGTTCGCGGCCGCCGGCGTGCACGGGCCGGCGACGATCGCCGCGGCCGCTGCCATGCTGCACCTCGTCGCGCACGCGGCATTCAAAAGCCTCGGCTTCCTCGCCGCGGGATCGGTGCTCGCCGAGACCGGGCTGCGTGACCTCGACCGGCTGGGCGGCCTGGCCCGCCGGATGCCGGTGACGACAACCCTGTTCGGGGTGGCCGCGCTCGGGGCGTCCGGGCTGCCGCTGGGCGCCGGGTTCGTCAGCGAGTGGCTGCTGGTGCAGTCGCTGATCCACACGGCCCGAGAGCATTCCGCCGTGTTGGCGTTGACCACGCCGCTGGCGGTGGGCGCGGTCGCGCTCACCACGGGTCTGGGGGTTGCGGCAATGGTCAAGGCGTTCGGGATCGGATTTTTGGCGCGGCCGCGTTCCGAGCAGGCCGCTCAGGCTCGAGAGGCGCCGGGCACCATGCTGGCCGCGATGGCAGTCGCGGCGGCGGCCTGTCTGATGCTGGCCGTGGCACCCGCGTTGCTCGCACCCGCGCTGCGCTCGGCAATCTCCGCGCTACCGGCTGCCCGGGCAGTGCCATTCACCGATCTCGGGGCCGTGGTGCGCCTGCCGGGCCTGCAGGGGTCGATCGCCCCCGGCGCGATCGCCGCCGGCATCGGGGTGGCTACGCTGACCGCGGCGCTGCTGGCGCGTTGGCGCCGGAGCCGACGTCCGGCATCCGCAACGTTGCCGCTGTGGGCCTGTGGCGCAGACGATCTCACCGAGCGGATGCAGTACACCGCCACGTCGTTCGCCGAGCCGCTGCAACGAGTCTTCGACGACGTCCTGCGTCCCGACACCGACATCGAAGTCACTCACACTGCCGAGTCGCGTTATCTGGCTGACAAAATCACCTACCGCACCAGAATCGGCGATGCCATCGAGGAACGCTGCTACGCGCCGGTGATCCGGGCGGTCGCTGCCGCCGCGGGTTTGATGCGGCGCGCCCACACCGGCAGCGTGCACCTGTATCTGGCTTACGGTGCGCTCGGTGTGCTGATCGTCCTGGTGGTCGCCCGATGAACGTCCTCTCCTACCTCGCGGGTGCGATCCAGATCGTCGGCGTGATGGCCGGGGCGCCGCTGGTGGTAGGCCTGACCCGGCAAGTGCGTGCGCGCTGGGAAGGCCGCGCCGGCGCCGGCATCTTGCAACCGTGGCGCGACATCGTCAAACAGCTTGGCAAACAACAGATCACCCCGCGTGGGACGACGGTGGTGTTCGTGGCCGCACCCGCGATCGTCGCCGGAACCACACTGCTGATCGCCGCGATAGCACCGCTGGTGGCCACCGGATCGCCACTGGATGCCAGCGCCGACCTGTTCGCCGTGGTCGGCCTGCTGTTCGTGGGCACCGTCGCGTTGACCCTGGCCGGCATCGACACCGGCACCTCGTTCGGGGGCATGGGCGCCAGCCGCGAGATCACCATCGCCGCACTGGTCGAACCCACCATTCTGCTGGCCGTCTTTGCCCTGTCCATGCCGGCGGGATCGGCCAATCTTGGTGCCCTGGTGGCGCATACGATCGCCCATCCCGGGCAGGTGGTGTCACTGGCCGCGGTGCTGGCGTTCGCCGCGCTGGTGATCGTGATCGTCGCCGAGACCGGACGGCTGCCGGTGGACAACCCGGCCACCCATCTCGAGCTGACGATGGTCCACGAGGCGATGATCCTCGAATACGCCGGTCCGCGTCTGGCGCTCGTCGAGTGGGCGGCCGGCATGCGGCTTACCGTGCTATTGGCGCTGCTGGCAAACCTGTTCGCGCCCTGGGGCATTGCGGGGGACCGGCCCGGCGCCGTTGACGTCGTCGTCGGCGTCGCGGCGGTGGTGGTCAAGGTCGCGTTGTTGGCGGGGCTGTTGGCCACCGTCGAGGTGTTCGTCGCCAAGCTGCGGCTCTTCCGGGTGCCCGAGTTGCTGGCCGGATCGTTCCTATTGGCGTTGCTCGCGGTCGTCGCCGCCAACTTCTTCGTGGTGCCGACATGACGTACAGCACGTTTTCGGTACTCGTCGACCTCGCCGCCGGCGGGCTGCTCTTGGCCGCCGTGCTGATCGTGTGGCGCCGCGACCTGGTTGCCATCATCCGCCTGCTGGCATGGCAGGGCGTCGCTCTGGCGGCCATTCCCATCCTGCGCGGGGTATACGACGGCGACGGTGCGCTCATCGGTGTCGGCGTGGCCGTGCTGGTCTTGCGGGTCGCGGTGCTGCCGCGGCTGCTGGCCCGCGCGGTCGGCGCCGGCTCGCAATCGCGCCGGGAAGCCACCCCATTGGTGAACACCGCCACGTCGCTACTCATCACCGCCGCGCTGACGCTGGCCGCGTTCGCCGCCACTCGGCCCCTGGTGAATCTGCAGCCCGGTGCGACCACCACCGCGGTCCCGGCCGCTACCGCGGTGGTGCTCATCGCGCTGCTGGTGATGGTCACGCGGAGGCATGCGGTGTCGCAGGCCGCGGGATTCCTCATGCTGGACAACGGAATCGCCGCCACCGCGTTTTTGCTCACCGCGGGAGTGCCGCTGATCGTCGAACTCGGCGCCTCGCTGGACGTGTTGTTCGCGATCATCGTGATCGGCGTCCTGACGGGCCGGCTGTCTCGCGCCTTCGGCGGTGCCGACCTGGACGCGTTGCAGGAGCTGCACGACTGATGACCGGTTTACTGCTCGCCGCGATCCTCACCCCGGTTGGTGCCTCGGTCGCCGTCTTGATTGCCGGGTGGCGCCGGGCGACCGCGACGCTGATCGTGCTCTCGGCGGTGGCGGTGCTCGCATGCGCCGTGGCGCTCGCGTTCCGGGTCGGATCGGGCACCCGGTTCGCATTGGGCGGGCTGCTGCGTGTCGACGCGCTCACCGTCACCATGCTGATCGTCATCGGAACCGTTGCCACACTGGCCACCTGGGCCAGCATCGGCTACCTGGACGCCGAACTCGCACACGGCCACACCGACATGCGCGGTGCTCGGGTGTACGGGGCCCTGACGGCTGCCTTCCTGGCGGCGATGGTGGTCGCGGTGTGCGCCAACAACATCGGCGTGATCTGGATCGCGATCGAAGCGACGACGGTGATCACCGCCTTCCTGGTCGGTCACCGCAGAACCCGGAGCGCGCTCGAAGCGACCTGGAAGTACGTCGTCATCTGCTCGGTCGGCATCGCCATCGCCTTTCTCGGCACGGTGCTGCTGTATTACGCCGCCGAGCACGCCGGCGCGCCGGCCGCCGCCGCCCTGAACCTCGACGTGCTGACGGCACATGCCGGCGGGCTCGATCCCGACATCGCTCGACTGGCGGGCGGGCTGCTGCTGATCGGCTACGGCGCGAAGGTCGGGTTGTTTCCGTTCCACACCTGGCTGGCCGACGCCCACAGCCAGGCCCCCGCACCGGTTTCCGCGCTGATGAGCGGGGTGCTGCTGTCGGTGGCCTTCTCGGTACTGATTCGCCTCAAGCCGATCATCGACACGGCCGCCGGGCCCACCTTCATGCGGTCTGGCCTGCTGGCGATCGGGCTGGCGACGCTGGTGGTCGCGGCCCTGATGCTGACCGTGACACCGGACATCAAACGCATGCTCGCCTACTCCTCGATGGAGAACATGGGCCTGATCGCGATCGCCGCGGCGGCCGGAACCTCGCTGGCCATCGCCGCGCTGCTGCTGCACGTCCTCGCCCACGGGATCGGCAAGACGGTCCTCTTCCTGGCGAGCGGCCAACTGCAGACCGCTCACAACTCCACCGCAATCGCCGACATCAGGGCCGTGCTGCGGCGCTCACGCCTCATCGGGGTGTCCTTCGCCGTCGGTGTGATCGTGCTGCTCGGCCTGCCGCCGTTCGCAATGTTCGCCAGCGAGCTGGCCATCGGCCGTTCGCTCGCCGACGCCCGGCTCACCTGGGCCCTCGCCGCGGGCATGCTGTTGGTCGCGGTCGCCTTCGCCGCGCTGGCCCGCAACTCGGGCCGCATCCTGCTCGGCGGCGCGACCACCGCACCCGAAATCGCCGTCCCGCGAACGGTGGCGGCCGCGCTGCTCGTCGGCATTGCCGCATCGATCGCCCTCGGTGTCACCGCCGGCCCGCTCACCGGCTTGTTCACCACCGCCGCCAGTGAGGTCGGAGGACCGCGGTGAGGCCGCAATGGCAGCGCCACCGGCTATCTCAGGACAGGCTGGCCGAGACGGCAGAAGACCTGCTGGGCAAGGGCTTTCGTCTGGGCCTGGTGGCCGCGCACGACGACGGCGCCGCCTTCCGTGTCGTCTACCTGTTCCTTGCGGGCTGGCCGGATCGCCGTGTCGAACTCGAATGCGTTGTGCCGAAGGGTGATCCGGCGATTCGATCGCTGGCCTATCTGTCGTTTGCGGCCGGCCGGTTCGAGCGAGAAATGGCCGACCTGTACGGGGTCCGGTGCGTCGGGCATCCCAAAGCGCGGCGACTGGTGCGGCATGCCCACTGGCCCGAGGACTGGTATCCCATGCGCGGCGACGCGCCGCCCGCACCCGAATTCGACGGCGCCGGCCGTTTCCCGTTCGTCACCGTCGAGGGACCCGGGGTGTACGAAATCCCGGTAGGTCCCGTGCACGCGGGGCTGATCGAACCCGGCCATTTCCGCTTCTGGGTCGCCGGCGAAACAGTGCTGCGACTCAAGGCCCGACTGTGGTTCGTCCACCGGGGGCTGGAGAAGCTGTTCGAGGGCCGGCCACCCGGCGGTGCAGTCGATTTGGCCGAACGCGTCAGCGGCGACACCTCCATCGCGCACGCGCTCGCCCACTGCCTCGCCATCGAAGACGCGCTCGGGATCGAACTGCCCGACGAGATGCACCGGTTGCGGGCGCTGCTGGTCGAACTCGAGCGGCTCTACAACCACGCCGCCGATCTGGGCGCGCTGGCCAACGACGTCGGTTTCGGGATCGCCCACGCGCACGCTCAACGCATCCGCGAACAACTGCTGCGACTCAACGCCGTCGTCACCGGGAATCGCCTGCTGCGGGGCGCGATCCGCCCGGGCGCGGTCGCGGTGCAGGCGCTGCCGGATGTCACCGCACTGCGACGTATCGCAAGCGACGTCGCCGAGGTCGCCGAACTGACGCTGCAGAACACCGTGGTGTACGACCGGTTCGCCGGGACGGCGGTCCTGCAGCAGGACGACGCTCACGCCCTCGGGTGCCTGGGCTATGTCGCGCGGGCCAGCGGCATGCGCACGGACGCCCGGCTCGAGCACCCCACCACCGCACTACCCGTCACCGAGGTCGAAGCCGCCGCGGGCGACGTGCTGGCCCGCTACACCGTGCGGCGCGACGAATTCGCCGCTTCCACCGAGCTGGCCTGCCATCTGATCGAATCACACAGCGGTCCAACCGCACACGCCGAAAGCGCACCGGTGCCGCACGCCTCCCGCAGCGGCATTGGCATCGTCGAAGGCTGGCGCGGCACCATCGTCCACCGCGTGGAAATCGACGCCGCCAATCGGATCACCCGCGCGAAGATCGTCGACCCATCATGGTTCAACTGGCCCGCGCTGCCCGTCGCGATGGCCGACACCATCGTCCCCGACTTTCCATTGGCCAACAAAAGCTTCAACCAGTCCTACGCGGGCAATGACCTCTGAAGACCTCTGATCCGGCGCAACTACGCTTCGCCCAGTAATGCGAAACGGCCATCGACCGTCCTCGTCACCAGGCCATCGGCCAGCAACGAATCCAGCGCTCGGTCGCGCTGGGCAGTATCGGTCAACCACGCCACGTCCAGTTCTGCACGGGTCACCGGGGAGTCGTTGCCGCGCAACACGTCCAGCAGGCGTCCGCGGACTTGCCGATCGGTTCCGGCGTAGGTCTGCACCCGCCGAGCCGGCCCCTGCGCTGGGGCATAGCCTGCGTCCCGCCACGCGCACCGGGCCAGCGGGCACAAGCCGCACCGGGGCGTTCGTGCGGTGCAGACCGTCGCGCCAAGTTCCATCAGGGCGACGGAAAACTGCGGCGCCGTTTCATCTCTGGGCAGCAGCACCGAGACGTCGGCCATGTCGCGCACCGCCGACGCCGAACCGCCGTCGGCCAGCCCGCGCACGGCGCGGGCCACCACCCGACGCACGTTGGTGTCCACCACCGGAACCGGCTGGCGGTAGGCGAAACAGGCGACGGCGCGCGCGGTGTAGCTGCCGATGCCGGGCAGGGTCAGCAGGGTGTCGACGTCCTCGGGAACCACGTCGCCGTGGTCGCGCGCGATGACGGTCGCGCATTCGTGCAAGCGCTTGGCCCGCCTCGGATAACCGAGCTTGCCCCACGCGCGCAGCACGTCGGCGGCGCTGGCGGCGGCTGTGGCCGACGGGGTGGGCCACCGCCGCACCCAGTCCGACCAGATCGGCAGGACCCGCGACACCGGTGTCTGCTGCAGCATGAATTCGCTGACCAGGATCTGCCATGCGCTGACGCCGGGCTCCCGCCAAGGCAGGTCGCGGCGGGATCGTCCGTACCACTCGAGCAACTCATCGGCCGAAATATTTGGCCGACCGTTTACCGGCGGATGCGGCATGATGTCAGCCATGCCTAACACCAGCCCCGTGACCGCGTGGAAAGCACTCAAAGAGGGTAACGAGCGATTCGTCGCCGGGAAGCCCCAGCATCCCAGCCAGAGTGTGGAACACCGGGCCAGTCTGGCCAATGGGCAAAAGCCGACCGCGGTCGTGTTCGGCTGCGCGGACAGCCGGGTGGCGGCCGAGCTCATTTTCGACCAGGGCCTGGGTGACATGTTCGTGGTGCGCACCGCGGGACAGGCGATCGACTCGGCGGTGCTGGGCTCCATCGAGTTCGCGGTGACGGTCCTCGACGTGCCGCTCATCGTCGTTCTGGGTCATGACAGCTGCGGTGCCGTCAAGGCCGCCCTCGCAGCCATCAAAGACGGCGCGATACCGGGCGGTTTCGTGCGCGACGTGGTGGAACGGGTCGCGCCCTCGATCCTGATGGGCCGTCGCGAAGGCCTCAGTCGCGTCGACGAGTTCGAGGAACGACATGTACGCGAGACGGTTGCTCAGCTCATGTCGCGTTCAACCGCGATCGCCGAACGGGTGCGTGCCGGCACCCTGGCGATAGCGGGCGCCACCTATCACCTCGCCGACGGGCGGGCGGCACTGTGCGACCACGTCGGTGATATCGGCGAATAGCGGGTTTTCGGGGGCCCAGCGCGGCCGTCACTAACACGGCGGTCAGCCAGCAAACCCCGCGACACGCCGGGGCGGGTCAGGCAACTCGACGTGACCTGGACCTACGCTGCAAACGTGCTGGATCTGGAACCGCGTGGCCCGCTACCTACTGAGATCTATTGGCGGCGCCGTGGCCTGGCCGTGGGCGTCGCGGTCGTCGTGGTGGGGATCGTGGTCGCCGCGGTCATCGCCTTCATGGGGCACAACGGGGGCGCCAAGCCCGCCAGTGCCGACAAGCCCAATTCCGCTCAGAGCAAGCCCGGCTCGCCCGCGCCGCAGGCGCCCCCGCCTGCCGGGCCCGGGGAGCAGCCCACCCCGGTTCCCCAACAGGGGCAGAACCCGGAGATGCCCACCCCGACCGCCGCGGTGCAGCCGCCGCCGGTGCTGAAAGAGGGCGACGACTGCCCCGATTCGACGCTGGCCGTCAAGGGCCTGACCAACGCGCCGCAATACTTCATCGGCGATCAGCCGAAGTTCACCATGGTCGTCACCAACATCGGCCTGGTGTCCTGCAAGCGTGACGTCGGTGCCGCGGTGCTAGCGGCCTACGTGTACTCGCTGGACAACAAGCGGCTGTGGTCGAACCTGGACTGCGCGCCGTCCAACGAGACGCTGATCAAGACCTTCACCCCGGGCGAGCAGGTGACGACCGCGGTTACGTGGACGGGGATGGGGTCGGCGCCGCACTGCCCGCTGCCGCGGCCGGCGATCGGGCCGGGCACCTACAACCTCGTCGTGCAGCTGGGTAACCTGCGTTCCCAGCCGGTCCCGTTCGTCATGAACCAGCCGCCACCGCCGCCGGGCCCGGTGCCTGGGCCGGGTCAGCCGGCCGCCGCGCCGCCGCCGGAGGCACCGCCGGTCGCGCCGCTCCCAGCCGGCTAGCTGAGCGGGTCGGCGATAGTCGACTCCGCGAGCTGCGATAGACCCTCACGCACGTGGCGGGCCCACATCGCACCGATGCCCTCGACCGACTGCAGGTCGCCGGCGCTGGCCGCCAGCAGGCCCTGCAGCGTCCCGAACGACCGGACCAGTAGGTCGGAGTGGGCGAACTGCAGCCGCGGGATGCTGGCCAGCGCGCGGTAGCCGCGCGGGCTCACCGCCGAATCCTGCGCCTCCGCCGTCGTCGGGTAGCCGAAAACCTTTGCCAACGCGGTCAGTTCGAGCAGTTCGGTGTCGGAGAGGGCGTCCAGCTCGTCGAGGGTCGCGGTCATCTGAGCTTTCGACAGCGGCTCGGGGCTGGCGTGATAGTCGCGCACGGTCAGTTCCCGCGCGATGTCGTTGCCGCCCAGCAGCTCGTCGAGCTGCAGCCGCAGCTGGCGCCCGTCGGTGCCCAGCTCGACGACGTCGTAGTCGATCACCAGGCCGATCCGCCGGACCAGCTCGAGCCGCTGCACCACCGTCATCACGTCGCGCAGCGTGACGAAGTCCTCGATCTCGGCGAGCGACAGTTGCCTGCTGACCTCGTCGAGCCTGGTCTTGTATCGCTCCAGGGTCGCGATCGCCTGGTTGGCCCGCGACAGGATGGTCGCGGAATCGGCCACCACGTGGCGCTCCCCTCCGACGTAGACGGTCACGATGTTCATCGAGTGGCTCACCGAGATCACCGGGTAACCGGTCTGAATCGCCGCCCGTTCCGCCGAGCGATGGCGGGTTCCCGATTCGTCGGTGGGTATCGACGGGTCCGGCACCAGCTGCACGTTGGCCCGCACGATGCGGCTGCCGTCGGTGGACAGCACGACGGCGCCGTCCATCTTCGCCAGCTCCCGCAGCCGGGTCGGCGCGTACCGGACGTCGAGCGCGAATCCGCCGTCACAGATGGCCTCTACGGCCTCGTCGTTGCCGAGGACGATCAGCGCACCGGTGCGGCCACGCAGGATGCGCTCGAGGCCGTCGCGCAACCCGGTGCCCGGCGCCAGGCGGGCGACGGTCTCACGCAGTGTCGGACGAGTCACAGCGTGTCATTGTGCGGCCCCACCGCGTCGTGCGTCCAGCCGTTGCGGGGCCCGGCGATGGCTTTCATGTGTTGCAGCGCCGCGACGATGGTCGGTGCCCGCAGCGCCCGCATCCCATTGGGCACTATCTCGCGTCGTGGGTCGTCGCCGTCCGGGATGAGCGCGATGCTGAATCCCTGGCGCGCGGCCTCACCCAGCCGCCGTTCCATGCCGCTGACCCGGCGCAGATCGCCCGCCAGCCCCACCTCGCCGATCATCACCGCCGTCGTCGGCAACGGCAGATCGGAGTAGGCCGAGGCCAGCGCCATCGCGACGGCCAGATCCGAGGAGGGATCGGTCAATCGCATGCCGCCCACTGTGGACAGGTAGATGTCGTGCACACCGACGGTCAGCCTGCCGTGCTTCTCCAGCACGGCACTGATCATCGCGGCCCGGGAGTGGTCGATCCCGCTGACGGCACGGCGCGGCGAGCCGCCCCCGGGCGTCGCCAGCAGCGCCTGGACCTCCCCGATCAGCGGTCGCTTGCCGTCCAGCGTCACGGTGATCGCGGTCCCGGCGACCGGCGCCGGCCGCTGATCGAGAAACAGGTTCGACGGGTCGGACACGTCCTCGATCCCGTTGTCGTGCAGCATGAAACAGCCGACCTCGTCGGCCCCGCCGAACCGGTTCTTGACCCCGCGGACCATCCGCAGCGACCCGTTGCGATCGCCCTCGAAATGCAGCACCACGTCGACGAGGTGTTCCAGCGAGCGCGGCCCGGCGATGGCCCCGTCCTTGGTGACGTGGCCGACCAGGATCAGCGCGACGCCGTTGGCCTTCGCGGCCGCGGTCAAGGCGGCGGTGACCGCGCGCACCTGTGTGACCCCGCCGGCCACGCCGTCGGCCTCCGTCGTGGACATGGTCTGCACCGAGTCCACGATCACCAGCGCGGGCCGCAGGGTCGCGATGTGGTCGAGCACCGTGTGGACGTCGGATTCGGCGGCCAGGTAGACCTCCTGGGCATCCTTGCCGCCGCAGCCGATCCGGTCCGCACGCAGCCGGATCTGGCCGGCCGACTCCTCGCCGGAGATGTACAGCGCGCGCTGGCCCGAAAGCGCCCAGCGATGGGCCACCTTGAGCAGCAGCGTCGACTTGCCCACGCCGGGATCACCCGCCAGCAGCGTGACCGAACCGGGCACCACGCCGCCCCCCAGCACCCGGTCGAGCTCACCGATGCCAGTTGAGCGGTGCTGGCTGGCGTTGGCTTCGACGGAAGTGATCGGGACCGGCCGCGAAGCCGAAGCCAGCCCCGCGCGACGTCCGCCGACCGCGCTGAGCACCGGCACTTGGTCGACGGTGCCCCAGGTGCCGCACTCCAAGCAGCGGCCCACCCACTTGGCGGTGACATGCTGGCATTCGGAGCAGCGGTATTGGGAGCGCGCATTTGCCACGCCATGACGGTATCGAGGCGGTACGACAAATCGCCGCTATGACAGGCGGTTGCGCCCGTCTAGCTTTGCTGCGGCGAGGCCAGTCCGGCCGAAACCGGCACCAGCACGGTGGCCTGACCGGCCTTCTCGAAATTGAATGTGAAGTTGTACAGGAGGCCGTTGCTGATCGGCTTGGCCAGTGTGACGGTCGCCTTGGCCGCATTGCTGGAACCCATCGGGCCCGGGGCCACCTTCTGGCCCTCCGGCGTACCGATCAACAGCATGCCGCCGGCGGGCAGTCGACCGTCTCCACTCAGGGCGACCGAGCCAACGTCGCTGGTGATGCTCACCAATCGGTCCGGCACGTCCGGCGACAGGTTGACGGCCACCAGCAGCAGGTCCACCGCCTGCCCCGGATGCACGAAGTCACCGGTCTGCGCGGCCTGCATACGGATGTTGCGCAGCGCCACGTTGTTGAACGTGACTTTGTTGCCGTTGATGGCCGGCTCCTGGACGGCCATCTGCGAGACCTGACCGGCACCGCAACCGCTGAGCAGGACCGCCACCACCGCGATGAGGCCGACGAACGCGGCCCGGACGGTCAGTGCGGGCGCCCGCAGGGGGAGGCTGATCTCGAAGCGGTTCACTCAATGCCTCCTGCTAGGCCGGTTCGACTGATGCAACTATGCACAGTAGTAGGAAGGCTTCGCGCGCGATAGCGCGGGGCGTAAGACCAGCCCGGGAGCCCTCTCGCGGGGCCCTTCAAAGCCCAACCGCGGCCGCGCCGGGGCCGCTCTCGGGGCCGAATGAAGGCATTGGTAATGTGCATCACTGCACGTTCTGCTCCCCCTGTCAACCCCTAATCTGCGCGTGTTGTGCCCCTGACCTGCATCGTTGCTCCACGCGCGATTGGGCGGCCGTGTTAGGATGAAGTAACGAAAGGGGCTCGAATCAGATGATCTTCAAGGTCGGCGACACCGTTGTTTACCCACATCACGGTGCTGCGTTAGTCGAGGCGATCGAAACCCGCACCATCAAAGGGGAACAAAAGGAATATCTCGTCTTGAAGGTGGCGCAGGGAGACCTCACAGTTCGAGTTCCCGCGGACAACGCTGAGTACGTCGGTGTCCGCGACGTCGTCGGGCAGGAAGGCCTCGACAAGGTGTTCCAGGTGTTGCGGGCTCCGCACACCGAAGAGCCGACCAACTGGTCGCGCCGCTACAAGGCCAATCTGGAAAAGCTGGCCTCCGGCGATGTCAACAAGGTGGCCGAGGTGGTGCGCGATCTGTGGCGTCGCGACCAGGAACGTGGTCTGTCCGCCGGCGAGAAGCGCATGCTGGCCAAGGCCCGCCAGATTCTGGTCGGCGAATTGGCGCTCGCCGAAAGCACCGACGACGCCAAAGCGGAAACCATCCTCGACGAGGTTCTGGCCGCCGCTTCCTGAAGGCCCTGACTCTTCGGTGGTCACGGGGACGGTCTCCTCGGGCACAGTCGTCGCAGTAGTCCCGGCCGCAGGGTCGGGGGAGCGATTGGGCGCCGGCATCCCGAAGGCATTCTGCGAAGTCGACGGGCGCACCCTGCTCGACCGCGCCGTCAGCGGTTTGCTGGAATCCGGGGTCGTCGATCACGTGGTGGTCGCGGTACCGGCGGCCCGGGCCGATGAGGCCAAGCGCACCCTGGGCGAACGAGCGACAGTCGTCGCCGGCGGAGCCGACCGCACCACGTCGGTGAGCCTGGCGCTGGCCGCCCTCGCCGGTGACCCCGAGTTCGTGCTGGTGCACGACGCCGCCCGCGCCCTGACACCACCCGCGCTGATCGTGCGCGTGGTGGACGCGTTGCGAGCCGGGCACAACGCCGTCGTGCCCGCGCTGCCGCTGCATGACACCATCAAGGCCGTGGACGCCAACGGCGTGGTCCTGGGCACGCCCGAGCGGGCCGGCCTGCGCGCCGTGCAGACGCCGCAAGGCTTCGCCCGTGACTTGCTGATGCGCGCGTACCAGCGCGCGGGCACGGCCGATTTCACCGACGACGCGTCCCTCGTCGAGCACGTCGGTGGCCAGGTCCAGGTCGTCGACGGCGACCCCCTGGCGTTCAAGATCACCACCCAGCTCGATCTGTTGCTGGCCGAAGCGATCGTGCGCCGGTGAGCGGGCAGCTTCGGATTCCAAGGGTCGGCCTGGGCGTCGACGTGCATCCGATCGAACCCGCCCGGCCCTGCTGGCTGGTGGGTCTGTTGTTCACCGGCGCCGACGGCTGCGCCGGTCACTCCGACGGTGACGTGGGGGCGCACGCGCTGTGCGACGCGCTGTTATCGGCCGCGGGGCTGGGTGACATCGGCGCGGTCTTCGGGGTCGACGACCCACGCTGGAAAGGCGTCAGCGGCGCCGACATGCTGCGCCACGTCGTCGACTTGGTAACGAAGGGCGGCTTTCGGGTCGGAAACGCCGCGGTGCAGCTGATCGGCAACCAGCCGAGAATCGGTCCGCGCCGCGCCGAGGCGCAGCACGTGCTCTCGGAGCTGCTGGGCGCCCCGGTCTCGGTGTCGGCGACGACGACCGACGGGCTGGGCCTGACCGGTCGCGGCGAGGGCCGTGCAGCCATCGCCACCGCATTGGTGGTCCCCGTCGGGTAGGGCGCGCAGCGCCGGGCAAATCCGAACCACCCGGTAAGCTGGCACGTCGTGACCGATCGCGCCCGCTTGCGGCTACACGACACGGCGGCCGGTGCCGTGCGTGATTTCGTTCCGCTCCGCGAAGGCCACGTCTCCATCTACCTGTGTGGGGCCACGGTTCAGGGCCTGCCGCACATCGGCCACGTCCGCAGCGGTGTGGCCTTCGACATCCTGCGCCGATGGCTGATGGCGCGCGGCTGCGACGTCGCGTTCATCCGCAACGTCACCGACATCGACGACAAGATCCTCAACAAGGCCGCCGCGGCCGACCGGCCGTGGTGGGAGTGGGCGGCCACCTACGAGCGCGCGTTCAGCGCAGCCTACGACGCCCTGGACGTCTTGCCGCCGTCGGCCGAGCCACGCGCCACCGGGCACATCACCCAGATGGTCGAATTGATGGAACGCCTGATCGAAACCGGTCACGCATACCCGGCGGGCGGCGACGTGTACTTCGACGTGCTCAGCTACCCGCAGTACGGCCAGCTGTCCGGCCACAAGGTCGACGACGTCCACCAGGGCGAAGGTGTGGCCACCTGCAAGCGCGATCAGCGCGACTTCACGCTGTGGAAGGCCGCCAAGCCCGGCGAGCCGTCATGGCCCACACCGTGGGGCCGCGGACGCCCGGGCTGGCACCTGGAATGCTCGGCGATGGCGCGCACCTATCTGGGGCCGGAATTCGACATCCACTGCGGCGGGATGGACTTGGTCTTCCCGCACCACGAGAACGAGATCGCGCAGAGCCGCGCCGCCGGCGACGGATTCGCCCGCTACTGGCTGCACAACGGCTGGGTCACCATGGGCGGCGAGAAGATGAGCAAGTCGCTGGGCAACGTGTTGGCCATCCCGGCGTTGTTGCAGCGGGTGCGACCGGCGGAGCTGCGCTACTACCTCGGCAGCGCCCACTACCGCTCGATGCTGGAATTCTCCGACACCGCGCTGCAGGACGCGGTGAAAGCCTATGTGGGCGTTGAGGAATTCCTGCACCGCGTCCGCGTTCGCGTCGGTGCCGTCGAGCCCGGCGAATGGACCCCGCGGTTCGCCGAGGCGCTCGACGACGACTTGGCGGTCCCGGCCGCGCTGGCCGAGGTGCACCACGCCCGGGCCGAGGGCAACCGGGCCCTCGACACCGGCGACCACGAGGGCGCGCTGCAGCACGCCCGCGCGATCCGCGCGATGATGGGCATCCTGGGCTGCGACCCGCTCGACGAGCGCTGGGAAACCCGCGACGAGACGTCGGCCGCGCTGGCGGCCGTCGATGTGCTGGTGCGGGCCGAATTGGAGAACCGGGAAAAAGCGCGCGAGCAACGCAATTGGGCGCTCGCCGACGAGATCCGGGATCGGCTGAAGATTGCCGGCATCGAGGTCACCGACACCGCCGACGGGCCGCAGTGGGAGCTGTTGGCCCGCGAAGAAAAGCGCACCGAGTAGATGGCCGGCAACTCGCGGCGGCGAGGGGCGATACGCAAAGCGGGCACCAAGAAGGGGGCCACCGTGGGCTCGGGCGGCCAGCGTCGCCGCGCGCTGGAGGGGCGCGGTCCCACGCCGCCTGCGCACCTGCGTCCCAGCCATCCCGCCGCCAAGCGCGCCCAGTCCCAGTCGCGGCGGCCGCCTACCAAGCGGCCCACCGACGAGACGGAAACGGTGCTCGGCCGCAACCCGGTGCTGGAGTGCCTGCGCGCCGGAGTCCCGGCGACCGCGCTCTACCTGGCCCTGGGCACGGACGCCGACGAGCGGGTCACCGAATGCGTTGCCCGCGCGGCGGATTCGGGCATCTCGATCCTCGAGGTGCCGCGTCCCGACCTGGACCGGATGACCAGCAACCGCCTGCATCAGGGCATCGCGCTGCAGGTGCCGCCGTACAGCTATGCCCACCCCGACGACTTGTTGGCGGCCGCGATCAATTCGCCGCCCGCGCTGCTGGTCGCGTTGGACAACATCTCCGATCCCCGCAACCTGGGCGCGATCGTGCGTTCGGTCTCGGCGTTCGGCGGTCACGGTGTGCTGATCCCGCAGCGGCGTTCGGCGTCGGTGACGGCGGTGGCCTGGCGCACCAGCGCCGGGGCCGCGGCCCGCATCCCGGTGGCCAGGGCCACCAATCTCACCAGGACGCTTAAGGATTGGGCCGACCGTGGAATCCGGGTGATCGGTCTGGACGCCGACGGCGACACCGTGGTCGACGACATGGACGGCGCCGACCCGCTGGTGGTGGTCGTCGGGTCGGAAGGCAAAGGGCTGTCGCGACTGGTGCGGCAGAACTGCGATGAGGTGGTGTCCATCCCGATGGCCGGGCACGCCGAATCGCTGAACGCCTCGGTGGCCGCCGGGGTGGTGCTCGCCGAAATCGCCCGCCAGCGCAGGGTTTAGCTCCGGTGCGCCGCTGGCCCGCGCGCCTCGGTGCCGTGCTGGCCGCCGTCATCGTCTCGGCACCGCCCTTGGCGGACGCCCAGGCCCCCGAATTCGACCTGCAGGCCCATCGGGGCGGACGTGGGGAGACCACCGAGGAGTCATTGCGGGCCTTTGCCAAATCACTCGAATTGGGCGTCAGCACACTCGAACTCGACATCAACATCACCAGAGACGGGCAACCGCTGGTGTGGCACGATCCGGCGATCGACGCCGACAAATGCGCCGACACCCGACCCGCGTTCGCTAGCGATCCGCAGTATCCCTACGTCGGCAAGTTGGTGCATGAGCTCACCCTGTCGCAGATCCGTACGCTCGACTGTGGACGGCGTCTGCCCGAGTTTCCCGATGCCGAAGTGGTGCGGGGCAACAAGATAGCCATCCTGCCGGAGGTGTTTGCGCTCGCCGATTCCTACCGTGCCGCCGTGCGCTACAACATCGAAACGAAAGTGGCGGCCGACCGGCCCGGCACTTCGGCCGATCCACAACAGTTCGTCGACGTGATACTGGCCGCGGTCAGATCGGCCGGCAAGGTCAGCCGCGTGGAGATCGAGAGCTTCGACTGGCGGACCCTTCCGTTGGTTCACCGGGACGAGCCGTCAATTCCGTTGGTGGCGTTGTACAACGAGGACACCTGGGTCCCTGATTCGCCATGGCTGGCCGGTGAGAACGCCGCCGACCCGGCTTTTGCAGGCGACCCGATGATCGGGGCGAAGCTGGTAGGCGCAGACATCGTCTCGCCCAGCTACCAGCTGGTCGCCGGCAAACCGTATGTCGATCGTGCGCATGCGTTGGGGCTCAAGGTAATCCCGTGGACGGTCGATGATGAGGCCACCATGCGCGAACAGATCGCCGATGGGGTCGACGGACTTATCACCGACTACCCGACCCTGTTGCGCAGCGTGATGGCCGAACTCGGGATGCCGCTGCCGCCGGCCTACCACCGCGGTTAGGCGCCGACCAGCCGCACTGACGCCCACAGCGCGAGGACCGCGACCACCAGCGAGGCAGGCACGGTGCACAGCCCGAGGCGGGTGTACTCCCCGACGCCGGCGTCGACATCGTGTCGGCGAAGCACGCGGCGCCACAACAGGTTCGACAGCGAACCGACGTAGGTCAGGTTCGGTCCGATGTTGACCCCGAGCAAGACGGCCAGGATGGCGACCGGTCCGCTCGGAGCGACCAGTGGCAGCAGCACCAGGGTGGCGGGCAGGTTGTTCACGACGTTGGCAAGTACGGCGGCCATCGCGGCGATGGCGAGCAGTGCGGGCAGTGTCGATCCGGTTGGCAGCACCGCCGACATCGCCCTGTCCATGCCGTTGAGCATGACGGCCCGCACGACGACGCCCAGCGCAAGCACGAATACCAGGAACGACATGTGCGCCGAGCGCGCGATGTCGGCCACCGAGGTGTGCCGACGGCTCAGGCTGCGCGCGGCCAGCACCGCGGCGCCGGCGAGCGCCACCCAGGCCGGGGCCACCCCGATGGACTGGGCCACCGCGAATCCGGCCAGCGTCAACCCGACGACCACCAAGACGAACATCGGGGGCCGTGGCGCCGGCCCGGGTTGCTCCGGGTGGGGCTGCACGCGCAGGTCGGCGGCGAAAAACCCGCGAAACACCGCGTACAGAGTGACCACCACGCCCACCCACGGCAACGCCATCAACAGGGTGAACCGAGTGAACGAAAGGTTGGCGGCGTGAAACGCCAGCAGGTTGGTCAGGTTCGACACCGGCAGCAGCAGGGAGGCGCCGTTGGCCAGGTGCGCGGTGGCATAGGCGTACGGCCGCACCGGCGTTCGCAACCGGCGGACGGCGGCCAGCACCACCGGAGTGAGCAACACCACCGCGGTGTCGAGGCTTAGCACGGCGGTGACCAAGGCGGCGACAACGAACACCCGCCGCAGCAGGCCGCCCGACCCGACGCGCCCGCGGGTGATCGCCGCACCCGCCGCCTCAAACAGGCCCTCGTCGTCGCACAGCTTGGCCAGCACCAGCACCGCGCCCAGGAACCCGACCACTCCCGAAAGCCCGGCCACTTCCTCGACGGCCTGATGCACCGATATAGCGCCGGCGGCGATCAGGACGAGGGCCGCGGGAACCGCCGCCACCGCCTCCGGCCAACCCCTCGGGCGCACGACTGCGAAGGCCAGGACGGCAGCGAGCAGCACCAGCGCAAGGGTCAGGGTCAATGTTCGATAATCGCGTCAGGCCCATGGGTTCTCGCGCCGCCACACCGTCGGCAGGTGCAGCGCGACACCGTCCTGTGCGGCCAGCTCGTCGAGGATGCGGATCGACACGTCCAGGTCGTCGCCCGCGTAGGGCAGGGCCCGCAGTGGTTTCGACAGCGGCCGGAAGAAGTCGTCCCAGTGAATGAGGATCACCCGGCGCGCCCCCACGGCGCGCACGGTCTCGGTCCAGTAGTCGATCACATATGACCTCGGCTGCAGCCCCAGCTGTCCCACGGACAGATAGACGGCATGGGCGCGGTGGCCGGCCAGTGCGCCCCTGACGAAACCGGCGCTGCCCTGGATCAGCAACCGCCCGCCCGACGGCCGGTGGTGCACCAGCGTCGACCAGGCCTCCCCGCAGCGGTAGGCGGACGCCTTGACCGGCGGGGTCAGCGGCGCGTCGATCGTGCCGGGGAACCGGTCCGGCTCGCAGTGGTGGGACTCCACGAGCGTCACGTCGTAGGCGCCCAACGCGATTGGTTCGCCGCTGGAGGCGACCACGAGACGGTCCTCGGGCAGCCCGAATCCGCGCCCGACGTTGGCCGCCGACCGTCCGCCGACCAGTCGTGCGCCGGTGCGGTCGGCGACCAGCGCGGAATCCAGCACGTGGTCGATGTGGGTGTGCACCGGTACGACGGCCTCCAGCCGGGACACCTTGGCCCGGGCCAGGCAGCCGTCCACGCGCGCTGGGGACGGGGCCACCTTGCCGGCGGCCACCCGCGCCAGGCCCGGCCGGGAGAAGTAGCCGTCGGTCAGCAGCGCCGACAACCCGTCGTCGATGAGCAGCGTGGCCACGCCCATCCACGTCACCGATAGGGACCTGGGTTCGGCGGCCGGCGCGTCGAACCGATCCGCGTACCGTGCGATGTCGGGCCGACCGAGTTTCAGCCGCATCAGCTGAACGCCCCGATCTCGAAGCCGGCGGCCTTGAGCCGGTCGCGCACGGCGGTCGCTATCTGGACCGCGCCGGGCGAATCACCGTGCACGCAAACCGATTCCACGCTGACCTCGATCTGCGTGCCGTCGATGGCGGTGACCCGGCCGGAGGTCACCGTGCTCACCACGCGGTCGGCGATCTCCGCCGGGTCTTGCAGCACCGCGCCGGCTTCGCTGCGGGACACCAACTGGCCGTCCGCCAGGTAGGCGCGGTCGGCGAAGGCCTCGGCCACCGTGCGCAGGCCACGGCGCGCGGCCTCGTCGAAAAACGCCGAGCCCGCCATGCCAAGCACCGGCAGCGTCGGATCCACCATCCGCACCGCCTCCGCGACCGCGGCCGCCTGATCGCGGTGGGTCACGATCGCGTTGTACAGCGCGCCATGGGGTTTGACGTAGGACACCGCGGAACCCGATGCGCGCGCGATCGCCTGCAGCGCGCCGATCTGATACACCAGATCGGCGGCGAGGTCTTCGGCGGAAACGTCGATGAAGCGCCTGCCGAACCCGGCCAGGTCTCGATAGCCCACCTGCGCCCCGATGCGGACGCCGCGCCCGGCGGCCGACCGGCAGACCTGCAACAGGCCGGCGGGATCCCCGGCATGGAATCCGCACGCCACGTTGGCGCTGGTGACGATCCGCAGCATGGCGTCGTCATCAGCGAGGCGCCAGACGCCGAAGCCCTCGCCCAGGTCGGCGTTGAGGTCGATACCGGCCACCCACCCAGCTTATGGGGCACCTTAGGTGGCGGCCTCGCGGTGCCGCCCCAGCAGCCAGCAGAACAGATAGATCAGGAACGAAATCCCCGCGACGAAGACCGACACCGGGACACCGGGTGCCAGCGACAGCATGATGCCGCCGACAGCGGATATCTCGGCGAAGACGACCGAGGCCACCATCGCCGCCGCCGGGGAGGCCACCACTCGGGCGGCCGCGGCCGCCGGCGTGATCAGCAGCGACATCACCAGCAGGGCGCCGACGATCTGCACGGCCTGAGCGGCCACCACACCGACCAGGGCGGCGAACACGATGCCCAGCGCGCGAACGGGTACGCCGCGGGCGGCGGCGACGTCGGGATCGACGGTGGCGAACAGCAGCGGGCGGTAGCACGTCGCGATGACGGCGATGACGAGCAGGCACACCAGGGCCAGCATGGTCAGCCCGGTGTAGCCGACGCCGACGATCTGTCCGGTGAGCAACGCGAAGCTGGTCGCGGTCCGGCCCGGGTAGAGGTAGATGAACAACACCGCCAGGCCCAGCCCGAATGCCAGCACCACGCCGATGACCGAATCGCGTTCACGGGCCCGCCGGCCCAGAACGCCGAACAGCGCGGCCGCCAAAGCGCTGCCGACCAGCGCGCCCACCCCCACCTCGGCGCCGACCAGCAGCGCGAAAGCCGCTCCGGTCAAAGACAATTCGCTGGAACCGTGCACGGCGAACGACATCTGACGCATCACGATGAACGGCCCGATCAGCCCGGCCACCAGTCCCAGCAGCGCGGCCGCGAGCAGCGCTTGCTGGACGAAGTCGTGGCCGAGCAGGTGGGCGGTGATATCGAAGTCGAGCAGGTGGGCCAGGACGTCGGTGAGCCGGTGGTTCACGGGTGGGCCCAGTCGGTCGGCTCGCCCACCACCACGTAGCGGTCCTTGACCTTCACCACCTGGATGTCGGCCCGATACAGCATGGACAGTGTCTCCGTGGTCATCACCTCTTCGACGCTGCCGATCCGGAATCGCCCGTCGACCAGGTAAACCAGCCGGTCCACGTACGGCAGGATCGCGTTGACGTCGTGGGTGACGACGATGACGGTGGTCGCCGCATCCCGGCGGCGGCGGTCGATCAGCGCGGACACCAGCTTCGCGTTCGCCGGGTCCAGGGCCAGCAGCGGCTCGTCGCACAGCAGCAGCATCGGATCGCTGACCAGCGCCTGCGCGATGCGCATCCGCTGCAACTCGCCGCCCGACATCACGCCCACCCGGACGTCCGCCAGGTGTTCGGCATTGACCTGTCGCAGCGCCTCGGCCACGGCCGCGCGCCGGCGGTCCCGGTCGGCGGATCGCAGTGGCATGCCGCCCCAGCGATGTCCGTCGACGCCCAGCCGAACCAGGTCGCGTCCCCGAAGCATCACGTCGGGGTCCATCGGTCGGTGTTGGGGCACGTAGCCGACGCGTCCGCTGCCCGAGTTCATCGGCTTGCCGTCCACCAGCGCGACACCGGCGGACAGCGACAGCTGCCCCAGCAGCACCTTGAGCAGCGACGTCTTGCCGCTGCCGTTGGGGCCGAGGACGGCGATGAATTCGCCGCGCGACACCGACAGGTCCAGGTGGTCCCACAGCACGCGGTCGCCGAACGCCAGCCGGGCACCGCGCAGCGAGACGGTATCCGGGTAGCGGTCGACGGCCGGGACCGCGTCGAGGCTCACGGCTGTACTGACCGGCGGGACTGGAGCGCGGCCAGCAGCTGGTTGACCGTGTTGTGCTGCCAGGTCAGGTAATCCATGCCGTCGGGCAGGGTCTCGCTCATTTCGGTCACCGGTACGCCCGCGCGCTGGGCGGCGTCCCGCACGCCGTTGATCGCGGCGGTGGACGTCTGCGGGTTGACCAGTAACGCCGACACCTGACGGTGGTCGATCAGGTCGAGGACGAACGCCATGTCGGCCGGCGAGGGATCCGTTTCGTTCTCGTTGGCCGCGGCGAAGGCGGGCGGAGTGCGATTGACCAGGCCGGATGCCGCCAGCAGGTAGTACCCGACGGGTTCGGTCGCGATGACCCCGGTGCCGCGGTAGGCGCTGGCGATGGCGTGTTCGGAGATGGCGATCGCGTCGGCGCCGCGGCAGAACTCGGCGGCGTTGGCGCGGTAGTCGGCGGCGTGGGCCGGGTCGATGGCGGCCACGCGGTCGGCGATGGCGAACGCGACCGATTTGGCGACGTCGAGGTCATAGAAGACGTGCTCGTTGGCCGGCTGCTTTCCCGCGGTGGCCCTCTTCAGGAACGAGTAGGCGCCGATCGACTTCACGCCGGGATGCCCGGCCAGCACCTGCTCCACCCACGGGTCATAACCGCCGCCGTTGTATACGACCAGGGTGGCGTCGGTGATGGCAGCGGCGTCCGAGGGGCTGGCTTGGTAGGAGTGCGGGTCGATATCGCCCCCGGTCAGGATGGAATTAACAGCTATGTGTCGGCCGGTGATGGCGCTCGCCACGCTGCCCCATACACCGGTGGAGGCCACGACGGTGGCCGCACCCGGATGCGCCGGGCTGCCGCAGCCGGTGGGCGCGGTGCCGGCGGCCAGCAGGACCAGCACGGCCGGCAGCCAACGCAGCGCGCTGGTCACTGCGATTAGTCCCCGCGTCAGCGCCATGCGCACGTCCATGTCCTCTCGCCGGCCGGTCGGCCGACACACAATACTAATGAAAATCGTTTCCATTACAAAGTGACCAGTGGAAGCCGCGTAGGCGCGCATGCCGATTCGCTGTAGCGTCACCGAACGTGAGTCCCGCACCGCGCCGGCGTGCGACGCTGGCATCGTTGGCGGACGAACTGAAGGTTTCCCGCACCACAATCTCGAACGCCTTCAACCGGCCGGATCAGCTCTCCGCCGACCTACGTGAACGCGTGCTCGCGACGGCCAAGCGGCTGGGTTACCCGGGTCCGGACCCGGTGGCGCGGTCGCTGCGCACCCGCAAGGCCGGCGCGGTCGGTCTGGTGATGGCCGAGCCGCTGACCTACTTCTTCAGCGACCCGGCGGCGCGGGATTTCGTCGCCGGAGTCGCGCAGTCCTGCGAAGAACTGGGGCAGGGACTGCTGCTGGTTGCCGTCGGGCCCGGCCGCAGCATGGAGGACGGGACGGGCGCGGTGCTCGGCGCCGGTGTGGACGGCTTCGTGGTGTATTCGGTCTGCGAAGAGGACCCGTACCTACAGGTCGTGTTGCAGCGCCGGCTGCCGGTCGTGGTCGTCGACCAGCCGAAGGGACTCTCCGGTGTGTCCCGGGTGGGTATCGACGACCGGGCGGCGATGCGTGAGCTGGCGGACTACGTGGTCGGGCTGGGACATCGCGAGATCGGGCTGCTCACCATGCGGCTGGGCCGGGAACGCCGTCAAGGGCTGGTGGACGCCGACCGGTTACGGTCGCCGGCCTTCGACGTGCAGCGCGAACGCATCATCGGGGTCTGGGAGGCGATGACGGCCGCCGGCGTCGACCCCGACGCACTGACCGTCGTGGAGAGCTACGAGCACCTGCCGGACTCCGGTGGAACCGCCGCCAAGTCGGCGCTGGAGGCCAATCCGCGGATCACCGCGCTGATGTGCACGGCGGACATATTGGCCCTGTCCGCCATGGATTACCTTCGCGCACATGGCATTTACGTTCCCGGGCAAATGACCGTCACCGGTTTCGACGGCGTGCCCGACGCGATCGGCCGGGGGTTGACCACGGTGTCGCAGCCGAGCCTGCAGAAGGGCCGCCGGGCGGGTGAGCTGCTGTTGAGTCCGCCGCGGTCGGGCCTGCCGGTCGCCGAGGTCTTGGACACCGAGCTGATCCGGGGCCGCACGGCCGGTCCGCCCGCTTAGCCGTCTGCGGCGACCCGCTTCGCCCGGCTGAGCCGCGCTTGCGATCGCCGCTATTCCTGATGGCGGCGACCCGCTTCGCCCCGGCTGAGCCGCGCTTGCGATCGCCGCTAGCCGCCGTTCTGATCCCCGATCAACAACCGCACTGCCAGGTCCAACCGCTTGCTCACGTCGGTCGCCGAGGCTCGCCGGGTGAGCCACGCGAGCAGGTTGGACAGCCACACGTCGGAGATCACCCGGGCGATGTGGTACTGGTCCTCGGTCGGTTCGCCGTCGGCCATCGCCCGGGCGAACATGGAATCGATGAGTTTCTCGACCTGGTCGACCTCGCTGGCCGCGGACGCGTCGGCGAAGACGTAGGCACGCGTCATGGCCTCGGTGAGCAGGGGATTGCGCTGCATCGCGCGGTTGAGCTTGCCGACCATGAAGTTCAGCCGCTGAAACGGCGTACCCCCGGCGACCGACGAGCGGTCGGTCTTGGCGTCGATGCGGCCGAACTCCCGGCCCAGGGCCGACACCAGCAGGTGCACCTTCGAGGGGAAATACCGGTACAGCGTGCCCACCGCCACGTCGGCGCGGTCCGCCACGGCACGCATCTGCACCGCTTCATACCCACCCTTGGACGCGATGGCCATGGTGGCATCCAGGATCCGCTTGCGGCGTTCCCGCTGGGCCTCCGAGCCCAGTTCGGACTCTGCCAATACCGCCACGTTCACCACCTCGCGCGGCTGCGAGTCGGAAGCGCGGCTCGCGTTGGCCCTCGAGTTGGCGCTGGCTGGCATGTGAAGGGTTGCTCCTGTTCCTGGCGGCTCGCTTGCAAACGATACGCATGCTGAGTGTGAATTTCCCACCTCCGTACCGCCGGGACAGCCGCGTGTGCTGCTGTGATGGCGTTCGACTTGACGGTCGATCGCTGGCACTATTAGAACACGTTCTAGTCTGCGACGAGGCGGGTTGCGCAGCGACCCGAGGCAAGCAGGAGAATCGAGAGCTAGGGGTCGTAGGCCCCACGTCACGTCGAGTCGAAGGACGCGGAGGTCCCGAGGGTGGTAGCGACCGTCACAGACGAGCAGTTCGCCGCACGTGCGCTGGTGCGCGACTGGGCCCGCAATTCGGCTGCGGGGCCCGGCGGGACGACGGCGATCCGCGAGGTCGAGCAGGGTGACGCGGACGCGTGGCGCCCGGTGTTCGCCCGCCTGGCAGAGCTGGGCATCTTCGGCGTCGCAATCCCGGAGGAGCACGGCGGGGCCGGCGGCAGTGTCGAGGACCTGTGCGCGATGGTCGAGGAAGCGGCCAAGGCGTTGGTGCCCGGGCCGGTGGCGACCACGGCGCTGGCGACGCTCGTCGTCACCGACCCTGAATTGTTGGCAGCACTGGCCGCCGGCCAACGTTTCGCCGGGCTGGCGCTGGAAGGTGACGCCCAGTTCGACAGCGAAACCTCGCGCGCGTCGGGCGCCCTGCCGTTGGTGTTGGGAGCCGCCGACGGCGGCGTCCTGTTGCTGCCGGCCGACGGGAAGTGGCTGCTGGTCGACACCGAGAGCGATGGCGTGCAGATCGAGCCGCTGGAAGCCACCGACTTTTCCCGGCCGTTGGCCCGGGTGGTGCTGACGTCCGCGCCGGCCACCGTCATCGCGTCCCCGGAGCGGGTCGAGGAACTGGCGGCCACCGTGCTGGCGGCCGAGGCGGCCGGCGTGACCCGGTGGGCGCTGGTCACCGCCGTCGATTACGCCAAGGTCCGCGAGCAGTTCGGCAAGCCGATCGGCAGCTTCCAGGCCGTCAAGCACCTGTGCGCGGAGATGCTGTGCCGCGCCGAGCAGGCCGAGGTGGGCGCCGCCGACGCCGCCCGCGCCGCAGCGGATTCCGATCCGGACCAGTTCTCCATCGCGGCCGCCCTGGCCGCCAGCATCTGCATCGCCGCCGCGAAGGCCAACGTCAAGGACTGCATCCAGGTGCTCGGCGGCATCGGCTGCACCTGGGAGCACGACGCGCACCTGTACCTGCGCCGGGCGCACGCCATCGGCCGGTTTCTCGGCGGCGCCGAGCGCTGGTTGCGCCGGGTCACCGCACTGACCCAGGGCGGTGTGCGGCGGCGCTTGGGGATCGACCTCACCGACGTCGAGGGCCAGCGTGCGGAGATCGCCGCGGCCGTCGCCGAGATCGCCGCGCTGCCCGAGGAGAAGCGGCAGGCTGCACTCGCGGAGGCCGGGCTGCAGGCACCGCACTGGCCGGTGCCGCACGGGCGCGGCGCGTCACCCGCCGAACAGCTGCTGATCGATCAGGAGCTGGCGGCGGCCGGTGTGGCTCGTCCCGACCTGGTGATCGGCTGGTGGGCGGCGCCGACCATCCTCGAGCACGGCACGCCGGAGCAGATCGAGCGCTTTGTGCCGGGCACCCTGCGTGGTGAATTCCTCTGGTGTCAACTGTTTTCCGAGCCGGGAGCCGGCTCCGACCTGGCGTCGCTGCGCACCAAGGCCGTGCGTGGTGACGGCGGCTGGCTGCTCACCGGGCAGAAGGTCTGGACGTCGGCGGCGCACAAGGCGCGGTGGGGCGTGTGCCTGGCGCGTACCGATCCCGACGCGCCGAAGCACAAGGGCATCACCTACTTCCTGGTGGACATGAAGTCGCCGGGCATCGAGATCCGCCCGCTGCGGGAGATCACCGGCGACTCACTGTTCAACGAGGTCTTCCTGGACAACGTGTTCGTCCCCGACGAAATGGTGGTCGGCGCGGTGAACGACGGCTGGCGGCTGGCCCGCACCACGCTGGCCAACGAGCGGGTCGCGATGGCCACCGGCACCGCGCTGGGTAACCCGATGGAGGAGCTGCTCAAGGTGGTCGCGGAGCTCGACCTCGATGCCGCGCAGCAGGATCGGCTCGGCCGGTTGATCGTCATCGCCCAAACCGGCGCGCTGCTGGACCAGCGGATCGCGCAGCTCGCCGTGGGCGGGCAGGACCCGGGGGCGCAGTCCAGCGTCCGCAAGCTCATCGGGGTGCGCTACCGGCAGGCACTGGCCGAGTTCATGATGGACGTCGCCGAGGGCGGCGGCCTGGTCCGCAACCACGCGGTGTTCGACTTCCTGAACACCCGCTGCCTCACCATCGCCGGTGGTACCGAGCAGATCCTGCTCACCGTGGCCGCCGAGCGGCTCCTCGGGCTGCCGCGCTAGCGCCGCAAGGCTTTTCGGCCATGCAGAGCCAGACGTGTGGCCGCTGACTCGGTGTCACACATCTGGTCCGAAGTGCGTCGTTGACACCGATGCCTCTGGGAATCCGGCGAGATTGCCTGCACGGTCGTGGATTGCATGAAATCGCAACCGTGGGCGCAATCTCGGCGACCGGGCAGCTCAGGAGAACGTGGTCTGGGCGCAGGTGCTCGGCGAGGTGATGTTGACCCCGGGGTAGACCACCTGGATGTGGGTGCAGACGATGACGTTGTTGTCGGTCTTGGGTTGGCCCGTCTGCCAATCGGTGGAGTCGATGCGACCGGTCGTCTGGTACTTGTCCGGCGGGCCCTCACCGAAGTAGACGGAGGTGATTTCGTCGGAACCCATGGACTTCATCACCCGCTCGTATTGGCCGTTGGCGTGCGCGTCCAGGTAGGCCAGCCGGTTCGACGACCGGATCTCGGTGGTCTGGCGGGCCCACAGGCCGGGCGGGAAGCCGGTCACGCCGTCGGGCGTCAGCATGTCCGCGCCCGCGGTGAAGTCGCAGTGGCCGTCGGACTTGAAGCAATTCAGGATGGTGCGCGTCTCCAGCTGGTTGGGCCCGTCCAGCGGGAACAACGTGGTCGCGGTGTTGCTGGCCGCGCCGGCGACCGGTGCGGGCAGGAACGTCAACGCCGTTCCGACGACGGCAAACCCGGTTATCAGTCGCTTCATGCTGCTCCCCTTTCGGTTCGCCAACGCTAAGGGCGAACCTAACCCCGCGACTACTCGTCGTAGGTGACTTCTACCGAATCAGATTCCGGGTGAGATTGACAGGCCAGAATGAGGCCGTCGTCGAGATCTTGCTGCTCGAGCACGTCGTTGACCTCCATGCTCACCTTGCCGCTGCGCAAGGTGCACGCGCACGCCCCGCAGTGACCCTCGCGGCAGGAGAACGGCGCGTCGAGGCCCTTCGCCAGCAGGACGTCGAGCAATTTGGCGTTGCGCGGCCACGACACGGTGTGGGTTTCACCGTCCAGCTGCACCACCGCGGTGGCCGGCGGCTGGTCGCCGGGGGCGGTGTCGTCGATCTTCACCGCCGCGAACGGGTCGGAGTCCAGCGACTTGAACACCTCGATATGCACTTGCGGCGCAGGCACTTTCAGCGATTCCAGCGCCTCGCCGGCGGCGTCCATGAAGGGGCCGGGCCCGCAGATGTACACCGGCCGTTCGGTATAGGGGGCGGCGAGTTTCGCCAGCGCGGTCACGCTCGGCATCCCCTGCAGCGATTCCAGCCAGTGCACCACCGTGAGCCGGTCGGGATACTTGGCCGACAGCTCGCGCAGCGCGTCGGAGAAGATCACCGACCTGTCATCGCGATTGGCATACAGCAGCGTCACCTGACCGCTGCCCTCGGCGAGCGCCGACTTGGTGATCGACATGATCGGGGTGATCCCGCTACCGGCGGCCATCAGCAGGAAATCGTCGTCGAGCGTTTTCGGCACGAAGTTGCCCGACGGGGCCAGCACGTGGATCCGCATGCCCGCCCGCGCGTGCTCACACAGCCAGTTCGACGCGTATCCGTCCGCGGTCCGCTTGACCGTGACGGTCAGCGCGTCGTCGGTGAACGGCGAGCTGCACAGCGAGTAGCAGCGGGCGACCGAGCCGGTGCGCTCGCTGGGAACGCGCAGCGTCAAGAACTGGCCCGGCGCGTAGCGCAGCCGTTCGGGCGGGATGCCGGGGTCGCCCGGCTCGTCGGGCACCGCGAACACCAGCGACCGCGCGTCGTCCGTTTCGGCGACGACCTCGGCGATCTGCAGTTCAAGGACGTGGTCACCGAGTGGCTCGTCGAGATTGGCCTCGGCCAAGACCCCATCCTCCCTCTCGTTACAACTAGAACATGTTACAGAAAAGTGGATTCGTATCGCTACCAGCCGCAGGAATACCCTGCTCGACACAAATCGGAACGTGTTCTAGTCTCTGGTGTAAGTCCGCTGAGTAAGTCTGGCCCAGGAGGCAAACCTAGTGACGTCCATTCAACAACGTGACGCGCAGTCGGTTTTGGCTGGCATCGATGATCTGCTGCCGCGGATTCGCGAGCGCGCGCAGGCGACGGAGGATTTGCGGCGGCTGCCCGACGAGACCGTTCAGGATCTGCAGGACATCGGTTTCTTTACCCTGCTGCAGCCCGAGCAGTGGGGTGGGCTGCAATGCGACCCCGCCCTGTTCTACGAGGCGGTGCGGCGGCTGGCCAGCGCGTGCGGTTCCACCGGCTGGGTGAGCTCCATCATCGGCGTGCACAACTGGCATCTGGCGTTGTTCGACCAGCAGGCCCAGGAGGAAGTCTGGGGCGAGGACCGGAACGTGCGGGTCTCGTCGTCGTACGCGCCGATGGGCGCGGGCGTGGTGACCGACGGCGGATATCTGGTCAACGGTTCGTGGAACTGGTCGTCGGGATGTGACCACGCCACGTGGGCCTTCCTCGGCGGTCCGGTGATCAAAGACGGTCGTCCGGTCGACTTCGGCAGCTTCTTGATCCCGCGCAGCGAGTACCGCATCGACGACGTGTGGCATGTCGTCGGCTTGCGCGGCACCGGCAGCAACACCGTGGTCGTCAAGGACGTTTTCGTGCCCCGGCACCGGTTCCTCTCCTACAAGGCGATGAACGACGGCACCGCCGGCGGGTACCAGACGAACACCGCCCCGGTCTACAAGATGCCTTGGGGCACAATGCATCCCACCACCATCTCCGCGCCGATTGTCGGCATGGCCTACGGCGCGTACGACGCGCACGTGGAGCACCAGGGCAAGCGGGTGCGCGCGGCCTTCGCCGGGGAGAAGGCCAAGGACGACCCGTTCGCCAAGGTGCGCATCGCCGAGGCGGCCAGCGACATCGACGCGGCGTGGCGCCAGTTGAGCGGCAACGTCGCCGACGAATACGCGTTGTTGTCCGCCGGCAAGGAGATCCCGTTCGAGCTGCGCGCCCGCGCCCGCCGCGACCAGGTCCGGGCGACCGGCCGCGCGATCGCCTCCATCGACCGGCTGTTCGAGGCTTCCGGCGCCACCGCCCTGGCCAACGACCAACCGGTGCAACGGTTCTGGCGCGACGCGCACGCCGGCCGGGTGCACGCGGCCAATGATCCCGAGCGGGCTTACCAGATCTTCGGAAACAACGAGTTCGGGTTGCCGCCGGGCGACACCATGGTCTAGGGCCATGACGGCTACCGAAGAGTTGACGTTCGAGTCCACCTCCCGCTTCGCCGAAGTCGATGTCGACGGACCGCTCAAGCTGCACTACCACGAGGCCGGGGTCGGCAACGACCAGACCGTGGTGCTGCTGCACGGCGGCGGTCCCGGGGCGGCGAGCTGGACGAACTTTGCGCGCAACATCCCGGTGCTGGCGCAACGTTTTCATGTGCTGGCAGTCGATCAGCCGGGCTACGGCCTTTCCGACAAGCGCGCCGAACACGGGCAGTTCAACCACTACGCCGCGCGGGCGCTCAAGGGGCTCTTCCACGAGCTCGGGTTGGGACGCGTTCCGCTGGTGGGCAATTCGCTGGGCGGGGGCACCGCGGTCCGGTTCGCCCTCGACTATCCCGATCGCGCCGGCCGACTGGTGTTGATGGGGCCCGGCGGGCTGAGTATCAACCTGTTCGCCCCCGATCCGACCGAAGGCGTCAAGCGGCTGGGGAAGTTCTCCGTCGAACCCACCCGGGAAAACCTCGAGGCGTTCCTGCGGGTGATGGTCTACGACCAGAAGCTGATCACGTCCGAGCTGATCGACGAGCGGTTCGCGCTGGCCAGCACGCCGGAATCGCTGACGGCGACCCGGGCGATGGGAATGTCGTTCGCGGGGGCCGATTTCGAGCTCGGCATGATGTGGCGCGAGGTGCACCGGCTGCGTCAGCCCGTGCTGTTGATCTGGGGTCGCGAGGACCGGGTCAACCCGCTGGACGGCGCGCTCGTTGCGCTGAAGACCATCCCGCGTGCGCAACTCCACGTTTTCGGGCAATGTGGGCACTGGGCGCAGGTGGAGAAGTTCGACGAGTTCAACAAGTTGACCGTTGATTTCCTTGGAGGTGCGTGATGAGCATCCGTTCGCTGGGCTATCTACGCATCGAGGCCACCGACATGGCGGCCTGGCGTGAATACGGCCTGAAGGTGCTCGGCATGGTCGAGGGCAGCGGCAGCACCGAGGGGGCGCTGTACCTGCGGATGGACGATTTCCCCGCCCGGCTGGTGATCGTGCCGGGTGAGCGCGACCATCTGATGGAGGCTGGCTGGGAATGCGCCAATGCCGAAGGGCTGCAAGAGATCCGGAATCGGCTCGACGTCGAGGGCGTGCCGTACAAGGAGGCCACCGCCGCAGAGCTGGCGGATCGCCGGGTCGTCGAGATGATCCGGTTCTCCGACCCGTCCGGCAACTGCCTGGAGGTCTTCCACGGGGTCGCGCTGGAACACCGCCGCGTGGTCAGCCCGTACGGGCACAAGTTCGTCACCGGTGAGCAGGGTCTGGGGCACGTGGTGTTGTCCACCCGCGACGACGACCAGGCCTTGCACTTCTACCGGGATGTACTCGGCTTCAAGCTGCGCGACTCCATGCGGATGCCGCCGCAGATGGTCGGCCGGCCCGCCGACGGGGCTCCCGCGTGGCTGCGGTTCTTCGGCTGCAACCCGCGTCACCACAGCCTGGCTTTCCTGCCGCTGCCGACGCCCAGCGGCATCGTGCACCTGATGATGGAGGTCGAGAACTCCGACGACGTTGGCCTGTGCCTGGACCGGGCGTTGCGCCGCAAGGTGCCCATGTCCGCCACGCTCGGCCGGCACGTCAACGACCTGATGCTGTCCTTCTACATGAAGACACCCGGCGGGTTCGACGTTGAATTCGGTTGTGAGGGACGGCAAGTCGAGGATGGCGACTGGGTCGCCCGGGAAAGCACCGCGGTCAGTCTCTGGGGCCACGACTTCACGGTCGGCGCCCGCGGGTAGTCATGTCGGCGCCGATCGATCCGCGGTCCTTCCGGCAGGTGCTGGGCCAGTTCTGCACCGGCATCACGATCATCACCACGGTGCACGACGAGGTTCCGGTCGGCTTCGCCTGCCAGTCCTTCGCCGCGCTGTCGCTGGACCCGCCGTTGGTGCTGTTCTGCCCCACCAAGGTGTCGCGGTCCTGGCAGGCCATCGAGGCCAGCGGCCGGTTCTGCGTCAACGTGCTGACCGAGAAGCAAAAGCACGTATCCGCGCGGTTCGGGTCGAAGGAGCCCGACAAGTTCGCCGGGATCGACTGGCACGCCTCAGAACTCGGGTCGCCGATCATCGACGGGTCGCTCGCCCACATCGACTGCACAGTGGCGTCCGTGCACGACGGTGGCGACCACTTCGTGGTGTTCGGCGCGGTCCAATCGTTGTCGGAGGCACCCAAGATCAAGCCGCGGCCGCTGCTGTTCTATCGCGGGGAGTACACCGGGATAGAACCGGACAAGACCACGCCGGCGCAGTGGCGCGACGACCTGGAGGCGTTCCTCACCGCCACCACCCAGGACACCTGGCTTTAAACGCTTGTGCGAGTTCGGGCATCGCCCGCTTGCCGACGATTCGCTGTTGCGTTCCCCGACTTGATATTCCGCGCCGACGCTTCCATGCAAGCGGTCTGTGCGCCCGGCTGGGTGGAAATGGGCTACCCGATGGCTCGTTGAGGGGGCGAGCCAGCGGGTAGCCCAGTGGCCCCATTCAGCCGGTGGTCGACCGATCTGATCCGGTGTCGTGGCGGTTGCCGGCCTCCACGGCCTCGGGATCGGCCGCTTGCTTTCCCGCCCGGGGGTCAAGGCTGTCAGCACGGTTCCATTGCTCGTGGAGCTGCTCGCGCGATGTCGCGGCTTCGTTTTGGTGCTCCGCCGCCCGCTCTTGCAGCCGTGCGGCTTCGGCCGCCTTGACCTCGGCCTCGGCCTGTGCGGCGCGAGCCTTGGCGGCCGTTTCTTGCGCAAGTGCTTCGCGCCGCTCGACTTTGGCCGTGGCCAGGCTCGCTTGTTCGCGAATCTGCTCGGCTTGCCGCTGCCGTCGACGGCGCCGCATGCTGCTGAACGCGACGAGGAAGACGACAATCAACAAGATTGCCGCGGCGGCGATCACGATCCAGATAACGCTGCTATTCATCATCGGCTCCCGTCAGATCGGTTTCCGGCTGGTACTGGGCACTGGCTCGTAGTGGGATCCCCGTATTTGGCGCAAGTAAAACAACGGACTGCAATCACGGCTTCGACCGGCGGGGGATACTGCTGCTCACGGCGTGCCCGGTGCTCGTGGGACTCGCGGCTGCGGGTGGTTATGCGATAGGCAGCGGGCTCGTACGCGCCGTCTATATGGCGCCCGTCCTTGCCTTGCAGTTGAGTCTTGCGGTGCTGTTCCTCAGTGCCTACCGGCGTGCCCGTGCTGTTGCGGACAAGACGGATCCTCCGGCGTGATCCGGAAGACGGGGTAGCGCGCAGCGATGCGCTCGAATTCCGCCAATGGTGCGTTGCTGGTGAGCGGGATGTGTGGGCGCGCTCCGGGCGCGACGGCGACGTAGCGCCGCAAGATGGGTGCGCGGCCATCGATGGCAACCTCAAGCAGGTGCACCTGTTCGGCGTGCCTGCGTCGCATGACGGCCCGCCCGTCGGCAGCGCGAACATTTCGCACCCAGTTCACGTCGTTGCCAAGCATCGACACCAGGTAGCGCTCGCCGTCGTAATCCACCACAACAACGGGGACACAGACCACTCGGCCGGAGCGCCGTCCAAGCACCTCGAGGGTCATCGCCCGCGTCGGGGACAGTACGCTGGCCGAATACTGCAGTGCGGATAGCCGATTCATCACTCTGGCCGGAAAGCCCGGTCGCCCACCGCGATACATCCACCGCTTGGCGCCGTACAGCCAGTCGACAACCATGCTGACCGTCACTACATGAAGTCCAGCGCCTCCACGGTCGCGATCGGGCCCTCGTGGGTCGGCCGGTTCGCGCCGCCGATGCAGTAGACGGTGTTCCCCACCGTCGCCACTACCTCGGCGTGGCGCGCGGTGGGCATCGGGGGCAAGGTGCTCCACTTCGCGTCGGCGATGTCGTACATCTCGACGACGTTCAGCACCATCGTCGGTTCCTCGCCGCCGACCACCACGATGCGGCCGTCGATGTAGGTCGCACCGTAACTCCCGCGCGGGGTCGGCATGCCCACCAGCTTCGTCCAGGTGCCCGATTGAGGATCGAACCGTTCATTCGCCGAGGAGTTCTTGTCGGCGGAAAGGAATCGACCGCCGATCGCGTACACGTAGGTGCCGTCCGACACCGCGGCCAGATGTTCGCGCGGGGTCGGCATGTCGGCGGCGTCCTTCCACGAACTGCCGTCGAACACCTCGGTCTGCGGAACGATATGTTTGGCGTTCTGGCCGCCCACCGCGACGAGTTTGTCACCCACCACCGCCGCGGCAGGCGCCGCGCGCGCGTGCGTGAGATGCGGCAGCTCAACCCAATTGCCGCCACGCAGTGCGAACACCTTGTCGGATGCGTCGGCGAGTTGATCGCTCGCACCGCCGAGCACCACCACCTCGCCGCGGTAGGTCGTCGCCGCGGCGTGGTGCAGCGGGATGGGTAGTGGCGGCCCGGTCTGCCAGGCGCCGGTGTGCGGGTCATAGCTCTCGACGGTCTGCAGCGGGGTGCCGTTCCGCAGGCCGCCCACGATCCAGATCTTGTCGCCCTGGACGGCCCAGGCCGTCATCAGCCGAGCGGTCGGCGCGTCCGGAAGCGACCGCCACTGCGCCGCCGGCTGGATCCTGCGGGCCGGCAGTTTCAGCGCTTCGGCCGACGAGGTGAGCTGGCCGTCGCCGACGGCGGTCGACCCGCCGATCGCGTACACGGACTTCTCGACCGCGTCGACGGCCATGCCATGCCGCGGGGTCGTCATGTCGGGCAACCCAGACCATGTCTTTGTCATCAGGTCGAACGCGGAGACGCTCCTGAGGAGTTGCCCCGCGGACATGCCCCCGACGGCGACCAGGCGCCCGTCGACGATCGCCACGCCGAGGTCGCTGCGCGGCTGGGGCAGCGCGGGCAACGACGTCCAGGCCTTAGCGGCCGGGTCGTACGCCTCGACCGCCGCCAGGTCTGCGCTGCCGTTGGTGCCGCCCACGGTGTAGACCTGTTTTCCGTCCGAGGCCGCGGCCAGCATCTGGCGCGGGGTCGGGATGGGCGCGCCGAGGGTCCAGGCGTTGCCGTCGAACACCTCGGTGGTGTTCAGCAGCGCGCCGGCCGCGTCGACACCGCCCGTGACGATCAGGCGGTCGCCCACCACAGCCGCCGCGGCGGCGGCCCGGGGCTGCAGCAGGTGCGGAAGCTCGACCCAGCGGCTGTTGATGACCCGCCAAACCTGGTCGGTCGCAACGTTTTTGCCACCTTCGGATTTCCAGCCGCCGAGTACGACGGGGTTTCCCTGCCAGGTGACCGCCATCGCGTGCGAGACCGGGACCGGCAGGTCGTCGCCGACCTTCCAGCTGTCGATGACGGGGTCATAGCCCTCCTGCAATCCGGTGAGGGCGCCGTCGCTGCGGATCCCGCCGAAGATCCAGATCGTGCCGTCGGCCTGCGTGGTGGCCGCCGCGTCCCGCGAAATGCGCGCGTTGGTGATCGGCTTCCACTGCATGGGCGGCTGCGCGGTCGGCTTGGTGGAAGCGCCTTTCGAACCGGCGTTGTTGTCGGGCGAAAGCGCGAAATAGACACCGCCGACCACCAACAGCAGAGCAGCGGCGATCGCGCCGGCCGACAACGCGACGCGGTTCCGCTTTTTCCCGGGCTCCGCGAACCACGCGGCCGCCCGCGCCCTGGGACCGCGCGGCGGGCCCTGGGCGCCGCCGTTTCGGCCTGACGGCGCGGCAGCTTTGGGCGGCCGCACCTTCGGTTGCGTAGCCGACCCGTGCCCGCCCCGCAGCAAGCTGGCGGCCTCCGCTAACCCAGCTGGTCCGGATTGCGGCAATGCCGCGGTCTCCAGCTCGTGTCGGCGATCGATCGGCGCGCCGATCGCGGAGGTCGGGTCGTTGTGCCCGGTCGGCCCACGCGGTGGCGCGGGCATGCTCGACGTGTTCAGGGCCGACGGCCGCGCCACCTCGCTGTACCCCCCAGGGGGGACCGGCGCTGCATACGGGACATCCGCCGCCACGCCAGAGGGGCGTCCGGTGATCGCCATTGCGTCCGGTTTGAGGCCGTTGAGCCGCTGGGCGGCCTGCAGGTCGCGGCCGAACTCCTCGGCCGAGGCGGGCCGGTCGGCCGGGTCGATCGACATCGCCTTCTCGATCGCCGAGCACACCGCGTCCGGGATGCCGTCGGGACGCATGTCCGGGATCCCGGTGGTACTGATCCGCAAATACTGCGCGATCAGGTCCTCGCCCTTTTGGCGCTCGTGCGCGGCGTTGCCCGCGATGAGTGCGTAGAGCGTGGCGCCCAGTGAATACATGTCGGAGGCGACCGTGGCCGGATTGCCCGTCATCACCTCGGGCGCGGTGTAATCGATAGTGCCGGAGAAGAACCCGGTCGCCGTCTCGTACCCGCCTTCGATGTGGGCGATTCCGAAGTCACTCAGTTGCGGCTCGCCGTAGTCGTTCAGCAGTATGTTCGCCGGCTTGATGTCGCGGTGCAAGGTACCGGTTCGGTGCGCGGTTTCGAGTGCGCCGCAAAGCTTTACGCCGATGTGCAACGTCTCGGGCCAGGGCACCGGCCCCTCCCGGCGCAGCCGGACCGCCAGCGAATCCGCCGAGTGGTACGGCATCACGATGTATGGCTTGCCGCTCGCGGTGACGCCGACCCGCAGGATGTTGACGATGTTCGGATGCCCGGAAAGCCCACCCATCGCGTAGCCCTCGCGAAGGAACCGTTCCCGGCTGTCGTCGTCGATGTGCGACGGCAGCACCTTCACCGCAACGTTTCGCCCGAGGGCGGTCTCGTAGCAGCAGTAGATGACCCCTGCCCCGCCACGGGCTACTTGGCGCGCGTCTTCGAACCCCGCGGCCGCCAGCTCCGCGGCGATGCCGCTCGGTACCGGTGCGACACTCTCGGGCCGTGGCTCTTCAGGCATTTGCTGGCGCTCAACCCTCCGCGAAGTAGATTTGGCGAGCTCAAGATTAGCGCTCAGAACCCCGCGGGTGTGCCTTTCGGCAACCTTCGTTCACCCGGCCACGATCCGGGCCGGGGCAGTTAGCCGGCAAGCCCGGTCGGCCACGCTCAGGCGTCGATGGTCGGGGGGCCTTCGTACGGCCGTTGCAGCGCGGCGAATTCGGGTATGCCGGCCATGGTCAGCACGGCCTCCAGCAGCCGAACGCCGTCCTCTTTGTCGGGTCTGCGGGTCAGGACCGGTCCGGAGAACGCGCGGCCATCGACCGCGATGATCGGGCTGCCGGCCTCGTCGCCCAGGGCATCTTGGCTGGCTTGGTGCGCCCGCCTGACCGCGTCGTCGAAGCCGCTGTCGTCGAGCGCTTCGGCGAGGCGTTCTTCGAGGCCGTTCTCGGCGAGGGCCTCGCGGATCCCGGCCGCGGTGAGGTCCTCCCGGCGCACGTGAATGCGACGGCCAATCGAGTCATAGAGGCCCGCGAACGCGTCTGGTCCGCGCTCGGCGACGGCCGCGGCGAACAGGCGTCCCAGCCGCGTCGAGCGCTCCATCATGTCTTGTTGTTTCGCGTCGGCGTCCTGGCCCTCATTGAGGACCGCCAGGCTCATCTGCCGCAGGGCGACTTGCGTGTGGGTCGATTGCGCGGCGACGAGCAGCCAGCGCGCGGTCACCCAGGAGAAAGGACAGACGGGGTCGAGGTACAGGTCGACGGCGGCCACGGGCTCCTCCTTCGCGTCAAGGCTTGAACTACCGAACGGCATACCCGCTACCGGCCGTCGCACGCCCGCCGATGGCGATGGCAGCAGAATGGTCCTATGACGCTGAACCTGGGCGAGTACTTCGAGCGCATCGGCTATGGCGGCGACGCGGCGCCCAACCTCGATGTGCTGCACGCTTTGGTCAGCGCGCACACGAAAGCGATTCCCTTCGAGAACCTCGATCCGGTGATGGGGGTGCCGGTCGATGACCTGAGCCCGGGAGCCCTTGCCGGCAAGCTGGTTCACCGCGGCCGCGGGGGCTATTGCTACGAGCACAACGGGTTGATGGGCTACGTGCTGACCGAGCTCGGCTTCCGGGTGCGGCGACTGGCCGGCCGGGTGGTCTGGATGCGGCCGCCCGACGCGCCGTCACCGCCGCAGACCCACACCGTGTTGGCGGTGACGTTCCCCGGCTCCCACGGTTCCTACCTCGTCGACGTGGGCTTCGGCGGGCAGACCCCAACCTCGCCACTGCGCATAGAAACCGGCACCGTCCAGCAGACAACGCACGAGCCCTACCGGCTGGAGGACCATGGCGACGGCTTGGTCTTGCAGGCCCAGGTTCGCGGCGAGTGGCAACCCCTCTACGTGTTCAGCACCCGGACCGCACCGGACATCGACTTGGAAGTGGGCAGCTGGTTCGTCTCGACCCACCCCTCGTCGCACTTCGTGACCGGCCTGACGGCCGCGCGCGTCACCGACGACGCCCGGCTGAACCTGGCCGGCCGGAACCTGGCCATCCACCGCGCCGACGGCAGCGAGAAGATCCGCCTCGACGACGCGGCGGCGGTGGTCGACACCCTCAGCGATCGGTTCGGCATCAACGTGGCCGATGCCGGCGAACGGGGCGCGCTCGAGGCTCGCCTCGACAAGATCCTGGACGCCTAGAGCCAGGTGCCGATGCGCCGCACGGCCTCTTCGATGTCGCCCGTCGGCCCGGCGAACGACAGCCGGACGAACGAATTGCCGTGCGTGGTGTCGAAATCGATACCGGGTGCGATGGCAACGCCGGTCTCGTTCAACAGTTTCGAGCAGAACGCGATCGAGTCATTGGTGTGGTCCGACACGTCGGCGTAGACGTAGAACGCGCCGTCGGTGGGGGCCAGCCGGTCGATGCCGATTTGGCGCAGCCCATCCAGCAGCAGCGCGCGGTTGGTCGCGTAGTGGTGCAGGTTGCCGTCGGCCTCGGCGGTCGCTTCCGGGGTGAAGGCCGCCACCCCGGCGATCTGCGAGAGCACCGGCGGGCAGATGGTGAAGTTGCCGGTCAGCCTGTCCACCGCTCGCAGCAGTGCGGGCGGCACCAGCATCCAGCCCAGCCGCCAGCCCGTCATCGCGTAATACTTCGAAAAGCTGTTGACCACCACGGCGTCTCGTGATGTCTGCCAGGCGCAGCTGGTCTGCGGCGCGCCCTCGTAGACCAGGCCGTGGTAAACCTCGTCACTGATCAGCCGCACCCCGGACGTCTCGCACCACGACGCGATGGCGGCCAATTCCGCCGGCGCGATGACGGTTCCGGTGGGATTGGCCGGGCTGGCGACGATCACGCCGTGGGGCGGCGGGTCGAGCTCGGCGAGCATCTGCACGGTGGGCTGGAAGCGGGTCTGCGGTCCGCATGGGATCTCAACCACCTCACATCCCAACGCGGACAAGATGTTTCGATAGCACGGATAGCCGGGAGTGGCCAGAGCCACCCGGTCACCCGCGTCGAAGCACGCCAGAAACGCGAGCAGGAATCCGCCGGAGGAACCGGTGGTGACCACCACATCGTCGGGTTCGACCCGAAGCCCGTGCTGGCGCTGGTAATCCGCCGCTATCGCCGCGCGCAGCTCGGGGATGCCCAGCGTCACGGTATAACCCAGCTCGTTGAGGTGCAGGGCGGAGGCCGCGGCCGCCCGCACCGGCTCCGGCGCCCCCACGCTGGGCTGGCCCGCCGACAGGTTCACCAGATCTCCGTGGCTGCGCTGTCGCTCGGCGGCCGCCAGCCACACGTCCATCACATAGAACGGTGGGATGGCGGCGCGCAGCGCGACATGGTCGTTCACGACGGTTCGAGCACCTCGACTTCCAGTCGCGCGAGCACTTCTTGCGGTGCGCTGAGCAGATGCGCGCTGCCGTGGGCGCGTTTGAAATACAGGTGCATGTCGTGTTCCCAGGTGATCGCGATCCCGCCGTGCAGTTGGATGCCTTCGGCGGCCGCGGCGGCCAGCGCCTCGGTGGCGGCGAGTCGCGCGGTGGCCGCATTGGTCGCGGTGGGGTCGACGCACGCGTCCGCCACGACGGCCTTCGCCGCGGCGATCGTGACGTACAGATCGGCCATCCGGTGTTTGAGTGCTTGGAAGCTGCCGATCGGCCGGCCGAATTGCACTCTGCTCTTGGTGTATTCGACGGTGAGTTCCAGGCAGCGTTCGGCGGCACCGATCTGCTCGGCGGCCAGCAGGATGGCCGCGGTGTCGGCGATGCCGGGATCGGCGCCGATCGTTTCGGTCTCCTCCGGCTCCACCCGCGCGAGCCGCCGCGTCGGGTCCATGGTCGCAACGGGTTGCGCGCTGAATCGGGTCCACCTGCTCAGCTGACCGTCGTCGACGGCGACCACGACGTCGGCGATATCGCCGTTGACCACATAGTCGGCGTCGAGCACCAGCGCGCCGATCGAGGTGCCCTCGGCGAGGCCGCCCAGCGTATCGGCGTCCGGCTCGGGCGCGGCCAGCAGGGCCAGCTCCGTCAGCGTCGTGCCCAGCAGCGGGGAGGGCACCAGGGCCCGGCCCAGCTCCTGCAGAACCGTTGCGGCATCGGCCAATTCGCCGCCCGCACCGCCCAGCTGCTCGGGTATGACCAGCGCGGCGGCACCCACCTGCTCGCACAGCAGCTGCCACAGCGCCTCGTCGTAGCCACGGTCGGACTCCATCGCCGCGCGCACCGCCGCCGGGTTCGCGTGCTTGGCCACCAGGGCCGCGACGGTCTCCCGCAGCATCTCCCGTTCGTCAGTCACGAGCGCCGCTCCTCATCATCGCTCCGTCCCCCGCAAGCGGGCGGTACTCCCACTGCATCGCCGCGGCGCAGGTCACAGCGCCTCCAGCACTCGTCGCCGGTGAGCCTCGGGAGTACCCCAGGCCGACCGCAATGCTTGCACCCGCAGCAACCACAGGGACAGGTCGTGTTCCTGGGTGAACCCGATCGCGCCGTGGGTCTGCAACGCCGATCGCGCCGCCAGCAGGCCCGCCTCGGACGCCGCCGCCTTGGCGGCGCTGACATCGCGGGCCCGAAGCGACAGCGCCGCGCCGTAGAGAAGCGGCCGGGCGAGCTCGATCGCGATGTGCACATCGGCGAGCTTGTGCTTGATCGCCTGATAGGAACCGATCACCCGGCCGAACTGCGCCCGCTGCTTGGCGTAGTCGACGGTGTCACGCAGCAGCGCCTCGGCCGCACCGACCAGCTGCGCGGCGGTGGCCAGCGCCCCGAACTCGTAGGCGCGCTCGATATTCGCCTGCCAGGCTCGCCCGGTCGCGGTCACGTCGTAGAGGGGCCGGCTGGGATCGACCGACTCGTGCCGGTCACCGGGCGCGGCCTCGCTCACGCCGCCGTCGGTGGCCAACAGCACCAGTCCGGCCGTGTCGGCGTCCACCGCGCGCGGAGCCTGCGGCGGCAGCGCGACGGTGGCGATCAGCTCGCCTGACGCCAGCGCGGCGCAGCGCTCATCGTTGGCGAGCAAAACCGGTGCCACGGCGATGGATTCGGCCACCGGACCGGGCACACACCAGCGCCCCAGGCGCTCAAGCGCGACCACCAGGTCGACCGGATGCGCCTCGATGCCGTCGAACTTCTCGGGGACCGCCAGCGCGGTGACGCCGAGGTCGGCCAGCTGCTCCCACACCTTGCGGCCGGGTGCGGTGTCGCCCGCGGACCACGCGCGGATCGCGCCGGGCAGGTCGGCCGCGCCGAGCGCGGCGTCGATGCTGGCCGCGAAGTCGCGCTGCTGTTCGTCTAGCGCAAATTTCACTTCTTGCCCCCGGACCTCTGCCCTGATTGTTCGCGCGGCAGGCCCAACAGCCGCTCCGAGATGATGTTGCGCTGAATCTCGTTGGTACCGGCGTAGATCGGGCCGCCCAGCGCGAACAGCAGACCGTCCGTCCAGGTGCCGGCGAGCTCGCCGTCGGCGGCCAGTACGTCGAGCGCCGTCTGGTGCAGCTCGACGTCCAGGTCGGACCAGAACACCTTGGTCACCGACGATTCGGCGCCCAGCTCACCGCCGCCGGCCAGCCTGGTCACCGTGCCGAAGGTCTGCAGCCGGTAGGCCTGCGCCTTGATCCAGCCGTCGGCAACCCGGTCCGCGAACGCCGCGGGCGAGCCGCTGTCCTTCCAGAGCCGCACCAGTCGCTCGGCGGTCGCCAGGAAGCGGGCCGGGCTGCGCAGCGACATGCCGCGCTCGTTGCTCGACGTGCTCATCGCGGCCCGCCAGCCATCGTTCGGGGTGCCGATGACGTCGTGGTCGGGGACGAACACGTCGTCGAGGAAGATCTCGCCGAAGCCGGTGTCGCCGCCCAGCTGGACGATGGGCCGCACGGTGACGCCCTTGGCCCTCAGGTCGAACATGAAGTAGGTCAGGCCGTTGTGCCGCTCGGCTTCCGGGTCCGACCGAAACAGCCCGAAGCCCATTTCGGCGAACGGTGCGCGCGAACTCCAGATCTTCTGCCCGTTGAGCAGCCAGCCGCCGTCGGTCTTGGTCGCCGTTGATCGCAGCGAGGCCAGGTCGCTGCCGGATTCCGGCTCCGACCACGCCTGCGCCCAGATCTGTTCGCCGCTGGCCATTTTCGGCAGGATCCGGTCCAGCTGCTCCTCGGTGCCGTGCGCGAACAGCGTCGGCGCCAGCATCGAGGTGCCGTTGGCGCTGGCCCGGCCCGGGGCGCCGGCGCGGAAGTACTCCTCCTCGAACACCACCCAGTGCAGCAGCGGCGCGTCGCGGCCCCCGTACTTCTTCGGCCAGGTGATCACCGACAGCCCGGCGTCGAACAGCACGCGGTCCCACTGCCGGTGCTGGGCGAAGCCTTCGGCGTTGTCGTATGACTTCGTCGGGATCGACTCGGCGTTGGCCGACAAGAAGTCCCGCACCTCGGCCTGGAAGGCCAGGGTCTCTTCGTCTAGTTCCAGATCCATTCAGCCTTGCTCTCGCAGTTGTGGTTTGACCACCTTGCCGCCGGGATTGCGCGGCAATGCGTCGACGAACCGCACCGACCGCGGTGCCTTGAAGTTCGCCAAATGTTCACGGGTGTAAGCGATCACGGATTGCTCGTCGAGGTTGGCGCCGGGACGCGTCACCAGGAAGGCCCGGCCCACCTCGCCGAGGCGCTCGTCGGGGACGCCGATCACCGCGGCGTCGGCCACCCCGTCCATCCGGGCCAGCACCTGCTCGACCTCGGCGGGATAGACATTGAATCCGCCGCAGATGTACATGTCCTTGAGCCGGTCGGTGATGCGCAGGTTGCCGGCTGTGTCGACGGCGCCGATGTCGCCGGTGTGCAGCCAGCCGTCGGCGTCGATGGCGGCCGCCGTCGCGGCCGGGTCGTCGAGGTAACCCAGCATCACGTTCGGTCCGCGCAGCAGCACCTCGCCCGCCGCGCCGGGAGCGGTTGCGTCGATGCGCAATTCGAAGTCGGCGAACGGGCGCCCGCAGGTGGTGGCGACGGTGACCGCGTCGTCGTCGGGGCGGCACATGGTGCCCATGCCGTTGGCCTCGGTCAGCCCGTAGGCGGTCAGCACGATGTCGATGTCGAGCTCGGATTGCATGCGTTCGACCAACACAACGGGCACGGTGGCCGCCCCCGTCACCGCGAACCGCAGCGAGCTCAGGTCGTAGTCCTTGCGCTGCGGATGATCCAGCAGCGTCTGGTAGATGGTGGGCGGTCCGGGCAATACGGTGATGCGGTGTCGCTCGATCGCCTGCAGCGCGCGCAGCGGGTCGAAAGTCAGGTGCGGGATCAGCGTCGCGCCGGTCTGCAGGCAGGCCAGGATGCCGGCCTTGTACCCGAAGTTGTGAAAGAACGGGTTGATGCACAGGTAGCGGTCGTCGCTGGTGATCTTTCCGTTGGCAGCCCACGACGCCGAGGCCGACAACGACTGCCGGTGCGCGCAGAGCACTCCTTTGCTGCGGCCGGTGGTCCCCGAGGTGAACAGGATGTCGCTGACGTCGTCGGGGCTGACGGCGGCGGCGCGATCGGTGACCGCATTGAGCCCGGTGCCGCGGGCGATGAAGTCGTCCCACGTCCCGTCGTCCGCCTCGATCGGGATCCGGACGACGTGCCGCAGCGCGGGCAGGACGCCGCAATCCAGGTCGGCGACGCGATCGTTGCCGAGGAACTTGCCCATCCCGAACAGCACCGGCGCAGCGGTGCGGGCCAGGATGTCGCCGGCTTCTTCGGCGGTATAGCGGGTGTTCAGGGGCACCATGGCCGCGCCGGCGTGGTGGATCGCCAGGCAGGCGACCACCCAGTGCCAGGTGTTCGGCGACCAGATGGCCACGCGGTCTCCCGCACCCACCCCGAGGCTGATCAGCGCGGCCGCGGCGCGATGCACCTCGTCGCGCAGGACGGCCGTCGTGAACGACCGCTCGTCGGTGATCAACGCGTCGTGACCGGGGAGTCGCTGCGCCAAACGATCGAGCGCGGCCGGCACGGTGCGCGGATCGTCGGTCATCATTGCCTCTCTAACAAAGCAAGTGCTTGGTAGGTTAGCCTACAGGGCATGCAGGACGTCGAGGAGTTCCGGGCGGAGGTCCGCCAGTGGCTCGCCGACAATCTGGTCGGCGAATTCGCGGCTCTCAAAGGTCTTGGCGGACCGGGGCGCGAGCACGAGGCGTTCGAAGAGCGCCGGGCATGGAACCAGCATCTCGCCAAGGCCGGTCTGACTTGTCTGGGCTGGCCGGTGGAACACGGCGGCCGCGGGCTTTCGACCGCGCACCGGGTGGCGTTCTACGAGGAGTACGCCCGCGCCGACGCACCGGACAAGGTGAACCACTTCGGGGAGGAGCTGCTCGGCCCGACGCTGATCGCCTTCGGCACACCCGAGCAGCAGCAGCGTTTCCTGCCCAAGATCCTCGATGTCACCGAGCTGTGGTGCCAGGGCTATTCCGAACCGGGCGCCGGCAGCGACCTGGCCAACGTGTCCACCACCGCCGAGTTGGACGGCGACCAGTGGGTGATCAACGGCCAGAAGGTGTGGACGTCGCTGGCGCACCTGTCGCAGTGGTGCTTCGTGGTCGCTCGTACGGAGAAGGGCTCCAAGCGCCACGCCGGGCTCTCCTACCTGCTGGTGCCGCTGGACCAACCGGGCGTGCAGGTCCGGCCGATCGTCCAGATCACCGGCACCGCGGAGTTCAACGAGGTGTTCTTCGACGACGCCCGCACCGACGCCGGCCTCGTGGTCGGCCAGCCCGGTGACGGCTGGCGGGTCGCGATGGGGACGCTGACCTTCGAGCGCGGCGTGTCAACACTCGGGCAGCAAATCCGCTACGCCCGTGAGCTTTCCAACCTCGCCGACCTCGCGCGCCGCAACGGCGCGGCCGATGACCCCTTTATCCGGGAGCGGCTGACCCGCGCGTGGACCGGGTTGCGCGCGATGCGCAGCTACGCGTTGGCCACCTTGGAAGGACGAGCCGTCGACGGACAGGACAACGTCTCAAAGTTGTTGTGGGCCAACTGGCATCGCGCGCTGGGGGAGCTGGCGATGGACGTGATCGGCAAGCCGGGGCTGACCTTGTCGGACGGCGAATTCGACGAATGGCAGCGGTTGTTCCTGTTCACCCGTGCCGACACCATCTACGGCGGCTCCAACGAGATCCAGCGCAACATCATCGCCGAGCGGGTGCTCGGCCTGCCCCGGGAGGTAAAGGGATGAGCCTGTCCGAAGCTCCGAAAGAGGTTGCCGGGCACGGGCTTCTGCAAGGCAAGGTGGTCGTCGTAACCGCGGCGGCGGGCACCGGCATCGGCTCGGCGACGGCGCGGCGCGCCCTGGTCGAAGGCGCCGACGTCGTGGTGTCCGATCATCACGAACGGCGGCTGGGGGAGACCGCCGACGAACTGACAGCGCTGGGATTGGGCCGGGTCGAGAGCGTACTGTGCGACGTCACGTCCAGCGTGCAGGTGGACGCGCTGATCGCGTCGACCACCGCCCGGATGGGCCGGCTCGACGTGTTGGTCAACAACGCCGGACTGGGTGGTCAGACGCCGGTGGTCGACATGACCGACGACGAGTGGGACCGCGTCCTGAATGTGACGCTGTCGTCGGTGTTCCGGGCCACGCGGGCGGCACTCGGGTACTTCCGCGAAGCGGACCACGGCGGGGTGATCGTCAACAACGCAAGCGTTCTGGGCTGGCGGGCACAGCACTCGCAGTCGCACTATGCGGCCGCCAAGGCGGGCGTGATGGCGTTAACCCGTTGCAGCGCAATCGAAGCCGTCGAATACGGGGTGCGTATCAACGCGGTGTCCCCGAGCATCGCCCGCCACAAGTTCCTGGACAAGACGACCTCGGCCGACCTGCTCGACCGGCTGTCCGCCGGTGAAGCGTTCGGCCGGGCCGCCGAGCCGTGGGAGGTGGCGGCCACCATCGCGTTCCTGGCCAGCGACTACTCCAGCTACCTCACCGGCGAGGTCATCTCGGTGTCCAGCCAGCATCCGTGAGCCGATAGCTGGCCAAGCAAGCGCTTGGTTGATATCCTGGCCGGATGGACCGAGTGGCCGGTCAGGCCAACAGCCGCCGCGACGAGTTGTTGGAGCTCGCCGCGACCATGTTCGCGGAGCGCGGATTGCGCGCCACCACCGTGCGCGACATCGCGGACAGCGCCGGCATCCTTTCCGGCAGCCTCTATCACCACTTCTCCTCCAAGGAGGAGATGGTCGACGAGCTGCTGCGCAGTTTCCTGGACTGGTTGTTCACCCGCTACCGCGAGATCGTGGACAGCGAGGCCAACCCGCTGGAGCGGCTCAAGGGGCTGTTCATGGCGTCGTTCGAGGCGATCGAGCATCGGCACGCGCAGGTCGTCATCTATCAGGACGAAGCCCAACGGTTGTTGTCGCAGCCCCGGTTCTCCTACATCGAAGACATGAACCGTCAGCAACGCAAGATGTGGGTCGAGGTGATCAACCAGGGCATCGACGAGGGCTACTTCCAGCCCGACCTCAACGTCGACCTCGTCTACCGTTTCATCCGGGACACCACGTGGGTGTCGGTCCGCTGGTATCAACCCGGCGGACCCCTCACCGCCCAACAGGTGGGTCAGCAATACCTCGCCATCGTTCTTGGTGGGATTACCAAAGACCGAAAATGACAATGCCCCGCGTCGGCGACGATGCGGAGCGAAGCGACTAAGAGGAGCGACACAAATGACAGAGGCGTACGTCATCGATGCTGTGCGTACCGCGGTCGGCAAGCGCAACGGATCGCTGGCCGGGGTGCATCCCGTGGATCTCGGTGCTTATGCGTGGCGCGGACTGCTCGACCGGGTCGATGTCGACCCCGCTGCCGTCGAGGACGTGATCGCCGGCTGCGTCGACGCCATCGGTGGGCAGGCGGGCAACATCGCCCGGCTCTCGTGGCTGGCTGCGGGCTACCCCGAAGAGGTTCCCGGCGTCACCGTGGACCGGCAGTGCGGGTCCAGCCAGCAGGCCATTTCCTTTGGTGCACAGGCGATCATGGCCGGCACGGCCGACCTTATCGTGGCCGGCGGCGTGCAGAACATGAGCCAGATCCCGATCTCGTCGGCCATGACCGTGGGCGAGCAGTTCGGGTTCACCTCGCCGACCAACGAATCCAAGCAGTGGCTGCACCGGTACGGCGACCAGGAGATCTCGCAGTTCCGCGGCTCGGAGCTGATCGCCGAGAAGTGGAACCTGTCGCGTGAAGAAATGGAGCGGTACGCGCTGAGCAGCCACGAGCGCGCGTTCGCCGCGATCCGCGGCGGCCACTTCGACAACGAAATCATCACCGTCGAAACGGAATCCGGGCCGTTCCGGATCGACGAGGGTCCGCGCGAGTCGTCACTGGAGAAGTTGGCCGGCCTGAAAACGCTCGTCGACGGCGGCCGGCTGACGGCGGCGATGGCCAGCCAGATCTCCGACGGCGCCAGCGCGGTGCTGCTGGCTTCCGAGCAGGCGGTCAAGGACCACAAGCTGACCCCGCGGGCCCGCATCCACCACATCAGTGCCCGCGCCGCCGACCCGGTGTTCATGCTGACCGGGCCCATCCCGGCCACCCGCTATGCGCTGGAAAAGACCGGGCTGTCCATCGACGACATCGACACCGTCGAGATCAACGAGGCGTTCGCGCCGGTGGTTATGGCCTGGCTCAAGGAGATCAAGGCCGACCCGGAGAAGGTCAACCCCAACGGGGGCGCGATCGCGCTCGGTCACCCGCTGGGCGCGACCGGCGCCAAGCTGTTCGCCAGCATGCTCAACGAACTCGAGCGCGTCGGCGGCCGCTATGGCTTGCAGACGATGTGCGAGGGCGGCGGCACCGCGAACGTCACGATCATCGAGCGGCTGTAGGCCCTATACGCCGGGCCGCCGACCGCGACACGTAAACCACGCAGACGACACGCCGGAAAAGGTGTGCGTGGTTTATGTCTCAACGAACAGCGCGGGCGTCAATTCGGCGATGAAGCGTCCACGACTCTGAGGTAGTGATCGATGCCGAGCCGGGAGAATGTGCGTCGCCGGTCGGCCGACAGCATGGGCATGGCCGCCGCCGCGTCAATGACCTCGGGCTGCGCCACATCGTAACTGTCGCCCTGGGAGGAGATCGTTGCGTGCCCCGCGGCAAGGACGTTTTGCAGCCAGTCCACTCCGGTGCCGTAGGGCAGTGGTATGACGAACCCGCCGTCCGTCCGGTCCGCGACGACCGGCGTGGCGTACTGCTTGCCCGACCGCCGCCCGGCGTGGTGGATGACCGATGCGTACCAGTGCTTTCGGCCGGCCAGGCGCAGCATCAGCGGGTTGAGCAGGTGTCTGTTGGAAACGCGGATCGCGCTTAGCAACGGCTTGGGCCACGTCTCAGGTAGCAGCGCACTCATGACTCCACGATGACCCGCGGACTGCGCCGAGGCCAGGGTCTTTGGTCGCCTGTTTACCGCTCTTCGATCAGTGCGGACGCCGAGTGCAGATGCTCGATCGCGTCACGCACGATCGACTCGATCAGCTCGGCGCACGACGGCAGGTCTTCGAGGATGCCGGCCACCTGGCCGGAGGCGAGCACTCCGGCCTCGGTGTTGCCCTCGACCAGCCCGGCCTTCAACAGCATCGGGGTGTTGGCCGCCATCACCACCTGTGACCAAGTCAGCTCCTTGCCGTGGCGCATCGCCAGGCCGTCGCGAATCATCGACCGCCAGGTCATCTGCGACATGTGCTTGAACTTCGCCGCATTGCGGACGGCCGCGGTGAGACCCCGAACCGGCGAGCCGCTTTCCAGCCTCTCGACCAGGCCGGTGCGCAGCACGCGGTGCGGCATGCCGTCGACGCGCGTCGTGACCACCGTGCCGTCCAGCGCCGACTCCAGGTAACGCCGCTTGACCGCATCGGGCACGGTCGAATCGGAGGTCAGCAGGAAGCGGGTGCCCATCGCCACACCGGCGGCGCCGTAGCTCAGCGCGGCCGCGAGCCCGCGCCCGTCGAAGAATCCACCCGCCGCGATCACCGGGATTCCGGTGCCCTGCACCGCGTCCAGCACCGACGGCAGCAGCAGCGTCGTGGCGACCGGGCCGGTGTGCCCGCCACCCTCGGCGCCCTGCACGATCATCGCGTCGGCGCCCCAGGCCGCGACCTTGCGCGCATGCTTGGCCGCCCCGATCGACGGAACCACCACGGCGCCAGCCTCTTTCAGCCGAGCGATCAGCTCCTGCTTGGGCGCCAGGGCGAACGACGCCACCTTCACGCCCTCGCGGATCATCAGATCGACGCGGTCGCCGGCGTCCGCGGCGTCGGCGCGGATGTTCACCCCGAACGGTTTGTCGGTGGCGGCCTTGACCTTGCCGATGGCCGTCGCCAGCTCGTCCAGCGTCATGGTGGCCGAAGCCAGGATGCCCAGCCCGCCCGCGTTGGCCGTGGCGGCCACCAGCCGGGCACCGGCCACCCATCCCATCCCGGTCTGAACCACCGGGTGCTCGACACCGACCAGCTCGGTCAGCGGCGTGCGCAACTTCATCAACGTATCTCTCTGTCGCGCAAAGACTTCGGGTCGATCGTTTCGCGGATCAGGTGGAGCTCTTCGTCCGTCGGTAGCCTGGTCTCGCCGGCCTCGTCCACGCCGTGCACCTCGAACGACGTGGCCTCGCGAACGTCATCGGGCGACACCCCGGGATGCAGGGTCAGCGCGCGCATCGTCCGGTCCGGGCCGCCGAAGTCGAACACCCCGAGGTTGGACACGACCCGGTAGGTGTTGGCGAAGCGGAACGCGGGATTGTTCGCGTCCACCTTGTCCCAGCCGATGCCGCAGACCACGTCGACGGCCTCGCAGAACACCCGCTTCGAGTGGTTACCCACCCAATAGCTGGTCGCATGGTTGATCGCGTTGCCGGGCGCGCCTCGGAGGCCGAACATCTGCCTGGTCGGGTGTTGCAGCGGGCCGAACGCCGAGATGTTCTGATTGCCAAAGCGGTCAACCTGATTCGCGCCCATCACCACGTGCCGCCGCCCCCAGGCCAGGGTCTCGAACACCCGGCCGAACGGCATCCAGCCCTCGACCGGTCCGGTCTTGCCCAGGGCTGGGGTGTCGGCCAGCAGCTGCGCCTCGCCGTCGGTAAGCAAGATGTCGGGTGAAAAGGTCAGCCGCGCCAGTCGCGCGCCGACCGAGGCCATGTTCGTCATCGGGCTGACCATGATTTCGCCCGCATCCCTGAACAATTCGGCGCAGGCGACTGCGCACACCTCGGCGCGGGTGCTGCTCACTTGGAGGCCTCCTCTGCGAATGTGCGAACCGCCGCCTGGTAGTCGTCCTCGCTGCCCGACAGGTAGGTCTGGACGAACGTCTGCCAGCCCTCCTCGGTGGAGGCCGCCTCGGCGTAATGTCGCTGGAACTTCTCGTCGCGGCCGTAATCCGGTGCGGCGGTGGTGAAGTGGGCGCCGCCGGGCGCCTCCACCACGGAGTCGACCATCATCCGGTTCACCAGCAGCGCCTGCGGGGGAACGGCCTTGACCAGCTCCTCCGTGGAGACGATACGTTCCACTGACAGGAAGCGCTTGTCGGCGGCCATCAGGAACAGGTCGTCGAAGTAGGGGTCGATCCCGGTGTAGGCCGCATTGCCCCGGCAGTCACCGAGATTGAGGTGCACGAAGGCCGCGTCCAGGCGCAGCGCCGGCATGGCGATCAGTGTCTCGTGGCCGCCCTCGGGTGCGGGGTAGGGGCTGGTCACGGTCTGCAGCTCGCCCTGCCAGAAGTCGGGGACCGAGCTGCCCAGCCCGGCCCGAATGGGCAGGAACGGCAGGCGTTGCGCGGCGGCCTGCAGGCCGCAACGCAGCATGCCTTCGTCCATTTCCCGGGCCTCGATCGCGCCGCTGGTGCGGGCCTTGGCGAACCACGGGTCGTAGAAGGGCGGGGAGTCCAGCGAGACGAAGCCGTAGTAGACGCGCTTGACCTTGCCGGCCGAGCACAGCAAACCCAGATCGGGTCCGCCGTAGGTGACCACCGTGAGGTCCGTGACGTCGGTGCGCAGCATCGCCCGCACGAACGCCATCGGTTTGCGCCGCGAGCCCCAGCCGCCGATGCCGATCGTCATGCCGCTGCGCAGTTGCGCGACGGCCTCGTCCAGGCTGGTCCTTTTGTCGGACACTATGCGCCACTCCTTCTCATCACTTCGTTTTGCATCGTCGTCGGCGGCTATTCCTTCTTGCCCTTCGCCGTACCGGCGAATGCGTCGCGATGCTCGTCGGCGACGCCGGCCAGGTTGAGCTCGAACGTAAAGCCTTGTTCCATGCGGTAACTCGAGTTGACCCTCTGCACGTCGATGAGGTTGAGCGCTTCCTTGGCCGCGCGGATGACGCGGGTGTCCTTGGCGGCGATGTCGCGGGCCACCTTCAACGCGGCCTCGTCCAGCTGGTCGCGCGGCACCACCTCGTGCACCGAACCGAAGTGGTGCAGGGTGGCGGCGTCGACGGTGGCGGCGGTGAAGAACAGCCGCCGCATCAGGTGCTGCGGCACCAGCCGGGACAGGTGGGTGGCCGCGCCCAGGGCGCCGCGCTCCACCTCGGGTAGCCCGAAGGTGGCGTCGTCGGAGGCGACGATGACGTCGGAGTTGCCAGCCAGGCCGATGCCGCCGCCGACGCAGAAGCCGTTCACGGCGGCAACGACCGGCACCGCGCACTCATAGACCGCGCGGAACGCGGCGAAGCAGCCGCGGTTGGCGTCGATCAGCGCGGTGAACCCCTCGGTGCGCTGCATCTCCTTGATGTCGACCCCGGCATTGAAACCGCGGCCCTCGGCTCGCAGGATGACGACGTGGGTCTCCGGGTCTTGGCCGGCGGCCGTGATGACGTCGGCCAGTTCGAACCAGCCGCGCGACGGGATGGCGTTGACCGGGGGGAAGTCGACGGTGACCGCGACGATGCCCGGTTCGGTGGTTTTGGATGTGATGGGCAAGGTGCCACTTCCTTGTGGGGGTAACTACCTAAGCAAGCACTTGCTTGGTACGCTAGCACAGTGACTCGCGCCGAAGCACCCGACGTCATCAACTTAGGGCTGGCCGGGCGGGTGGTTCTGGTCACCGGCGGGGTCCGCGGGGTGGGCGCCGGGATCAGCTCGGTCTTCGCCGGGCAGGGCGCGACCGTCATCACCTGCGCACGCCGGGCGGTCGAGGGCCTGCCCTATGAGTTTCACTCCTGCGACGTCCGCGACGACGACGCCGTCAAGGCGCTGATCGACTCCGTCGTCGACAAGCATGGCCGGCTCGACGTCGTGGTCAACAACGCCGGCGGTTCGCCGTACGTGCTGACCGCGGAGTCCAGCGCGAAGTTCAACCGCAAGATCATCGAGCTCAACCTGATTGGCGCACTGTCGGTTTCGCAACATGCGAACGACAAGATGCAGGACCAGCACGGCGGCGGGTCGATCATCAACATCTGCAGTCTCAGTGGTCGACGGCCGTCGCCCGGCACCGGCGCGTACGGGGCGGCCAAGGCCGGTCTGGAAAGCCTCACGCAGACACTGGCGGTGGAGTGGGGGCCGAAGGTCCGGGTGAACGCCTGTGTGGTCGGCATGGTGGAGACCGAGCAGTCGGAACTGTTCTATGGTGATGCCGATTCCATCGCCGCGATATCGAAGAACGTGCCGCTGGGGCGGCTGGCCAAACCGGAAGACATCGGTTGGGCCACAGCATTTTTGGCCTCCGACGCGGCGTCCTACATCAGCGGCGCCTCGCTGGAGGTGCACGGCGGCGGCGAGCCGCCGCACTACCTGGCCACAACGAACGCCAGCGCGATCAAGTAGAGGAGACACGAACAATGGGAGTGGTTGACGGCCGCGTCGTCATCGTCACCGGAGCGGGCGGCGGTATCGGTCGCGCGCATGCGCTGGCCTTCGCGGCCGAAGGTGCGCGCGTGGTGGTCAACGACATCGGCGTCGGCCTGGACGGGTCACCCGCCGGTGGCGGCAGCGCCGCCCAGGGCGTGGTCGACGAAATCACCGCCGCCGGTGGGGAAGCCGTGGCCAACGGATCTAACATCGCCGACTGGAACGAAGCCGCCGGCCTGATCCAGACCGCCGTCGACACCTACGGTGGCTTGGACGTTCTGGTGAACAATGCCGGCATCGTGCGCGACAGGATGATGGCCAACACCAGCGAGGAGGAGTTCGACGCCGTCATCGCCGTGCACCTCAAGGGTCACTTCGCCACGATGCGGCACGCGGCGTCGTACTGGCGCGGGCTGTCCAAGGAGGGCAAGACCGTCGACGCGCGCATCATCAACACCAGTTCGGGTGCCGGCCTGCAGGGCAGCGTCGGACAGGGCAACTACAGCGCCGCCAAGGCCGGCATCGCGGCGATGACGTTGGTCGGCGCGGCCGAGATGGGTCGCTACGGCGTCACCGTGAACGCCATCGCGCCGTCGGCACGCACGCGCATGACCGAGACCGTCTTCGCCGAGATGATGGCAACGCAGGACCAGGATTTCGACGCCATGGCGCCGGAGAACATCTCGCCGCTGGTGGTGTGGCTGGGCAGCGCCGAATCCCGCGACGTCACCGGGAAGGTGTTCGAGGTCGAGGGCGGCAAGATCAGGGTCGCGGAAGGCTGGGCGCACGGGCCGCAGATCGACAAGGGCGCAAGGTGGGACCCCGCGGAGCTGGGGCCCGTCGTCGCCGACCTGCTTGCCAAGGCGCGCCCGCCGGTACCGGTGTACGGGGCCTAGCGCGGCTACGTAATGCGCCGAACGTGCACTCACCGCGAGATTTCCGGCTTGGGCTCAAGGGGTGATTGCACGCTCGGCGATAGGGGGCGCGACCCTTACGGGTCGCAGATCACGATCGGGATCAGCCGATCGGTCCACGACTGGTAGTCGTCGAACGAGGGATACATGGCATTCAACTTCGGCCAGTACTCCGCGCGCTCTTCGGCCGTGGCGTCGCGCGCCTGCAGCTGCAGCACCTCGTCCTTGATCTGCACGGAGACTTTGGGATCGGCCTTGAGATTGAGGTACCACAACGGGTGCTTGTCGCTGCCGCCCTTCGATGCGACCAGTATCACCCGGTTCCCCTCGCGCAGGTAGAGCAGCGGGCTCACCCGCGGTTCACCGGTCTTGCGGCCCGTCGTGGTGAGCAGCGCGACCGGGGCATTCTGGAAAGTGCCGCCGAATCTTCCATTACTGCGTCGGTAGATCCACGCGTTGCCCTTGGCCATCCATTTGATGATGAAGTTGACCCAAGGTGCGTTCAGTGAGCGTGGCTTCGGTTTCGCCATGGTGGTCCTTAGCGCTGAATAAACGGTTGGAAGCGAACCTTGATGTGGTGGATCTCGGCTCTCCCGCTTGAGGTTTCGGCGGGAATCACAAACGTCTCGTCGACCCGGGCGGCCAGCCGCCTGCCGCCGAACGCGGCCTTGGTCAGCACCGTGTACGCCGCGCGCACCCGGTCGCCGTCGATCCGGTAGTCCGGCGGCGTCGTGTCCGCGAGGAATCGGTACTGAGCTCCGCGATTAAGGCTGCGGCGCAGGTGATTTCCGGAAAACCCGTTCTTGATCCCCTGCTCGACGCGGGTGCACCGCGCAGCGAACGGAACGGAGTCGCCGTCATGGCTGACGAGCGCGTCGATGTATGACTGCGCCGCCGCGATGCGGCTCTCTTCCGAGACGATCACCTACGGCTAGATGCGCTCGATGATGGTGCCAGTCGACAGGGCACCGCCCGCGCACATGGTGATCAGCGCGGTGCTCTGGTCGGTGCGCTCCAGTTCGTGCAGCGCGGTGGTGATCAGCCGGCTGCCGGTGCTGCCCACCGGGTGGCCCAACGCGATCGCGCCACCGTTCACATTCACCTTGTCCATGTCGGGGTTGTGCACCCGCGCCCACGACAGCACGACCGACGCGAACGCCTCGTTGATCTCGGTGATGTCGATGTCGCCCATCTTCATGCCGGCCTTCTCCAGCACCTTGGCCGTCGACTGCACCGGGCCGTCCAGGTGGTAGTAGGGCTCGGCGCCGACCAGCGCCTGGCTGACGATGCGGGCCCGCGGCCGTAGCCCGAGCGCCTTCGCCTTGTCCTCGTCCATCCACAACACGGCCGCGGCTCCGTCGGAAATCTGCGACGACGTCCCCGCCGTGTGAATCCCACCGTCGATGACCGGCTTCAGCGAGCTCAGGCCGGAGAGCGTGGTGTCGCGCAGGCCTTGGTCGCGGGAGATCATGACCCGCTCCGACGTCGGCTGTTTGTTCTCGTCCAGCGCCGGCGCCTCGATCGGGGAAATCTCGCGATCGAAACGGCCCTCTTCCCACGCCTGCTTGGCCTTGGCCTGCGACTGGTAGCCGAACTCATCGATGTCTTCGCGGGTGATGCCACGCCGCTTGGCGATCCGCTCGGCCGCGGTGAACTGGTCGGGCAGATCGATGTCCCACGACTCGGGCCGCAGGATGCTGCGGTCGGGGCCGGCGTTGGCACCCAGTCCGACGCGGCTCATGGCCTCGATTCCGCACGCGATGCCGATGTCGATGGCGCCCGCCGCGATCAGGCCGGCAACCAGGCCGTTGGCCTGCTGGCTGCTGCCGCACTGGCAGTCCACCGTCATGGCGCCAACGTGCTCCGGCAGCCCGGCGACAAGCCAGCTAACCCGGCTGATGTTGTTGGACTGCTCGCCGAACTGCGTTACGCAGCCGGCGATGACCTGTTCGACGTCGCCGGCGTCGATGCCTGCCTTCTCAACTAATGCCTTCTGCACCGCACCAAGCAGCTCGGTGGCGTGCAGCCCTGACAGCCATCCATTGCGCTTGCCGATTGGGCTGCGGGTGGCTTCGACGATTACCGGGTTACCCATTCCGTCAGGCTAGAACACGTTTCATTACTCTGACAAGCGAGGATGGTGACCTGCCTTTTATCTGCGCAGGAGGCGTGTTTTACTGGCACTAGAACACGTTGCAATTGAGGAGCGCACACACATGGCACCCCCCAACATTCCCGCCGACTTCGACTTCCTTGACCCGGACGTCAACCTTGCAGGGTTGCCCGTCGCGGAACTAGCCGAGCTGCGCAAGGCGGAGCCGATCCACTGGGTGGACATCCCGGGCGGCTCGGGCGGCTTCGAGGACCACGGATATTGGATCGTCACCAAGCATGCCGACGTCAAGGAGGTATCACGCCGCAGCGACGTCTTCTCGAGCTGGATGAACGGCGCCATCCCAACGTGGCCGCCGGAGATGAAGCGAGAGCAGGTCGAACTGCAGCGCAGCGTCATGCTCAACATGGACGCACCCCACCACACCCGCCTGCGCAAAATCATCTCCCGCGGCTTCACGCCCCGGGCCATCGGACGGCTGGAAGCCGAACTGGCCCAGCGCGCCCAGAACATCGCCAAGACCGCGGCGACCGAGGGTAGCGGCGACTTCGTCGAGCAGGTGTCGTGCGAGCTGCCGCTGCAGGCCATCGCGGGCCTGCTCGGCGTTCCCCAGGAGGATCGCGACAAGCTCTTCCGCTGGTCCAACGAGATGACCGGTGGCACCGACCCCGAGTACGCGCACGTCGATCCCGCACAATCGTCAATGGAACTGATCGCCTACGCCATGGCCATGGCCGAGGAGCGGGGCAAGAACCCCACCGACGACATCGTCACCACGCTCATCCAGGCCGACATCGACGGCGAGAAGCTCTCCGATGACGAGTTCGGTTTCTTCGTGGTCATGCTCGCTGTGGCAGGCAACGAGACCACCCGCAACTCGATCACCCACGGCATGATCGCGATGGCGAACAACCCCGATCAATGGGAGCTCTTCAAGAAGGAGCGCCCATCGACCGCCGCCGACGAGATCATCCGGTGGGCCACTCCGGTATCGGCCTTCCAGCGCACCGCCAGCGAGGACACCGAATTGGCCGGCGTGCGGATCAAGAAGGGTGAGCGGGTGGTGATGTCCTACCGGTCAGCCAATTTCGATGAAGAGGTCTTTGAAGACCCGCACACCTTCAACATCCTGCGCGACCCGAATCCCCATGTCGGTTTCGGCGGCACCGGCGCCCACTACTGCATCGGCGCGAACCTGGCCCGCATGACCATCAACCTGATCTTCAACGCGGTCGCCGATCACATGCCGGACCTCAAGCCGATCGGTGAGCCCGAGCGGCTGCGGTCGGGCTGGCTCAACGGGATCAAGCACTGGCAGGTCGACTACACCGGCAAAACTCGGTGACGTCCTGATGGACTTCAATCTCACTGCGACGCAACAGGCCGTCGCCGATGTGGCGACGTCAGTGCTGGATCGGGACCTCAGCTGGGACGCGTTGGTCGGCGGTGGCGTGACGGCGCTGCCGGTGCCCGAGCGGCTCGGCGGCGACGGCGTGGGACTGCCCGAGGTCGCCACGGTGCTCACCGAGGCGGGCCGCCACGGCGCCGTCACGCCGGCGCTGGCCACGCTCGGCTTCGGCGTGGTGCCGCTCCTCGACCTGGCGTCCGACGAACAGCAGGACCGATTCCTGGCTGGCGTCCCCAAGGGTGGCGTGCTGACGGCCGCGCTCAACGAGCCTGGCACCGCGCTGCCGGACCGGCCGTCGACCACCTTCACCAACGGGCGGTTGTCGGGCACCAAGGTCGGCGTTGGCTATGCCGGACAAGCGGATTGGATGATCGTCACGGCGGACAACGCGGTCGTCGTCGTGTCGCCGACGGCCGACGGTGTGCAGCTGGCCCAAACCCCGACATCCAACGACTCCGACGAGTACACGGTGACGTTCGCCGACGTCGTGGTCGGTGATTCCGATGTGCTGGCGGGCGCGACGGCTCCTCGGGTCAACCAGCTGGCACTGGCGGCCATCGGGGCCTACGCCGACGGGTTGGTGGCCGGGGCGCTGCGCCTCACCGCGGACTACGTGGCCAATCGCAAGCAGTTCGGCAAGCCGCTGTCGACGTTCCAAACCGTGGCCGCCCAGCTCGCAGAGGTCTACATCGCCTCGCGCACCATCGATTTGGCGGCGAAGTCGGTCGTTTGGCGACTGTCGGAAGGACGGGATGCCGACGACGACCTGGATGTGCTCGGCTACTGGATCACCTCGCAGGCGCCGCCGGTGATGCAACTCTGCCACCACCTGCACGGCGGCATGGGCATGGACATCACCTATCCGATGCACCGGTACTACTCCACGATCAAAGACCTGACCAGGCTGCTGGGCGGGCCTTCTCATCGTCTCGACCTGGTGGGAGCGCAATGTTCATAGACCTGACTCCGGAGCAGCGCCAGCTGCAAGCGGAACTGCGGGAATACTTTTCGAATCTGATCTCGTCCGACGAGATGAAGGCGATGGAGCAGGACCGTCACAACGAGGCCTATCGCGCGGTGATCCGGAGGATGGGTCGGGACGGCAAGCTCGGCGTCGGGTGGCCAAAAGAGTTCGGCGGCTTGGGGTTCGGGCCGATTGAGCAGTCGATCTTCGTCAACGAGGCGCATCGGGCCGACGTGCCGCTGCCCGCGGTGACGTTACAGACGGTCGGCCCCGTGCTGCAGCAGTTCGGCAGCGAGGCGCAAAAGAAGAGGTTTCTGCCGGCGATCCTGGCCGGCGAAGTGCACTTCGCGATTGGCTACACCGAGCCCGAGGCGGGTACCGACCTGGCTTCGCTACGGACCACCGCGGTGCGTCAGGGCGACGAGTACATCGTCAACGGACAGAAGATCTTCACCACCGGTGCCCATGACGCGGACTACATCTGGCTGGCCTGCCGCACGGACCCCGAAGCCGTAAAGCACAAAGGCATTTCGATCCTGATCGTCGACACCAAGGATCCCGGCTACTCCTGGACGCCGATCATTTTGTCCGATGGCGCCCACCACACCAACGCCACCTACTACAACGACGTGCGGGTACCCGCCGACATGTTGGTCGGCGAGGAGAACGGCGGGTGGCGGCTGATCACCACCCAGCTCAACAACGAACGGGTCATGCTGGGCCCCGCGGGCCGTACTGCCGGTATCTACGACCGGGTGCACGCCTGGGCGTCCAAGCCCGGTGGTGACGGGGTCACGCCGATCGACCACGCCGACGTCAAGCGGGCACTGGGTGAGATCCATGCGATGTGGCGGATCAACGAGCTGCTGAACTGGCAGGTGGCCGCGGCGGGCGAAGACATCAACGTGGCGGATGCCGCGTCAACGAAAGTCTTTGGTACGGAGCGAATTCAGTACATCGGACGGCTCGCCGAGGAGATCGTCGGCAAGTACGGCAACCCGGCCGAGTCGGAAACCGCCGACCTGCTCAACTGGCTGGACTCGCAGACCAAGCGAAACCTGGTGATCACCTTCGGCGGAGGCGTAAACGAAGTCATGCGAGAGATGATCGCGGCCGCCGGCCTCAAAGTGCCGAGGGTGCCCCGGTGACCGACATTCAAGAAGCGATCGCGGAGATCAAAGCGGCCGGCGGCCCCAAGCCGCGCGCCGGCCGCGACCCGGTGAACCAGCCGATGATCAACAACTGGGTGGAGGCCATCGGCGACCGCAACCCCATCTACGTCGACGAGGCAGCCGCCCGCGCCGTCGGACATCCGGGAATTGTCGCCCCGCCGGCCATGATTCAGGTGTGGACGATGTTCGGCCTGGGCGGGGAACGCCCGAAGGACGATCCGATGGGGCCCATCATGCAGTTGTTCGACGACGCCGGCTACATCGGCGTCGTCGCCACCAACTGCGAACAGACCTATCACCGCTACCTGCAGCCTGGCGAGCAGGTCAGCATCACCTCGGAGATGGGTGATGTGGTCGGACCCAAACAGACCGGACTCGGAGAGGGCTGGTTCATCAACCAGCACATCATCTGGCGGGTCGGGGACGAGGACGTCGCCGAGATGAACTGGCGCATCCTCAAATTCAAGCCGCGTGAGTCCTCTGGGCAGGCGTCTTCGGTGCCCGCGGACCTGGATCCCGACGCCATGATGCGTCCCGCGTCGTCGCGCGACACGGCATTCTTCTGGGAGGGTGTCAAGGCGCACGAGCTGAGGATCCAGCGGCGGCCCGACGGCAGCCTGCAGCATCCGCCGGTGCCGGCGGTGTGGCAGGACCCGAAAAAGGAGGTCGCCCCGTCCGATTATCTCGTGGCAAGCGGCAAAGGCAAGGTGTTCAGTTTCGTTGTGCACCATGCGCCGAAGGTGCCGGGCCGCACGCTGCCATTCGTGATCGCGCTGGTGGAACTCGACGAGGGCGTGCGGATGCTGGGCGAGCTGCGGGGCGCCGACCCCGGCAAGGTGAAGATCGGAATGCCGGTGCGCGCAACCTATATCGACTTCCCCGCGGGCGACAGCGGCCCGGAGTGGAGCCTCTACGCCTGGGAGCCCGAGGCATGAGCGCACCCGCTATCGAAGTGGGCACTGTATTGCCAGAGCTCAAGCTGCACGGTGATCCCACATTCATCATCTCGACGGCTCTGGCCACGCGGGACTTTCAGGACGTCCATCACGACCGCGATCTGGCGCAGGCCAAGGGGTCGAAGGACATCTTCGTCAACATCCTCACCGACACCGGGCTGGTGCAGCGCTACGTCACCGACTGGGCGGGCCCATCGGCGCTGATCAAGTCCATCGGGCTGCGGCTCGGCGTGCCGTGGTACGCCTACGACACGGTGACCTTCTCGGGTGAGGTGATCGCCGTGGAAGACGGCCTGATCACGGTGAAGGTGTTCGGCCGCAACAGCCTTGGCGACCACGTCATCGCGACCGTGACGCTGACGATGGGGGATTCCTGATGTTGTCGGGTAAAGCTGCGATCGTCGGAATTGGCGCCACCGACTTCTCGAAGGATTCCGGCCGGAGCGAGCTGCGGTTGGCGGCCGAGGCGGTGTTGGATGCGTTGGACGATGCTGGTCTGAGCCCGGCCGATGTCGATGGGCTGACCACGTTCACGATGGACACCAACAACGAGACCGCGGTGGCGCGTGCGGTCGGTATCGGTGACCTGAAGTTCTTCTCGCAGATCGGTTACGGCGGTGGCGCGGCGTGCGCGACCGTCCAGCAGGCCGCGATCGCCGTCGCCACCGGGGTCGCTGACGTCGTGGTGGCGTACCGGGCGTTCAACGAGCGGTCGGGCATGCGGTTCGGGCAGGTGCAGACTCGACTCGTGGGAGACGCCCGCGCACAGGCTGATTCGACCGCGGCGGACAATTCGTTCTCCTACCCGCATGGCCTCTCCACACCGGCCGCCCAGGTCGCGATGATCGCCCAGCGGTACATGCATCTGTCCGGCGCAACCAGCCGCGACTTCGGCATCATCTCGGTGGCCGACCGCAAGCACGCCGCCAGAAATCCGAGGGCGTACTTCTACGAGAAGCCGATAACCATTGAGGATCACCAGAACTCGCGGTGGATCGCCGAACCATTGCGGCTGCTGGACTGCTGCCAGGAGACCGACGGCGCGGTTGCGATCGTGGTGACCTCGCCCGAGCGCGCGCGGGACCTCAAGCAGCGGCCGGCCGTCATCGAGGCGGCATCGCAGGGCTCGAGCCCCGACCAGTACACGATGGTCAGCTATTACCGACCGGAACTGGGCCTGCCCGAGATGGGCGTGGTGGGGCAGCAGCTGTGGCAGCAATCCGGTCTGCAGCCGTCCGACATTCAGACCGCCATCCTGTACGACCACTTCACACCCTTCACGCTGATTCAGTTGGAGGAGTTGGGATTCTGCGGTAAGGGCGAGGCCAAGGACTTCATCGCCGACGGTGCGATCGAAATTGGTGGCCGGCTCCCCATCAACACGCATGGCGGCCAGCTTGGTGAGGCCTACATCCACGGAATGAACGGCATCGCCGAGGGTGTGCGGCAGTTGCGCGGGACCTCGGTGAACCCGGTCCCCGACGTCGAGCACGTCCTCGTCACCGCGGGCACCGGCGTGCCCACGTCGGGCCTCATCCTCGGCTAGCCTCCATCTCTCTGACCACGCCGAGCGTCACGCTAGCGTGGCTGTGGTCGCCGAGCGTCACGCTGGGGTGACGCTGTGGATGGTTGCCGTGTGCTGACGTGACGCTTGCCGTGAGACGTGGAACCCTGCCGTCATGGCGGAGCCATTCATCGGCAGCGAGGCGGTCGCGAACGGTGATGTCGTTAAGAGCGCCCTGCGAAGCCGGTACACCAGGTTATTTCGCGACGTGTATGTCTGCTCTGGCACTGAATTGACTCCGCTTGTTCGCGCGCGAGCGGGTTGGCTGTGGTCGCGACGACAAGGGATTGTTGCGGGCCTATCGGCCTCCGCACTGCATGGTGCGCATTGGATTGACGCCGCTGCGCCTTTGGAGATAATCCACAGCAACAGAAACCCATCGCCAGGTCTGCGAGTGCGCGGTGATCGCATCGAATGTGACGAGTTCAGCCTGATCGACGGCATACCGGTCACGACGCCAACCCGGACGGTCCTTGACTTGGGTTGCTGGTATCCGATGGACAATGCGGTGGCGGCAATGGACGCCCTGATGGGGGCGGCAGACGTTAAGGTGGCCGACGTTGAAATGCTGGCGCAGCGGTATCCGGCCCGACGCGGGATCCGGCGAGCGCGGAGTGCCTTGGGGCTGGCGGATGCCGGAGCGCAGTCACCGAAAGAGACATGGCTACGGCTACTGCTCATCCGGGCTCGTTTGCCGCGACCACGGACGCAGATCGCAGTCAGTGACGAGTTCGGCGATTTGGTCGCCTATCTCGATATGGGTTGGGAGGACGTAAAAGTCGCGGTGGAGTACGACGGCGAGCAACACCGCACCGACCGCAGACAATACACATGGGATATCCGTCGCAGCGAAATGCTGGAGCGCCTAGGTTGGATGGTTATCCGGGTGGTTGCCGGCGACCGGCCATTCGACATCGTTCGACGCGTAGGGGCCGCACTAGCCCGCCGAGCGTCACGCTAGCGTCACGCTCGCTGCCTAGCGCCACGCTAGCGTGACGCTCGGTGCAAAGCCAAAAACCCTAGGCCGGGATGAGCTCGACGCCGGAGAGCACCACCGCGTTGTCGCGCGAGGGCGCGACAACGCTGGCCAGTAGCCGCCCGTCTTCCTTCCAGATGCCGACATTGAGTGTCTCGCCGGGGAACGCCACACCGGCAAAGCGTGCGCCGTAGGCGGCCACCGCTGCGGCGTCACCGTCCAGCAGCGTGTCGACGATGGCCTTGCACGTCATGCCATACGTGCATAAACCGTGCAGGATGGGCTGCGAAAAGCCCGCGGCCGCAGCGAATTCCGGGTCGGAGTGCAGCGGGTTGCGGTCCCCGCAGAGCCGGTACAGCAGTGCCTGCTGCGGCAGGATCGGCACCGCGACCTCTACATCGGGCGCCCGGTCCGGCGCCGCGTCCGACGTCGATGGGCCACGCTCGCCACCGAATCCGCCTTCGCCGCGGGCGAAGATGGACCGCCGCTGCGTCCACAGCAGCGTGCCGTGGGGCGCACTGACCGTTGTCTCGCTCCAGATCACCGCGGCCTTGCCCTTGTCCCAGATGTCGGTGAACCGGGTGACGGCGCGGGCGGACCCCGAAGGCGGCAGCGGCCCGGGAACCTCCACTCGCTCGCTGGCGTGCAGCACCTTGCCCAGCTCGATGTCGATGCCGGGGAACTGCACGGTCGGCGGCTTGGTCATGTGGAAGGAGGCCGCCACGTTGCCGAACGTCGGCAGGACCTGCGGTGTGTCGTCAACGAGGTAGCGCAGTTCGCGCGGGTCCATCGGATCCTTGCCGGCCCCCAACGCCAGGTGGTAGAGCTGCACATCGCTGCTCGTCCAAGAGAATTCAATGGGGTCCAGTTCGGCGGCCAACGCAACGTCTACATCAATGGGCATTAGTGTTCCCCCGCAATGTGCAGTGCGGCCAAGTAGCCGAAGGTCATCGCCGGGCCAATGGTGCCGCCCGGGCCCGGATAGGTGTGGCCCATCACCGGGGCGCTGACATTGCCCGCGGCGTAAAGGCCTTCGATGATTGTGCCGTCGTCCCGCAGCGCGCGGCCGTGGACGTCGGTGCGGACACCGCCCTTGGTGCCCAGGTCGCCCGGCACCATCTTGGCGGCGTAGTACGGCGCGTGCGTGAGCTCGCCGAGGTTGGGGTTGGGCTTGTTGGTCGGGTCACCGTAATAGCGGTCGTAGGCGCTCTCGCCGCGGTGGTAGTCCTCGTCGACACCCGACCTGGCAAAGCCGTTGAAGCGCGCCACCGTTGCGGCGAACTCGGCAACCGGAAGGCCGGCTCTCTGGGCCAGTTCCTCGAGGGTGTCGGCCTGGATGATGACGCCGGACTCCAGCCACTTGCGGGGAATGCGTTGTCCCGGCTGCAATCCCGCGAAGATGTAGCGGTCCCGGTATTGCTGGTCGAACACCAGCCACGCCGGAATGTTCTCGCCCGGTCCCGGTCCCTGGCCGAATTCCCCGCCGTACATGTGGTGGCAGGCTTCGACGTAGGGCATCGATTCGTTCATGAAACGTTTGCCCGACATGTTGACGATGATCGATCCTGGCGAGTTGCGTTCCGACAACGCGAACCAGGGTGCACCCACCAGCGGCACGGTCGGCCCCCACCAGGCGTCTTCCATCAGTTCCAGTGCGGCGCCGAGCTTTTCGGCGGCGACGATGCCGTCGCCGGTGTTGGCCTTGGCGCCGACGGTCCACTCCGTGGTGATCGGCGCGCGCTGATACTTCACCCGCATCTGCTCGTTGTGCTCGAAACCGCCTGAGGCGAGGATCACCCCGCGCCGAGCCCGGATCAGCCGCGGCTCGGATGACTCCGATGCACCGGTGTCGCGAACGTAAACTCCGCGCACCACACCGTCCTCGACGTACAGATCGGTCAGCGCGGTGTTGAGCAACACCGGAACCCCAGCCCGCTGCAGCCCGATTCGCAGCGGACCGATCAACGCCCGGCCCATGCCGACGAGGTTCTTACCGGTCGCCTTCGCCCACATCGTGCGGCCGCCGACCTTCAGGCTGCGCAGCACGCCCCGTGGGTGCCGCTTCAGCTGGTTCAGCCGCACGTAGTCCTGTTGCATCACAACGACGTTGAGTGGCACCTTGCCGTATGCCGGTTCCAGGCCGGGCATGTCGGCGCCCAGCTTGCGCGCGTCGAACGGCTTCGGCTCGATCGAGCGGCCCTCCGCGCGGCCGCCCGGCGCTTCGGGGTAGTAGTCCGAGTACCGCGGAACCCAGCACATCTTCAGCGGGGTGTGCTTCAGCACGAACGACAGCATCTCGGGTCCGCGGTCGAGGTAGGCGTCGATGCGTTCCGGCTCGACGATGTTGCCGATGATGCCGTGCAGGTAGGTCCGGGCCGCCTCGGGGTTGTCTCGGACGCCGTCACGCTTGAGCACCTCGTTGTTGGGGATCCAGACGCCCCCACCGGACCGTGCGGTCGAGCCGCCAAAATGCGCAGCCTTCTCGATGACTACTGTGGAAAGGCCCCGGTGAGCGGCGGTAAGGGCAGCCACCATGCCGGCTCCGCCGCTCCCGACCACGACGACGTCGAGCTCCTGTGCTGTCATGTAGAACACGTTATAGAATTGCCCGGGTCGGCCGCTACTGGGCCGGTCACACGAACGAGGGGACTTCTGCAGATGCTCAGTGTTGCGACACGAGACGAGCTAGCTGCCGACCTGGCGCAGGCCGAGCGGAGTCGCCTGCCGATCGCTCCGCTGACCGCCGCCCACCCGGACATCGACGTCGTCGATGCGTACGAGATCCAGTTGATCAACATCCGTCAGCGGGTCGCCGAGGGGGCCCGGGTGCTGGGCCACAAGGTGGGCCTGTCGTCGAAGGCGATCCAACAGATGATGGGGGTCGACGAGCCGGACTACGGGCATTTGCTCGACGAGATGCAATTGTTCGAAGACACCCCGGTGAAGGCGAGCCGCTACCTGTGGCCGAGGGTCGAGGTCGAGGTCGGTTTCATTTTGAACGCCGACCTGCCGGGAGCCGACTGCACCGAGGACGACGTGCTGGCGGCCACCGAGGCACTGGTCCCGTCGATCGAGTTGATCGATACCCGGATCACGGACTGGAAGATCGAGCTGTGCGACACCATCGCCGACAACGCCTCGTCGGCGGGCTTCGTTCTGGGTAAGGCCCGCGTCTCACCGGGCGATATCGACGTCAAGGCGATCGACGCCGTCCTCAGCTGCAACGGTGAGGTTGTCGCCAAGGGTCGGACCGATGCGGTGCTGGGCAACCCGGTCACCGCGGTGGCCTGGCTGGCCCGCAAGGTGGAGGGCTTCGGCGTACGGTTACGCAAAGGCGACGTGGTACTTCCCGGCTCGTGCACGCGAGCGATCGACGCGCACGCCGGCGACCAGTTTGTGGCCGACTTCACGGGCCTGGGTTCTGTTCATTTGTCGTTCGAATAGTCTCGAATTAAATCGTCGGACTTAAAATCGAGAGCTTCGCAAAGGAGCGTCATGCCGGCTAAGGCGAGTGTGGCCATTGTCGGGTCGGGAAATATCAGTACTGACCTGCTCTACAAACTGTTGCGGTCGGACTGGCTGGAGCCGCGCTGGATGGTGGGCATCGACCCGGACAGTGAGGGTTTGGCGCGGGCCCGCAAGTTGGGGTTGGAGACGACGCACGAAGGGGTCGATTGGCTGCTGGCCCAGTCGGAGAAGCCTGATCTGGTGTTCGAGGCGACGAGTGCTTATGTGCATCGGGACGCGGCGCCGAAGTATGCGGCCGCGGGCATCCGCGCCATCGATTTGACCCCGGCCGCGGTGGGCCCGGCGGTGATTCCGCCGGCGAACCTGCGCCAGCACCTGGATGCGCCGAACGTCAACATGATCACCTGCGGGGGACAGGCGACGATTCCCATCGTGTACGCGGTGTCGCGGGTTGTTGAGGTGCCCTACGCCGAGATCGTCGCCTCGGTGGCGTCGGTGTCGGCGGGGCCGGGCACCCGGGCCAATATCGATGAGTTCACCAAGACCACCAGCAGGGGGGTGGAAACAATCGGCGGCGCCACGCGCGGCAAGGCGATCATCATCCTGAACCCGGCCGACCCGCCGATGATCATGCGCGACACCATCTTTTGCGCGATCCCCGAGGACGCCGACCGGGACGCGATCGCGAAGTCGATCCACGATGTGGTGGCCGAGGTGCAGACCTATGTGCCGGGATATCGGCTGCTCAACGAGCCACAGTTCGACGAGCCGTCGCTGAACTCCGGTGGGCAGGCGGTGGTCACCACGTTCGTCGAGGTCGAGGGCGCCGGCGATTACCTGCCCCCGTATGCGGGCAACCTGGACATCATGACCGCCGCGGCGACCAAGGTCGGCGAGGAAATCGCGAAGGAATCTCTATCCGCGACGGCGGGAGGCATACAGGCATGAGTACCGACATCTTCTTCAATCCGGTCTGGGACGTGCGGATGACCGACACGTCGTTGCGGGACGGCTCGCATCACAAGCGCCACCAATTCACCAAAGACGAGGTGGGTGCCATCGTGGCCGCGCTGGACGCCGCGGGGGTGCCGGTCATCGAGGTCACCCACGGGGACGGGCTGGGCGGGTCGAGCTTCAACTACGGGTTCTCCAAGACTCCGGAGCAGGAGCTGATCAAGCTGGCCGCGCAGACAGCCAAAGAGGCCAAGATCGCGTTTTTGATGCTGCCCGGGGTGGGCACCAAAGAGGACATCAAGGAAGCCCAGAACAACGGCGGGTCGATCTGCCGGATCGCCACCCACTGCACCGAGGCCGACGTGTCCATCCAGCACTTCGGCCTGGCCCGCGAACTCGGCTTGGAGACCGTGGGGTTCCTGATGATGTCGCACACGATTTCCCCCGAGAAGCTGGCCGCGCAGGCCCGCATCATGGCCGATGCGGGATGCCAGTGCGTCTACGTGGTCGACTCGGCCGGCGCGCTCGTGCTCGAAGGGGTGCGCGACCGGGTGGCCGCGCTGGTCGCCGAGCTCGGCGACGACGCCCAGGTGGGCTTCCACGGGCACGAGAACCTCGGCCTGGGGGTGGCCAACTCGGTGGAGGCGGTGCGGGCGGGTGCCAAGCAGATCGACGGCTCGTGTCGCCGGTTCGGCGCCGGAGCGGGCAACGCACCCGTCGAGGCGCTCATCGGGGTGTTCGACAAGATCGGGGTCAAGACCGGCATCGATTTCTTCGACATCGCTGATGCCGCCGAAGAGGTGGTCGCCCCGGTGATGCCCGCCGAGTGCCTGCTGGACCGTAACGCCCTGATCATGGGGTACTCCGGGGTGTACTCGAGCTTCCTCAAACACGCCATCCGCCAATCCGAGCGCTACGGCGTGCCCGCCCACCAACTACTGCACCGCGCCGGACAACGCAAACTCATCGGCGGCCAAGAAGACCAACTCATCGACATCGCCCTGGAAATCAAGCGCGAGCAAGAAAGCGGCGCCCCCGCCAAGTAGCTGGCAGCCGCGCGCACAGGCCACACAAAGGTGCTGCGAGTAATCTGTCGCGCATGACCGTGACATCCAGGAAATCTCGAGGCCGCGGACTGTACGGCGTGCTCGCCGGAGGTTTGCTGGCTGTTACCGCCGCGATGACGATCGCGCTGCCGGCGGCCAGCGCGGCTCCCCAGTGTGATCAGACCGTGGGTAGTTCCATCGACTCGTACCTGAAGCGGCATCCCGACCTCCACCAGCAGCTGCAGGCCAAGTCTCAGGCTGAGGGCGGCAACGGCAACGTGATGGATTACCTGAATCGGCATCCGGACGTGCGGCAGCATCTGATCGACCTGTCGCAGCAGTGCGCACCCTAGTGAATCGGCCTCGTCGTTGAACGACGCGGCCGACGCGCGGGAACGTTCGCCATTGACGAAAAAGTAGAACACGTTCTAGCGTCTATGCGTGTTCTCTGATCCCCTCACCTCCGCGATCGTCGAAGCCGAGAAACTGGTCGCCGACGCGCCCTTCATCGAGACCGAAGCCGACCTGCTGGAAGGGCTGCAGTATCTGGCGGGCTGTGTTTCGGCTTGCATACACCTGGCCTTCGATTACGACCGCGACCACCCGTTCCTGCAGTCGGGAACCGGGCCGTTCACCAAGATGGGCCTGGACAACCCCGACACCCTGTACTTCGGTACCCGGGTGCACGCCAATCACGACTACGTCGTGACCGGCCGGCGCGGCACCACGACCGACCTGAGCTTCCAGCTACTCGGTGGTGAATACACCGACGACAACGTGCCGGCCAGCCAGGCCGCGTTCGACGACCGAGAGCTCGAGATCGCCGCCGACGGCAGCTTCGAGTGGCGGGTGCGGCCCACCAGCCCCGGGCAATTGGTCATCCGCGAGGTCTACGGCGACTGGTCGGCGCAGCGCGGCACGCTGGCCATTTCCCGCCTGGACACCGCGGGCACCGCCCCGCCTCCGCTGACCCGCGAGATCATCGAAAAGCGTTATGCCACGGCCGGAAAGCAGCTTGTCAACCGGGTGAAGACCTGGCTGCAGTTTCCCCAGTGGTTCTATCTCGACCTGCCGGTCAACACCATGGTCGCGCCCCGGTTGACGCCGGGCGGCCTGGCGACCCAGTATTCATCGGTCGGCCACTACGACCTGCGACCCGATCAGGCGCTGGTGATCACCATCCCGGTCTCCGACGCGCCCTACCTCGGTTTCCAGCTGGGCAGCCTGTGGTACATCTCGCTGGACTACATCAATCACCAGACTTCGCTGAACAACACTCAGGCGCAAGCCGATCCGGACGGCAAGGTGCGCATCGTCGTTGCCGACCAGAACCCCGGAGTGACCAACTGGGTGGAGACGCTGGGGCATCGGCGAGGCTTCTTGCAGTTCCGCTGGCAGCGGGTGTCCCGTCAACTCACCGACGCGGACGGCCCCACCGTGGAGCTGGTCGACTTCGATGCCATCCCGGCCACGTTGCCGTACTTCGAACACAATAAGATCTCCGACGACGAATGGCGTGCACGAATCACGCTGCGCCAACAACAAATTGCGGCCAGGATGCTGGGGTGACGATGTCAGGCTTGCTCAATGAAAAGGTCGTCGTCATCAGCGGCGTCGGACCGGGGCTCGGTACCACCCTGGCGCACCGGTGCTCCCAGGATGGCGCCGACCTGGTGCTGGCGGCGCGGACCGTGGAACGGCTGGAAAGCGTCGCCAAACAGGTCAACGACACCGGGCACAAGGCGTTGGCGGTGCGTGCCGACATCACCGACGACGACGAGGTGAACTACCTCGTCGAGACCACCATGGCGACCTACGGCAAGGTGGACGTGCTGATCAACAACGCGTTTCGGGTGCCGTCCATGAAGCCGTTGGCCGGTACCAGCTTTCAGCACATCCGTGACGCGATCGAGCTCAGTGCGCTCGGCGCGCTGCGGCTCATCCAGGCTTTCACGCCGGCGCTGGAGAAGTCGCACGGATCGATTGTCAACGTCAACTCCATGGTGCTGCGACACTCACAGGCCAAATACGGCGCCTACAAGATGGCCAAGTCGGCGCTGCTGTCCATGTCGCAGTCGCTGGCCACCGAGCTGGGCGAGAAGGGCATCCGCGTCAATTCCGTTGCCCCCGGATATATCTGGGGCGACACCCTGCAGGCGTACTTCGAACATCAGGCGGGCAAGTACGGCACCACGGTGGATCAGATCTACGCGGCCACCGCAGCGAACTCCGACCTGAGGCGCTTGCCCACCGAAGACGAGGTGGCCTCGGCGATCCTATTCCTGGCCAGCGACCTGTCCAGCGGCATCACCGGGCAGACCCTGGACGTCAACTGCGGGGAGTACCACAACTGATGTCCGACCGCACCGATATCGGCACCGTCGAAGAATTGCACGCATCGGCCACCAAGCTGACCGGGCTCGACGACTTCGGGGCCAACGACGACAACTATCTCGAAGCGCTGGAGGTGCTGCTGGACTCCTACCGGCGTGAAGCCGGCCTGACGGTGTTGGGCAGCAAGATGAACCGGTTCTTCCTGCGCGGCGCGCTGGTGGCCAGGTTGCTGTCCGAGGCTTCGTGGAAGCAGTACCCGCAGCACGCCGACGTCGTGATCGAGCGCCCGATCTTCGTCACCGGCCTGGTGCGCACCGGCACCACCGCGTTACACCGGCTGCTGGGCGCCGATCCCGCGCATCAGGGCTTGCACATGTGGCTGGCCGAGTTCCCGCAGCCGCGTCCGCCACGCGAAACCTGGGAGTCGCATCCCCTTTATCGTCAGCTCGACGCGCAATTCAACCAGCACCACCAGGACAACCCCGGCTACACCGGTCTGCATTTCATGGCCGCATACGAACTCGAGGAATGTTGGCAGCTGCTTCGGCAGTCGCTGCATTCGGTGTCCTATGAGACGTTGGCACACCTCCCCACTTACGCGCAGTGGCTGTCCGAACAGGATTGGACGCCGTCCTACCAACGGCACCGCAAAAACCTCCAGCTAATCGGACTCAATGACGCCGAAAAGCGTTGGGTGCTCAAGAATCCCAGCCATCTTTTTGCGTTGGACGCCTTGATGGCGACCTATCCGGACGCGCTGGTGATCCAGACCCATCGGCCAGTCGAGACGATCATGGCTTCGATGTGCTCGCTGGCCCAGCACACCGCCGAGGGATGGTCCACGGCGTTCGACGGGGCTCAGATCGGTGCAGACGCGATGGACACCTGGTCGCGCGGGCTGGAGCGCTTCAACACCGCCCGTGCCAAATACTCGCCGGCCCAGTTCTTCGACGTCGACTACAAGGACCTGATTGCCGACCCGATCGGCACGGTCGCCGACGTCTACCGGCACTTCGGTTTGACGCTGACCGACGAGGCGCGAGCGGCGATGGAACAGGCGCACGCCGACAGCCAGTCCGGCGAGCGCGCGCCGAAACACCGTTACTCGCTGGCCGATTACGGGCTGACCGTCGAAACCGTTAAGGAGCGCTTCGCCGGGCTGTGACGCGACTGGATCAGCCGTCGATCCGCCGCGGTCCTAACCACACACCGTCCGGAGGCCCGAACGCGCCCGCCCGCTCGCGCGCGGCGGCGAGGGCCGGCGAGGACGCGAACTGCCTTGCAGCATCGATGTTTTCCATTTCCATGACGACGATGACGGTGTTGGGGTCGTCGCCGTCGATGTAGGTCCCCGTTACCACCAGGCTGTGCCGGCGTCGAATCGCGTCGAGTTCCGGGTCGCGAAACACCGTGTTCCATTGGTCGACGCTGGCGACTCGCTGTTTGACAAGCATGACTCCGGTCATGAAAATCTCCGTTCACTATGTCTACATGTGTAGACATAGTGTCCAGCCTAGCGCGGCTGCGGTGGGCATGTCTACAGTTGTAGACCACGCGAAAGGAGCGACATGAACGCCGTGCCGCCGCGGCGCCGCGACGCCGGCGCCACCAAAACCCGCCTGCTGGAAGCGGCTCCCGAACTCTTTCTGGCCAGGGGGTATAGCGCCATCGGTCTGCGCGAGGTGGCGTCGAAAGCCGGCGTGGATGTCACTTTGGTTCGCCGCTATTTCGGCTCCAAGGAACGGCTTTTCGCGGAAGCAACGGATGTTTCGGAGAACGTGCAGGAGATCCTGGGCGCTGCAGACGACGCGCTGGGGGAGCGGTTGATTGCCCGCGTCCTGGACGCCCGCCGCGACGTCGACGCCCCGTTGTTCGCGCTGCTGCGGTCCAGCGGCGACCCCGCGGTGGTAACGCGACTCAACGCGCAGCTCGAGGAGGGGCTTACCCGCAACCTGGCGAAGCGGATAACGGCGGACCGGGCCAGAATCCGCGCGGACATGGTCACGGCCCTGCTGCTGGGCATCGGCGTGCAGCGCGTCCTGCTCCAGAAGAAGCCGATGGTTAGCGCTCGGGAAGGTGACATCGCGGCGGTATTCCTCGAGGCGTTCGAGGCGATAACCAAACTGCCCCAAGGGCAGTGAATCAGTCAGCGTCCGGGTCGCCGGGCTCGCCCAGATAGCCCTCCGCGACCGCATGCTCGATGCTGTCGCTCAGTTTGGGGCACGACCGGGTGCGTGCCGTATCACCACCGGAGTTGCGCACCTCCGTGAAGTGCGCGCAGCGCTGCCATGCTTCGGTGTTCCATTGCACGGCGGTATGGCCCGGGCCCAGCCGCCGGACGGTGACCGTGACGTGGCAGAACCGGCAGTCCACCGGCAGCAGCCCCGAGCTGAGGTAGCGCTCCCGGTCGGCGCGGCTGGCTTCGGCGACGGCGGCCGCGCGTTGCGGATCGTTGGTGAAATCCCTTGACTTTGACCAGGATCCCGAGCCGCCGTTGCGCGCGGGCGCGTCGTCGTGATCGTGATGGTCACCGTGCAGCATCAGCATCGACCGGGCGAGCCGGTCGACGTCTGGGACCGCCGGTTGATCGTGGGTCATGCCGTCAGTGTTGCTCTGCCGGCATTTCGTCGTTGGCGCCCTTCAGGTTCTCTTCGACCTCGGCGTTCCAGTACTCGTTGGCGCGCGTGGTGTCCACCTCGATCTCGAAGCGTTCCACCATTTCCGGCTGGATGTCGGCAACGTCGACATAGAACTGCTGATACCAGCGGCGCAGTTGATAGACGGCGCCGTCCTCCTCGACCAGCAGCGGATTGTCGATGCGGGTCTTGTGCTTCCAGATCTCGACGTCCTGCAGGAAGCCCTTGCTGACGCCTTCGGTGAACACCCGCGACAGCTTGTCGGTCATCGCTTCGTCCATGCCCTTGGGCTTTTCGACGATGACGCCCCACTGGAGGACGAACGAGTTCTGGGTCACCGGGTAATGGCAGTTGATCAGGATCGACTCGGCCTTATAGCCGCCGTAGCTGTTGTGCAGCCAGTTGATCATGAACGACGGCCCGAAGTAGGACGCCTCCGAGTCAAGGTGCGCCTCGCCATAGGAGGTGCCCAGGTCGCTGACGTCCGGCCGGCCCACGTTGTGCAGGTACTGCGAGGCGATGTGGCCCTCGAAAACGTTCTTGAAGTACGTCGGCAAACCGAAATGGATGTAGAAGAAGTGCGCCATGTCGGTGACGTTGTCGATGATGTCGCGGCAGTTCGACCCCTCGATGAGGATGCGGTTCCACCGCCATTCGGTCCACTCGTCGCTGGCCGCTTCCGGGATGTCGGGAATCCGGACCGCGGGATCCGGCGGATTCTGTTCATGGTCGTGCCAGACGAACAGCAGGCCGCCGCGCACATCGGTCGTCCACGAGCGGGTGCGCGCCGTCTTGGGTGTGCGCTTGGCGTACGGCACCAGCTTGCAGCGGCCATCACCGCCCCAGCGCCAGTCGTGGAACGGGCAGGCCACCTCGTCGCCCTTGATGGTGCCCTCCGACAGGTCGCCACCCATGTGCCGGCAATAGCCGTCCAGCACCTTCAGGTCCCCGTGCGAGTCGGCGAAAACCACCAGCTTGGTACCGAACGCCTCGACCGAGTGCGGCTTACCGTCCTGGAAGTCCTTCGCGACGCCCAGGCAATGCCAGCCCCGGGCGTACCTTGTCGGCAATGCGCCGGGATCGATCTCCCGGATGCCGACCGCCTTGGTGTCGGTACTCACCTGTCACCTCCAACTCACTGGCCCTCTAACTAGAACACGTTACAGTTTTGCGGCGGTGGCGCGCAATGATGGCGAGTCTGGCTGGGCTTTCCCGCGACGCGTGCGCGCTCAGGGTATATCTAGACGATGCCGCTGTTCGCTTTCGAGGGTCGGGCGCCGCGAGTCGATCCCACCGCATTTGTGGCCCCGACCGCCACCCTGATCGGCGATGTTGTCGTCGAGGCCGGTGCATCGGTGTGGTTCAACACCGTGCTGCGCGGCGATTACGGGCCCATCGTGGTGCGCGAGGGCGCCAACGTGCAGGACGGGTCCGTGCTGCACGCGCCACCCGGCATCCCGGTCGACATCGGCCCGGGCGCCACCGTGGCGCACATGTGCTGCATTCACGGGGCGCACGTCGGATCCGAGGCCCTGATCGCCAACCACGCCACCGTTCTCGACGGCGCCGTGGTCGGCGCGCGCAGCCTGATCGCGGCGCACTCGCTGGTGACGGCCGGCACCCAGATTCCGGCCGGCATGCTGGCGGTCGGCGCGCCGGCACAGATCAAGGGCCCGGTCGCCGGAACAGGCGCGGAAATGTGGATCAAGGTGAATCCGCAGGCCTACCGCGAACTGGCTCAGCGGCACCTGGCCGGGCTCGAGCCGCTCTAGACCTTCCGGGCCGACGCGGCCGCGCGGTCCATCTCCCAATACGCACGCAGCGCGGTCAGCTTGCCCTCGTCGTTGGCCTTATAGGTGAAGACGCCTTCCGCGGTCACCTGGAAGTCGCCATGGGTGATGAGGATGTGCCCGACGTTGGCTTCCTCGTTGCCGCACTGGTAGGTGTCGCGGAAGACGAACTCGATCCTGGTGGTGGGGGCGATGGCCTTGTCCCAGAAGGCCGAGATCGCGTCGCGGCCACGGTGTCCCTTGCCTTCCGGGTCGAAGGCCGACGGCCCGATCGGGTCCTCCACGATGGCGTCGTCGGCGAACACCGCCAGCCACGCTTCTTTGTCCCTGGCTATGACCGCCTCGCGGGAGCGCCGGCCGGCCTCGTGCGCGGGATGCTCGCTCACGCGCCGACTTTTTCAGGCGTGGGCTTGTCCGCGCCGACCACCCACATGGAGTAGTACTGCGAGCCGCCGCCGTAGGCGTGCCCCAAGGCCTTGCGCGCGTTGGGAACCTGGTGATCTCCGCCCTTGCCCATCACCTGAATCGCCGCCTCGGCGAACCGAATCAGGCCCGAGGCGCCGATCGGGTTCGACGACAGCACACCGCCCGACGGATTGACCGGCAGCCGCCCGCCGATCGCCGTCTCGCCGGCTTCGGTGAGTTTCCAGCCCTCGCCCTCGGCGGCGAATCCCAGGTTTTCCAACCACATCGGCTCGAACCACGAGAATGGCACGTAGATTTCCGCGGCGTCGATCTCGTCGATCGGGCTCTTGATGCCGGCCGCCTTCCACAGCGCGGCGGCCGCGTCGCGCCCGGCCTGTGGGCTGACCTGGTCGCGACCCGAGAACTGCAGCGGCTCGGTGCGCAGCGCGGTCGCATGGATCCACGCCACCGGTTGTCCTTGCGCCAGACGGGCTTCGGCGGCCTCCTCGTTGCCGATCACGACCGCGGCGGCACCGTCGGAGGACGGGCAGGTCTCGTCGTACCGGATCGGGTCCCACAGCATCGGCGACTCCATCACCTTTTCAACGGTGATGTCGGGCTGATGCAGGTGAGCCAGCGGGTTGCGGGCGCCGTTGAGCCGGTCCTTGACCGCGACGATGGCACCGATGTTCAACGGTGCGCCCGAGCGGCGGATGTACGACCGCACGTGCGGGGCGAAATACCCACCCGCGCCCGCGCCCACCGGTTTGATGAAGGGGATCGGAATCGACAACGCCCACATCGCGTTTGACTCCGACTGCTTCTCCCAGGCCATCGCCAGCACCCGCCGATATTTACCGGATTGCACGAGGCTCGCGGCCACCACCGCGGTGGATCCGCCGACCGAACCCGCGGTGTGCACCCGGATCAGCGGCTTGCCGGTGGCGCCCATGGCGTCGGCCATGAACAGCTCCGGCATCATGACGCCCTCGAAGAAGTCCGGGGCCTTGCCGACCACGACGGCATCGATGTCATCGAATGTCGAACCGGAGTCTTCCAGTGCACGGTCGATCGCCTCGCGCACCAAGCCGTTCATCGAAACGTCCTTGCGCTTGGCTACATACTTGGTCTGCCCGGTACCCAGTACCGCGGCGAGGTTTGGTCCTGCACCGGCCATCAGATCTTTCCTTCCATGACCGCGACCAGGTTCTGTTGCAGCGCGGGCCCGCTGGTGGCATGCGCGAGGACCCGCTCGGCGGACCCGTTCCAGATGTGTTGCGCCGCAAAGCCGATGCGCTCGAGCCCGGCGACGAACATGGGGTTGGCGGCCAGCGCGCCGCCGGACGGATTGACTTTGGTTTGCCCCGGTATCCGGATGGCCTCCGCGATGATCAGGTGCTGGTGGGTGAAGGGCGCGCAAATCTCTGCCACATCGAGGTTGTCGGTCCTGCCTCCCGTTGCCGCTTTGGCCGCCGCCCTAGTCGACGCGGAGTCGGTGAGATCGCGCGCGCCCAGCGACGGGGTTTCGATGCGGTGCTCGATTCCCGTGATCCAGGCGGGGTTTGCGCGCAACTCGCGCGCCCGGTCGCCGGCCGCGAGCACAATGGCGGCGGCGCCGTCGGTGATGGGCGCGATGTCGTGGCGCCGCAGCGGCTCGGCGAAGAACGGCCTTTCGAGCAATTCCGCGACGCTGATGGCCGGCTCCACGGAGTCCACCCGGCGGGCATTCTCGAAGGAGTCGAACGCGACGCGCGCCATGTGCTCTTCGGTCCACTTATCTGTGTCGAGCCCGATGCGGGCTTGCAGCCCCGCCATCGACACCGAGTCCGGCCACAGCGGCGCGACGGTGTAGGGGTCGGTCTGCCGCGACAGGATCTGCCGCAGAATCCCGGCCGAGGACTTGCCGAAGCCGTACACCAGCGCGGTGTCGACCTCGCCGGTCAGGATCTTGATGTAGGCCTCGTAGAGGGCCCACGCCGCGTCCATCTCGACGTGCGATTCGTTGATCGGCGGAACGGCACCGATCGAGTCGATCGCCGAGATGAACGAAAACGCCCGACCGGCAAGGTAATCGGACGACCCCGAGCACCAGAAGCCGATATCGGCCTTGGTGATTCCGAGGTCCTCGTAGAGTTCGGCGAAGCACGGCATCAACATCTCGACGCCGTTGGTGGTGCCGTCGGTGCGGCGGACGTGTGGGGCGTGGGCGAAGCCGACAACCGCAACGTTGCGAGCGCTCATTTACAGGTATGCCCTTTACAGGTGGTGCTTGTAGGTGTCGTATTCGGCGTCGGGTTCCCCTGTCGGCCGGAAGTACTCGATGTTGTCGATGCCAAAGCCCCACTCCTCGCGGGGTTTCCACACCGCCTCCACCCGCATGCCCATCCGCACCTCGTGCGCGTCGATGTCGGCGACCAGGTGCAGGAACGGGATGTCGGCCCCGTCGAGCAGCACGTAGGCCGCCACGTAGGGCGGTTTGATGCGCTGGCCCTGGAACGGGATGTTGATGATCGCGAACGTCGTGACCGTGCCCTTGTCGGGCAGCTCGACGAACTCGGTGGTGGGCTGGCCGGTCGCCGGGTCCGCGCCGTGCGGCGGGAAGTAGACCTTGCCGTTTTTGCCGGTGCGCGCGCCCAGTAGTTTGCCCTGCGCGATGGCGCGCAGGTAGGCGCTTTCCTCGTGGGAGGCGGTGTGCTGGATCGTCAGCGAGATCGGCGTGACGATCATGGTCACCGGGTCTTGTTCGCCCGCCGCATGTTCGGACACGGGTTCGGCTTCCCCGCCGAGCGCGAAGTAGGCGATGTCGGTGATGGCGCCGACCGGCTCGTCGGCCCAGTGCACGTGCACCCGCGAGCCGGTTTTGATGGCGCCGGGGCTGCCGGCGTCCACGGCGTGCATCAGTGGGGTGTCCGCGCCGTCGAGCTTGATCAGCGCCCAGGCGAACGGCCGGTCCAGCGGCTGACCCTCCAGCGGTTCGGGTTGCCACGTCCAGGAAACGACCGTGCCGACGCTCGACACCGGTACCATCTCGCCCAGCGGCTCGTAGGTAACCGGGTCATATTCCGCCGGTGGTACGTACACCCGGCCATCCGATCCGCGCACCCCCAGGACGTGGCGCTCACGCAGTGCGGTGAAGAATTTGCTTAGCGTGGGGCCGACCGAACGGGTGTAGTCGAAAGACAACGTCAGTGGCGCGGAGAGCGGTGGCTCATGGTGATCCGTCAAGGTCGGGCTGCTCGAGCTGGCTGTCACGCCATCGAGTAGAACAGGTTCTAAGAACGGTTTCAAATTTTTTGGTATCGGGACGGCCTCGGAAGGGTCAGTGACTATGAAGCTGGGGTTGCAGCTCGGGTATTGGGGCGCTCAGCCGCCTGAGAATCACGCGGAGCTCGTCGCGGCGGCCGAGGAAACCGGATTCGACGCCGTGTTCACGGCCGAGGCGTGGGGGTCCGACGCCTACACGCCGCTGGCCTGGTTGGGATCGTCGACGCACCGGCTCCGGCTCGGGACCTCGGTGATCCAGCTGTCCGCGCGCACCCCGACAGCGACCGCGATGGCCGCGCTGACGCTCGACCACCTGTCCGGGGGCCGGCACATCCTTGGGCTCGGCGTCTCCGGCCCGCAGGTAGTCGAGGGCTGGTACGGTCGGCCGTTCCCCAAGCCGCTGGCCCGCACTCGTGAGTACATCGACATCATGCGGCAGGTGTGGGCCCGGGAGAAGCCGGTGACCAGCGACGGTCCGCACTATCCGCTGCCGTTGACGGGCGAGGGCACGACCGGCCTGGGCAAGCCGCTCAAGCCCATCACCCACCCGTTGCGTCCCGACATCCCGATCATGCTGGGGGCCGAGGGGCCGAAGAATGTGGCGCTGGCCGCCGAGATTTGCGACGGCTGGCTGCCCATCTTCTACACGCCGCGGATGGCGGATACCTACAACGAATGGCTCGACGAAGGGTTCGCGCGGCCAGGGGCGCGGCGCAGCCGCAAGGACTTCGAGATCTGCGCGACCGCGAACATCGTCATCACCGACGACCGCGCTGCAGCCTTCGCGGGCATGAAGCCCTATCTGGCCCTCTACATGGGCGGGATGGGCGCCGAGGACACCAATTTCCACGCCGACGTGTACCGCCGGATGGGCTACGGCGACGTGGTCGACGACGTGACCAAGCTGTTCCGCAGCAACCAGAAGGACAAGGCCGCGACGATCATCCCCGACGAGGTGGTCGACGACGCCGCGATCGTCGGCGATATCAACTACGTCCGTGAGCAGGTCAAGGTCTGGGAGGCCGCGGGTGTGACCATGATGGTGGTCAACGGACGCAATGAGGCGCAGATCAGGGAGCTCGCCACGCTAATCTGACCCGGTATTGCCCAACGAATAGAACACGTTCTAGATTGGCCCGATGACAGCCTCGCAGCACACCATCGCGGGCACGGTACTCACGATGCCGGTGAAGATCCGCCAGGCAAATCAACACATGGCGATGTTCTCCGTCGACGCCGATGCCGCGCAGCGGATGATCGATTACAGCGGCCTGCAGGTGTGCCGCTACCTTCCCGGCCGCGCGGTCGTGGTGCTGATGTTGATGCACTACATCGACGGCGACCTGGGCCAGTACCACGAGTTCGGTACCAGCGTGATGGTCAATCCGCCGGGTTCGAAGGCGAGCGGGCTTGGTGCCCTGCGGTCGGCCGGCGCTTTCATCCACCACCTCCCCGTCGACCAGGCGTTCACCCTGGAGGCGGGAACCAAGATTTGGGGATATCCGAAAGTGATGGCGGACTTCAAGATTCGAGAGGGCCGTGAGTTCGGCTTCGACTGCAGTGTCGACGGGCAACTGGTGATCGGCATGGACTTTCGTCGCGGCCTGCCGATTCGGCTGACGCCGCGACAGCAGGCGCAGCGCAGCTACTCGCACCGCGACGGCATCACCCGCGAGACCGCGTTTGAGCACACGCTGGACGGTGTACGGACCCGGCTTGGCGGCGTGCGCGTCCGGCTGGGCGATCATCTTTACGCGAAAGAGCTTGCATCGCTTGGTCTTCCGAAGCGCGCGATGCTGTCCAGCTCTGCTGATCAGGTGCAGATGACATTCGGCGATGCCCAGGAGATCTCATGACCATGACCAAACCAGACGTCGACCTGACGGACGGGACTTTCTACGCCGGCGACTCTCGGCCCATCTACAAGTGGATGCGCGAGAACGAGCCGGTCTTTCGGGACCGCAACGGCTTGGCCGCGGCGTCGACGTATCAGGCCGTGATCGAGGCCGAGCGCAACCCCGAGCTGTTCTCGAATGCTGGCGGCATCCGCCCCGACCAGCCGGGGGTCGAGATGATGATCGAGATGGACGATCCGCAGCATCTGTTGCGCCGCAAGCTCGTCAACTCCGGCTTCACCCGTAAGCGCGTCAAAGACCTGGAGCCCTCGATCACCTCGCTGTGCGACACGCTGATCGACGCGGTGTGCGAGCGCGGCGAGTGTGACTTCGTCTGGGACCTGGCGGCGCCCCTGCCGATGGCGGTCATCGGCGACATGCTCGGCGTGCGCCCCGAGGAACGCACGATGTTCCTCAAGTGGTCCGACGACCTGGTCGGCGCGTTGAGCAGCACCGCGGCCGAAGCGGATGTCCAGGTAACGATGGATGCCTTCGCCGCTTACAGCCAATACATGATGGGGATGATCGAGGCCCGCAAGAAGGAACCGACCGACGACCTGGTCAGCGTCCTCGTGCACGCGGAGGTCGAGGGCTCACGGCTCGAGGACCACCAGATCGTCACCGAGGTGCTGCTGCTGCTGATTGGAGGCGACGAGACCACGCGGCACACGCTGTCCGGCGGTACCCGACAGCTGGTGCTGCACCCCGATCAGCACAAGCGTCTGGCGAGTGATCTCAGCTTGTTGCCCAACGCGATTGAAGAGATGCTCCGCTGGACCGCGCCGGTGAAGAACATGGCACGCACGATCACCGCCGACACCGAATTCCACGGCACCCAGCTGCACCAGGGCGAGAAGATGATCCTGCTGTTCGAGTCGGCGAACTTCGACGAGAAGGTCTTCGACGACCCGGAAACCTTCAACATCGAGCGCTACCCGAACAACCACCTCGCGTTCGGCTTCGGCACGCACTTCTGTCTCGGCAACCAGCTCGCCCGTCTGGAGCTGTCGATCATGCAGACGCGCCTGTTGCAACGCCTGCCGGACATGCGGCTGGCCTCGGACGCCGACCTGCCCCTACGGCCGGCCAACTTCGTGTCCGGCCTGGAGAAGATGCCGGTGGCGTTCACGCCAAGCGCGCCGCTGGGCTAAGCGCCCCTCCTGCGCTCGCCGCCGCGGGGGCCAGTCACACCTGCACCACTGGCCCCTGGCGGCGGCGACACCCGTTGTGCCCGCCTCCGAGCGACAACGCGTCGGCGCCAGGTGCCGGCCGCACACCGTGTGGTGGTTGTCGCTCGGAGGCGGGCAACCAGCCGGCCCGCGAATCCAGGGGCCAGTGGTGCGGATGTGACGAAATGTCAGCGGTTCTGGAAGTTGGGCTTGCGCTTCTCGGCGAATGCCCGGGGGCCTTCCTTGGCGTCGTCGGACAGGAACACCTTGATGCCGATCTGGGTGTCGATCTTGAAGGCCTCGTTCTCGTGCATGCCCTCGGTCTCGCGGATCGCCCGCAGGATCGCCTGCACGGCCAGCGGGCCGTTGTTCTCGATGATCTCGGCGATCTCGAGCGCCTTGGTCAGCGCCTGCCCGTCCGGCACCACGTGTCCGATCAGGCCCATCTCCTTGGCCTCGGCGGCGGTGATGTGCCGGCCGGTCAGCAGCAGGTCACACGCGACCGTGTAGGGGATCTGCCGTACCAGCCGCACGGCCGACCCGCCCATCGGGTACAGGCTCCACTTGGCCTCCGAGATGCCGAACTTGGCGCTCTCACCGGCGATGCGGATGTCGGTGCCCTGCAGGATCTCGGTGCCCCCGGCGATCGCGGGTCCCTCGACGGCCGCGATGAGCGGCTTGGTCAGCCGGCGGCCCTTCAGCAAAGCGTCGATTCGCGAGGGGTCGTAGCTGCCGTCCTTGAACGACTCACCCGGCGGCTTCTTGGTTGCCGCCTTGAGATCCATCCCGGCGCAGAAGTAGCCACCGGCCCCGGTCAGGATGCAGCAGCGGATTTCCGGATCGTTGTCGACGCGGTCCCAGGCCTCGACCATGATTTCCATCATTTCGGTGCTCAGGGCGTTGCGGGCGTGCGGCCGGTTCAGCGTGACGATGAGGGTGTGACCCCGCTGTTCCACCAGCGCGTCGGGGCCGGATTGCTCGTTTGCTGGGACCCCACCATTCTGCAAAGCCACGGCTACCGCCTTTCCGTCGACGAGGGGCATGAGCTTGTCAAGAAATGTAACACGTTCTAATTTGGTGGCCGTGGCCCTGAATATTGCCGATCTCGCAGAGCACGCTATCGACGCTGTGCCGGACCGTGTCGCCCTGATCTGCGGCGACGAGAAGCTGACCTACGCCCAACTGGAGGAAAAGGCCAACCGCCTGGCCCACTACCTGATCGATCAGGGGGTGAAAAAGGACGACAAGGTCGGGCTGTACTGCCGTAACCGGATCGAGATCGTGATCGCGATGCTCGGCATCGTGAAGGCGGGCGCCATCCTGGTGAACGTCAACTACCGCTACGTCGAGGGCGAGCTCCGCTACCTGTTCGACAACTCTGACATGGTCGCCCTGGTCCACGAGCGCCAGTACTCCGACCGGGTGGCCAACGTGCTGCCGGACACCCCCAACGTCAAGACGATCCTCGTCATCGAGGACGGCTCCGACAACGACTATCAGCGTTACGGCGGCGTCGAGTTCTACTCGGCGATCGCGCAGGGTTCCCCCGACCGCGACTTCGGCGAGCGCAGCGCCGACGACATCTACCTGCTCTACACCGGCGGTACCACCGGCTTCCCGAAGGGCGTGATGTGGCGCCACGAGGACATCTACCGGGTGCTCTTCGGCGGAACCGACTTCGCGACAGGCCAATTCGTCGAGGACGAGCACGACCTGGCCAAGGCCGCGGCAGCCAATCCGCCGATGGTCCGCTACCCGATTCCGCCGATGATCCACGGTGCCACCCAGTCGGCCACCTGGATGTCGATCTTCTCGGGCCAAACCACCGTGCTCGCACCGGAATTCAACGCCGACGAGGTGTGGCGCACGATCCACGAGCACAAGGTGAACCTGCTGTTCTTCACCGGCGACGCGATGGCGCGCCCGCTGCTCGACGCGCTCGACACCGACCACGACTACGACCTCTCGTCCCTGTTTCTGCTCGCCAGCACCGCGGCGTTGTTCTCGCCGAGTATCAAGGAAAAGCTCCTCGAGCTGCTACCGAACCGGGTCATCACGGACTCAATTGGCTCCTCCGAGACCGGGTTTGGCGGCACCAGCATCGTCGCTGCGGGTGCGCCGAACAGCGGTGGCCCCCGGGTCACCATCGACCACCGCACCGTCGTGCTCGACGAGGAGGGCAATGAGGTCAAGCCTGGATCGGGTGTGCGCGGCTTCATCGCCAAGAAGGGCAACATTCCGGTCGGCTATTACAAGGACGAGAAGAAGACGGCCGAGACATTCCGGACCATCAACGGAGTGCGCTACGCCATCCCGGGGGACTATGCAACGGTCGAGGCAGACGGGACGGTCACCATGCTGGGCCGCGGCTCGGTGTCGATCAACAGTGGCGGAGAGAAAGTCTATCCCGAGGAGGTCGAGGCCGCGCTCAAGGGCCATCCCGGCGTCTTCGACGCTCTAGTGGTCGGTGTGCCCGATCCCCTTTACGGGCAGCATGTGGCCGCCGTCGTAGCGCCCCGGTCAGGGGCTCGGCCAACACTGGCGGAGCTCGACCGCTTCGTGCGTTCCCATATCGCCGGATATAAAGTGCCACGTAGCCTTTGGCTGGTCGACGAGGTGAAGCGCTCGCCGGCCGGCAAACCGGACTACCGCTGGGCCAAGGAGCAGACCGAGGCGCGGCCCGCCGACGACGTGCACGCAGCACACGTTTCTGCCTGACCGCGGTCGTTGGCCGACTTCGTCAAGCAGCACCCGGCCGCGCCCAGCGGCTACTTCGCGTGGGAAGCCGCCGGATTGCGATGGCTGTCCGGCGTTGACGGCGGTGTGCTGTGCGCGCACGTCGTTTCCGTCGACGCGACGAGCCTGACCCTGCGGCGGCTTGATTCGGTGACACCGACCCCCGACGCGGCGCACGCGTTCGGCGGCCGGCTCGCCGTCACGCACGACGCGGGTGGCCCTGCGTTCGGTGCCGGACCCGACGGATGGGACGGACCCGGGTTCTTCGGGCCGCTGTCCGAGCCGCTGCCGATGTCGCTGCTGCGGCACCCCCGCTGGGGCGAGTTTTACGCCGAGGAGCGACTGATCCCGATGGCCGAGCTCGCGGCGGCGCGGCTCGACGCTGCCACCCGCTCCGCGATCGATTCCGTCGTAGCGCGTTGCCGCGCGGGCGACTTCGACGACGGTGACCGGCCCGCACGATTGCACGGCGACCTGTGGAGCGGCAACGTGATGTGGACGCCCGACGGGGTGGTGCTGATCGACCCGGCCGCGCACGCCGGCCACCGCGAAACCGACCTGGCCATGCTCGCACTGTTCGGTTGCCCGCACTACGACGCGGTCCTCGACGGTTACCAGTGGGTGCGGCCACTGAAAGACGGTTGGCGCAACCGGATCGGGCTGCACCAACTCTTTCCGCTGCTGGCGCACGTAGTGCTGTTCGGTGGCGGGTACGCGCAACGGACGCACGCGGCCGCCCGCGCGGCACTGGCCGCGTAACGTCCGTCTACTGTTGGATCTCTATGACGGTCGATGTGTGGATGCAGCACCCGACTGCGCGGTTCCTGCGCAGCGACATGTTGGCATCCCTGCGACGCTGGACCGGCGATTCCATACCGGACGCCGACGTCCCGATCGAGGCGAGCATCGCGACGATGGACGCGGCCGACGTCCGCTTCGGCCTGCTCAGCGCGTGGCGCGGCCCCGGCGGTCAGGATCTGATCTCCAACGACGAGGTCGCCGAATGGATTAGCCTGCATCCGAAGCGGTTTGGGGGCCTGGCCGCGGTCGATCTCGACCGCCCGATGGAAGCGGTCCGCGAACTGCGGCGCCGCGTCGGAGAAGGATTCCTGGGCCTGCGGGTGGTGCCGTGGTTGTGGAACGCGCCGCCTACCGATCGCCGCTACTATCCGCTGTTCGCCGAATGCGTGGAGCTGGGGGTGCCGTTTTGCACCCAGGTGGGTCACACCGGCCCCCTGCGGCCATCGGAGACCGGCCGCCCGATTCCCTACATCGACCAGGTCGCCCTCGACTTTCCCGAGCTGGTGATCGTGTGTGGCCACGTCGGGTATCCGTGGACCGAAGAGATGGTCGCCGTCGCCCGCAAGCATCAGAACGTCTACATCGACACGTCCGCCTATACGCTCCGCCGGCTTCCACTGGAGCTTGTCCGGTTTATGAAAACCGGTACCGGACAACGCAAAGTCTTGTTCGGCACCAACTACCCGATGATGAGCCACGCGCATGCCTTGGCGGGATTGGCGGACCTCGGCCTGTCCGACGAGGGCCGCCGAGACTTCCTGCACGACAACGCCGAGCGCGTTTTCAAACTGGAGGCAAATTCGTGAACGGTGCCCAGGCCCTGATCAACACCCTGGTCGACGGTGGCGTCGACGTGTGTTTCGCCAACCCGGGCACCTCGGAGATGCACTTCGTGGCCGCACTGGACACCGTGCCGCGAATGCGCGGCGTGCTGGCCCTGTTCGAGGGTGTCGCGACCGGCGCGGCCGACGGCTACGCCCGCATCGCCGGTCGGCCGGCCGCCGTTCTGCTGCACCTGGGCCCCGGCCTGGGCAACGGCCTGGCGAACCTGCACAACGCCCGCCGCGCTCAGGTGCCGATGGTGGTGGTCGTCGGCGACCACGCCACGTATCACAAAAAGTACGACGCCCCACTGGAATCCGACATCGACGCGCTCGCCGGCACGGTCTCGGGGTGGGTGCGGCGCACCGAACGCACCGCGGACGTCGCGTCCGACGCCGCCGAGGCGATCGCCGCCAGCCGCGCGGGCTCGCAGGTCTCGACGTTGATCTTGCCCGCCGACGTGTCCTGGTCGGACGGTGCGCAACCCGCCGACACCATGCCCGCGCAACCCGCGGGGGCCGAGCCGCGGTTGGCGTTCGAGGTGATCGAGGTGCTGCGCTCGGGGGAACCGACCGTGCTCATGATCGGCGGCGACGCCACCCGCGGTCCGGGTCTTGCCGCCGCCGCCCGGATCGCGCAGGCGACGGGGGCCCGGTTGTTGTGCGAGACGTTCCCGGCGCGGCTGGAGCGGGGCGCGGGGGTTCCCGCCGTCGAGCGATTGGCCTATTTCGCCGAGGCCGCGACCGCCCAACTGGACGGCGCCAAGCATCTGGTGCTGGCGGGCGCCAAGTCGCCGGTGTCCTTCTTCGCCTACCCGGGCATGCCCAGCGACCTGGTCCCGGCCGGCTGTGAGGTGCATCTGCTCGCCGAGCACAGCGGTGCCGCCGAGGCGCTTGCCGCGGTGGCCGACGAGGTGGCGCCCGGAACCGTTGCGACCGTGGCGGCCCCGGCGCGGCCACAGCTGCCGACGGGTGCCCTGACGTCCGCGTCGGCGGCCGACGTGATCGGGGCGCTGCTGCCGGAAGGGGCGATCGTGGTCGACGAGTCGAACACCTCCGGTGTGCTGCTCGGCCAGGCCACGGCCGGGGCGCCGGCCCATGACTGGCTGACGCTGACCGGCGGGGCGATCGGGTACGGCATCCCGGCCGCGGTGGGCGCCGCGGTGGCCGCCCCCGATCGCCCGGTGCTCTGCCTGGAATCCGATGGGTCGGCGATGTACACGATCTCAGGGTTGTGGACTCAGGCGCGGGAAAACCTCAACGTGACCACCGTGATCTACGACAACAGCGCCTACGACATCCTGCGGATCGAGTTGGCGCGGGTGGGCGCCGGATCGGCTCCGGGGCCCAAGGCGCTTGACCTGCTCGACTTATCGCGCCCCACAATGGATTTCGTCAAGATCAGCGAGGGGATGGGAGTGCCCGCCCGCCGGACCACCACTGCCGAGGAACTCGCCGACGCGCTGCGTCAAGCCTTGAGCGAGCCCGGGCCGCACCTGATCGACGCCGTGGTGCCGTCAATAACGGGCTAGCCCGGGAAGTCGGCTGAGGACCCACTCCGACATTGTGTTGAGGACGTCGACGCCGGTCTCCAACACCCCGTCGTGAACCTTGGCCGCCAGAGCCACGCCCCACTGCCCCGATGGCGTGGGCACGATCCCGAATTGCCGCACCAGGTAGTCACCATGCATCCCCGGCCCCCAACCGCCCTTCGCCGGATGGCCTTTGGCGGCCAGCCCCCACCGATGGCCGCCGGTGAGGCGCTGCATCAGGTCGATGACGTCGGCCGAGTCGGGGATCGACGGCAGCTCGGCCGCGAACCGGGCCTGCCGCTGCAGGGTCCATTGCGTTTGGCCGAACGCGGTGTACCCACGCCGAAGCCGACGCGATTCGACCACGGTGGCGGTGTCACCGCCCTCGGCGATCACACCCTGCACCCGCCGCGCCGCTTCCCCGGGATCGCCCAAGTGAGACCACAGTTGCTCCGACGCGCGATTGTCGGATTCCGTGATGGCCTTGACGGCCAGGTCCTTGGCGTGCAGCCAATCGCTGCGCAGCGCCGCGATCGCCAACGGCACCTTGATCGTCGACCATGCGACACCGGACCACCATCGGCCCAGCGAGTAGGTGCGATCCGGTCGGGCGATCGCAATGCCGACGTCCGCCGGCACCGCGGCGGACACCTGTTCAAAGCTCGCTTCGAGCGCGGTCTCCAGGGGCCGGGAAGTCATGCGCTGATCGGACCAACCATCGCGTCTCCTTCGATCCCGACATGTCTGTGCAGTGTCGCATTATCGTCGACGGTCTTAACGCGCAGTGCGACAAGGGTGACGGCGCGCCGCTAGCTCGGCGGCAGTGGCGGCAGCGGCAGCCCCGGCTCCGGCGGAGGTGGCTGCCACGGATCAGGCTCCGGCGTCTGCGGTGCCCACACCAGCGGCGGTGGCGGCGGCAGTGGAGGCGGCGGTGGCACCGGATCCGCGGCGGCGAAACCGGCGCCCAACCCGAGCGCGGCGGTACCGAAGGAAGCAAGGAGGGCGGACCCGGCGATCGCCTTACGGAGTTTCATGCGCGGACGTTCCCCTCCCCGTTTGCGGCTGGATCCGCACCACCGGATCGTCGCAGTCGACCCCTTGCGCCGCCAACTGGCGCTTGAGCACCTTGAACGTCACCGTGCGCGGAAGTTCGGCGCTGACCCTGACGTACGACGGCCACTGCTTGGGCCCCAGGTCGGGCTGCTCGGCCAGGAAGGCGCGAAACTTCTCTGCATCGAACTCGCCGCCCGGCGTCAGCACCAACGCGGCCATCACCTGGTCACCGACCACTGGATCCGGCACCGCGTACACGGCCACCTCGGTCACGTCGGGATGCCGCAGCAGCACCCGCTCGATCGGGGCCGCGCCCAGATTCTCACCGTCGACCCGCATCCAATCACCGAGCCGCCCAGCGAAGTACGCGTAACCGGCGTCGTCGCGGTAGGCGAGGTCGCCAGTGTGGTACACGCCGCCCGCCATCCGCTCGGCCTCGGCGGCCTCGTCGTTGTAGTAGCCCTCGAAACGGCCCGGGCCGGCGGTGTTCACCAGCTCGCCGACTACGCCCGCCAGACAGGGTGCACCGGTATCGGGGTCGACGATCTCGACTCCTTCGGGCAGGGGACCCAACGCACCGTCCGGGGTGTCGGGAGTTCGCGCGATCGCCACACCGCCTTCGGTGGAACCGAAACCGTCCTGCACGACGCAGCCGAACCGGCGTGCGAAGCGTTCGACATCGCGCGGCACGCCCTCGTTGCCGTACACCGCTCGCAGCGGGTTGTCCGCATCGTCGGGCTGTTCGGGCGTGGCGAGCACATACGACAGGGGCTTGCCGACGTAGTTGGCGTAGGTGGCGCCGAAGCGGCGGACATCCACCATGAAGTTGGAGGCAGAGAACTTGCGCCGCAACGCCAGTGAGCCCTGGCAGGCCGCCGCCACCGCCCAGCCGACCAACACCGCGTTCGAATGAAACAGCGGCATCGACACATAGCAGACGTCGTCGCGGCCGAGATCGAATCGCTGGGTCATCGTCACGCCCGCGATCGCAACCTTGCCGTGGCTGCACTTCACCGCCTTGGGCTCGCCACTGGTGCCCGAGGTGAAGATGAGCATGAAAAGGTCGGCGGCCGTTGCGGATTGGAAACGCGGCTCGGCATCGCGATGCGCGGCCACCTCGTCGGCCCACTCGGTGGAATCGACGTTCACGTGATCGATGTCACCCAGTGCGGCAGCCGAATTCGAGTCAGCCAGCACCACTTGGCAGTCGGCGTGGGCGACGTCGCGGGCCAGCGCGTCGCCGCGACGCACCGGGTTGAGCCCGACCGGCACGATCCCGGACATGCCGGCCGCCGTCAGCATCGCCGAGAAGAACGGCGTGTTCTCCAACAGCACGCCGACGTGTGGCGGCTTCGCCGGGTCGAGGCGTTCGCGCAGCGCCGCCGCGATCGCGGCGCCGTGGCGCAGGTGATCGCGCCAGCTGGTGTAGGAGTCCTCGAAATAGACGCCCCGGTCGCCGATCTCAGCCAGTGGTACCAGCAGTTTGGTGACCGTGGGGTCCGGAGGAAGCACGAAGCTAGGCAGGGGTTTCCGCCAGCTCGCGGCCGATCCGGCGCAGCTGACCCGTCGCCCCGCCCAACGCGAATTCGGCCTCCTTGGCGGCCAGGAAATAGCGGTGTACCGGGTGATCGGTGTCGACGCCGACGCCGCCGTGCACGTGCACGATGGTGTGTGCCACGCGGTGCCCGGCGTCGGCGGCCCAGAACGCGGCACTGGCCACGTCGATGTCGGCGGGTAAATCCTCGGAGACCCGCCAGGCCGCCTGGGTCAGCGTGAGCCGCAAGCCCTTGACGTCGATGTAGCCGTCGGCCAGCCGCTGGGACACCGCCTGGAAGCTGCCGATCGGGCGATCGAACTGCTCACGCTCGCGGGCGTATTCGGCGGTGAGCTGCAGTCCGCGTTCCAGCACGCCCAGCTGGAAGGCGCTGCGGCCCAAGGCCGCAAGCGTGTCGAGCCAGGTCACGACCTCCGCACCGCCAACCATCCGGGTGCCGTCCACTGCGGTGCCGTCCAGCGTCAGGTGCCCGACGCTGCCCAGGCCGGTGGTCTCCAATGCCGTCACCGAAACCCCGGGGTCGCCAGCAGTGACCACGAAAACGGCGGTGCCGGAATCGGTCTCGGCCGGAACGAGGAAGGCGTCGGCCGCCGGCCCGAAGCCGACCTGGGTGCGGGTACCGGTCAGGCGGTAGCCCTCACCGGCGCGGGTGGCCTGCACCGGACCCTCACCCATTTCGCCCAGCAGCGCGACGGCGAGGACCTTCTCACCGCTGACCGCCGGGGCGCCCCAATCCTGTTGCAGCTCTTCGGTGCCGAAACGGGCTAATGCGCCGGCGCCCAGCATCACCGACTCCAGGTACGGCACGGCCGCCAGCTGGTGGCCCAACGCCACCAGGATGGCGACCTGCTCGAGCACCCCGAATCCGTCGCCGCCCACCGAGGTGGCCGAGGCGCTGGTCAGGATGCCGGCGTCGATGAGCTTGCCCCACAGCTCGCGGTCGAACCGTTGGTCGAGCTTGTCGAGCTCACGCTGGTGCTCCGGTGTGCATACCGAGTTCACGATCGTGTCGACCAGGCCGCCGAGATCGTTCGCCGCTTCGGTTGTCGAAAAGTCCATCGATGTTCGTCCTTAGGGAGAGGGGCTCAGCGGTTCCGGGGCAGGCCCAGTGCGACCATGCCGATGATGTCGCGCTGCACTTCGTTGGCGCCGCCGCCGAAGGTCAGGATCAGGCACGCCCGGTGCATCCGCTCGACCCGGCCGCGCAGCAGCGCGCCCGGCGAATCCTGGCGCACCGTAGCCGCGGTCCCCAGCACCTCCATCAGCAGCCGGTACGCCTCGGTGGCCAGCTCGGTGCCGTACACCTTGGCCGCCGACGCATCGGCCGGCGACAGGGACTCGCTATTCGACGACGCCAGTTCCCAGTTGATCAGCTTGAGCACTTCGGCCTTGGCGTGTACGCGGGCCAGGTTGATCTGCACCCACTCCGAGTCGATCAGCCGGGCCCCGCCGGCGTCCTTGGTGTTCTGCGCCCACTCGCGAACCTCGCGCAGGGCCAGGAAGATCGGTTGCGCCGACACCAGGGCGACGCGTTCGTGGTTGAGCTGGTTGGTCACCAGTTTCCAGCCGCCGTTCTCCTCGCCGATCAGGTTGGTCACCGGCACCCGCACGTCGGAGTAATAGGTGGCGCTGGTGTCCACACCGGCCATGGTGTGCACAGGCGTCCAGGAGAAGCCCTCGGCCGTCGTCGGCACGACCAGCATCGAAATGCCGCGGTGCTTCTTCGCCTCGGGATTGGTGCGGACCGCGAGCCAGACCCAGTCGGCGTACGCGATCAGGCTGGTCCACATCTTCTGGCCGTTGATGACGTAGTCGTCGCCGTCGCGGACGGCGGTCGTACGCAGGTTGGCCAGGTCGGTGCCGGCGCCGGGCTCGGAGTAGCCGATGGAGAAGTGCAGTTCGCCGGCGGCGATCTTGGGTAGGAAGAATTTCTTCTGTTCCTCGGTGCCGAACGCCATGATGGTCGGCGCCACACTGTTGATCGTCAGGAACGGCACCGGCACACCGGCAATCGCGGCCTCGTCGGTGAAGATCAGCGAGTCCATCGGCGAGCGGTCCTGGCCGCCGTACTCCTTGGGCCAGTTCAGGGTGAGCCACCCGTCCTTGCCCATCTGCGCAACGGTGTCGCGATACGCGGTGCCGGTCCCGACCTCGCCCTGCGTCGAGTGCAGCGCCTCGCGACGCTCCGGGGTCATCAGCGTGGTGAAGTACGACCGCAGCTCGCGACGCAGCTCCTCCTGTTCAGGGGTGTAACTGATGCGCATTCCAGCCGTCCTTTGTTAACGTGACACGCCTCGACTAGCCGACGTTACTCGGCCGACGACTACCCGTTCGTATTCCCGGTTGTAACACGTTCTAGTCTGAGATTCCAGCGACCGTTTCCCCAGCGGTATCGGGGCCCTATGGTGGTCCTAAATACTGATGGGGCATGTCCTCAGGTGAGGCCAGGTGCAAGGAGGGTGCTGTGCGGGTGATCGTCGACCGTGACCGGTGTGAAGGAAACGCAGTGTGCATGGGTATCGCGCCGGACATCTTTGACCTGGACGACGACGATTACGCCGTCGTGAAGCTCGACCCGATTCCCGCCGATCAGGAACAGCTTGCCGAGCGGGCCATCGCCGAGTGCCCGCGCGCGGCGCTGCAGCGCGAAGACTGAAGTGCGCCACCAGGAACTAGAGGTATTCATAAATTGACTAGCAGCACGAACGCGACCGATCTCTCCGGAAAGGTCGCGGTGGTGACCGGTGCCGCCGCGGGACTGGGGCGGGCCGAGGCGCTTGGCCTGGCCCGGCTCGGCGCCACCGTGGTCGTCAACGACATCGCCGCGGCCCTCGATGCCTCCGACGTCATCGACGAGATCAACACGGCCGGCTCCAAGGCCGTCGCGGTGGCCGGCGACATCAGCGAGCGCGCAACCGCCGACGAGCTGGTCGCCCAGGCCGACGGGCTCGGTGGACTGGACATCGTGGTCAACAACGCGGGGATCACCCGCGACCGGATGCTGTTCAACATGTCCGACGAGGAGTGGGATCTGGTGATCGCGGTGCACTTGCGCGGCCACTTCCTGCTGACCCGGAACGCGGCCACCTACTGGCGCTCCAAGGCCAAGGACGCGGGGGGAACCGTCTTCGGCCGCCTGGTCAACACCGCGTCCGAGGCGGGGTTGGTCGGCCCGGTGGGGCAGGCCAACTACGGCGCCGCCAAGGCCGGCATCATTTCGCTCACGCTGACGGCCGCGCGGGCGCTGGGCCGCTACGGCGTGTGCGCCAACGCGATCTGTCCGCGCGCCCGCACCGCCATGACGGCCGACGTCTTCGGTGCCGCACCGGAAGTGGAGGCGGGCGGGATCGACCCGCTGTCGCCCGAGCACGTGGTCAGTCTGGTCAAGTTCTTGTCATCTCCGGCGGCGGCCGAAGTCAACGGCCAGGTGTTCATTGTTTACGGGCCCCAGGTAACACTGGTCGCGGCGCCGACCGCGGAGCATAGATTCAGCGCTGAGGGACCGGCCTGGGAGCCCGGGCAACTGAGCGCAACGCTGCAGGAGTACTTTGCTGGGCGTGATCCGGAGCGGAACTTTTCCGCGGTCGGGCTTATGGGGTAGTAACTGTGTGAGGTTACTTAGCACGGGGGGGAATCAGCGTGTAGAACGTGTGTCAATTTGGAATGACGCAAGTGCGTCTGACCTGGCAAATTAACGTTTTAGACAAAGCAATGCTGTTCATTGACACCATTAACTTGTTCTGAGTTAATATGATCCGGCTCACACCGAGCCGCATGCGACGGAAGACACCGCTAAGGCGACGCACAGACTTCGCCGCGAGCAGCCGAGGGGGAGCCGAGTTGATTGAACAACTTTCGGTTCCCGCTCGCGCCGTCGGCGGGTTCTTCGAAATGATGCTCGACACCGGCCGCGAGACTTTTCGCCGGCCGTTCCAATTGGGCGAATTCTTGGAACAGACGTGGATGATCGCGCGCGTGTCGCTGGTCCCGACGCTGCTGGTATCCATCCCGTTCACCGTGCTGGTGGCGTTCACCCTCAATATTCTGCTGCGCGAAATCGGGGCCGCCGACTTGTCTGGCGCCGGAACGGCATTCGGCACCATCACCCAGTTGGGTCCGGTGGTGACCGTGCTCGTCGTGGCGGGTGCCGGTGCCACCGCGATCTGCGCCGACCTCGGTGCGCGCACCATCCGCGAAGAAATCGACGCGATGCGGGTGCTCGGCATCGACCCGATCCATCGACTCGTGGTACCCCGGGTGCTGGCATCCACTGTCGTCGCGCTCTTGCTCAACGGCTTGGTGTGCGCCATCGGTTTATCCGGTGGCTACGTCTTCTCCGTTTTTCTGCAGGGCGTCAATCCGGGTGCGTTCATCAACGGGTTGACCGTGCTGACCGGGCTGCGCGAGCTGGTGCTCGCCGAGGTCAAGGCCCTCCTGTTCGGCGTAATGGCCGGGTTGGTCGGCTGTTATCGCGGCCTGACCGTCAAGGGCGGACCCAAGGGCGTCGGCAATGCGGTCAATGAAACGGTCGTCTACGCGTTCATCTGTCTGTTCGTCATCAATGTGGTGATGACAGCCATCGGCGTGCGAATCTCGGCGAAGTGAGTACTCGATGAGCTACGACGTCACCTACCGGTTGCGCACCCTCGCCTCCCGGTTACAGGAGCCGGTCGACGACTTCGGTGAGCAGGCCTTGTTCTACGGGCAAACGGTGCGTCATGTCCCTCACGCGATCACCAAGTACCGCAAGGAGACGGTCCGGTTGATCGCCGAAATGACAATGGGCGCTGGGGCGCTCGTCATGATCGGCGGCACGGTCGGCGTCGCGGCCTTCCTGACATTGGCCTCCGGCGGGGTCATCGCCGTGCAGGGATACTCGTCGCTGGGCAACATCGGCATCGAGGCGCTGACCGGCTTCCTGTCGGCTTTTCTCAACGTCCGCGTGGTCGCGCCGGTGATCGCCGGCATCGCGCTGGCGGCCACCATCGGTGCCGGTGCCACCGCGCAACTGGGCGCCATGCGAGTGTCCGAAGAGATCGACGCGGTCGAATGCATGGCGGTGGAATCCGTTTCCTACCTGGTGTCCACCCGGCTGATCGCCGGACTCATCGCAATCATCCCGCTGTATTCACTGTCGGTGCTGGCCGCGTTCTTCGCCGCGCGCTTCACCACGGTGTACATCAACGGGCAGTCCAAGGGCCTCTACGACCACTACTTCAATACGTTCCTCATACCGTCGGACCTGCTGTGGTCGTTCCTGCAGGCGATCGTCATGTCTATCGCGGTGATGCTCGTCCATACCTATTACGGCTACAACGCCAGCGGCGGACCGGTCGGCGTCGGCATCGCGGTCGGCCAGGCTGTGCGGACCTCGCTGATTGTTGTCGTCGTCATCACCCTGTTCATCTCACTCGCCGTTTACGGCGCGTCCGGCAACTTCAACCTCTCCGGGTAAGAGGACCGCTTAAGGAACATGGCAGAAACAGGAACGCGACGTACCCCCGTCCGGCTGGCGGCCGCAGTGCTTGCCAGCCTGATTTTGGCGTTCGCCGCCGTGACTTACCTTTCCTACACAGCGGCTTTCGCTTCGATCGACACGGTTACGGTCTCGGCTCCCCGGGCCGGGCTGGTGCTGGAAAAGGGCGCCAAGGTCAAGTATCGCGGCATCCAAATCGGCAAGGTCGAAACCATCGACTACTCCGGTGACCAGGCGCGGCTGACGCTGAGCATCAACAGCAACGACATGCACTTCATCCCGTCCAATGTGACGGTGCATATCGCGGGGAACACCATCTTCGGCGCCAAGTCGGTGGAATTCCTTCCGCCGCAGAACCCTTCGCCGACCTCCCTGCGCCCGGACGCGCACGTCGCGGCCTCGGCGGTGCAGCTTGAAGTCAACACCTTGTTCCAGTCGCTGATCGACCTGCTGCACAAGATCGACCCGGTCGAACTCAACGGGACGTTGAGCGCGCTGTCCGAAGGTCTGCGCGGTCACGGCGACGACTTCGGCGGCATCCTGTCGGGCCTGAACACGCTGACGCGCCAGACGAACCCGAAGCTGCCCGCGCTGCAGGAGGACTTCCGTAAGGCGGCGGTGGTCGCGAACATCTACGCCGACGCCGCTCCCGATCTCAACACCGTCTTCGACAACCTGCCGACAATCAACAAGACCGTCGTCGACCAGCAGAACAACCTGAACGACACGCTGTTGGCCACGATCGGCCTGGCCAACAACGCCTACGAGACGTTGGAGCCGGCCGAACAAAACTTCATCGACGCGATCAACCGGCTGCGGGCGCCCCTGAAAGTGACCGCCGACTATTCACCGGAATTCGGCTGCCTGTTCGCCGGCATCGAGCGCGGTATCAAGGAATATGCCCCGCTGATCGGTACCGTCAAAGCCGGTTTGTTCACGTCGTCGAGCTTCGTGCTGGGCGCGCCGTCGTACACGTACCCCGAGTCCCTGCCGATCGTCAACGCCTCCGGCGGTCCGAACTGCCGCGGGCTGCCGGACATTCCGACCAAGCAGACCGGCGGGTCGTTCTTCCGCTCCCCGTTCCTGGTCACCGACAACGCCAATATTCCGTACGAGCCGTTCACGGAACTGCAGTTTGACGCGCCTTCGACGCTGCAGTTCTTGTTCCACGGCGCCTTCGCGGAACGGGACGACTTCTGATGGCGGCCGGGGATATGCCGACGCACCGCTCGATGATGATCAAGGTCAGCATCTTCACGGTGGCCATGCTGCTCGTGTCCGCGGGACTGGTGGTGGTCTTCGGCGACTTCCGGTTCGGCCCCGAAAGCACTTACCACGCAACGTTTACCAATGTGTCGCGGTTGAAGGCGGGCCAGAAGGTACGCATCGCCGGCGTGCCGGTCGGTGCGGTGTCCGGCGTGAAGCTCAACCCGGACAACACCATCGACGTCTCGTTCGAAATCGACAAGCGTTATACGCTCTATTCCTCCACGCGCGCGGTGGTCCGCTACGAAAACCTGGTCGGTGACCGGTATTTGGAGGTCACCTCGGGCCCGGGAGAGCTGCGGAAGCTGCCTCCGGGCGGGACGATCAACGCCCAACACACCCAGCCCGCGCTGGATCTCGATGCGCTGCTGGGCGGCCTGCGGCCGGTGCTCAAAGGCCTGGACGCGGACAAAGTCAACACGATCAGCAGCGCCGTCATCGAATTGCTGCAAGGGCAGGGCGGCGCGTTGTCCAACGTGCTGGCCGACACCAGCGCGTTCTCGTCGGCGCTGGGCCAGCGTGACCAACTCATCGGTGACGTGATCAACAACCTCAATACGGTGCTCAAGACCGTCGATCAGCGCAGCGCCCAATTCTCGACCAGTGTGGACCAGTTGCAGCAACTGATCAGCGGGCTGGCCAAGAACAAGGACGACATTGCGGGCGCTATCCCTCCGCTTGCCTCGACGACGACGGATCTGACCGAGCTGCTGCAGAATTCACGCCGGCCGCTGCAAGGCATCCTGGAAAACACCCGGCCGCTGGCGACCGAACTGGACAACCGCAAGGCCGAGGTCAACAACGACATCGAGCAGCTGGGCGAGGATTATCTGCGGCTGGCTGCGCTGGGTGCATACGGGTCGTTCTTCAACATTTACTTCTGCTCCGTGACAATCAAGATCAACGGCCCAGCCGGCAGCGACATTCTGCTGCCCCTTGGTGGCCAGGTGGATCCCAGCAAGGGGAGGTGCGCTTTTGCCAAGTAACGCAAAGCGTGAGCGCGATCCGCTGCGCACCGGCATCTTCGGGGTGGTGCTGGTGGTGTGCGTCATGCTCATCGCATTCGGCTACGCGGCATTACCGTTTTGGCCGCAGGGAAAGATCTACGACGCCTATTTCTCTGACGCCGGCGGTATCAATCCCGGTAACGCGGTGTATGTCTCAGGCTTCAAGGTCGGGAAGGTGACGTCGGTCGGCCTGGCTGGAGACAGCGCCAAGATCAGCTTCAGCGTGGACCGCCATGTCGCCGTCGGGGATCAGTCGCTTGCCGCGATCCGCACCGACACCATCCTCGGTGAGCGCTCCATCGCAGTGACGCCGGCCGGCACCGGCAGGGGAACCACGATCCCGCTGAGTCGCACGACTACGCCCTACACGCTCGCCGGCGCGCTGGAGGATCTGGGTCAAAACGCCAACAACCTGAACAAGCCTCAGTTCGAGCAGGCGTTGAATGTCTTGACCGACACGCTGCACGACGCGACTCCCGAACTGCGCGGTGCGCTCGACGGTGTGACGACGCTGTCGCGCACCCTGAACCGCCGTGACGAGGCGCTGCAAAGCCTTCTGGCGCATGCGAAGTCCGTGACGGGTGTGCTGTCTCAGCGCGCCGACCAAGTCAACAAATTGATCGACGACGGTAACGAGTTGTTCGCCGCGCTCGACGAGCGGCGCGCCGCCCTCGGCCGGCTGATTTCGGGGATTCAGGGCCTGTCGGCACAGATTTCCGGCTTCGTCGCCGACAACCGTAAGGAGTTCGGCCCGGCGCTGAGCAAGCTCAACGACGTGCTGACCAATCTCAACGAGCGCCGCGACTACATCACCGAGGCCCTCAAGCGGCTGCCGACCTACGCCACCGAGCTGGGTGAGGTCGTCGGGTCCGGACCGGGATTCAACGTCAACGTCTACGGTGTCCTACCGGCGCCGCTGGTCGCGACGATGTTCGATTTCTTCTACCAGCCCGGCAAGATGCCCGCCAGTCTCGCCGATTACCTGCGCGGCTTAATCCAGGAACGCTGGATCATCAGGCCGAAGTCGCCATGATGCAGCGGATCGCCGGCAGTCGAGGGCTGCGCTACAGCACCGCCATCGCGCTCATCGCGGCGCTGGTGGGCGGCGTGTATGTGCTGTCGTCAACCGGCAATACGCGCAGTATCGTCGGCTACTTCACGTCCGCCGTCGGGCTGTACCCCGGCGACCAGGTCCGCGTCCTCGGGGTTCCGGTGGGCCAGGTCGACACTATCGAGCCGCGGCCCACCGACGTCAAGATCACCATGTCGGTGTCCAAGGACGTGAAGATCCCGAAGGACGCCCAGGCCATCATCATGTCGCCGAACCTGGTGTCGGCGCGGTTCATTCAGCTGACACCGGCGTACACCGGCGGTGCGGTGCTGCCCGACGGCGGCAGCATCGGCCTCGGCCGCACCGGGGTTCCGGTGGAGTGGGACGAGGTCAAAGAGTCGCTGACCAAATTGGCCGTGCAGCTCGGTCCCACCACGGGATCGATGCAGGGACCCTTGGGCCGGGCGATCAACCAGGCGGCGGACACGTTGAACGGCAACGGCGAGTCCTTCCACAACGCCCTGCGCGAACTCTCGCAAGCCGCTGGGCGGCTGGGGGATTCACGCAGTGACATCTTCGGCACGGTCAAGAACCTTCAGGTTCTGGTCAACGCGCTCTCGGCGAGTAACGAACAAATCGTGCAGTTCGCCGGAAACGTCGCCTCGGTGTCCCAGGTGCTCGCCGACAGCTCGCGCCACCTCGACACCACCCTGGGCACACTCAACAAGGCACTCTCCGACATCCGCGGGTTTCTGCACGAGAACAACTCGACCATCATCGATACGGTCAACAACCTCAACGACTTCGCGAAGACGCTGAGCGACCAAAGCGACAACATCGAGCAGGTGCTGCACGTGGCGGGCCCCGGCATCGCGAACTTCTACAACATCTATGACCCGGCGCAGGGCACGCTCAACGGCCTGTTGTCGATCCCGGAATTCGCCAACCCGGTGCAGTTCATCTGCGGTGGATCCTTCGAAACGGCGGCCGGGCCACGCGCGCCCGACTACTTCAAGCGCGCCGAGCTGTGCCGTGAACGGCTGGGACCGGTGCTGCGCCGGCTCACTGTGAACTACCCGCCGATCATGTTCCACCCGCTCAACACGATCACGGCCTACAAGGGCCAGATCATCTATGACACCCCGGAAACCCAAGCCAAGTCGGCGACTCCAGTCCCCGAGCTCACCTGGGTCCCGGCCAACGGTGCCAAGGCGCCACCCGCCGCCCAGAACCCGGCGGATCTGCAGGCCCTGCTTGTCCCGACGGCCCCGCAGACCGGCCAGGCGCCCGGTCCGGCGCCGGCCTTGGGTAATGCCGGACCCGCGCCCGGTCCTACCGCGGGGAGCGCCTTCGGGCCGCTACCGGGACCGCCGCCAGGCCAGGCGCCTGCACCGCCGTCGCCTGCTGGCGGAGGGGGCGGCTAAATGAACCGAATGTGGTTGCGCGGCAGCGCTTTAGCGGCGGGCAGTGTGCTGCTGGCCGGCTGCCAATACGGCGGGCTGAACTCGCTGTCGATGCCAGGCACCGCCGGTCATGGCGGCGGCGCCTACTCGATCACCGTCGACCTGCCCGACGTGGCGACGCTGCCGCAGAACTCGCCGGTCATGGTCGACGACGTCACCGTCGGCAGTGTCGCCGGCATTCAGGCCGTGCAGCGCTCCGACGGTTCTTTCTATGCGGCAGTGAAATTGGCGTTGGACAAGAACGTCGTGCTGCCGGCCAACTCGACGGCGACGGTCGCCCAGACGTCGCTGCTGGGTTCGATGCACATCGACCTGGCCCGCCCGAAGGGCAAGCCCGCCGTCGGCCAACTGACCGACGGGTCGAAGATCTCCGAGTCCAACACCGGCCGCTACCCCACCACCGAGGAGGTGCTGTCGGCCCTCGGCGTCGTGGTGAACAAGGGCAATGTCGGTGCCCTGGAAGAGATCACCGACGAGACCTATCAGGCCGTCGCCGGCCGGCAAGACCAGTTCGTCGACCTGGTTCCCCGGCTGGCGGAACTGACCGCCGGACTCAACCGGCAGGTCAATAACATCATCGACGCGGTCGACGGCTTGAACCGATTCTCGGCGAGCCTGGCGCGCGACAAGGACAACCTGGGCCGGGCGCTGGACACGCTACCCGACGCGATTCGCGTGCTGAACAAGAACCGCGACCACATCGTCGAGGCGTTCTCCGCGCTCAAGAAACTGGCGACGGTGACCTCGTATGTGCTGGCAAAAACCAAGGTGGACTTCGCCGCCGACCTCAAGGACCTGTACGCGGCCGCCAAGGCGTTGAACGACAACCGGAAGAACTTCGTTACGTCGCTGCAGCTCTTGCTGACGTTCCCTTTCCCCAACTTCGGGATCAAGAATGCGGTGCGCGGCGACTACCTCAACGTGTTCACCACCTTCGACCTCACGCTGCGCCGGCTCGGTGAAACATTCTTCACCACGGCGTATTTCGACCCGAATATGGCCCACATGAACGAGATCCTCAATCCGCCCGACTTTTTGGTCGGCGAACTGGCCAACCTGTCCGGACAGGCGGCCGACCCATTCAAGATTCCGCCCGGCACGGCTTCAGGACAGTAGGGGGCGGACGCAGATGCACGACAGACTCACCAGGATCCAGCTGTGGATATTCGCGGTGATCACCGCCATCACATTGACCGTGATGGCGATCTTCTACCTTCGGTTGCCCGCCGCGTTCGGCCTTGGAACCTACGCGGGAACAGCCGATTTCGTCGCCGGCAGCGGCCTGTACAAGAACGCCAACGTCACCTATCGTGGCGTCGCCGTCGGCCGGGTGGAATCGGTGGGCCTCAACCCCAATGGCGTCACCGCCGGGATGCGGCTGAACAGCGGCACGGCCATCCCGTCGAACGTCACCGCCACCATCAAGAGCGTGTCGGCCGTCGGTGAGCAATACATCGACCTGGTGCCGCCGAGCGCACCAGCAACGACGAAGCTGCACAACGGGTTTCGGATCGAGCGGCAGAACACCCGGATCGGCCAGGATGTCGCCGATCTATTGAAGCGGGCGGAGGCCCTGACCAACAGCCTGGGCGACACCCGGTTGCGCGAGCTGCTGCATGAGACGTTCATCGCGACCAACGGGTCGGGCCCCGAACTGGCCCGGCTGTTCGAGTCCGCCCGGTTGCTGGTGGACGAGGCCAACGCGAATTATCCGCAAGCCTCGCAGTTGATCGACCAGGCCGGCCCGTTCCTGCAAGCACAGATTCGCGCCGGCGCCGACATCAAGTCGCTGTCCGACGGGCTGGCGCGGTTCACCTCCGAGGTGCGCCAGGCCGACCCAGAGCTGCGTTCGACGCTGGCCACCGCCCCGGGGGCGACCGACGAGGCCAGCACCGCGTTCTCCGGCATCCGTCCGTCCTTCCCGGCGCTGGCCGCCAGCCTGGCCAACCTGGGCCGGGTGGGAGTCATCTACCACAAGTCGATCGAGCAGCTGCTGGTCGTGCTGCCGGCGCTGTTCGCCGCGATCACCACGGCCGCCGGCGGCATGCCCCAGGACGAGGGCGCCAAGCTGGACTTCAAGCTCGACCTGAACGACCCGCCGCCGTGTGCCGTCGGCTTCCTGCCACCGCCGTTGATGCGCACGCCGGCCGACGAGACCGTGCGCGAGCTGCCGAGGGACATGTACTGCAAGGTCGCCCAGAACGACCCGAGCACGGTTCGGGGCGCGCGCAACTATCCGTGCCAGGAATTCCCGGGCAAACGGGCGCCGACGGTTCAGCTCTGCCGCGACCCGAAGGGCTACGTTCCCGTTGGCCGCAACCCGTGGCGTGGTCCGCCAGTGCCCTACGACACTCCGGTGACCAACGGGTTGAACGTGTTGCCGCCCAACAAGTTCCCATACATCCCGCCGGGCGCAGAGCCGGATCCCGGCACACCCATCGTCGGGCCGCCCCCTCCTGGTGTGGCGCCCGGGCCCGGCCCGCTGCCGAACAAGCAGCCGGCATTTGACCCGCCGCCGCCAAACGACAACGGGCCGCCACCGCCCTTCACGTCGTGGCAGCCGCCTGGGGTTCCGCCCGTGCCGCCGCAGCTGCCGTATCCCAAGTGGCTGCCACCGCCGGCGCCGCCGGAAGGGATCAATCCTCCGCCGCCGGGCCCGGGACCGGAGAAGCCGTGGGGGCCGCCACCTGGCTCGCAGCCGCAGGCCAGCGGGCCGGCCTACGCCACCTATGACGAGAAGACCGGCGCGTTCAAGGACCCGGCCGGCGGCACTGGTATTTTCGCGGCCGGTACTAGCGGCGCGTCGAGTGCCGAGAATTGGGTGGACCTGATGCTTGATCCGAGGCCGATGTAGTGGCAGACGAGCCAACGAACAGTCCGCGCGTTCGTCGTCGGGCCTCCCGCGCGGCCGGCCCCGCGAAAGGCGAGGCGAATGCGGCCGCCACGGTGCAGGTCGATGCCGCGCCGTCGCAGCCGGCCAAGCCCGCCAGGGCCCTCAAGTCGGTCAAGCCGCCGCCGCGGCGGCGGCCGCACCGCGTCCTGGTGGCCGGGATCTCGTTGGCGGCCGCGCTGTTGGGCATCGGCGCGCTGGCCGGTTGCCTGGCCGTGCTCGTCGTGCAGCAACGGCACGCCAACGCCCAACAGGCGCGCGATCAGCGTTTCGTCGACACCGCCACCCAGACGGTGGTCAACATGTTCAGCTACAAGCAGGACACCATCGACGAGAGCGTGAACCGTTTCTACAACGGCACCAGCGGGCCGCTGCGCGGAATGCTCGGCGCCAACAACAACATCGAGAACCTCAAGGGCATCTTCCGCTCCACCAATGCGACGTCGGAAGCCGTCATCAACGGCGCCGCGCTGGAGGGCATCGACACCGTCACCGACAACGCGTCCGTGCTCGTTTCGGTGCGGGTCACGGTGGCCGATATCGACGGCGTGAACAAGCCCTCCATGCCCTATCGCCTGCGGGTGATCGTGCACGAGGACGAGCAGGGTCGGATGACGGGCTACGACCTGAAGTATCCCAACGGGGGTAATTGATGCGGTGGCGGCGCTGGCTGCTCGTCGTCGCGGGCTACCTCCTGGTTGTGGTGTTCGTCGGGTTGTCCGCGGCGGCCGGCTGGTTCTACTGGGGGCGGGTACAGACGTGCGGCGAGGAGGCGGCCCGGGCGATGCTTCCGGGCTTGGCTACCAAGGAGATTCCCGAGGTCTTCGCCTACGACTATCAGACGGTGGAACGCAGCCTGAGCGATGCGTACCCGCTGTTGACGCCCGACTATCGCCAGGAGTTCCGGAAAAGCGCCAACGCGCAGATCATTCCGGAGGCCAAGAAGCGTGAGGTGGTCGTCCAGGCCAGCGTTGTGGGCGTGGGAATCATGTCAGCCAAGCGTGATTCGGCATCGCTGATGGTCTATATGAACCGCACCGTGACCGACAAATCACGCCAGCCGCTCTACGATGGCAGCCGGTTACGGGTGGACTACAAGAAGATCGGCAAGCAATGGCTGATCGCCTACATCACGCCGATCTAACAGCAGGTCCTAGTAACACATCGCAATGCCGTTGCAGTACAACGGATAACGTTCGACGGGGCTGGGCGGGGGCCCGGCCAGCTGGAGCGAGAACGGTTGCTTCTTCATCTCCGGCTGCATCCCACAGACGGGGCCGTGCAGGCTGGTGTGGGTGCCGCTCATGTTCTCGTCGCTGAACGCGTAGGTTTCGGTGGACGGTGCGGTGCCGCCGCCCGGACACGAAACGCCGTCCGATTTCTCGACTTTGAAGGTCCACAGCATGCTGGACATTCGAGCCCTACCGCTGAAGTTTTGTGCCTTGTCCGCGGCGGTGATCCGCTCGTTCGTCGAACTCACGATGTTCAGGGCGCAGTTCATCGCGAAGACGATCGGGTCGGAATAGTCATTCATGTTTCGGGTTCCGGACGGCTGGTCGCACAGGGCCGAGATCGTCCAGGTCACCCCGGAGACCCCCGCCTCGTTGTAGTTGTAGTTGCCGTCCGGCGGCGGTCCGACCGCGTGGGCCGGGTCACCGGAGTCCAGCGCGATTCCGATGGCGACTGCCGAGAAGATGCCTGCGCCAGCGGCCAACCCGCGACGGAACTTCACAGTGCCCTCCCTTTCCGACCTTCCCCTGCACCGATCCATCGAGTATCACAGCGTTTGCGCGGCAACACCATGGGTTCGGGCGGCCTACTTGGCATCCTGCGGACGCGGCTCCGCCAACGCGTCGAGGAATGACCGCGCCCAGCGGTCGACGTCGTGGGCGAGCACCTGGCGGCGCATCGCCCGCATCCGGCGCCGGCCCTCCTCGACGGGCTGGTTGAGGGCCGCTTCGATCGCGTCTTTGACGCCGTCGAGGTCGTGCGGGTTGACCAGGTAGGCCTGCCGGAGTTCGGCTGCGGCGCCGGTGAATTCGGACAGCACCAGCGCACCGCCGAGGTCGCTGCGGCAGGCGACGTACTCCTTGGCCACCAGGTTCATGCCGTCGCGCAGGGGGGTGACCAGCATGACGTCGGCGGCCACGAAGTATGCGATCAATTCGTTGCGGGGGACCGGGCGGTGCAAGTAGTGCACCACCGGATGGCCGACCTCCGCGTATTCGCCGTTGATATGGCCAACCTCGCGCTCAATCTCGTTGCGCAGAATCTGGTAGCTCTCCACGCGTTCGCGGCTCGGCGTCGCGAGCTGGACCAGCACGGTGTCGTCGCCTTTCGAACGGCCTTCCGCGAGCAGCTCCGAGAAGGCCTTCAGCCGCACATCGATGCCCTTGGTGTAGTCGAGCCGGTCGACGCCGAGCAGCACCTTGCGGGGGTTGCCCAGCTCGGCCCGGATCTCCCGGGCGCGGCGCCTGATGTCGCGGTCGCGGGCGGCCTGGTCGAGCGAGCTGGAATCGATGGAGATGGGGAAGGCGCCCACCCGGACCACGCGCGAAGCGAGCTCGACCTCCCCGTACCGCGAGCGCACTCCGACGGATCCGCGGGAGGTGTTGACGCCGATCAGTCGCCGGGACAGGAACAGGAAGTTCTGGGCGCCCCCGGCCAGGTGGAAGCCCACCAAGTCGGCGCCCAGCAGGCCCTCGATGATCTCCGTGCGCCACGGCAGCTGCATGAACAGTTCCACCGGTGGGAAGGGGATGTGCAGGAAGAAGCCGATGGTCAGGTCGGGCCGCAGTTCACGCAGCATCTTGGGGACCAGCTGCAGTTGGTAGTCCTGTACCCACACCGTCGCGCCCTCGGCGGCGGCGCGGGAGGTGGCTTCGGCGAAGCGCCGGTTGACCTCGACGTAGCGTTCCCACCATTCGCGGTGGTAGATCGGTTTGACGATGACGTCGTGGTACAGCGGCCACAGTGTGGCGTTCGAGAAACCCTCGTAGTACTGGGCGATGTCGTCGGCGCTCAGCCGCACCGGTCGGAGCTCGAGGTCCTCCTGGACGATGGGCTCGTCAGCGAAATCGATCTCTTCCTCGGCGATGCCCGCCCAGCCGACCCACGCGCCACGCCGGCGACGCAGCAGCGGCTCCAGCGCGGTCACCAGCCCGCCGGGGCTGCGCTTCCACGCCGTGGTGCCGTCTGGAAGCCGCTCCTGGTCTACGGGCAGCCGGTTGGCGACCACCACGAAGTCGGAGTTTCCGAAGGGTGGCGTCTTCGAGTCGTGCCCGTTCCCGGGAGCCATTTACGCGTCGAGTTTTGCGGGCCCAATGCCGAGCATGGACAGGAAGACGCGGCACTCGTCGGCGTCGTTCGCATATGCCGCGACGACTCGCCTGGCCTGGCTCGCGGTGCTGTCGGCAACCGGTTCGACGTCGCCGATTTCGCCAGGGTCAGATTTCGTAGCCATGACTTAACTGTAGGTGATGCAGGATGGGCAGGTGGGTGAGGACTTGATGTTCGAGTTCCTCGACGTGGTGGTAGAGCGGCAGGGAGTGCGGGCGTTGGACGGCCTGACCGCCGCCATTCCGGGCCGGGGGGGTGACGGCCGTGTTCGGACCGTCGGGATCGGGCAAATCGACCCTGCTTCGACTGTGCAATCGACTCGAGGTGCCGACGAGCGGCACGGTGTCGTTCTACGGCAAGGACGTCGCCGGCATCGATCCCCTGTGGCTGCGGCGCCGGGTGGGCATGTGTTTCCAGCGTCCGACGCCGTTCCCGGGGACGGTGGCTGACAATCTGCGGGTGGCCGACCCCGACGCATCCGATGCACGGATGCGGGACACCCTGGCCCGGGTGGGTTTGACCGGATCGTGGCTGGACCGCGACGCCACCGCGCTGTCGGGCGGGGAAGCGCAGCGCATCTGCCTGGCGCGCACGCTGATGGCACAGCCGCAGGTGTTGCTGCTCGACGAACCCACCTCCGCCGTCGACTCCGAAGCCGTCGGGGTGATCGAGCGTGCCGTGCGTGACCTGGCGGCCGACGGGATCCCCGCGCTGTGGGTCACTCACGACTCGGCGCAGGTCGAGCGCGCCGCTGACCGGGTCCTGCAGATCGGGCGGGGCCGCAGCCTCGGGCTCGGCCCGGTCGGGTCGGTGGCGTGATGAACGGCCAGGTCGGCTGGCTGGGCCTGGCGGCGTCGCTGATCCTGGTGGCGTTCGCAGCGGCGATTTCACTGTGGCAGCGGTTGGGGCTGCAGCGGCAACTGGTTTGGGCGGCGGCCCGCGCCCTGGCCCAGTTGCTGCTCGTGGGCGGCGCGCTGACGTTGCTGTTCGAGCCCGGCCGTTCCCTGTGGTGGTCGTGGGCGTGGGTGGCCGGCATGGTGGCCTACGCCGGGGACGTCGCCCGCCGCAGGGCACCGGAGGTGCCGCGACTGGCGCCGCTGACGATCGCCGCGTTCGCCGCCGCGGCGGTCATCACCCTCGGGGTGATTTTCGGGCTGCGGGTGTTCCCCCTGCAGGCGCGGACCCTGGTGCCGGTCGCCGGGATGATGATCGGCAACTCGATGACCGCCACGGTGTTGGTGGCCCGGCGGTTGGTCGACGAGTTGCGCGACAAACGCGACGAGGTGGAAGCCAGGCTTGCCCTCGGGCAACCTTCTCGTCAGGCCGCTGCCCCGTACCTGCGGACCGCGTTGCGGTCCGCGATATCGCCGCAGATCGAAACCACGAAAGCCACCGGCCTGGTGTTCCTCCCGGGCGCCATGACGGGGCTCATCCTCGCCGGCGTGCATCCGGTGCAGGCCGTGCTGGTCCAGGCTGTCGTGATGTTCTTGATCCTGGGTTCGGTGGCGGCCACCACCGTCGTCGTCGGACTCGGACTCGTCCGCCTGGCGTTCACCCGAGACCATCGCCTGCTGCCGCTCGACAAGCGGCCGGACGGCTCAGCCACCCACCGATGACCCACTTACAGACTGGCCGTAATGTGTAACGATGTCGGACCTGACAACGAGTGAGGTGGGCCGAATGACAGTCTCAGAGCAAGCCGGTGCTCAGACGGGCAATGCCGATGCCGAGGAGTTGGTGAGCTACGAAACCCTCGACGAGGGTCGCATCGCGCGGATATGGCTCAACCGGCCCGATGCCCACAACGCGCAAAGCCGCGGCATGCTGGTTCAGCTCGACGAGGCGTTTGTGCGCGCCGAGGCCGACGACACCGTGCGCGTGGTGATCCTGGCGGCGCGCGGCCGCAACTTCTCCGCGGGCCACGATCTGGGCTCCGAGTTGGCGATCGCCGAGCGCAGCCAGCTTCCGAGCTTCCGCATCAACGGCGGGACCCGCGATCCGATCGCGGAGAAGATCTACCTGCAGGAGTGGCACTACTTCTTCCAAAACACCTGCCGCTGGCGGGATTTGCGCAAAATCACCATCGCCCAGGTGCAGGGCAACGCGATCTCCGCGGGACTGATGCTGATCTGGGCGTGCGATCTGATCGTGGCCGCCGACAACGCCAAGTTCAGTGATGTGGTCGCGGTGCGCTTGGGGATGCCGGGCGTCGAATATTATGCTCACCCTTGGGAATTCGGTCCCCGTAAGGCCAAAGAGCTGCTGCTGACCGGCGATGCGCTCGACGCCGACGAAGCCTATCGGCTTGGCATGGTGTCCAAGGTGTTCCCGGTCGACGAGCTGGCCGAAAAGACGCTGGAATTCGCCCGGCGCATTGCCGACCGGCCCACGATGGCGGCGCTGCTCGTCAAGGACTCGGTCAACGCCGCCTCCGACGCAATGGGATTCACCGAGGCATTGCGTCACGCGTTCCACATTCACGAGTTGGGGCATGCGCACTGGGCGGCCCACAACGAGAACAGGTACGCGGTCGGCCTGCCGCCCGACGTCGAGGACTGGCGCAACGCGAAGCCGACGCAGGTGGCCCGCCGCGATACGCCGTAGCGCTCGCAGGGCTGGCTATGGCGGGTGTCACCAGCACCCGTTGCCGCGGCAAGTTCTTCGCATGGTTCGATATCTAGAACCTGTTTCAGTTTGAGAGGGCGTCGCGTGCAGCTTTCTTTCGAAAACCGGACATATCTGGTCACTGGCGGTGGCAGCGGAATCGGCAAGGGCGTGGCCGCCGGGCTGGTCGCGGCCGGTGCCTCGGTCATGATCGCCGGTCGCAACCCCGACCGGCTGGCGGGCGCCGTCAGCGAGATCGAAGCGCTCGAAGGAAGCGGCTCCATTCGCTACGAGCCGACCGACGTCACCAACGAGGACGAGGCCGCCCGCGCGGTGGACGCCGCCACAGCCTGGCACGGTCAACTCCACGGGGCGGTGCATTGCGCAGGTGGCTCCGAGACGATCGGGCCAATCACCCAGATCGACTCGGAAGGCTGGCGACGCACCGTCGACCTGAACGTCAACGGCACCATGTACGTGCTCAAGCACGTCGCGCGCGAGCTGGTCCGCGGCGGTGGCGGTTCGTTTGTGGGCATTTCGTCGATCGCGGCCAGCAACACCCACCGGTGGTTCGGCGCCTACGGGGTCAGCAAGTCGGCCGTCGACCACATGATGCAGTTGGCCGCCGACGAACTCGGCCCGTCCTGGGTGCGCGTCAACAGCATCCGACCGGGCCTGATCCGCACGGATCTGGTCGCGCCGGTATTCGCCCTGCCCGAGGTGAGTGAGGACTACCGCGCGTGCACGCCGCTGCCACGGCCCGGCGAGGTCGAGGACGTCGCCAATCTGGCGATGTTCCTGCTCAGCGATGCCGCCTGCTACATCACCGGGCAGGTCATCAACGTCGACGGTGGGCTGATGCTGCGGCGCGGCCCGGACTATTCCGCGATGCTGGAACCCGCGTTCGGCGCCGACGGGCTACGCGGACTCGTCTGATAACAGGCCGGCGTCTCGGTCGGCGAGCGTGGCGAGCGCCGACCAGTCCAGGTGCCCGCCGCCGGTCGCCACCAGCGTGAGCAGCCGGTCGCGCAGCACGCTGGCCACCGGCAGCGGCACTTCGAGCTGCTCTGCGGCGGCGAGCACCAGCCGCACATCCTTGAGCCCCAGAGTCGCCGCCATGCCGGCCGGCTCGAACTCCCGGCGCGCGATCAGCCCGCCGTAGGTCTGGTAGGCCGGCGCGGCGAACAGCGTCGAGGTGAGGATGTCGACGTACTGCTGCTTGTCGACGCCGTCCTTGGCGACCAAAGCGGCTGCCTCGCTGACGGATTCGATGGCGGATGCGATCAGGAAGTTGCCGCTCAGCTTCACCAGGTTGGCCGTGTGTGGCCGCTCGGACACCACGAAGGTCCGCTGCCCGATCGCGTCGAACAACGGGGACAACGGCTGCAGCACCTGTGGCGCACCCGCCGCGACGACGAAAAGCTTTGCGGCCGCGGCCGCGTCGGGCCGGCCGAAGACCGGCGCCGCGGCATACTGCTGACCGGCTTCGGCGTGCGCGGCGGCCAGGCGCTCGGAGAGGGCGACGCTGATGGTGCTCGACGAGACGTGCGTCGTGCCCGGCGCCAGCGACGCGACGATGCCACCTTGGTCGAAAGCCACGCCCTCGACGGCCCTGTCGTCGGCCAGCATGGTGAACACGACCTCGGCGTTGCACGCGTCGGCGACGTTGCGCGCGGCCGCCGCGCCCTGCTGCACGAGCGCTTCCGCCTTATCGGGGGAGCGGTTGTAGACGGTGACGCGGTGGCCCGCCTTCAAGAGGTTCACGGCCATGCCGCGGCCCATCTTCCCGAGGCCGATGAATCCGATGTCCATGCCTCCACTGTGCCCGTTCTGGGCCCTTTCTCACGCCTTTCCCCAGACCCGGATGAGCCGCTCCTTACGATGATGGTCACGCACGCCTAGTGACGGGAGCGGCAGATGAATCGACTCGAGGGCAAGCGGGTCCTGGTGACCGGCGCCGCGTCGGGGATCGGGCAGGCGACCGCGCTGCGGCTGCTCGACGAGGGTGCCATCGTGGTGGCCTCCGACGTCGCGGAGGGTGGCCTGGACGCCACGCGGGTCCGCGCGGACGAGGCCGCGACCGCCGGGCGCCTCACCACCATGCCGATGGACGTGGGCAACGAAGGCTCGGTGATCGACGGCGTGAGCCTGGCCGTCGAAACGCTCGGCGGACTGGATTCATTGGTCAACGCCGCCGGCATCCTGCGCGCCGCGCACACCCACCAGACCAGCTTGGAACTATGGAACCAGATCGTCGGCGTCAACTTGACCGGGACGTTTCTCGTTGTGCGCGAAGCGCTTCCGGCGCTGCTGGCGAATCCGCGCAGCGCGATCGTCAACTTCAGTTCGACCTCGGCCTCTTTCGCTCACCCCTACATGGCGGCGTACGCGGCGAGCAAGGGTGGGATCCAGGCCTTCACTCATTCACTGGCGCTCGAATACGCGCGCGACGGCTTGCGCGCGGTCTGCGTGGCCCCGGGCAGCATCAAGTCCGGGATCACCGACGCGACCGGCGGATACATCCCCAAAGACGCTGACTGGACGCTGTTTTCGAGGTTGATGCCGATTTTGCCGACCACGGTGGAGTCCAGCGGCACCGGGATGGCCGATCCGTCCGTGGTCGCCGGGGTGATCGCCATGCTGGTGTCCGAGGACGGCGCGTTCATCACCGGGACCGAAATTCGTATCGACGGCGGGACGCACGCTTAGCCCGTCGCCGCGCCCGATGGCGGCGACCCGCCGCGCCCGGCTTCGCCGCGCTTGCGATCGCCGCTAGTTAACGCACGGATCGCCGCTAGTTAACGCACGGCACGCCGCCGCCGTCGATCGGCTTCCCCTGATCGGGCGTCGGATAGGTCGTGGTGGTGCCGTTGTAGTAATACGGCTTGGCTTTGCTGGACGTTGTGGTTGTCGCGGTCTCGTCCGTCGTGCCGTCGTCAACCATCGACACCGAGAAATTGGTATCCAGGGTCACCCTGACGTGTCCGGGTTGGACGCTGGGATCGGGCTGACTGGGCGCATCGAGGCCGAGCAGTTTGGCCACGTTACCGGCGTCGGTTTCCGCGCCGGCGCCGTACGCGACGGTGCTCGCGGTCGGTTCGCCCGAATTGCGGTCGCGGGTCTGGCCCGTGGTGTAGCCGTGGTTTTGCAGGGCGCGTGATACCTCGGTCGCCAGTCCGCTCATGCTGCCGGCATTGATCACATCGACGACGGTCGACGGACTCGGTTTGGCGGCCGTGGTGGCTGGCGTGGTGGTCGTGGGCGAGGCGCCAATCGCCGCGGCCACCTCGGCCTTGATTGCGGCCGGGTCGATGATGTTGACGTCCTGGCCGTCGATGTTCTCGTAGCGCACCACCGGCAACGTCCGGAACTCCACGTGGCCGCCGGAGGCCAGCGAACCCAGCCGCTGGATCATCTCCTCGTCCCAACCGGCCGACAGCACCACATCCTTACGTGCCACCGCCATGAGGCTCTTAAGCTTGTCCAGGTTGGTGAAGGTGCCCGCGGCCTGCAGTTCCTGCATCACCGACGAAATGAACGCCTGCTGCCGATGGGTGCGGTCCAGGTCTCCGTTATCCAGGCCGTGGCGCTGCCGGACAAAAGACAGGGCCTGGGAGGCATCCAACGTCTGTCGCCCGGCCGGAAAGTCGGCACCCGAATACGAGTCGTAGACGGGATGGTTGAGGCACACCTCCACCCCGCCCAGGGTTTGGGTCAGGTCGTAGAACCCGGCCAGATTGACCTCGGCGAAATAGTCGATCGGAACGCCGGTCAGACTCCGCACCGCGCGTAGCGTCGCCGCGCGGCCGGCTTCGCGACCCTTGGTCTCGAGTTCTTTCTGGCTGCTGGCGCCCTGATTGGCGAGCTTCTGCGCGACATACTGCTTGGTGAGGCCGTACGCCTCTTTGATCTTGATGTGGTTGTAGCCAGGCACCCCGGTGAAGGACACCCAGTCGTCGCGCGGGATCGAGAAGGCGACGACTTTGTTGTCGGCGCTGACGTGCACGAGGATCAGCGTGTTGGTGTTGTAGCCGCCGTCATCGGAATCGCCGGCGTGCAGGTGCTTCAGGATCGACCACGGCAGGTCGTTGCCGTCCTGATCTTTACGGGAGTCCAGCCCGATCAGCAGGATGTTCATGTCGTCGCCGCTGGACCGGGGGTCGTCGGGCTGCAGGGCATTCGAAACGGTGATGCCGCCCAGCGCACCGTGGGCCACGTAGTACCCCGCCCCGGTCAGCCCCACCGCCGCCACGGACACCAGCGCGCCCAAGGTACGCGTCAGCCCTTTACGGAAACGTGAGGGTTGACGGACGGCTCGATGACGGTGATGGGCACCGCCCGAGCGGGCCATCACAAACCTCTGCCCACACCCAGCGCATCACCAGCCACCGCAACGGCGGTTTGCGGCGATGTCACTTCAAGCATGGTGACAAGTATGCGTTAGCTTGCTGTGAAGGCCCCAATCGAGAACGCTTCCCGAGCCGGCCCCACCCGGCGGGCCGGGCATGCGTTCCTGGCGGCAATCTTCGCCTGACCAGCACGTTCTGGCTCCAACGTCGCGTGGTGGTTTCGACAACGTCACACCGCCGACGGGACCGATTCGAACCTGTTATCGAGCCGATACGACGACGGCTATCGGGCTTTGACGAGGTCCTCGCCCGATTCGTAGAAAACGGTGATGTTCGAGCCGGTCATGATCTCGGCGACGTACACACCGAGCGGTTCGACCTCGTAGTAGTAGTGAACGTTGCCCTGGGGGTCCATGGCCGTCGCGCACGACAAGCCTGGCGCCCCGCATCGTTGTTTGATGGGTATGGCGAGAACGGCGAGCACCACTACCACGGCGAGCCCGACCCTCACCGGGACTCTGCTGAATGCCTGCCTCGTCGTCGGCGCCGGATGCATCACCGTTGGAGTGTAAGCGGCTTGCCCGCCCGATTCGGCGTGGCGAAGTAGGGTTTCTCAGCTATGGCCATTGCAAACCCGGGCGGCGCGGCGTCGCCGCAGACCCGGGTCGAGGTACTGGGCAACATCGGGCCCAACTGGTTCGCCTCGGTGATGGGCACCGGGATCGTCGCCATCGCCGGCGCGACCCTGCCCGTGCACGTGGTCGGGTTGCGTGCATTCGCCCAAGTGGTCTGGGTGATCGCCGCCGTCCTGCTCGTGGCGCTGATCATTCTGATCGGGGGTCACTGGTTGCGTCACCCCACCGTCGCGCGCACTCACGCGCGCAATCCGCAGATGGCACACTTCTACGGCGCCGCGCCGATGGCGTTGATGACGGTAGGCGCGGGAGGGGTAGCCGTCGGCGCGGATCTGCTCGGCGAGCGCATCGCCGTCGACCTGGATTGGGTGCTGTGGACCGGGGGAACGCTGGGCGGGCTGTTCACCGCGGTGAGCATTCCGTTCTTGATGTTCACCCAGCACAACGTCGAGCCCGACGCGGCCTTCGGTGGCTGGCTGATGCCGGTGGTTCCGCCCATGGTGACCGCGGCCACGGGTGCCCTGCTGCTACCGCACATGTCGGCGGGCACCGGGCGCGAGACCATGCTCTTCGGCTGCTACGCGATGTTCGGGTTGTCGTTGCTGGCTTCCCTGAACATCATCGCGATGATCTGGGCGCGCCTGACGTTGTATGGCACCTCGGGTTCCGCGCGCGTGCCCACGCTGTGGATCGTGCTGGGCCCACTCGGCCAATCCATCACTGCCGCTGGGCTTTTGGGTGCCAACGCGGGACTGGCCGTCAACCCTGAACTGGCCGAGGACCTCAATGCCTTCGCGATCCTCTATGGAGTTCCGGTGTGGGGCTTCGCGGTGTTGTGGATCGCGTTGGCCACCGCGCTGACCGTGCGCACGCTGCGGCGCGGCATGCCGTTCGCCCTGACGTGGTGGAGCCTCACCTTCCCGGTTGGAACCTTCGTCACGGGCACCTCCCAGCTCGCCGGTCACACCCATCTGCCCGCGTTCCGGCTGGCCGCGGCCATCGCGTACGCCGGGCTGTTGTTCACCTGGCTGCTGGTGGCTGTGCGCACCGCGCGGGGGAGCCTGCGCGGCAACCTGCTCAAGCTGCCGCCGAGCACGGCGCCGGTCAAGGCCAGCAAGGAACCAGTGCCCTGAGCTGCGGCGGCGGTTGAGGCCGTAAGCGTTTCGATCCCCGGGGTCGACGGGTAGGCAACCCTGAGCCGATCGGAGGGCGAACTATGGACACCAGCGAGCCGCCGGAGCGGGGTACTCCCAGCGAGACACCCGAGCGGGTGACGCCGACCGAGACACCTGAACGGCTCACGCCGGCAGAGCCGCCGGAGCGTTTGACTCCGTCGGAACCGTCCGAGCGTCGGGCTCGGATCCAAGCAGCTTGATGAGGACCGGAGGTTAACGATGCGCGCTGAGGAAGGCGACGAGACAGTCCAGGACTATGCCGCGGAGGGGAAACAGGCTCTCGGCAGGATCAAAGCTTCCCAACGAGCGGGGACTCGGCTTGGCGACGTCGCCAAGCGGTTCGCCAGGCTGTGGCGAGGCGATCACGCGCCGGGAGATGAGCCCGGCGCGCGAGGTTAGTCACCCGGGCGCCGGATACCGGTGAGCCCACGGGCTGGCTTCCTCGAGTTGGGCTGCCAGCTGCAGGAGGTCGCCGTCCGCGCCCAGCCGCCCCACCAACTGCGCACCGAGCGGAAGCCCGCCGTCGGTCCAATGCAGGGGCACGCTGATCGCGGGGCGTCCGGTGATGTTGGCGAGTTGCGTGTAGGGCACCCAACCCAGGCTTTCCTGGATCAGTTGCTCGAGAATCCCGCTGAGCGCCATGACTTTTCCCGCGCGCAGCTTGCTGGCGATGCGGGCAACCCGTTGTAGGGGGCGCGGTGTCGCCGTGGCGCCGACACGCAGGGGCGGCGTGGCCAGGGTGGGGGTCAGCAAGCAATCGAAGGTCTCGTGGAACGTCGCCAGGGACCGGATGTGATCGTTTCTGTTTTCCAACGCAAAAATGGGCGCCAGGACGCCGGTGGATCGGGCGAGTTCACTCACGGCCAGGGTGTCGGCCTCGAAATCGCGGTCGCCGGCACCGGTGCGTTGCCTGGCGTCGGCGACGTGCTGATAGAGCTGCGCGAACCAGATGGTGAGAAAGTCGCGCGCCAGGGCGGCGTCGTCGTACGGCGGGGAAACCTCCTCGACCCGGTGCCCCAGATCGGTGAGGAGCGACACCGCCCGTTCAACCGCGGCGATGGCTTCTCGGTCGGGATGTGGGTTGATCGCCGAGGACCACGAGTACCCGATCCGGAGCGCGCCGGGATGACGCTTGATGTGGTCGGCGAAAGCGCCTTGCGGGAGGGCGACTTCGTAGGCGCCATGCGGATCGCGGCCGACGATCGCGTCGCACAAGGCGGCGGTGTCGCGCACGGTGCGCGACACGACACCCTGGGTCACCATCCCGAACATCGGCTCGCCGGTCTGCGGGCCGTAGGGCGACAGCCCCCGGCTGAGCTTGAGGCCGACGAGCCCGTTGCAGGCGGCGGGGATGCGTATCGATCCGCCACCGTCGTTGGCCCCGGCCGCCGGGACGATCCCGGCGGCGACCGCCGCCCCTGATCCGCCCGATGAGCCGCCGGGAGTGTGCGCGGTGTCCCACGGGTTGCGGGCGGGCCCCCAGTAATCCGATTCCGTCACGCCCTTGGCCCCGAACTCGGGGGTGTTGGTCATCGCGAAGATCACCAGTCCCGCGTCCAGGAACCGCTGAGTCACCAGGGCGTGCCGCTCGGCCACGTCGTTGGCCAGCGACCGGGAACCGCTCGAGGTCGGAAAGCCGCGATACTCCTGGGCAAGGTCTTTGATCACGAAGGGCACACCGGCAAACGGTCCGCGCAGGTCCGGGTCGGCGGCTTGGCGGTCCGCCACGTCGCCGAGACGGCGGACGATCGCGTTCAACTGTGGATTCACCGCATCTGCTCGCTGCCGTGCCAACGCGAGGAGTTCTGCCGGCGTCACCTGCTTGCGCTCGACCAGGTCGGCCAGGGCAGTCGCATCCAAGGACATGTACTCGTCAAGCTGCATCGGTTTCTCCTCTGGACGCCCCTGCATCGTATTGGAGCCGCTTCGACGCCGGGCCGGCGCCGAGGCGGCTTAGTATCACCTGATGCCCATGGCAGTTGAACCGTTTTCGATCCAGGGGCCCGGTGGCGTGCGCATCGTCGCCGACCGGCTGGGCGATCCTGAAGCGCGAGCCGTGGTGTTCCTGCACGGCGGCGGGCAGACCCGTCGCTCTTGGGGCAAGGCCGCCGCCGCCGTGGCCCAGCGTGGCTGGCAAGCCGTCACCGTCGACCTGCGCGGCCACGGCGAATCCGACTGGTCCGACGAAGGCGACTACCGCGTCGTCAGCTTCGCCGGCGACGTCCAGGAAGTGCTGGGCACGCTGCCCCCGCAGCCGGTGCTAGTTGGCGCCTCTCTGGGCGGATTCACCTCGATGCTGCTCGCGGGTGAGCTTTCCCCCGGCATCGCCAGCGCGGTGGTCTTGGTCGACATCGTGCCGAACATGGACCAGTCCGGGGCGAATCGGATACACGCCTTCATGTCCGAGCGGGTGGAATCGGGGTTCGCCTCACTCGACGAGGTCGCTGACGCGATCGCCGAGTACAACCCGCACCGGCCGCGACCAACCGACCTGGACGGCCTGACCACGAATCTGCGTCGCCGTGGCGATCGCTGGTACTGGCACTGGGATCCCCAGTTCATCAGCGGGACTGCCGCGTTTCCCCCTTTCGAGGTCACCGACCCCGACCGCATGCACGCGGCGGTTGACGCGATCCTGAGCGGCGGGGTGCCGATGCTTTTGATTCGGGGCCAGATGAGCGACCTCGTCAGCCAGGAACGGGCTGACGAATTCCTGGTGCGCTTCCCGCAGGTCGAGTTCACCGATGTGCGCGGTGCGGGGCACATGGTCGCCGGCGATCGCAACGACATCTTCGCCGACGCCATCCTCGGATTCCTCGCCCGGCATGTCGACGGCTGATCACGGGCGTGCCGACGTCTATGGCGAAAGCTGTTGTCCGGCAGGGTATTCGCTAAAAGTTCTGTCGCTCACGTCAATTCGGTCGGATGAGGCCGGCGGCCCTGACCTGACGCCCAGGCGGCCGAAACCTGCTCGCGCTGTTAGCATGCTGCCCGACACATCAAGAGAGGCGGCGTGGCCATGCGGTGGGTGCGAGGGTTGGGCCTGGGGGGTGCTGTGGTCGTCGCCGCGACGATGCTGGCGAACCCGGCGCGAGCGGATGCGGGCGTGTCGCCGGGCATCAAGGTCGAAGATGAAAATAGCTCGTGCACAGCGGGTTTCGCGGCCCAGGGCAATGACGGCAGCTACTACCTGATGACCAGCGGCCACTGCGACGCCCACGACGGTTCGTTGTGGACATACGGGAATGACGTCCCGCTGGGGAAGATCACGGCTAGCGAGAAGGAGGGCGACACAAGGGACGCCGCGATCATCCTCCTTGAGCCGAGCGTGGGAGCGCCCCTCGGGGATGTCGGTGGAAGGTACGCGGTCCGGGATGTGTTGAGCGGTGACCAAATCCGGGAGGGCATGCCGTTCTGCAAATTGGGTGCGGTTACCGGTGAGACCTGTGGTTTCGTCAAACATGTTGACGGTGGCGTTGTCGAAGCCAACGTGTTCAGCCTCAACGGCGACAGCGGCAGCCCGGGTTTCGTCAAGAACCCTGACGGCACCGTAAGCGCGGTGGGTCTGTTGATGTCCTCACCCGACGGCGACGACTACACGACCTACTTCACGCTCATTGATCCGCTGCTGGGCAGGTGGGGGTTGCGCGTTCTCCCTTGACAGGCAAGGGCACCCGGCCGCATCTGGCACAGCGTTTGTAACTCGCCGGTATCGGGTATCCCGCCCCGCGGCATTGGTGGGGGCTCGCTACGTTGACGAGGCCAATGAGTTGTGCAGTGCGACACAGCGACACGAAGGAGAGCGTTAGTGAAGCGTGGGATCGTCGTCGGCGTGGCGAGCGTGGCCGTAGTGGCCGCGGCGTGCGCCGGCTGTTCGAGCAACAAGTCAAATACGGGATCGTCGGGTTCGTCGGCGTCGGCGGCCGGCCCGCAGGTCATCGTCGACGGTCAGACTCAGAACGTCAGCGGCCAGGTCACGTGCACTCCCTCGGGCGACAACACCAACATCGGCATCGGTGACCCGACAGCCGGGGTCGGCGCCGTGGTCAGCAACGCCAACCCGCCCATCGTCCATGCGGTCGGACTCGGCAGCGTCAACGGCATCACACTCGGCTTTTCCGACGCCGCGCCCAATCAAGGCGGCAACGCCGGAGCCGCGGTGAACGGGAAAACCTACGCAATCAAGGGCACCGCGACCGGGCTCGACATGAGCAACGCGCAGCAGCCGCAGCAGGTGACCAAATCATTCGAGTTGGAAGTGACCTGCCCGTAGTGCGGGCGATCTACACCCGGGAGGGGACGCAGCTATGTCTATGAAACGTGTCGTCAGCGCGGCGGCCGTCGCGGCGGGCCTGAGTATCTCCGCGGTCACTTTGAACGCGGGTTCGGCCTTCGCGGCGCCGCTCGACCCACCGCCGCCGTGCCCAAACTGCCACGGTGGTGGCGGTGGCGGGGGCAACCCCGGCGGTGGCGGCGGCAATCCCGGCGGAACCGGCGGGCAGCAGAGCGGGCCCGGCGGCACCCAGGGCGGGCAAAACAATCCCGCCCAAGGTGGGCATGGGCAGAACCCGCCGCAGGGCGGCCAGACCAACCCGCCGCAGGGTGGGCAGAACAACCCTCAGCAGGGCGGGCAAACCAACCCCCCGCAGGGTGGGCAGAACAATCCGCCACAAGGTGGTCAGAACACACCGGCGCCCAACGAGCACGGCCAGTACCCGCACCAAGGTGGGCCGAACGATCAGCCGCCGGGTGACCAGGGGCAGAACGGCCCGGGTGGACAACAGACCGCACCGGCGAACGAGCACAACCCGCCGCCTCAGGGCAGGCAGGACCTCAACCCGCCGAGCACCCAGCCTCCACACCAGGCGTACGTCCCGCGCGGGACGTACGTCAGCGGTAACGCCCAAGTAGGCGGGCCCGGCGATGCGCGGGCGGGCTTCAGCATCGTGGACCACGGGGCGCCGCCACCGCCGCCGCCGCGAGGCCACGGCTGGAACGACGGTCCGGCGCCCGGCCACCCGCCGCCCCACTGGGTGGGCGCTCCTCCTCCTGGGGGCTGGGACGGTCCGCCGCCTCCCGGTGGCTGGAACCGCCCGTGGTCCGGGCCGCAGCGTGACGTCGTAGTCGCGCAGGCCGATTTCGGGCCGTTCCAGTACGACTCCTACACCGCCATCCCGGTCTTCAACTGGCAGTTCGGTGGTTGGGGGTTCTGGTACATGGGAGTCTGGGTTCCGCTGTACTGACGGTCCGGCCGGAGTCGGTCGCCGAATCGAGAGCCGCCAACGGGTGCAGCCAGCCGTAGCCGGCGCGCCTGTTGGCGGGCGGCAGTTCGCTCGTCATGGCAGGCTCCGGGAATGGATGTGCGAGAGAACGTCCGCCGGGCCATCGATGTGATGACGGCTTGGACGTCCGACAGCGGCAATGAATTCGCCTGGAGCCGACTCGTCGAGAACGTGATCGATGAGCCCGATGGGGAAATCATGCTGTTGATGGGCTTCGTCAACCTCGCGGGCGAGCTGGGGATCAAGCTGGAGAAGGCCACGGGCCAAGACGTGCGATCGCACCTGCAGGACATCGCCCTGAAGTACCTCTGATCCGTGCGGGTTACTGCGGGTGGGTCGCCAGGTAGTCCTCGACGGGGATCGGGGACGGCGCGGCGTAGCCGACTGGAAGCAATACGTCGCCGGCGGTGGTGACGTAATAGACATCCCACCGGTAGTAGGTGGGGAACGCGGCCGGATCCGCTGCGATCAGTGCGGCGTATTGGTCAACCGCTTGGACATATTGGTGCGCGTGGTTGTAGCCGTAGATGGCGTGAGCGGGGTCGTTGGCGAAGCCGTTGGCGGCTAGGAAGCGGGCAGCCGCCATGATGCTGTCGCGGGGCGAGTTGATGTCGCCGCCCTGGCCGTAGGTGGCGAACGTCGACGGCAGGAACTGCATCGGGCCTTGCGCGCCGGCGGTGCTCATGCCGTTGATGCTGCCGAAGCGGGTCTCGACCAGGTTGATCGCGGCCAGGTAATTCCATCCGACACCGGTCTCCGCTTCCGCGGCGTGGTAATCGCTGATCAGCTCGTCGGCGGGAACGGGCGGCTCGATCCGCCACGCGGGCAGCGTATCTTTCGCGGGGGTCATCGCCTGGAGCTGTCGGCGGGCATCGAGGTTGCGGTCGTAGACGCCGACTAGCTCCGAGGGGATGCGCGGCCGCGTAATCGAGTCCCATTCGGGGTGCCGCCCGATCGCACGGTATGCGGCCTGTTCGCGGTGCGCCGCTGCCACCAGTGCGGGCTCCGGCGTCGATGGGTCACGCACGGCGCGCTCGTCGGCAACGAGGTCGTCGGCCACCTGTGCCGGGTCCGCTGCCAGTTGGGGTTGCGCGCCAAGAGGCGGATTCGGCGCTGCGGCAATGGTTCTCGACGCGAGCGGTGTGGCGGATGCTGTTGCTGCGGTTGAAGCGGTGACGGGGGTTGCGGTGGGCTTAGCCGGCGACGCTGAACAGCCGACAATTGCGAACATGACCGCGCCGAGTACGAGCGGCGCGGTAGCAGCGACTGCGCTGGTACGGCTCACTGTGTCACTTCCGTCGATTGCCCTGGATAGTCTTTCGCATCCGACCGCATGACATCAATGCGGTGACCGATATCGGCCGGGGGTGCGACCCCTAGGGCATGGCCCTGGAATGTTTGCGCCGTGCGAACCCGGGAGGAACTCCTTCAAGTTGCGGCTAGCCGCAGGCTATTTCACACTTGAGGATCAACTTCCTCCCAGCAGAGTGGAACAGTTGCATGCCTGACGCCACTGCTGAACCAACCGCGAGACGATCCAGGATCCGCCGAGCTCCGGGCCGGGCAGCTCCAAATTTCGTCCACCGTCCACTTCGTCCGGCGATATTCGCCGCGATGGTGACGGCACTGATCGCTGCACCCGAGACGCCCCCGTTGTTGCCGCCGGGGTGCGCGATTGGTTGGACGATGGTCGGGCATGTGTTGATCTACGTGCCCGACTGCACCCATCGGTCGCCGGCTCCACAACCCGCTCCGGACGCATTGCCGCCCGGTCCCGTTCCGCCGCCGGCTCAGTAGCCGGCGGCGGACTGGCGCGCCGTCGACTCAGCGACGCCGCGTGCCGGTCAAGGTGCCTACGAGGGCGTCGTAGCGGCGGAATCGCTATTGGGGCGGTCGGAGAAGGTCGGAAGTTGTACCGGTTCCCCATCGCGGCCGGCGGGTGACACGACCTCGGGCTCGGAGCGATGCGAAAACAAGTCGGACGATGTCATGGAGCGGGATCCTAAAATTGGTTTTGGCTTCGGCCCAACCGTGAGTGGGTGGAGCGAAGGGTGATCGATTCGTAGATGTGCTCATCTGCACAAGAAAGGGGCTACGGGCAGTGCATACACGAACTGCTGTCACCCAATCTACACGCCAGCGTTAGCGAAGACGTCGCGTCGAGCGACTGGCGGCGTTGATCTGCCCAAGAAACCGGGCCTCTTGGCCCTTCTTCCGGTCGTCTTCTACGGGGGTCCCCTTCACCGGCGGCATCGCTGGATGTCCGCTTGGTGCCGGGGCCTGGGCCTGGGCCAATGCCTTGATCGTCGCCCTACCGAGGGTAAGCCGGGAACCCCTCAACGTGCTGTGGGCTGGCGGGAAAACACCCACCAGCCCACACGGGGTAGAACTCGCACTAGACGGCAGTTACTCCGACTGCCTGCGGACCCTTGGTCCCCTGTTCGACAGTGAACTCAACTCGCTGGTTTTCCTCCAGCGACTTGTAGCCGTTGCCTTGTATTTCCGAGTAGTGGACGAACACATCTGCTGCGCCGCCGTCCGGAGCGATAAAACCGAAGCCTTTTTCGCTGTTAAACCATTTCACAGTTCCCTGTGTCATACCTTCAACTTCTCTCATTCTGAACGGATGCCGACGGGCATCCCCGTCTAGAGTAGCACGTGCGTCACCTATTAACGCTAATCGACTGCAACAGAATGCTTTTCATACCGCCCGAGGCCGATGACCGGCCAATCCGGCTCTGCAGTCTCCAATATCCTTGCTACAGAGCATGATTCGAGGATTTGAGGCCTGTACATAACTAATCATCATCCCCGTAGCCGCCACCTCGATGAGGCCAGCATGAGGTCCAAACTGCAGCTGCACCAGCTTGCGCACAGCGAGTCTCTCGCATCCAACCGAATGGCACCGATGCGGCGCCGGCTCGCGGTAGCAGAGCCTTCTGTCAGATTGAACTGACGACCGCTCGGCCAGAAGGTGGTCCGGCTTATGTCGGCGAGCGTTCGGGGGTGTTCGCGACAGCATCAAAGTGGTGCGTGACCTGCGGCAACGCAACCGTGCGAGTTCGCCGCCATCGGCCGTATTGCCACGCTGTTTACCGGGGCTTGTGGCATTGTCGTGACGCGCTCAAACTGGTTGATATGCGCGACCGCGAGACGATCGATTCAGAATTGCGGCGCATCGCTCTTGGGCGTCGATCCGTCCGAGAGCAGGGTGGTCAGCCGTCGTCCCGAGAGGCCGACGAACTGCTCGACGAGCTCCTGGCCTACAGCGCGGGGGCGCCCTTCGCCAATGCGGCGAATACGCGTGAACCCGAGGTGGTCGCCGACACTTGGTCGCGGGGCGCCAAAACTGGCACCATGCCTCGCCGGCGTCAGGGTGTGAAGCGGCACTTGGGCCTTTCCACGGCGTTGCCGCTATCTCTTCTAGCCGTCGCCGCCGCGGCGGTGGTGATGTTTGCGGTCCACCACCAGGATTCCTCAGCGCAGCCGGCGGAAACACCGCCGTCGGCCGCGCCGCCCGCCCTGGTTGCGCCGAAAGCGCCCACCCCGCGCATCGAGATTGCCGACATGGCGTTCATCGCCGCGTTGAAGCACGAAGGCGTGCCAGTTCCCAGCCAGGAATACGTGATGACCCAAGGGCACGCAGTCTGCGATTTCCTGGCGCACCAACCCAATTTCGCAGATGCGGTCGAATTCGTGCAGCGGTCGTCGATTTGGGACGCCAATCAAAGCACCGAGGTCACCGCGGGTGCCATCGTCTCGTACTGCCCTCAGTCTCAGCCCGCCACCCCGGCCGATTTGTCGCCGGCCTATCAGAATGCTCTGTCCGATCTGCAGGCCATCGAGGGAAAACTGCAAGGCATTCAAGGGGACCTGCAAGGTGTCCAGGGAGATCTGGAAGGCATTCCAGGCCGGCATTAACCGGGGGCAAACTACTGGGTGGAGCCCCCTGTCAGGATTGAACTGACGACCGCTCGCTTACAAGGCGAGTGCTCTACCACTGAGCTAAGGAGGCGGGATCAAACCGGGTCAAGCCTAATCGGTCACTTGCCGCTGTCGATCACGCGCGTTGAGCGCACCGCCCGGGACGAGGGACGCCGGCGGCCCGGCAACGGAATGCGGTCGGCGATGTTGCTCAGGGGGTTGACCACCATGGTGAGCGCGACGACGGCGTCCTGCAGCGTGGCGATCGCGGGCTCCAGCGCTTCCATCCCGGGCGTCAGCCGCGCCAGGGTGTCTGCGACGTCGGCGAGCTGATCGAGCGGCCCGTTCTTCGCCGTGAGCTTGTCGACCAGGCCGCCGTCGCTGAGCAGCCGATCGGCCAGCCCGTCCTCGGCCAGCAGTCGCTCGATCAACCCGTCCTCGGAGACAAGCTGATCGGCCAGCCCGCCGGGCTGCAGCGTGCGGTGCAGACCGCCGCCCTCCGCGGTGAGGCGGTCAAGGAGACCGCCGTCCGATGTCAGCATGTCGACCACGCCGCCCGGGCGCAGCAGCCGGTCGATCGGTCCCTCCGGCGCCACCGCCCGTCCGAGTGGCGCGTCGTCGTCCAGCAGCCGGGCGAGCCGGTTGGCGCGCACGATCGCGTCGTCGATTCCCAGCATGGACGTCATGGCGTTGGCTCCGGCGGTCCCGCCGTCACCCAAAGCGCGTTTCGCCACACCCACCGCCGCGGTTGCAACTGTCAAGCCGGCGTCCGCAGCGGCAAGCCCGACTCGCGCCGGGGCGGTCGCGGCCGAGACGATCCGTGCGGCGAAGTTCATCCCACGAGTCTATTCGGGACGCGACCGCGTCAAGCCGTGCAGGTCCAAGCCGATGCGATGATTCCTGGCAGACTACTATCAGAGTGTTGGCACTGAGCTTTCAGCAAACACACAATCTTTACATAGCAAACGTTCAACAAGAGGCAGAAGAACATGACCGCGGCAACGCCAAGTGAAACGAAACCGGAGGCTCGCGTCCTGGTGGTCGACGACGAGGCCAACATCGTCGAGCTGCTTTCGGTGAGTCTCAAGTTCCAGGGGTTCGAGGTCTGCACCGCGACCAACGGAGCCCAAGCCCTGGATCGGGCCCGCGAAGCCCGTCCCGACGCGGTGATCCTCGACGTGATGATGCCCGGCATGGACGGGTTCGGGGTGCTGCGGCGCCTGCGTGCCGACGGCATCGACGCCCCGGCTCTATTCCTGACGGCCCGCGATTCCCTGCAGGACAAGATCGCCGGCCTGACCCTGGGCGGCGACGACTACGTGACGAAGCCGTTCAGCCTGGAAGAGGTCGTCGCCCGGCTGCGGGTCATCCTCCGGCGCGCCGGCAAGGGCGGAGCGGAGCCCCGCAGCGCCCGCCTGACCTTCGCCGACATCGAACTCGACGAGGAGACCCACGAAGTGTGGAAGGCCGGCGAACCGGTCTCCTTGTCGCCGACCGAATTCACGCTGCTGCGTTACTTTGTGATCAACGCCGGCACGGTGCTGAGCAAGCCCAAGATCCTCGATCACGTCTGGCGATACGACTTCGGAGGTGACGTCAATGTCGTCGAGTCCTACGTGTCGTATCTACGTCGCAAGATCGATACCGGGGAGAAGCGGCTGCTGCACACCCTGCGCGGAGTGGGTTATGTGTTGCGGGAACCGCGCTGAGCCGGCGCCCGGTCACCAGCAGTAGCGAAGAATCACCCACATGGCCAAACAGCATCGACGTGGATTGCCGCTCCGGGTAGGGCTGGTCGCCGCCACCCTGGTGCTGGTGGCGTGCGGCCTGGCGGTCTCGGGCATTGCGGTCACGTCGATGCTGCGGCATAGCCTGGTCTCCCGGATCGATCAGACGCTGCTCGACGCGTCGCGCGGCTGGGCACAGAACCCGCGGCGGCAGTCACCGCCGCCCTACGAGGGCCCCGATCCCGGCCGGCCACCGTCGAAGTTCTACGTGCGGGGCATCGGCATCGACGGCACCCCGTTCACCGCCATCAACGACCGCAACTCCGAACCGGCACTACCGCCCAACAATGACGTGGGCCCGAATCCGACGACGCTGCCGTCGGTCAACGGGTCAGACATCCAGTGGCGCGCGGTGTCGGTACGCGGCCCGCACGGCCTGACGACCGTCGCGATCGACCTGTCCGACGTCCAACACACGGTCAGCTCCCTGGTCTGGTTGCAGATTGGCATCGGGGTGGCGGTGCTGGTCGTTGTCGGCATTGCCGGCTTCGCGGTGGTGCAGCGCAGCCTGCGGCCGCTGTCCGAGGTCGAACAGACCGCCGCGGCGATCGCCGCCGGCCAGCTGGATCGCCGTGTCCCGGAACGTGATCCGCGCACCGAGGTGGGCCGGCTGTCGCTCGCCCTGAACGGAATGCTTGCGCAGATCCAGGAAGCGCTTGCGTCCTCGGAGTCGTCGGCCGAGAAGGCCCGCGGTTCCGAGGAGCGGATGCGGCGGTTCATCACCGACGCCAGCCACGAGCTGCGCACGCCGCTGACGACCATCCGGGGCTTCGCCGAGCTGTACCGGCAGGGCGCCGCGCGCGATGTCGCCATGCTGTTGTCGCGCATCGAAAGCGAAGCCAGCCGAATGGGACTGCTGGTCGACGACTTGCTGCTGTTGGCCCGCCTGGATGTGCAACGCCCGCTCGAACACAACCGGGTCGACCTGCTGGCGCTGGCCAGCGACGCCGTGCACGACGCACAGGCGATGGATCCGAAACGCACCGTCGCCATGGAGGTGCTCGACGGCCCGGGCACCCCGGAGGTGCTCGGCGACGAACCGCGGATCCGCCAGGTGTTGAGCAACCTGGTCGTAAATGCCTTGCAGCACACCCCGGAGAACGCCGACGTCACCGTTCGGGTCGGCACCGAGGGCGACGACGCGGTGCTCGAAGTGGCCGACAAGGGTCCCGGCATGACCGAGCAGGACGCGTCGCGGGTGTTCGAGCGGTTCTATCGCACCGACTCGTCGCGGGCACGCGCCAGCGGCGGTACCGGATTGGGGCTATCGATCGTCGACTCCCTGGTGCGTGCGCACGGCGGTGCGGTCAAGGTGACGACCGCGCCGGGGGAGGGCTCCTGTTTCCGTGTCACGCTGCCGCGCGTCAGCGAGGTGACGGCGCAGGAGCCGGTTCACGCCAATTGAGCCAGGGCCGCCTTGATCTTGGCCTGCGCCTCGTCCAGGGATTCCGGTGACGGGTTGCGGTCGACGTTGGCGAAGCCGAAGTCGCTCAGCCGGCGGGTGGGAAACACGTGCACGTGTAGATGGGGCACCTCGAGCCCGGCGATGATCACCCCTGCCCGTTCGGTTTTGAAGGCCTTGCAAACGGCCTTGCCGATGAGCTGACTCACGGACATGATCCGGGCGAACGTCGCGCCATCGACGTCCTGCCACTGATCGATTTCGGCCCGCGGCACGACCAAGGTGTGCCCTTGAGTCATGGGCTCGATCGTCAGGAATGCGACGACGTCGTCGTCCTCGTAGACGAAGCGGCCGGGAAGTTCACGGTTGATGATCTTGGTGAAGATCGACGCCATGGGCCCAGCATAGGGGCGTCGATGTTTTCCCCCGGTGTCGCGCCCGTTTGCGCGAGGTTTGACAGCGCCTGCGCTATCAAGTCGGAGAAGGCGGCAATCCCTGGTTCGCCGGGCGGCGGAGTGGTCGGCTCACTCCTCCTTGCCGAACTGCATGACGTCGAGGTTCCAGTACCCGCGCATGTTGGTGATGAGTCCGGCATCGTTGACCGTGTAGGTGAATACGCCACGCACCGAGCTGGTGAAGCCGCCCTCGAACTTGCTGTCGAGCACCAAGATGTGGGCGACCTCGTGGGGCGAACTCGACGGGAACGTCTCCTCGCACGTGATGGACAGCTTATTGGCCGCGATGTTGGTGTCGAAGAACGCACCGACGGCTTCCTTGCCGCGGACCCCGGTGCCATCCGGGTTGGTCACGGATTTGCCGATCGGGTCCTCGATGACGACGTCGTCGGCCATCAGGGCCAGCCAGCCCCCCCGGTCGTGCGCTTGCACGCACCGCCAGGAGGCTTGTGAGGCGGCCAGTGCCGGGGTCGCCTGGGATGCTTGGGATTCTTCGGTCTGGGTCATTTCTTTTCTCCTGTCACTAGATTGCGCACGCGGCGCGCGCGCCTTCCTCGGTGGCCTTGCGGATAAGCCCCAGCCCGGTGCAGTCGCCCGCGGCGTACACCGCAGCGCCGGGCAGGGCGGCGACCAGCGCCTCGAACAAAGTGGTGTCGGGTTCGACCGTGCCGGCCAGCACCACGCTGTCGGCCTGCAGCTGCCGGGTGGTGCCACCGGCCGGGGTGAACACCACCGCTTCGGTGGTGATCCGTTCCACGGTTGCCCGGACGTGCACGGTGACGCCCAGCCGGTCGAGGCGATCCATGTGCTCAGTCTTGCGTTTGTTGCCGACTTCGGGAGCGATGTTCTTGCCGGATTCGAGTATGGACACCAGCCGGCCGCGGCTCGCCAGGAATTCGGCCAGTTCCAGGGCGACCAGGTCGCCGCCGATGATGGCGACTCGGCGCCCGACCGGCATCCAGGCGCGGCTGGCCAGCTGGACCGCGGCGGGCCGCACTAGCCGCTGCCGCCAGCCGCCCAGCGCGGAAGCGCCGAGCCGCTGCCAGGCCGGGGCGCCGGATTCTCCTTGGCCGCCCAGCAATTTGCGTAATCCGGGTCCGGTGTACACGTGCGGTAGCTCGGACCCGGGGATCGCCGGCACGGTGACCCGGCCCCCGGTGGCCACGACGACCGCGTCGGGGCCGGCATCGACGACGTCCCGGGATGAAATTGCTTGGCCAAGAAGAACTTCCGCGCTGCTGAGCTTGATCTCGTCGCGCAGGTAGCGCAGGAACGGCTGGTTCTCCGGATGTAGAACCGACGCCCAGCGCAGCGCCCCGCCGAGCACCGCGCTGCGTTCGAAAAGCGTGACGTGGTGGCCGCGTTCGGCGGCGACCCGGGCCGCCTCCAGCCCGGCCGGTCCGCCGCCGACCACCACCACGGGCTTGGGGCGCGCGGCGCGAGCCGCAGACAACTCCCGCTCCTTGCCGGTGCGGGGATTGACGGCGCAGTCGACGGAGAAACGCTGTTCCATTGCGTCGATGCAGTTTTCACACGAGATGCATTTGCGAATCCGGTGTGCCTGCCCGTCGCGGAGTTTGCGCGGCAGGTCGGGGTCGGCCAGCAGCGGACGCCCCATGGCGATGAAATCGGCGCGCCCGTCGGCCAGGATCCGTTCGGCCCTGACCGGGTCGTGGATGCGGCCGACGGCGATCACCGGCACGTCGACTACCTGCTTGACCGCCGCCGCGGCCCCGACGTTGAGCTCGTCGCCGTCGTCGGCGCCGTTGACCATCCCGGTCACCAGCCGATCGATCACCCCGCCGCTGACGTGGAACGCGTTCACGCCCGCGACCACGAATTCCGGTGCAAGCTGCGCGGTCTCGAAAATGGGCCGTCCACCGGCGACCCGTTCGTACCCGGAGATGCGCAGCGTGATCGGCAGTGCGTCACCGATCTCGGAGCGGATCGCGGCCAGCACATCGAGCACCACGCGCGCCCGCCCACGCGTCGAATCGCCGCGATAGTCATCGGTGCGCCGATTGCGTTGCGGCGCAAGGAACGAGCCCAGCAGCATGTAGCCATGCGCGGCGTGCAACTCGATGCCGTCATAGCCGGCCTCGACGGCGCGCCGCGCCGCGGCCTTGAACAAGTCGAACACTCCGCACAGCTGTTGCTTGCTGAGCTCAACCGACGGACGCCCGGTGAGGTAGGAGGGAATCACCGATGGGCCCACCGATGTGACACCGAAGATCTCGGGTCCCAGGCCGTCGGGCCCGGCATGCACGATTTGGGGCTGGATCTTGGCGCCGTGCTCGTGCACCACCTCCACGAGCGCCCGGTGCGCGTCGACCGACTCGTCGGTAGCCGGGTGCAGCCCGCCGGGAGTCTCGGGATGTTGGTTGTCAATCCCGGTGGCGCCCAGTGTGATCAGGCCGACTCCACCCTTGGCGCGGGCGGCGAAGTAGTCGCGGGTGCGTTCGGACGGCAGCCCATCCGGCGTGCCGTACATCGTCTCCATCGGAGACATGACCACGCGGTTGCGCACCGTCATGGCGCCGATTCGTCCCGGCGCCAGCAGGTGCCCGAACCCCGTCACTCGGGACCCAGTCGGTTGGGGCTGCTGTTACCTGTCGGCGTCCGTGTAGCGGATGACGCCGCGAATGTTCTTGCCGTCCAGCATGTCCTGGTAGCCCTCGTTGATCTGCTCGAGGCGGTACTGGGTGGTGACCATGTCGTCCAGGTTCAGCTTGCCGGCTTTGTACATCGACAGCAGCTGCGGGATGTCGTACTGCGGGTTGCCGCCGCCGAAGATGGTGCCCTGCAGGTTCTTCTGCATCAGGGTGAGCATCGCCAGGTTGAGATTGACGTTGGTGTCCAGCAGGCTGCCGATGGCGGTCAGCACGCAGGTGCCGCCCTTTTGGGTGATGTTGAGGTAGTTGTCGATGTCTGCGCCGTGCAGTTCACCGACAGTCACCACCACCTTGTGGGCCATCAGCCCGTAGGTGACCTCCATGATGCCCATCAGCGCCGCGTTGATGTCCGGATAGACATGGGTGGCACCGAATTTCAGGGCCTGGTCGCGCTTCCATTCGACCGGGTCGATCGCGAAGATGTAGCGCGCGCCGGCGTTGACCGCGCCCTGCAGCGCCGCCATGCCGACCCCGCCGACGCCGACGATGGCGACGTCTTGGCCCGGCCGGATGTCGGCGGTGCGGACCGCCGAGCCGTAGCCGGTGGTGACGCCGCAGCCGACGAGGGCGGCCACCTCGAACGGGACCGACGGGTCGATCTTCACCACCGAGGCACGGTGCACGACCATGTAGGGCGAGAACGTGCCCAGCAGTGTCATGGGGAAGACGTTCTGGCCGCGGGCCTGGATGCGGAATGTGCCGTCGGAGACCGCGGCACCGCCGAGCAGGCCGGCCCCCAGGTCGCACAGGTTGCGCATGCCGGACTGACACGTCGGGCACTGCCCGCAAGACGGAATGAAGGACAACACGACGTGGTCGCCCGGGGCGATGTCCTCGACGCCCGGCCCGACCTCGGTGACGATGCCGGCACCCTCATGCCCGCCGAGCACCGGGAAGCCGGCCATCGGGATTCCGCCGGTGACGAGGTGATGATCGGAGTGGCACATGCCCGCCGCTTCCATCTGGATCTTGACCTCGTGCGCTTGCGGGTCGCCGATCTCGATTTCCTCGATGGACCAGGGCTGGTTGAACTCCCAGATCAGTGCGCCTTTTGTCTTCACGATGGTCCTGACCCCATTTCGCCTTTGAATCGATCAGAGCTGCCCGGCCCCTTCATGCCGGACAACTTGGTGACGGGCGCCACAGGCACCCTTGTCGCGTCAGCATAGCGCGTGGAACAAATCAAATGCTTGGTTGGTCCGCTCACCAGATCGGCACCGGAGCTTCACCAAGCGGGTAGTAGCCCGGCAGCTTCTCACCGGCGATGCTGCGCTCGATCCGCTTCTGCATGCCGGAGCTGAGGTCGCCCGACTCAATCAGCGCCGCGAACATCTTCGCGACGTGACCGAAGTCGAAGAAGTCCCGCTGCCACTCGATGAGGTTGTCGGCGTTGAGGCGGAACCAACTGCCGCCGATGCCGTAGATCTCGTCCTGGGTGCCGTCGGACTTGTTGACGATCTGCTTCCAGAAGCCGACGATCTCGCCCTGCTTCTCGTCGATGAGCACCTTCTGGTACTCGTACACCCAGTTCTCCAGGCCCTCCATCTCCAGGCCGAGCGCGATGTCGCGGATTTCGTCGACGCCGACGCACATCACGTCTTCCTTGGGGCCGATGTTCCAGCCGTAGGTGGCGTCCTGGGTGTAGAAGTCTGCCAACGGCCGCCAGTCACCGGCCTTCTCGCAGTCCTTGTTGGCCTGCAGCCAGCGGTCGACCCATGCCTCGAGTTCTTCGCGTGAGTGTGACGCCTGTGAATTCATGGGTCCTTAGTCTTCTTTCTCTTTGATGAACAGTGCATGCGTTGGGCACATGTCGACCGCGCGCTCGACTTCCTCGCGGGCGTCTTCGGGCGGTTCGGGGTCGAGGATTTCGACCTTGCCGCGCTTGGGCACCCGGAAGTAGTCCGGCGCCTCGAGTTCGCACATGGCGTGGCCCTGACACAAATCCAAGTCGACTTCGATCCGAAATGCCATGCCGGAGCCCCTAGGATGTGCGCTTGCGGTAGCGGGCTTTGGCGGGCCGGGCCAGCTGCACCACCATCTTCGAGTGATCGTTGTGGTAGCTATCGGCCGGCTGCGCCATCTCAAACTCGTATTCGCGCAACAGAACCGAGAAGATCGCCTTGATCTGCATCTGGGCGAAAGCGGCGCCGACGCAGCGGTGCCGGCCCGCGCCGAACGGAATCCAGGTCCACCGGTTGACGATGTCGGCCTGCTCGGGCTTGTTGTAGCGGTCCGGCTTGAACGCGTCCGGGTCCGGGAAGTCCTCCGGGATCCGGTTGCTGATCGCCGGGGATGCGGCGACGAAGTCGCCCTTGTGGATCGGAAAGCCCTCGACCTCGAACTCGCCCTGGGCCACCCGCATCAAGATGATTAGCGGCGGATGCAACCGCAGGGTCTCCTTGACGACGTTGTCCAGCTTCGGAATCGACCGCAGTGCATGGAAACTGACTTCCTGACCGTCGGCGTATAGCTCGTCGAGCTCGGCCAGCACCTCGGCGTAAACCTCCGGGTGGCGAATTAGCTCGATCAGCGTCCACGCCGAGGTCCCCGAGCTGGTGTGGTGGCCAGCGAACATCAGCGAGATGAACATGCCGGTGACCTCGTCCGCCGAGAAGCGTGAATTGCCCTCCTCGTCCTTGATCGACACCAGCACGTCGAGCATGTCGCGGTCGCTCTTGTCCTTGGGCGGGTTCGCGATTCGCTGATCCATGATCTCCTGGACCAGGGCCACCAACTTCACCCGCGCCTCGTCGCGAAGCCGGAAGCTCTCGATCGGCAGATACGGATCGACGTAGCACAGCGGGTCGGTACCGCGTTCGAGCATGTGGTAGTACTCGGCGAACCGATGGTCGAGCTGCTCACGGAACTTCAGCCCGATCAGGCAGGCCGTCGAGGTGTAGATGGTCAGCTCGGCGAAGAAGTCGAGCAGCTCGATCTCGCCTTCGTCGCCCCAGTCGGCGATCATCTTCTTGACTTCGCCCTCAATGGTGGCCGCGTGGCCCTTCATCTGCTCGCCGCGCAGCGCCGAGTTGTGCAGCATCTCCTTGCGCCGCTCAGGGCTGGCGTCGAACACCACACCTTTGCCGAAGATCGGCGTCATGAACGGATACGCCTCGGCCTGGTCGAGATCTTCGTCGGCGGACCGGAAGAAGAACTCGTTGGCGCTGGCGCCGGACAACAGGATGACGTGCTTGTCGACGAGCTGGAACCAGCCGACGTCGCCGCACTCCTCCCGGACGCGCTTCATCAAACCTATTGGGTCGGTGCGGAATTCCTCGAGGTGGCCGTGTTCTTCTTCGCCGCCGGATACCCGCGGCACGATAGCTGTGGTCATGTGCTCACTCCTCCTCGGCGCTCGCGTCTCGCGCCGCATCGTCGTTTCGCGAAGTCATGACGGCATCCCCTCCTCGCCGAGCGCGAGCTTCTGGCGATCTTTCTTGTCGGCCAACGGGGCTTCGGGCTGAAGCTCCATGTTCGCGATGAAGCCACCGCGAGGTGTCTCGGCGACGAACGTGATGGCGCGTGCCAGGTCCGCCGCTCGCAGGAAGTAGTCGTGGCGGGCCTGGCCCCACTTGGCCCAGTCCTCTAGTGCGGGGCCTATCTTCTCGGCCGGCAGGCTCCAGCCCATCGACGTCTTCGTCGGGCCGGGGTGCACGATCGAGGCCCGCACGCCGGTGCCCTCGAGTTCCATCTGGAAGTTGGTGACCATCGCGACGAGCGCGGCCTTGGCCGCGCCGTACGCGCCCATGTGTGGCCGCTGGCGCAAGGCCACGTCGGAGCCGACGAAGATCAGGTCCCCGCGCTGCCGGTCGAGCATGCCCGGCAGCACCGCGGCGGCCAGCCGGTTGGCGCCGACGACGTGGATCTGCAGCTGCGACTCGAATTCGTCGGTGCTGATCTCGGCGAGCTTGCCGAAATAGGTGTCGCCCGCGCCGGCCACCAGCACCTCGATGTCGCCGAGCGCCTCGACCGACTGCGCGACAAAGGATTTCACCGAGTTAGGATCGGTGACGTCCAGGTGGAACCCGACCGCCTCGCCGCCTTCGGCGTTGATCTTGCCGACGATGTCGTTGAGTTTCTCGACCCGGCGGGCGCCGAGGGCGACCGGGAAGCCGTGCGCCGCGAGTTCGATGGCGGTGGCCTCTCCGATGCCGGAGGAGGCGCCGGCCACGATCGCCGGCCGGCGTTCGGGCAGGGGGTCAAAACGGGGCATTCAGCGGACCTCCACGGTCATGGGTAGGTGAGCGAATCCGCGGACATTGCTGGAGTGGACGCGGACGGCGTTGGCCTCGTCCACCTCATATCCGCGGATTCGCTTGAACAACTCGGTGAGCGCGACCCGGGCTTCCATCCGCGCCAGATGCGCGCCCAGGCAGAAGTGTGCGCCACTACCGAAACTCAGTAGCTTGGCCCCGATTTCGCGCCCGATCAGATAATCGTCGGGGTTGTCGAAAACCCGCTCGTCGCGATGGCCCGAACCGGGCAACAGCAGCAAGACGTCACCCTCGGGAATGGTGGTGTCGTAGAGGGTGAGCTCCCCGGACACGGTACGGGCCAGGATCTGGCTGGAGGTGTCGTAACGCAGGGTCTCCTCGACCCACAGCGGCACCCGAGACAAGTCGGCGTAGACCGGGGCGAGTTGATCCGGGTTCTTGTGACCCCAGAACGCGGCATTGGCAAGGAGTTTGGTGGTGGTCTCGTTGCCGGCGATCACCATCAGGAACATGAAACCGAGGACTTCCTCGTCGGTGAGCCGGTCGCCGTCGATTTCGGCTTCCAGCAGCGCCGAGGTCAGATCGTCGGTCAGCTTCTTGCGCCGTTCGGCGACCATCCCCTGGTAGTAGACGATCAGGTTGATGGAGGCCTCGACAGCCTCCGGCGGCACATCGGTGACGCCCTCCGCGCGGTGCATCACCCCGTCGGCCCACGCCCGGACCTGAACTCGATCCGGCTCGGGGACACCCATCAACTCGGAGATGACGTCCATGGGCAGCTTCCCGGCGAACTCGTCGACATAGTCGACCGTGCCGCCCTTCGCCCTTTCCAGCATGGTGTCGAGGTGCTGCGTCGCGATCTCGGTGACGCGCGGCTCGAGTTCCCGAATCCTCCTGGGCGTGAACCCTTTTGACACGAGCGTCCGCAACCGAAGATGGGCGGGATCATCCATCGCGAGAAACGACATTGTCTTGGATGCGTGCGGGCCGCGAGATGCCGGATCCAACGAGACGCCGTACTTGTTGGATAGCGTTGTGCTGTTGCGGAAACCCTGCAGCACATCTTGATGCCGCGACAACGCCCAGAACTTCAGGTCCTCATTGCGATACAGCGGGGCCTCATCGCGAAGGCGCTTGTAGTACGGGTACGGGTCTTCGTGGAAGTCGTAGTCGTACGGATCGAGGACCAGCTCGTGGTCGCCAACATGAACGGTCATTCGGTGCTTATCTCCTGGCTTGTCTCTCCCGCGCCGGTGAGGATCAGCCGCACCACATAGGCCAGCCGGTCGGCGATCTCGCGGTAGGTGAATTCGCCGCTGCCGGCCTGAACGAGTGCCCCGAAGAAGGACATCTCCAGCGCGGACACCGCGGTGGGGTCGGCGTCGGGGCCAATGGCAGAGGTGATCCGGCGGTGGATCTCCGCGCCGATCCGGTCGCGCGCGGCGGTCACCGCGGGCTCGGCGCCGCCGCTGAGCAACGCAGTCGTGCACGCGGCGCTGACCTCGGGCTCGTCGGCGACCACCAGGGCCAGGTGACGCAACACCTGTTCAACCCGGGTGGGCATCGGTTCGTTGACGTCGGTGAAGTAGGGAACCTGCCGCACCAGGTCCAGGTAGACCTCGGCGATCAGGTGGTTCTTCGAGGAGAAGTAGGTGTACGCGGTGGCCGGGGCGACCTTGGCGCGGGCTGCCACCGCGCGCACCGTCAGGTCGGCGTACGACTTCTCGCGCAGTGTTTCGATGCCTGCCGCGAGCACCTTGCGGAAGGTCTCCTCCTGGCGGCGGTTGCGCGCAGGCCGACCGGTCTGGTGCTCGGCCTGAGACGTGATCGTCACCAGTGCATCGCTGGACACATGTCCAAGCTATCGGACCGACTCGACCGGAAGCAAGCCCGACCGGCAAACATACTGGTTAATATGCTGTTTCCCGCCGCGCAACCCCTGCGGCCGAGATCGGCCCTTGCACCGTCGACAGCCTGGCGGCTATGGTTCCATCGGACAATATCGGACAACTGTCTACTGAAATCCATTGAAATTCGCGTGCTCGATTTGGTCCGCACAGACGGGAGCGGGAGATGGCCTTGTTGGCCGACGGCGTGAGTGCACTTTTCATCGACGGCAAGATGTCGCCCGGCAGCGCCGGCACCTTCCCGACGATCAACCCGGCGACCGAGGAAGTGCTCGGCGCCGCGGCCGATGCCGACGCCGACGACATGGGACGCGCCATCGACGCCGCGCGACGCGCTTTCGATGAGACGGAGTGGTCACGCAACACCGAATTGCGGGTGCGGTGCGTGCGGCAGCTGCGCGAGGCGATGCAGCAGCACCTCGAAGAGTTGCGGGACCTGACCATCGCCGAAGTCGGTGCGCCGCGAATGCTCACGGGGATCGCTCAGCTGGAAGTCCCGGTCAACGACCTGGCGTTCGCGGCTGATACCGCCGAATCCTACGTGTACAACCAGGATCTCGGCGAGGCGTCGCCGATGGGTATCCCTACCCGGCGCACCATCGCCCGTGAGGCCGTCGGCGTGGTGGGCGCGATCACCCCGTGGAACTTTCCTCACCAGATCAACCTCGCCAAGATCGGGCCCGCGCTGGCCGCCGGAAACACCGTCGTCCTCAAGCCCGCCCCGGACACCCCCTGGTGTGCCGCCGTGCTGGGGGAACTCATCGCCGAGCACACCGACTTTCCGCCCGGTGTCATCAACATCGTCACGTCCAGCGACCACAGCGTGGGTGCGCTGCTGGCCAAAGACCCTCGGGTGGACATGATTTCGTTCACCGGGTCGACCGCCACCGGTCGCAGCGTGATGGCCGACGGCGCCGCCACCATCAAGAAGGTCTTCCTCGAGCTGGGCGGCAAGTCGGCTTTCATCGTCCTCGACGACGCCGACTTGGGCGGTGCGGTGGGCGTTGCGGGATTCTCGGTCTGCATGCACGCCGGGCAAGGATGCGCGATCACCACCCGGCTGGTGGTGCCGCGGGCGCGGTATGACGAAGCCGTCTCCATCGCGGCCGCAACGATGGGGGGCATCAAGGCCGGCGACCCCACCGACCCCGGAACCATCTGCGGCCCGGTGATTTCGGCCCGCCAGCGTGATCGGATACAGGGCTATCTCGACTCGGCCATCGCCGAGGGCGGGACGTTCGCGTGCGGAGGCGGGCGCCCGGCCGACCGTGAAGTCGGTTTCTTTATAGAGCCCACCTTGATCGCGGGGCTGGGCAACGACGCCCGCTGCGCGCGCGAGGAGATCTTCGGCCCGGTCCTGACGGTGATTCCACACGACGGCGACGACGACGCCGTGCGCATTGCCAATGACTCGCCATACGGATTGTCGGGCACCGTGTTCGGCGCTGACCCGGATAGGGCGGCGAGGGTTGCCGCGCGGGTCCGCGCGGGCACGATCAATGTCAATGGCGGCGTGTGGTATTCGGCCGATGCCCCATTCGGCGGTTACAAGCAGTCCGGAAACGGCCGAGAGATGGGTCTGGCCGGTTTCGAGGAGTACCTGGAAATCAAGACCATTGCGACAGCGGTTAACTAGAGGAGCTCGAGAGCATGCGGTTTGAGAACAAAGTCGCCATCGTCACCGGTTCCGGTGGCGGGATCGGTCAGGCGTACGCCGAGGCGCTGGCCCGTGAGGGCGCCGCGGTGGTGGTGGCCGACATCAAGGCCGACGCGGCCGAGGCGGTGGCCAAGCAGATCGTCGCTGACGGCGGCACGGCCCTGAGCGTTCCGGTCGACGTGTCCGACCCGGCCTCGGCGAAGGCGATGGCCGACCGCGCGCTGGCCGAGTTCGGCGGCATCGATTTCCTGGTCAACAATGCCGCGATCTTCGGGGGCATGAAGCTGGACTTCCTGCTCACCATCGACCCCGAGTACTACAAGAAGTTCATGAGCGTCAACCTTGACGGCGCGTTGTGGTGCACCCGCGCCGTCTACAAGAAGATGGCCAAGCGCGGCGGCGGGGCGATCGTCAACCAATCATCCACGGCGGCGTGGTTGTACTCGAACTACTACGGTCTGGCCAAGGTCGGCCTCAACGGCCTGACCCAGCAGCTCTCGCGCGAGCTGGGCGGCCAGAACATCCGGATCAACGCGATCGCGCCCGGGCCGATCGACACCGAGGCCAACCGGACCACCACCCCGCAGGAGATGGTCGCCGACATCGTCAAGGGTCTTCCCCTGTCGCGCATGGGAACTCCCGAGGATCTGGTCGGGATGTGCCTGTTCTTGCTCTCCGGTGAGGCATCGTGGATCACGGGTCAGATTTTCAACGTCGACGGCGGGCAGATAATTCGGTCATGAGCGATCACTTGAAACTCGGCTACATCGGGCTGGGCAACATGGGCGCGCCGATGGCCACGAAGATGACCGAATGGCCGGGCGGGGTGACGGTTTACGACATTCGGACGGAGGCGATGACGCCGCTGGCCGAGAAGGGCGCCAGCCTGGCCGACCGCGTCGCCGACGTGGCCGCCGCTGACATCATCCACGTCACCGTGTTGGACGATGCGCAGGTGCGCGAGGTCGTCGGCGAACTGGCGGCCCACGCCAAGCCCGGCACGGTCATCGCGATCCACTCGACCATCAGCGACACTACGGCTGCGGAGCTGGCTCGTAACCTGAAGCAGCAGGGCATCCACATCGTCGACGCACCGGTCAGCGGTGGTGCGGCTGCCGCTGCGAAGGGTGAGCTTGCCACGATGGTGGGAGCCGATCGCGAGGTGTACGAGCGGATCAAGCCGGCGTTCAAACACTGGGCGGCGGTGGTCATCCACGCCGGTGAGCCGGGTGCGGGGACACGAATGAAGCTGGCCCGCAACATGTTGACGTTCACGTCGTATGTCGCGGCGTGTGAAGCCATGAAATTGGCCGAGGCGGCGGGCCTGGATCTGCAGGCGCTCGGCCGGGTGGTGCGTCACACTGACGCCCTCACCGGCGGGCCGGGCGCGATCATGGTGCGTGAGGACATGAAAGACCTTGAGCCGGGTAACTTCCTGTACGAACCGTTCATGCACACCCGCGGCCTGGGAGAGAAGGACCTGAGCCTGGCGCTGGCACTGGGCGAAGCGGTTTCGGTGGACCTGCCGCTGGCCCGGTTGGCGTACGAGGGGTTGGCGGCCGGCCTCGGGGTGCCACACACAGAGAAAGAGGCGTAATGGACGAACTTCGCCGCAAGGGCCTCGAGAAGATGAACGAGGTCTACGGCTGGGAGATGCCCAACATCGAGGGCGACGCGTACTTCGACCTGACCGTCGACCACTTGTTCGGCAGCATCTGGACCCGACCGGGATTGTCGATGCGCGACAAGCGCATCATGACGCTGACGGCGGTGACAGCGATCGGAAACCGCGACCTGGCCGAGATTCAGATCAACGCCGCGTTGCTCAACGGGGAGCTGACCGAGACCGAGCTGAAGGAGATGGCCGTCTTCCTCACCCACTATCTCGGGTTCCCGCTGGGTTCGGCGCTCAACGGCGCCGTCGACGCCGTCATCGCGAAACGTAAGAAGGCCGCGGCGAAGGGCGCCGGAGAGGACAAGAAGGCCAACGTGGACGCCGCGTTGAAGATGCACTCGGGCGACAAGGACTGACCCGATAGTTCACCTCAAAAATCTGCTCGAAAAAATCCTGTGAATGCGGGTGCCGTAGGCGTGCGGCGTTTGCCCGGGCTAGTCTGTCGTGTCGTGCGAGTCCTGGTGATCGGTTCGGGTGCCCGAGAACATGCGCTGCTGCTCGCGCTTCGGAAAGACCCCCAGGTCACGGGGCTATACGTCGCGCCTGGCAACGCCGGCACCGCCCGGGTGGCCGAGCAGCACGACGTCGACATCACCTCGGGTTCCGACGTCGTCGCCCTGGCGCGCGAGGTCCGGGCCGACCTGGTGGTCATCGGTCCCGAGGTGCCACTGGTGCTGGGCGTGGCCGACGCCCTGCGAGCTGCCGGCATCGTCTGCTTCGGGCCCAGCAAGGACGCCGCCCGCATCGAAGGGTCCAAGGCGTTCGCCAAAGAGGTCATGGCCGCGGCCGGCGTGCGCACCGCGTCCAGCGAAATCGTTGACAGCCCTGCGCATTTGGATGCTGCGTTGGACCGGTTCGGGCCTCCGGGGGGCGACCCGGCCTGGGTGGTGAAGGACGACCGGCTGGCGGCCGGCAAGGGCGTGGTGGTGACCGCGGATCGCGGCGTCGCCCGCGCGCACGCCGCCGGACTGCTCGAGGCGGGCCACCCGGTGCTGCTGGAGTCGTATCTGGACGGCCCGGAGGTGTCGCTGTTCTGCGTCGTGGACGGCAAAACCGTGGTGCCGCTGCTGCCGGCGCAGGACTTCAAGCGTGTCGGCGACGCCGATACCGGGCCCAACACCGGCGGTATGGGCGCCTACGCGCCGGTTCCGTGGCTTCCCGACGAGGTGTACCGGGACATCGTCGGCAATATCGTCGAACCCGTTGCGGCCGAAATGGTTCAGCGTGGCAGCCCGTTCTGCGGGTTGTTGTACGTCGGACTGGCGATCACCGCCAACGGGCCGGCTGTGGTCGAATTCAACTGCCGGTTCGGCGATCCCGAGACCCAGGCCGTGCTGGCGCTGCTGGAATCGCCGCTCGGGCAGCTGCTGTACGCGGCGGGTACCGGCAAACTGGCCGACTTCGGCGAGCTGCGCTGGCACGAAGGAGCGGCCGTCGCGGTGGTGCTGGCGGCGGAGAACTATCCCGGCCGCCCTCGGGTCGGGGACGTGGTCGGGGGTTCCGAAGCCGAGGGGGTGCTGCACGCCGGCACGGCGCGGCGCGACGACGGCGAGGTGGTCTCGTCGGGCGGTCGGGTGCTGTCGGTCGTGGGCACCGGCGCCGATCTCGCAGCCGCGCGGGCACAGGCATACGAGCTGATGCGGTCGATCCGATTGCCCGGCAGTCACTTTCGAGGCGACATCGCCCTGTTGGCCGCGGAGGGCAAGATCAGCGTCTAGAAACCGGCGGCTTGGCCGTCGCGGCGGGGATCGCTCGCCGCAAAGTAGCCGCCGTCGAGGCGCCAGATCGCCTGGCAGCTGCCGAACTGGTTGTAGTCGTCCACGGCGATCAGGTCATGTCCGCGGTGGCGGAGCTCGTCGAGCGTTGCGGCCGGGAAGCCTTTCTCGCAGGCAACCTGCATGCCCTGCACCCACCGAAACCGTGGGCCGTCACACGCGGCCTGCGGATTCTGCCCGTGATCGGCGATGCGCACCATCACCTGTGTGTGGCCCTGGGGCTGCATCGTTCCGCCCATCACGCCGAAGCTCATCACCGGGGCGCCGTCTTTCGTGACGAAGCCCGGGATGATCGTGTGGTACGGGCGTTTGGCCGGCCCCACTCGGTTCGGATGACCCTCGGCCACAGCGAAATTCGCGCCGCGATTCTGCAGCGATACCCCGGTGCCCGGCACCACGACACCGGATCCGAATCCCATGTAGTTCGACTGGATCATCGACACCATCATCCCGGCGGCGTCGGCGGCGGTCAGATACACGGTTCCCCCGCTCGGTGCGCCCGCCGATGCCGACTTCGCCCGCGCGTGATCGATCAGGGCCGCGCGTTGCCTCAAGTATTCGCCGTCCAGCAGGTCTTTCGGGCGCAGCGGCATGTGCTCGATGTCGGCGACGTAGGCCTGCGCATCGGCGAAGGCCAGCTTCACCGCTTCGATCTGCAGGTGCACGCTGTCGGCGGAATCGACTGGGAGCGAGGCCATGTCGAAGTGCTCCAGGATTCCCAGGGCTATCAGGGCGACGATGCCGTGGCCGTTGGGCGGAATCTCGTGGACGGTGTACCCGCGGTACGTGCCGCTGATGGTGCCTACCCAATCGGCGCGGTGAGCGGCGAGGTCGCCGGCCCGCATCACGCCGTGGTTGGCCAGCGCATGCGCCTCGAGTTGGGCGGCCAGCTCTCCGCGGTAGAACGTCTCGCCGTTGGTCGTCGCGATCTTCTCGAGGGTGGCGGCCTGCTCGGTAAAACGAAATTGCTCACCGGGTTTCGGTGCTCGGCCAGCGGGCATGAATGCGGCGGCGAAGCCGGGCTGCTTTTCGAACAGCGAGACCTGCGCCGCCCATTGCTCCGCGACGGTCGGTGACACCAGGAAGCCGTTGCGGGCGTAGTGGATCGCGGGCTCGAAGAGCCTCTGGAACGGGAGCTTGCCGAACTTGGCGTGCAGTTCGGCCCATGCCGACACCGCACCGGGCACGGTCACCGCGTTCCAGCCGACCGCGGGAACGGCGTTGCCGCCGAAGTATTCCGGTGTCCAGGCCGCGGGAGAGCGGCCAGACGCATTCAAACCGTGCAATTGTCGGCCGTCCCACACGATGGCGAAGGCGTCCGATCCGATGCCGTTGGAAACCGGCTCCACCACCGTGAGGGCGATGGCGGTGGCGATGGCCGCGTCCACCGCGCTTCCTCCCTCGGCGAGCATTCGAAGGCCCGCTTGGGCGGCCAGCGGCTGTGACGTGCACACAACGTTTTCCGCCAGGATGGGCTTTCGCGGCCAGGCGTAACGGAAGTCCCAATCGAAAGGTGCGGTCACCTTCGCGAGCGTAACGCCGGCGTGACGCTTGATGCCCACCGCCGCGCTAGCGTGACGCTCGATGGCCAAGCGCGATTACGCCGTCAGTAACGGCGCCATCCAGGTCAGCTCGGCCGGCAGCTGCGAACTCCAGAACTCTCCGTTGTGCCCGCCGGGTGAGAAACCGCCCGCGGGGGGATGAGGTAGTTGCGCGATGAACTGCTTGGTCGCGGCGTAAAACGGATCGCTGTCGCCGCAATCCACCCGAATCGGAATCGATGCCAGCGCCGGCATCCCGAACACCGAGTTCGCCGCGAAATCGTCGGGCCCGTCGAATGCACCAGGCGCAGCCGCGCCGGAGGAGAGCCACAGTGCGGGACTGACCGCGCAGATCGCCGCGGTGCGCGCCGGACCCAGCCGACCGCCGAGCAGCAATGCGCCGTAGCCGCCCATCGACCAGCCCAAGAAAGCCACCCGCGTGGTGTCCAGGTCCTGGTTGCTCAGCATCGGAATGAGCTCGTCGAGCACCATGGCCCCGCTGTCCTCGCCGGAGGCCCTCTTGTGCCAATAGCTGCCGCCGCCGTCGACGGCGACCACCGCAAACGGCGGCAGCCCCGCGTTGACGGCCTGCGCCAGACCCTGTTCGACGCCGCCGGCCATCACCGTGGATGCGTCACTGCCCTTGCCGTGCAGCGCGATCACCGGTCGCAGCGCCTTGGTCTGGCCTGGCGGACGGGCGATGGCCCAGCTGGTGTTGATCCCGCCACGCGCCGCCGAGACGAAGGAACCCGTCACCATGGTGGGCGCGGGCTGACCCGGGGGAGCCGGCTCGAGAGGTGCGACTGGCGGCGGCGCCACCGGCGCTTGGGTGCCGGCCGGCGACAGCGGCATGGCTTGAGATGCTCGCGGCTTGAACAGGATGTCGAGCGCATACGTGCCCACTGCGCCCGCGGCGGCGCTGGCCCCGAGCCCCAGCAGGGCACGGCGACTCAAGTCGGGCATGCGGGCCATCATGCCATGTTGGTTCGGCGGGCCGTTTGGCCGAAATGGCAATGCAGTACCACTTTGACTGGCACGATGGCTACTCGTGACGGCAGCAGTTACTCCTAAGGGAGAACGTCGGCGGTACGCGCTCGTGAGCGCCGCCGCCGAGCTGCTTGCCGAAGGCGGCTTCGAGGCGGTGGGTCACCGCGCCGTCGCTCGGCGGGCCGGATTGCCGTTGGCGTCTACCACGTATTACTTCTCGTCCCTTGACGATTTGATCGCGCGCGCCGTCGAACACATCGCGATGATCGAAGTGGCGCAGCTGCGGTCACGGGTCGCCGCCCTCTCCCGCCGGCGTCGCGGACCCGAAACCATCGCCGAGGTATTGGTCGACCTGCTTGTCGGAGACGTGTCCAGCCCGGGACTCAGCGACCAGTTGATCTCGCGCTACGAGCGACACATCGCATGCACGCGTCTGCCCGCGTTGCGCGAGACCATGCGCCGCAGCCTGCGGCAGCGCGCCGAGGCCGTGGCCGAGGCCATCGAGCGATCCGGCCGCACGGTGCACATCGAGCTGGTGTGCACGCTGATCTGTGCGGTCGACGGTTGCGTGGTGTCCGCGTTGGTCGAGGGCCGCGATCCGCACGCGGCGGCGCTGGGGACGGTGGTCGATCTGATCGACGTGCTCGCGCCCATTGATCAACGGCCCGTGCGGTCGGCGGGCAGCGAAGGCGTCACGATGTACCCGGTGGCGAAGTCTCCGTAAATCGTCACGTCCGCCGGGCAGCGCTGCGCGTACAACGCCACATAGGCGCAGACGACGGCATCGACCGGATCCTCGGCGCGGCGCAGCTCGCTTTTGCGCTGGGCGGTGGTTACGCGCTTGCGTAGCCGCACCCAATCGTCATGACCCGCCACGTGCAAGGGCACGGCAACGTGCGCGAGCTTCTCGATGCCGTCCATCAGCAACAGCAGCTCGGATTTGAGCTGCTCGACGCCGCGGCCGGGCTTGGCCTTGTACTTGAGCGTTCGCGCCAGGCGGAACAGCACCACGGTCGCCGGATGCGGGTAGACCTCGATGGCGCGCCGCGGAGCCGGTGACCGCGGGTCCATATCGAGGCCCATCGCCCGCGCCAATCGCGCCGCACGCGGCCCGTCGGCGAACTCCGGTTTTGCGGTGTTGACCGGGTGCGCCCCGGCTTCGAACCTGCGAAAGTCGCGGTTGAGCGCCGCTTCGGCGGGGCGCTGGCCGGTCGGGTTGGTCACCACCAGCGGCGCGTCGAAGGCGACCAGGCACTGCCCCCGCACGTAGGGCGACAACGTGGCGAGAACCGTGGCGTCGTCGCCGGCGGCGCCGACGTGCACAAGGCTGCCTCCGGCGTCGACGACCGCCACCCCGGTCGGGTTGCGCCCGGCCCAGGCCAGATCGACGCCGGCGAAGTACATCCTGCCTACGGTATGGCGCCGACGCCCGCCAATGTGACCGCAAGCCGGTCAGCGGGGGAGGCCGATCGTAAGCTCTATGTCTGTGAGCATTCCGAACGTCCTGGCCGCCCGGTACGCCAGCGCGGAAATGGTCGCGATCTGGTCGCCGGAGGCCAAGGTCGTTGCGGAGCGCCGGCTGTGGCTGGCGGTGCTGCGGGCACAGGCGGAGCTCGGGGTGGACGTTCCGCAGGACGCCATCGCCGACTACGAGCGGGTGCTCGAGGACGTCGATCTGGCCTCGATCGCGGAGCGCGAGCGGGCCCTGCGCCACGACGTCAAGGCCCGCATCGAAGAGTTCAACGCGCTGGCCGGTCACGAGCACGTGCACAAGGGGATGACCAGCCGCGACCTTACCGAGAACGTGGAGCAGCTGCAGATCCGGCGGTCCCTGGAATTGGTCTTCTCCCATGGAATCGCGGTGGCGGCGCGGCTGGCCGAGCGGGCGGTGGCCTACCGCGACCTGGTGATGGCCGGACGCAGCCACAATGTCGCCGCGCAGGCCACCACGTTGGGCAAGCGGTTCGCTTCCGCTGCGCAAGAGACGCTGATCGCGCTGACCCGGCTGCGCGAGTTGATCGACCGCTATCCGCTGCGCGGCATCAAAGGCCCGATGGGCACCGCCCAGGACATGCTGGACCTGTTGGACGGCGACGCGGCCAAGCTGGCCGAACTCGAGCGCCGAGTGACCCAATTCCTCGGTTTCGCAACCGTTTTGACCAGCGTCGGGCAGGTGTATCCGCGTTCGCTCGACCACGACGTGCTTTCGGCTCTGGTTCAGCTCGGCGCCGGGCCGTCGTCGATGGCCCACACCATCCGGCTGATGGCCGGGCACGAGCTCGTCACCGAGGGATTCGCGCCGGGCCAGGTCGGGTCGTCGGCGATGCCGCACAAGATGAACACCCGCAGTTGTGAACGGGTCAACGGGCTTCAGGTGGTGCTGCGTGGCTATGCCTCGATGGCCGCCGAACTGGCGGGCGCGCAGTGGAACGAGGGCGACGTATTCTGCTCGGTGGTGCGCCGGGTTGCGTTGCCCGACAGCTTTTTTGCCATCGACGGGCAGATCGAAACCTTCTTGACCGTGCTCGACGAGTTCGGCGCCTACCCCGCGGTGATCGCCCGAGAGCTCGATCGCTACCTGCCGTTCCTGGCCACCACCAAGGTACTGATCGCCGCGGTCCGCGCCGGAATGGGGCGCGAGGCCGCGCACCACGTGATACGGGAACACGCGGTCGCGACCGCGCTGGCCATGCGGGAACGCGGTGCGGAACCCGACCTCCTGGACCGACTGGCCGCCGACGAGCGACTGCCATTGGACCGAGCGGCGCTGGACACCGCGCTGGCCGACAAGAAGGCATTCATCGGCGCCGCCGGTGACCAGGTGGACGAGGTGGCCGCCATGGTCGACGCGTTGGTGAGTCGCTACCCGGACGCCGCCAAGTATGCCCCGGGTGCGATCCTGTGACCCTCGCCGGTGCGCTCGCGGGGATCGACTTCACCGATCTCGACAACTTCGCCAATGGATTTCCCCACGACTTGTTCGCCATACACCGGCGTGAGGCGCCGGTGTACTGGCACGAGCCCACCGACAACACCCCCGACGGCGAGGGCTTCTGGTCCGTCGCCACGTATGCGGAAACGCTTGAGGTGCTGAAGGATCCGACCACATACTCATCGGTTACCGGTGGCGGGCGGCCGTACGGCGGCACGCTGCTGCAGGACCTGGCCATCGCCGGCCAAGTGCTCAACATGATGGACGACCCGCGTCACTCACAGATCCGGCGACTCGTCAGCTCCGGACTGACACCTCGAATGATCCGGCTGGTCGAAGACGATCTGCGGTCCCGCGCCCGCCGGCTGCTGGATGCGGTGGTGCCCGGCGAACCGTTCGACTTCCTGGTCGATATCGCCGCCGAGCTGCCGATGCAGATGATCTGCATCCTGCTGGGAGTGCCCGAGTCCGAACGACATTGGCTGTTCGAAGCCATCGAGCCGCAGTTCGACTTCGGCGGCTCGCGCAAGGCCTCCCTTTCGCAGCTGTCGGTCGAAGAGGCCGGGTCGCGGATGTACGACTACGGCCAGCAGTTGATCGCGTCGAAGCGGGCCGAGCCGACCGACGACATGTTGTCGGTCGTGGCCAACGCGATGGTCGAGGATGCGGATGCGCCGTCGCTGTCGGATCTCGAGCTCTACCTGTTCTTCAGCCTGCTGTTCAGCGCCGGCGCGGAAACGACGCGCAACGCGGTCGCCGGCGGCCTGCTGGCGCTGGCCAACCATCCGGAGCAACTACGGGCGCTGCGTGCGGATCTCGATGCGCTGCCGACCGCCGTCGAGGAGATCGTGCGGTGGACGTCGCCCTCGCCGTCCAAGCGGCGCACCGCCACACGCGACGTCACGCTCGGCGGGCAGTCGATCGAGGCGGGACAGAAGATCCAGATCTGGGAGGGCTCGGCGAATCGCGACGCAGGCTTATTCGAGCGCGCCGATGAATTCGATATCAGCCGAAAGCCCAACCCGCACTTGGGGTTCGGCCAGGGCGTCCACTACTGCCTGGGCGCCAATCTGGCCCGCCTGGAACTGCGGGTGCTCTACGAAGAGCTGCTTTCGCGGTTTGAGTCGGTGCGGGTTGTCCGGCCGGTCGAATGGGCTCGCAGTAATCGGCATACCGGCATCCGGCACCTGGTTGTGGAACTCCTCGAGGAGCGGTGACGATCCGACCGTCCGATGTCGAGCCGACACCGGACGTCTTCGCCGCGGTGATGGCAACCGGAATTCTGTCGATCGCCGCGCACAACCACCGCTACAGCTGGATCAGCGACACGCTGGGCGTCATCGCCACCATCGGTCTGGTTCTCCTGGTCGCCTTGGTGGTTGCGGCGGCCGTGGGTAGGCGCCGGACATTGCGCTGGGACCTGACTGATCCCGATGTCACCCTTCGGTTGTTCACCTTCGTCGCGGCCTGCGCGGTGATCGACACCCGGCTGTCGTCCAATGTCTGGGTCCTGCGGGTGCTCGGCGCGGTGGGGCTGTGCTCCTGGCTGGTGCTGATCGGGGTCAGCGCGCGGAATATGTTGGCGCGCAGGTGGGCGGCGCTGCGCGACCATGCCCACGGGGCGTGGGAACTGGCCAGCGTGGGCACGTCCGGGTTGGCGATCGTGATCGCCCGGGCGGCCTTCCACACCGGTCATCGCTGGTGGCTGGCGGTGGCCGTGGTCGTGTGGGTGGCGGCGATCTTGATCTACGGGCTGATGACCTGGCTGATCTTGTGGCGAGTCGTCAACGAGCGGCAGGACCGCGACGGATTCGAGCCGGACACCTGGATCCTGATGGGCGGCATGGCGATTGCGACGCTGGCCGGCGACAACATCCATGTCCTGGCTCCAGCCTGGCTGGCCGGGCCGGTCCGCATGGTCACCGTCGTGACGTGGGTGACGGCCACCCTCTGGATACCTCCGCTGATCTACTTCGGCCTGCACCGAATCAGCCGGCGCCCCAGCATGCTGCGTTTCTCCGGCGTGTGGTGGGCGTTCATCTTCCCGCTGGGCATGTATTCCGCCGCCAGCTACGCCATGGCGGCCGAGATCGGCCAGCGGTCGTTGCTGACGGTTTCGTTGGTTTTCTTCTGGGATGCGTTGGCGGCGTGGCTCGTTGTGGTCGTCGCCGGGCTGCTGCTCGTCGGCCGCGCGCTGCTACAGCCCGCGAATCGAGATGCCGGCCGCCCGTAATTCGAGCGCGGCCAGGGCCCGGATGGTGGCCGGATCCTCCCGGCGCCACCCACCGACCGGATCCGTGCTGACCGCGGCGAGTTTTCCCGGAGGTCGGTTCGTCAACGCCCGCAGGGCAAGGAGTTGCTCGCCGGCCGGCGTCGCGGCCAGGGCGGTCACCGTCAATTTGCGTCGAAAGAACCGCAGCCGCAGGAGAAGCCACGGCACGTCCGCGACGAGGATCGGGACGGCGGCGATGGCCATCGCCAGCAGGACCGCAAGCCAGCTCGCGGTGGAGTCCAGGTCGTGGCCCGCGCCCGCAAGATCCAGCGCGGACTGACTGGCGGAGTTCAGCGGCTGGCTGACCGCGTCCCCCACCAAAGGGATGTGCTGTGCGCCGTGGCCGGCCGAAGCCAGATTGCCGGCGATGCCATGCGCGCCGCTCTCGACCTGCCGACCGGCCTCGGCGATCGTCGACACGGCGTCGTAAACCGCCAGGCCGACGAGCAGCCAGATAGCGGTCCACAGGACGACGGCGAAGTCGCTGAGTAGCTGGGCCATCAGCCGGCCGGGTCTGGTGGAGTAGGGCAAAAACCGCGGTGTCATAGTCTCGATCCCAGCACAGCTCCCGACACACGGCCCCTACTCGGGTGCCCGATAGGCTGACCCGATGCGTCCCGCACTGTCCGACTACCAGCACCTGGCCAGCGGCAAGGTCCGCGAGATCTATCGCGTCGACGACGAACATCTGCTGCTGGTCGCGACCGACCGGATCTCGGCATACGACTACGTCCTCGACAGCACGATCCCGGACAAGGGCCGCATCCTGACCGCGATGAGCGTCTTCTTCTTCGGTCTGGTCGACGCTCCCAACCATTTGGCCGGGCCACCGGACGATCCACGCATCCCCGAAGAGGTGTTGGGGCGCGGGTTGGTGGTGCGGCGGCTGGACATGCTGCCGGTGGAGTGTGTGGCGCGCGGTTACCTCACCGGTTCGGGATTGCTGGACTATCAGGCCACGGGAAAGGTCTGCGGCATCACCTTGCCGCCCGGCCTGGTCGAGGCCAGCAAGTTCTCCGAACCGCTGTTCACGCCGGCCACGAAAGCCGCGCTGGGGGACCACGACGAGAACATCTCGTTCGACAGGGTGATCGAGTTGGTGGGCGCGGTTCGCGCCAACCAGCTGCGCGACCGCACGCTGCAGATCTACGTTCAGGCCGCCGACCACGCCTTGACGAGAGGAATCATCATCGCCGACACCAAGTTTGAGTTCGGCACCGACCGCGACGGCAACCTGCTGCTGGCCGACGAGATCTTCACACCGGACTCCTCGCGATACTGGCCGGCTGAGGAGTACCGGGTTGGGGTGGTTCAGACAAGCTTCGACAAGCAGTTCGTCCGTAACTGGCTCACCAGCCCCGAGTCCGGATGGGACCGCCACGGCCCACAATCGCCACCACCGCTGCCCGACCACATCATCGACGCCACTCGGGGCCGCTATATCGATGCCTACGAACGCATTTCCGGCTTGAATTTCGGCGACTGGATCGGCGCATGACGGAAACACACGCCGGTGCGCCCCTGCCGCCCGTCGCCAAGCGGCAGGAGACCCGACGCGAGCATCACGGCGATGTTTTCATCGATCCCTACGAATGGCTGCGCGACAAGTCCGACCCTGAAGTCATCGCCTACCTAGAGGCGGAGAACGACTACGTCGATCAGATGACGGCTGATCTCGAGCCGTTGCGGCAGAAGATCTTTGATGAGATCAAGGCGCGTACCAAGGAGACCGACCTGTCGGTGCCGACCCGGCAGGGCGACTGGTGGTACTACGCCCGCACCTTCGAGGGAAAGCAGTATCGGGTCCAGTGCCGTTGTCCGGTGAGCGGTCCCGATGACTGGGATCCGCCGATCCTGGAAGAGGACACCGAAATCCCAGGTGAGCAGATCCTGCTCGACTCGAACGCAGAGGCGCAGGGTCACGAATTCTTCGCGCTCGGCGCCGCCACTGTCAGCCTGGACGGAGATCTGCTGGCATATTCCGTCGACGTCGTCGGCGACGAACGCTATACGCTGCGCTTCAAGGACTTGCGCACCGGCGAGCTGTATCCGGATGAGATCGTCGACATCGGGGCGGGGGCGACCTGGGCGGCCGACAACCGCACCGTGTATTACGTGACCCTGGACGAGGCCCACCGCCCCGACAAGGTCTGGCGCTACCACGTGGGCTCGGGCGAGGCGTCGGAGTTGGTGTATCACGAGGCTGACGAACGGTTTTGGCTCGGCGTAGGGCTCGCCCGTAGCGAGGCCTACGTCTTCATCGCATCGGGTTCGTCCATCACCTCGGAGTTCCGGTACGCCGACGCCGCTGATCCGCACGCACAGTTCACCGTCGTGCTGCCACGGCGCGAAGGCGTCGAGTACGCGGTCGAGCACGCGGTGATCGGCGGGCAGGACCGGTTCCTTATTCTGCACAACGAGGACGCGGTGAACTTCACGCTGACCGAGGCGCCGGTCAGCGAACCGACCCTGCAGCGCACCCTGATCCCGCACCGCGACGATGTTCGGCTCGACGGGGTGGATGCTTTCGCCCGCCATCTGGTGGTCAGCTACCGACGGGAGGCGTTGCCCCGGCTCCAGGTGTGGGACATCGATTCCTACGGGGAATACGGTGAGCCCGAGGAGATTTCGTTCGATTCCGAGTTGATGTCGGCGGGTCTCGCCGGAAACCCGAGCTGGGATGCGCCCAAGCTGCGGATCAGAGCGGGGTCGCTGGTCGTCCCGGCGCGGGTATACGACATCGACTTTGCCACCGGCGAACGCACCTTGCTGCGCGAGCAACCCGTGCTGGGTGGCTACCGCACCGCCGACTACGTAGAGCGGCGTGACTGGGCGCTCGCGGACGACGGCACCCGGATCCCGGTGTCCATCGTGCAGCGCGCCGGCATCGAATACCCCGCGCCGGCCTTGCTTTACGGCTATGGAGCCTACGAGATATGCACCGACCCCAGCTTCTCCATCGCTCGGTTGTCGCTGCTGGACCGCGGCATGGTGTTCGCCATCGCCCACATCCGCGGTGGCGGTGAGATGGGCCGGCCGTGGTACGAGCACGGCAAGCTGTTGGAGAAGATGAACACGTTCACCGACTTCGTCGCCGTGGCAAGGCACTTGGTCGACACGGGAGTCACCCGGCCGCAGCAGCTGGTGGCATTGGGCGGCAGCGCGGGCGGCCTGCTGATGGGCGCGGTCGCGAACCTGGCGCCGGAGCTCTTCGCCGGCATCCTCGCGCAGGTCCCGTTCGTCGACCCGCTGACCACCATCCTCGACCCCTCCCTGCCGTTGACCGTCACCGAATGGGACGAATGGGGAAACCCGTTGCAGGACAAGGACGTCTACTCCTACATGAAGTCATATTCGCCCTATGAGAATGTCGAGGGCAGGCACTATCCGGCCATTCTGGCGATGACTTCGCTGAACGACAGCAGGGTCTACTATGTGGAGCCCGCCAAGTGGGTGGCGGCGTTGCGGCACGCCAACGCCAACGGCAGTCCGATTCTGCTGAAGACCCAGATGAACGCCGGACACGGCGGAGTCAGTGGCCGCTACAAGGCGTGGCAAGAAACCGCATTCCAGTACGCCTGGCTGTTAGCTGCCGCCGGCGGTCACCGTAGCAGCGACGGCCAGGAAGGCGATCCCGGTGGCGGTCCGCAGCGGTAGCTGCGTCGTCATCGATTTGGGGTTGGGCGTCCGGGACGCGTAAGCGTTGGCCGCGAACATGGCCAACAATGAGCCAGACACTGTGGCTCAATGACGCCATCAACGATCAAGTCAGAGCGAGCGACCGACCCGATGGACAAGTGATACGAATTGCGAAGATCTTGTTTCCGCGGGTGATGGCGGCTAATCGCTGACTATGTGTGCCTTCCTTGGCAAGAACAACGCCGGAAGGATCGTCAACGCCACCAACACGACAGCCAGCACATACACCACTGTGTAACCCGACTTAGGACATTTTCGGGAGTCGGTGATGGCCCAGTGCGTTGACCTTTGGCTTCGTGTGTTGCCGGCCGGAAA
>NZ_LQPH01000172.1 GCF_002102255.1 Mycobacterium nebraskense
CCCTATTACCCAGCCGCCAACGCCAATTGGGGCAGCCCACCACCACCACAGGCCCCAGCACAATTCACCGGTGCCCCCGCCTGGAACCAACCCCCACCCAAACGACGCAACCCCTGGCCCATCATCGCCGCCGTCGCCGCCGTGCTCGTTCTCATCGCCAGCGGCATCGGCATCTGGCTAGTCGTACGACCCAAGCCGGTGCCGCCTCCCGATCCGATACCGGCCGAGCGCCTCAGCGCGCTTCTCCTGGGCGCTTCCGACATCAACTCCGTCATGGGCTCCTCGACCATGGAGCCCGGCAAGCCCATTCAGGCAATGGACACCTCGTCGCTGACGGTGTCGCAGCCCGACTGCCAGGGAGCGCTCTATACCACCCAAAGCCCGGTGTACGCGGGCACCGGTTACTCAGCGGTGAGCGGGCTGGTGTCTTCCGAGCCGGGAGACAACTACGACCATTGGGTCAACCAGGCCGTTGTCCTTTTCCCATCCGCCGATAAGGCCCAGGCCTTCCTGCAGACTTCGGCGGGGAAGTGGAAGGGCTGCGCGGGCAAGACGGTGGCGGTGACCAACAAGGGCAAGACGTACCGGTGGACGTTTGCACAAATTCAAGGCGGTCCGCCGAAGATCGCGGTGCTGGACACCCAGGAAGGCGCCGACGGCTGGGAGTGCCAGCGCGCGATGAGCGTGGCGAACAATGTGATCGTCGACGTCAACGCGTGCGGATATCACATCAGCGATCAGGGCACCCAGATCGTCGACAAGATCGTCGCCAAAGTCGACAACGGGTAACGAGCGTTAAAGCCGAAGGCGCGCTGCGGCTTTGCCTACGACTGAAGGTCCGGTCCCTCCGCGCGCAAGTCGTCGACCGCCGACATGGCGCTACGCAATTTGGCCAGCCATTCCTCGGCATGTTCACCGACCAGCTTGACCGACCACGCGAGTGCGTCGGCGCGAGACCGGGCGACGCCGGCATCGACCAGCGTGTCGAGCACCTGCCGTTCCGGTTGCTTCAAGCGCGTCATCACAGGTACTGCGATGTGAGTGAACAGGATTCGCTCGGCGCCGAATTTGGAACCGACCTCGACGCCCCAGGAAACCTTGCGGCCGTAGCGATCCTGCGCTTCGTCAGCGATGCGCATGCGCTCCGAACGGGTTTCCTCGCGGAACCGCGAGGCGCGTCCTTCAGCACGGGCCTCGGTCTCCCCTTTCTCCGGGCCTTCGGGTTCAGGCAGCCGTCCGATGACCGTGATTTCTTCGCGGTCGACGGTGACCGTCGGGTCGCCGTCGAACCAGCTTTCTGGCAGGCGCCCGGCGAACCATTCCGGGGCGTCGCTGGCGTCGGGTTGCTGTGCTTGCTGCCAGCCGCCGGGGCGGCCACAGCGCCGGCCATGCGCGTGATGCGATTTCATAATTACATGATTACACCGTTACAACTGAAATGGAATAGCGTTCACCCGCGGCGAACCCCGTCGCGGCGACGGTGCCCCGCCAAACGGTGCGTCCAACTGCGGAGAACCTGTTGATATGGGCTGTTCAAAGTTGTATTTTTGGTAGCGAAGCAGGCCCGGAACGACCAATTCCAAGCGCCGGAAGTCAGGGTAGAAGACCGGCCGCGTAGGACCCGCGCATGACGGAGTCCAACGCCCCCTAGTGTCGTCCGGGCCTGCCCATGTCCGCCGGGATTTCCGAGTCACCCGCCTTCATTGGACCCATCGCCCCGGCGGATCCGGAACAGCTTTACCTCATTCTTGATGCCCTTGAGGCGGCGCGCCCCGGCGAACGAACCATCGAACTCGCCGGCGTCACCGATGGCCTCCCAGACCGAGTCCGCCGCCAGCACGGTGCCCGGGCGCGCCACACCGGTGACCCGGCTCGCGACGTTGACCGGGCTGCCGAACCAGTCGCCCGCCCGGCTCACCGCCATGCCGGAGGCCACGCCCGCGCGCAGCCGCGGGAAGTCGTTGTCGGTGTCGACGGCTTCCACGAGCTTCACCACAACGTCGAGCATGGGCAGCGGGTCGGGGCAGACAAACATCACCGCGTCGCCGATCGTCTTGATGAACCGCACGGGCGGGACGGTGATGTCTCGGGCCAGGACCGCCAGCCGGTTGGCCAGAAGCCCTAGTTCCTCCGCCGACACCGCCTCGCCGATCCGGGTGAAGCCGACGAGGTCCGCGAAGGCCACGGTGATCGGGCGCGCGCCCGGCAGGGGTTTGCCTGCGGCGCGCTCGGCGGCGTTGACCGCTTCGGTCTCCATCATGTGGCGCAGCTGCATGAACAGCATGTGCTGGATCATCGGGCCGAGCTCGGGCGCGATTTGGCCGACCAATGCCTTTGACGCCTTGGCGATTTCCAGCTCGGTGGCCCCGGGCCGCATGATCGCCGAGAGCGCCGTGTAGCGCATGACCTCGGCGGCGCGTGACAAGCCTTCGGCGAGCACCTGGACCACCAGCACCACTTGCTCGGGATCCAGACCCAGTTCGACGAAACGCTGGGCATAGGCCGCGGCTTCACCGTCGGCACGCATGTGGATGACGGCATCGGGGTCGTCCACCCTCGCCAGGCCGATGGCGCGCTGCACCCGTTGCAGCAGGTCGAGGTCGATGCCGTGGGTCTCGCTGATCTCCCGGGTGGACACGTAGGTGCCGTCGTCACCGATGAGGCGGCGGGTGGCGAGCAACAGTGGTGGGTTGTTCGCCCTGATCTCTTCGGCGGTGATGCCCTGCTCGAGCAGCCACTCCACCAATTCCGCCCGCTCGGTGCGTGCGCTGCCCTCAAGTCCGTCGAGCAGGTCCTCGTCCACGTCGCCAACGTACAACGGCGGCGAGCCATGATGGGAAGCGATGAGCGCACCACTGCTGCGGGGATTCCCGCCGGTCGTCGATGAGCACGCGAGGGTGCTGATCCTGGGTTCGTTTCCGAGCGTGCAATCGTTGGCCGTAGGTCAGTACTACGGCAATCCACGAAATGCGTTCTGGCCGATTACCGGTGAGCTGTTCGGGTTCGACGGGGCGGCGCCCTACGAAACACGGCTGGCGGCGCTGCAATCGGCCGGCGTGGCCCTCTGGGACGTGTTACGCGCATGCCGCCGTGCCGGCAGCGCGGACTCGGCAATCGAGCCGAAAAGCTTGGTGGTCAACGATTTCGGTGAACTGTTCGCGCGGTACCCCACCATCGCACGGGTCTACTTCAACGGCGCCAAAGCCACGGAGCTGTACCGCAGGCTAGCCGAGACCGACGAGCGGGTCGAGTACCGGCGGCTGCCGTCGAGCAGCCCGGCTCACGCCATGCGGCCGGGCGCCAAGCTCGCCGCCTGGCGCGAAACCTTAGTGCCGCGCTTATGACACCGGCGGTCGCCGGTGGGCCCACGGCCTGGCGGATTCGATCTGCGCGGCCAACGACAACAACGTCGCCTCGTCGTACGGCCGGCCCACCAGCTGCACGGCGATCGGCAGGCCGTCACCGTCGAAGTCCCACGGCACGGCCGCCGCGGGCTGCCCGGTCAGATTCCAGACCTGCTGGTAGGGCACGCGCTGCGCCACCGCCAGCAGCGTCCAGACCGCGCCGCGGCGTTGGTAGGCGCCGATGCGGGAGGGGGCCGTTGCGTTGCCCGGGGTGACGACGACGTCGACGTCGTCGAAGATCGACTGAATCCGGGTGCTGACCGCCGGCTCCGCGTCACGAAGGGCGGTCATCCGGCGGTCCGAAAAAAACGAACCGGCCCGTGCCAGGTTGCGGGTGCGCGCTTCGAGATGTTCGGGGTGAGCTAGTGAATCGGCGTCGTCGCTGATGCCGCGCAGATAGCGGGGCAGGTAATTGGTTATGACGGCCGACGGTGGATAGTCGGGGTCGGCGGTGATGACCTCATGGCCCAGATCGCGCAGCAGCGCGCCGGCCTGCTCGACCGCCGTGAGCTCCTCCTTGCCGATCCTGACGGGCAGGGGCGTTGGGACCTTGGTGCTCAGGGCAATTCGCAGGCGGCCGGGGTCACGCGTCGCCGCGGCGACGAACTCACCTTCGGGCCCCGGCACCGTTGACGTCGCGTCGAGGAACAGTGCGGCATCGAGCACCGACCGGGCCAGCGGGCCGTTGACGCTCAGCCCGTGCCACGCATCGTCGTGCGGCTCCAACGACACCCGATCCCGTTGCGGTTTGACCCCGAACAGGCCGCACCAGATCGCCGGGATGCGAATCGAGCCGCCACCGTCGGATCCCAGCGCCAGCGGAGCCAAGCCGGCGGCCACCGCGGCGGCGCTGCCGCCACTGCTGCCGCCGGGAGTGCGTCTGAGGTTCCAGGGGTTGCGGGTCGCACCGAAGGTCAGCGACTCGGTGTAGGGAAACATCATCAACTCGGGCACATTGGTTTTACCGAGGATGACGGCACCCGCGGCGCGTAGTCGGCGGACCACCTCAGCGTCGGAGGTCGCGGCGGGCCGGTGTGCGCCGCTGCCGTACGTCGTCACTTCGCCGACGACGTCGACATCGTCTTTGATCGCGATCGGCACCCCGAGCAGCGGGAGCCGCTCGCCCGCGTCGAGGCGGTCCTGCGCGACGGCGGCCTCATAGCGCGCGCTGTCAGAGAGCACCACGCGGTAGCAGCGCAGCTGGCTGTCCAGCCGCGCGATCCGCTCCAGGTAGATCTCGAGCAGGTCGGGCGCCGTCAGTTCGCCGTCGGCCAGCATCCGCGCCTGAGCCGCCGCGCCGGCAAAGGCCACGTCGCGAGCGTCCACTGCGGCAGCGTATCCCCCGGCCAGTACCGTGGGCGACATGTCCTGCGTGTTCTGTGCGATCGTCGCCGGGGAGGCCCCGGCCATCCGAATCTGTGAAGACGACGACTACCTGGCCATCCTCGACATCCGCCCGTTCACCCGCGGCCACACCCTGGTGATGCCCAAGCGGCACACCGTGGATCTCACGGATACGCCGCCGGAGACGCTGGCCGGGATGATCGCCATCGGCCAACGAATCGCCCGCGCCGCCCGCGCGACGGAATTGGCCGACGCGACCAACATCGCCATCAACGACGGCAGCGCCGCCTTTCAGACGGTGTTCCACATCCACCTGCACGTGCTGCCCCGGCGCAACGGCGACAAGCTGTCGGTCGCCAAAGGGATGCTGCTGCGGCGCGACCCCGACCGGGATGCCACCGCGCAAATCCTGCGCTCGGCACTGGCCCGCATCGACGCCAGCCAGTAATACTGGGCGGATGGCACTTCCGTCCTGGGTCGAGCAGCGTTTACTGCCGCACATTTTGCGCGCGCACGACACCGTTTATCGCAAGACGAACGGCTGGATCGGTCATCGCGCGCTGCTGATACCCAGCCTGCTGCTCCACACCGTGGGCGCCAAGACCGGCCAGGCCCGAACCGCGGCGCTCACCTATGCGCGCGACGGCGATGACTACCTGATCGTCGCCTCCAAGGGGGGAGATCCGCGCGCGCCCGGTTGGTATCACAACCTGCGCAAGCATCCCGACGTGGAAATCAACGTCGGGCCAAGGCGTTTCGCGGTAACCGCTCGCCCGGTGCTGCCGGACGATGCCGATTACTCGCGGCTATGGCAGATCGTCAACAAGAACAACGGCGACCGGTACACGGCTTATCAAGAGAAGACGTCGCGGCCGATTCCGGTCGTCGTACTCACGCGGCGTTGACCCCGAACCCGGCGCGGAGGTTTATTCTCCTCTAGCGCGGTGAACTCCTCGATTGCTCACCGCACGGCGCGGGATCGGCTGGAGTGGGCATGAAACCCTGGGCGGAAAATCCCTGGCGACGGTTCCGGCTGCCCCCACGCCTTGGTTGGCTCGTCGTCGGTGCATACGGTTTCGCGGGCGCCCTGGTGGTCGGGTCCTCGATCGGCGGCTGGGAGGGCGCCTACGCGACCCGGCCGGTCGACGAAATCGCTCTCGCGATATGCCTGCTGTTCGGGGCGGGGTGTGCAGGCTACGCCGCCCGCTCCGCGGCCGGGCGCCACCGACGCGGATGGCTGGCATTGGTGATCGCCCAGCTGGGCTGGGCGGCGGGCGAGGTCATCTGGGCGGTCTACGACGTGCGTCCGGAACTGGCCCACGCCACGCATCCGGCCGCCGCCGAGATCGTGCTGCTGCTCTGGCCGTTCGGCGCCTTTGCATCGCTGTTGCTGTTGTCGCGCTTCTCCCGCCACAGTCCGCGGCGACTGGTGCTGGACGGTCTCATCGTGGCGACGTCGCTGTTCGTGGTGTCGTGGGAATTCGTCCTCGACAAACAGCTGCGCGAGGACAGCGGTTCGCGGGCGACAACGGTCGCCGAAATCTTCAACGACGTCGTCCTGTTGACTACCGCGATCCTGATGCTGTCCCGGGGACGTCGCGGCGACCAGCCGAGCCGCAACCTGCTGGCCGGCGGCGTGGCGACCATCAGCGTCTCCGACATCGCGATGGTGTTCAAGAGCGGGATCGGCAGCTATCAGGTCAGCGATCTTGTCGACCTGGGCAGGGTGGCCGGGCTGGGCATGATCGCGCTGGCCGCGCTGTCGAGCGTCTACGAGTCCCCGGTGGCGGCGTCGCGCGATGAGGAAATGCTGTCGCGTACCCGGCTGTGGCTGCCGTACCTGCCATTGCTGGTCGCCGCCGCCGTCGGGTTGGGCCACGCGGTGGGCCTGATGGCGCACGGACCGTTACTGGTCGCGCTGGGAATCCTGGTGGCCGCGGTGCTCTTACGTCAGTTCGTCGTGTTGATGGAGAACCAGAGTTTGCTTTCCGAGGTCGCGCGGGAAGCGTTCCGCGACAGTCTGACGGGACTGGCCAATCGGGCGTATTTCATCGACCAACTGGAACAGGCCGTCGCCCGACAAAGCTGCGACATCGCTCCGATAGCGGTGTTGTGCCTCGATCTCGACAACTTCAAATCGGTCAACGACGCCCTCGGCCACCCCGCCGGCGACGAACTGCTGGTCCGGGTGGCCGGGCGGCTCACCGCCACCTTGGGCGACAACTGCGTGACCGCTCGCTTCGGTGGTGACGAATTCGCCGTGCTCCTCGAGGGTTCCGTCGAGGAGTCGCATGCGGCGGCGCATCGAGTGCTCGAGGCGTTCAATGCCCCGATCCTGGTCGAGGGCGTTCCCATACCGGTCCGACCGAGCGTCGGCTTCACGGTGGCCACCGGCGCGTCGGACTGCAGCGTCGAGCAGCTCCTCCGGCACGCCGACCTGGCCATGTATACCGCCAAACGCGAAGGCGGCCAATGCGTTCGCAGCTTCGTGCCCGATTTGCCGCTCTCCTACTCGTTCTCGACCGCACTGGTCGGGCCGGCCTCGGTCGCAGTGCCGGTCGTTGAGACGAGCACCGGACCGAGGCTGCGGCGCGCCGCTGACGCGGGAACGCCAACGCCGCTGCAACCGCAGGATGATATCGACGGCATTCGGTGGCCGCCGACGCCAATCCGGATTGCCTTGGCTGTCTTGATGATTGGTGTGATCTCCTTCACCGTGACCAGCATCCTCTTCCCGAATGCCAGCCACAGCGTCTTCTTTTCGAAATCCTTGTATTCGGCGTTGAACCTGCTGGCGGCCGGGCTGATCGCCGTTCGCGCGCACCGCCTCAAGGCCGACCGGATTGCGTGGTCCCTGATCGCGGCGGGCATGGCACAGTCGGCGCTCGGTGACGTCGCCTACGCCTTGTGGGTGCCGAACGCTCAGTCGCCGTCGGTTGCCGATCCGGAATACCTGGCGTTCTATCCATTCGTCTACGCCGGGATCTTGCTGCTGATGCGATCGCGCCTGAAACGGGTGCCGATGCCTATCCGCCTCGATTCCCTGGTGTGCGCGTTGGCCGTAGCCGCGCTGGCCGCGGCGCTGCGGGCAGGGCCGATGCACGCCGCCGCCGCCCGGACACCCGCCACCGTGCTGGTCGGTCTGGTCTATCCGTGGGGCGATCTGGTGCTGCTGGCCTTGGCCGTCGGCATGCTGCCAATCCTCGGGTGGCGCAGCGAGTTTCGCTGGGGCTTTCTTGTCGTGGGGCTGGTTGGCTTCGCGGTCGCGGACGCGGTGTACCTCTTCCAGACGGCGGAGGGCTCATACCAGGTAGGCACCACGCTGGACGCGCTCTGGCCGGCTTCGTCGCTGCTGGTGGCGCTGGCCAGCTGGGCGCCTTGGTCGTCACCGGCACCCGCGCCGCGGCACGGACTCGGCTCCTACGCGGTGCCGGTGACATGCACCGTCGTAGCGCTTGGCGTCGCCATCCTGGGGCACGATTCCCGGCTCGCCTCGACGCTCGCCGCGCTGAGCCTCGTTGCGGTCGCCGCCCGATTCTCGGTGACCTTCCGGGATGTCAGCATGCTGGCCGAAAGCCACAAGCAGGCCATGACCGACGAATTGACCACCCTGCCCAATCGCCGATCACTGGCGACGGCGCTGACCGCGCTGTCGGCTTCCGCGTCACCCGCCGGAACGGCATCGCATCGTGCGCTGCTCTTGCTGAATCTCGATAAGCTGCGGGAGATCAACGCCTCGGTCGGCCCCCACTTCGGCGACGAGCTGTTGTGGCACATCGCAAACCGACTCGCGCACAACGTGCGTCGGGACGATCTGCTTGCGCGCGTGAGCGATGAAGAATTCGCCATCCTGCTCGGCGAGGGATCGGACCTCGTCGCCGCACGCGCCCAAGCGGGTCGGTTGCTCGAATGCGTCAGCATCCCATTCGAACTGGATGCGATCAGTGTGCAGATCGATGCCTGCATCGCCATTGCGCTCTACCCCGACCATTGCGACCATCCGCAGGAGCTGTTGAATCGCGCCGAGGCGGCGATCCCGCACGCCAAGTCCGCCCTCAGCAAGATCGCGGTGTACGAGCCCACCTTCGAGCTGGATCGTGACCACGACCCCAACCTCGTCGGGGAGCTGCGCGCCGCCCTGATCGACGGCGACGAGTTGACGGTGCATTACCAGCCCAAGGTCAACGCGAGCGACGGAACTGTCCACAGCGTCGAGGCGCTGCTGCGCTGGCAGCATCCCGCCCGCGGGCTGCTGATGCCGGAGGAATTCCTCCCGGCCGCCGAACGTGCGGGTTTGATGCGCACGGTGGCCAATCGCACCATCAACCTCACGCTCGAGCAGATCCGGTCCTGGCGCGACCAGGGCTTACCGCTGACCGTCGCGGTGAACCTCTCGACGACGAACCTGCTCGACCTCGACCTCGCGGTCACCATCGAGCGACTGCTGCGGACCCACGGCTTACCCCCCGACGCGCTGATTGTCGAGATCACCGAGAGCGCCCTCGTCGACTCGGATCGGTCCCGCAACACCGTCGCCGCCCTGCAACTTCTCGGCGTTCGCATCTCGCTGGACGACTACGGCACCGGATGGTCGTCGCTGGCCCGCCTGCAGGATGTGTCGGTCGACGAGCTGAAACTCGACAGGCGATTCGTGGCGCGGCTCGCCCAGGACCCCCGATCGGTCGCCATCGTGCAGTCAACCGTGGACTTGGCGCAGAACCTGGGCGCCGACCTCGTCGCCGAGGGAGTCGAAGACGAGGCGACCCTGAGCGCGCTGCGGCGTTACGGCTGCAACATCACCCAGGGGTTCGTGCACAGCCCGCCGTTGCCGCCGGACGAACTCCGGCGCTGGATCACGTCCAGGAGCGCGATCGCGGGCCACGTCGATTCCGAGCGATCGGCTCTCACGGACTGACCGGTTAGAACAACTCCTTGGCGAGCAATTCCAGGGTCGCAACCCGCGCCGGCGCGGTCGCCGGGTCGGTGCCGCGGCGGGCCGAGGCGACCGGGTGGACCATCACCTCATCGACGTCGAACCGTTGCGCAAGCGCCCACAACTGCTCGGCGGCCTCCGCGGGTGCGCCCAGCACGGCGCGGTCCAGCCCGCTGTCCACGATGCGCTGCTGCTGCGGCGTCAGCTCGGCGCCCGCGGCCTCCTCGACGAGCGGCACCGGACCGAGAGGCTGACCGGTCCGCAGCTTCGCCATCATCTGCAGGTTGGGCAGCATCAAAGCCATTGCCTCGTCGTGTGTTTCGGCCACCGCGGCGTTGACCGTCAGGAACGTCACCGGCTCGGCGGAGAAGGCGCTGGGCTTGAATCGGGACCGATAGAGCTCGAGCGCCTCTTCGGTTCCGTTGCCGGAGAAGTGATGTGCGAAGACGTACGGCAGCCCCTTGGCGGCGGCCAGGTGCGCCGAGTACATCGACGAGCCCAACAACCACAGGCGCGGCTCGCCGGCCGCCGCCGGGGTGGCCTTGAGCCGGTAGTCCCCCGAGCGCAGTGGCACCACCACGCCGCGCGCGCTCATCAGCGCCGCCACGTCGTCGAGGTATTCCGGGAAATTCTCGATGTCGCGCTCGTCCCGGCCGCCACGCAGCGCATAGGAGGTCACCGGGTCGGACCCGGGCGCTCGGCCGATGCCCAGGTCGATGCGGCCCGGGGCGGCGGCTTCCAGCAGCGCGAACTGCTCGGCCACGGCCAGCGGCGCGTGATTGGGCAGCATCACGCCGCCGGACCCGAGGCGGAGCTGCGAGGTTTGCGCGGCCAGATAGGCGATCAGGACCGGCGGGCTGGTAGCGCCGACGGACGGCATGTTGTGGTGCTCGGCGACCCAGTAGCGCGTGAAACCCAGCCGATCCGCCGCCTGCGCCAGCTGCACGGTCGCCGCGAGCGCATCGCGGGTCGTCTGGTCCGTGCGCACGGGGACGAGATCAAGGACGGAAAGACGCACGTTCGCGTCAACGCCGTTTGGCGTGCGAACGTTCCCGGCCGGTCAGTAATCCTTCAGCGTGATCGAGCTGACGATGCGGTCGAAGACCTCCTGCGGTATCGGCGCCCCGCCCGGAATGTTGTCGACCACCAGCCATTGGTTCCGGTTGACGTAGTCGTTGAACTCTTTGTGGTAGTTGGCGAAGCCGAGTTCGTAGTCGACTGTCCCGCCTTCGGAGGCGGTCGCGAGCTCGCCGGCCAGGATGTAGGCGCCCAGCAGCGCGACACTGGTTCCCTGGCCCGACAACGGCGAGCAGCAATATCCGGCATCGCCGACCAGGGCGACCCTGCCCTTGGACCAGCGATCCATTTTGATCTGCGACATCTCGTCGAAGTAGAAATCCGGTGCGCTGCGCATGTACTCCAGCAGCTGCGGACGCACCCACCCGTCGTCGGCCATCCGCCGTTCCAGCTCGGCGAACTGCGCCTCGGTGTCGCGGTAGTCGATCCGCAGCTCGGTGTCCATAAAACCCAGCATGGCCCGGGCCTCGCTGTTGTTGCGCGCGCTGTATACCCCGGCCATGGTGGAGTCCCCGTAATGCCAGGTCTGCCAGTAGTCCAAGTCCAGGAAGTTGGGCACGGTGAAGATCGCCGCGTGGGTGCCCAGCCGCTCGATGAATTGCTCCTCGGGGCCGAACACCAACCGGCGAACGTTGGAGTGCAATCCGTCGGCGCCGATGACCAAGTCGAAGCTGCGCGCGGGGGCGCGTTCGAAGGTCACGTTGACGGCCGCGCCGTCGTCGTCCAACCCGGTGATGGTGTCGTCGAAGATGTACTCGGTGGTCCATTGGCTTGCGCCGTAGAGCAATTCGACCAGGTCGTCACGCAAGAGCTCGATGTCGGGGCTGTCGATGGGCCCGCCGGTGGGCGTCGACTCGGTGTCGCGGGACAGTTCGTTGCCGTCGCGGTCGACGACGGACGCGCCGCGGATTTGCGTCCTCCGTTTCTGGGCAGCGGCCAGCAGTCCCATGCGTTCCAGCACACCCAGCGCCGGGCCGCGGACGTCGATCGCCTGACCGCCGGGCCGCGGCCCGGCATGGCGCTCCACCACGGTGACCGAATAGCCATGCCGCCCAAGCCAATAAGCCGCCGTTGCACCGGCCACGCTGGCGCCGGAAATCAGAACGTCAGTCACTTAATCCCTGCCAGCCTTTTTGCGTCGCGGAAAACGTCGTCGAGCATTGCTGGTGTCAACCTACCGGTAAACATGTTCTGCTGGCTCGGGTGGTAGCAGCCGAGTAATCGCACACCAGGCGCGAATTGCGCCACGACCCCGTGGCCGAACCGCGGCTTGCGCATCGCGGACGCGCCCGGCAGTCGCAGCGCGATTTGCCAGGCGAACCCACCCAAAGCCACGATCGTGCGCACATGCTCGGACACCAGCCGCCATTCGGCCTCCAGCCAGGGCCAGCAGGTGTCCCGCTCCACCGGCGTCGGGGCGTTGGCCGGAGGCGCGCACCGCACCGGCGCCGCGATGCGAACCCCGTTGGCCCGCAACCCATCAGCGGCATCCACGCTGGTCGGCTGGTTCACCAGCCCGGCCCGGTGCAACGCCGCATAAAGCTGATCGCCGGACCGGTCGCCGGTGAACATCCGTCCGGTTCGGTTGGCGCCGTGTGCGGCGGGCGCCAACCCGACAATCAACAACCGCGGCCGCTCCGACCCCCAGCCCGGCACCGGCCGGCCCCAATACGGCTGATCGGCAAAGGCGCGGCGTTTGAGGACGGCAACGTCCTCGCGCCAGTCGACCAGCCGGGGGCAGGCCCGGCAGACGCTGATCAGGGCATCGAGTTCGGGGATCGACGCGGCGTGGGGCGCCAGCGCGGCGACCTGTGCGGCGTCGGCGGCCACGGTGGTCTGCGGGGTCGCCGGATCGCCCGGCCATCCGGTGCCGGGAACCACCGGAGAATCGAATGCCTGGCCGGTACGAGGGTGGACGAGCACATGAACATCCTGCAGTCAGCCGGTGCGCCACGTCCGAACGCCCCAATATTCAGTGGTCCCGCTGCGGATCAGCGGCTAAATTCTCCCCCGGATATCCATGAGCCACACGAGCCGCGGCCCGGCGCTTCTGATCCTGTCCGCCACGCTGCTGGCGACGACGGGCACCGGCATCTCGATCATCGCGTTCCCCTGGCTGGCGTTGCAGCACCATGACCGTGCGCGGGACGCGTCGATCGTCGCCGCCGCCATGACACTGCCCCTGGTGCTCTCCACGCTGGTCGCCGGTACCGCGGTCGACTTCGTCGGGCGTCGCCGCGTGTCGCTCGTCTCGGACTCGCTCTCCTGCGCGGCGGTGGCAGCCGTCCCGCTGACCGCCGGGCTGTTCGGGGTCGACGCGATCAACGTCGTCGAGCTGGCCATGCTGGCCTTCTGCGCGGCCGCTTTCGACCCGGCCGGGACGACGGCGCGCCAGTCGATGCTGCCAGAGGCCGCCGCTCGCGCGGGCTGGTCGCTGGACCGCACTAACAGCATCTACGAAGCCATGCTCAACCTGGGGTTCATGGTGGGCCCGGGCATCGGCGGCCTGATGATCGCCACGGTCGGCGGCGTCAACACGATGTGGGTCACGGCGGGTTGTTTCGGGTTGTCGCTGTTGGCGATTGGTGCGCTGCGGCTCGAGGGCGCCGGCAAGCCGCACCACGCGACCCGTCCCGACGGGTTGGTGTCCGGCATCGTCGAAGGACTGCGGTTCGTCTGGAATCTGCGGGTGCTCCGGACGCTCGGTCTGATCGACCTGGCCGTGACCGCCTTATACCTGCCGATGGAAAGCGTGCTGTTCCCAAAGTATTTCGCCGACAAGCACCAGCCCGCCGAGCTGGGTTGGGCGCTGATGGCGCTCGCGGTCGGCGGCGTGGCGGGCGCGCTGGGCTATGCGGTGCTGTCGAAACACACCCGTCGGCGTACGGCCGTGCTGACGGCGACCCTCACCTTCGGCGCGGCGACGGTCGGGATCGCGTTCCTGCCGCCGCTGCCGGTGATCCTGGCGCTCTGCGCGGTGACCGGCCTGGTCTATGGGCCGATCCAGCCCATCTACAACTACGTCATGCAGACCCGGGCGCCGCATCATCTTCGTGGCCGGGTGGTCGGGGTGATGGCGGGGCTGACCTACTCTGCGGGGCCGTTGGGCTTGCTGGTGGCCGGTCCCCTCGCCGATGCCGCCGGACTGCAGGTCACGTTCCTGGCGTTGGCGGTGCCGATTCTGCTGATCGGGCTCGCGGCCGCAAGGCTGCCGTCGCTGCGGGAATTGGACCGCGCGCCGGAGTTCGAGGCGAATCGGGATTCGCCGCTGTGATTCGTCAGTCGCCGAGGATCTTTCGCTTTTGTTGCTCGAATTCCTCATCGGTGAGCAGTCCCCGGTCTTTCAGCGCAGCCAGCCTTTCCAGCCGATCGATCGGGTCTGCAGCCTGTTGCGTTTGCCCCGCCTGCATCGCGCCGAGCACCTGCTGTTGCATCTCGGCTCCGCGCCGCATCATGTCCTCCCGGAATGCGGTGGGATCGGCAATGGCTTGGCGGATGACATCGGTCATCGGCATACCCATGACCTGAGCGCCCGCCAGGTCGGGGCGGGCCGCGGTCACGGCGTCGATTGCCACATCGGCCGTGGCGGCCGGCCGGTGGTCGATTTGAACCCGGCTGTGGTCCTTCGGGTCGTAGAGCACCGGCAGTCTGGTGCCCGGCCGCGGTGAGCTCAGCTGAGGTAGCAGCGCGGTGACGCTGGCCTCGAACGGCGGTTCGGCGTCGGGCGTGATCCGCAGAAGTAGCTTCCAACGAACCTCGGTGTTGTTAACCAGATTCGGGTTGCCGACGGTGACCGAGATCGCCGACTGTTCGGCGGCGAGGACGTCCGCAAACGCACGGATGCCGACTTTGCTCAGATCTCTGCGTCCGAACATTGTGACCCGACCTTTCGGAGAATCGCTCAACTGTACAGCGCTGACGGGCCCGTAGGATCGGGTCGTGAATGCGGACGTCCTGGCCGAGCTGATCGCCGGCCTGCCCGACGGGATGGTCGTCACCGACCCGACCGTGACCGAGGGCTACCGCCAGGACCGCGCCTTCGACCCGTCGGCCGGCAAACCGCTGGCCGTGGTCCGGCCGCGGCGTACCGAAGACGTGCAGACCGTGTTGCGCTGGGCCAGCGCCCACCGGGTGCCGGTGGTGACGCGGGGTGCGGGCAGCGGCCTGTCCGGCGGGGCAACGGCGCTCGACAACGGCATCGTCCTGTCGACGGAGAAGATGCGCGACATCAGGGTCGACGCGGTGACCCGCACCGCGGTGTGCCAGCCCGGACTGTTCAACGCCGAGGTGAAGAAGGCCGCCGCCGAGCACGGCCTGTGGTATCCCCCCGATCCGTCGTCGTTCGAGATCTGCAGCATCGGCGGCAACATCGCCACCAATGCCGGCGGGCTGTGCTGCGTGAAGTACGGCGTCACCACCGACTACGTGCTGGGCATGCAGGTGGTGCTGGCCGACGGTACGGCGGTCCGGCTCGGTGGCCCCCGGCTCAAGGACGTCGCGGGTTTGTCGCTGACGAAGCTTTTCGTCGGCAGCGAAGGCACCCTGGGCGTCGTCACCGAGGTCACGCTGCGCCTGGTGCCCAAGCAGAACGCGTCCAGCATCGTGGTGGCAGGCTTCGCCACGGTCGAGGCCGCCGTCGATGCGGTGCTCGGGGTCACCGCGCGGCTGCGCCCGTCGATGCTGGAGTTCATGGATTCGGTGGCCATCAACGCCGTCGAGGACACGTTGCGCATGGACCTGGACCGTGGGGCGGCCGCCATGCTGGTGGCCGGGTCCGACGAGCGCGGCGGGGCCGGCAGTGAGGACGCCGCGATCATGGCCGCGGTGTTCGCCGAAAACGGTGCGACGGAAGTGTTTTCGACCGACGATCCCGACGAGGGCGAGGCGTTCGTCGCCGCCCGCCGGTTCTGCATCCCCGCGGTCGAGGCGAAGGGATCGCTACTGCTCGAGGATGTCGGCGTACCGCTCCCGGCGCTGGGCAGGCTGGTCACCGGCATCGCGCGCATCGCCGCCGAGCGTGACCTGACGATCTCGGTGATCGCCCACGCCGGTGACGGCAACACCCATCCGTTGATCGTGTACGACCCCGCGGATGCCGCGATGACCGAGCGGGCCCATCTCGCCTTCGGCGAGATCATGGACCTGGCCGTCGGGCTCGGCGGCACGATCACCGGTGAGCACGGCGTCGGCCGGTTGAAGCGGCCGTGGCTGGCCGGCTACCTCGGGCCCGAGGTGATGGAGCTCAACCGGCGGATCAAGCAGGCCCTGGACCCGGAGGGCATCCTGAACCCGGGCGCGGGCATCTAGGCATTCGGGCCCGTAGCGCCTGCGCTCAACGTGCGGCCGGGCGCACACTCGGCCTCCCCTCGTTGACATTCTGGCCTGATTGTCGTACCAATGAGACATGGCTGCGGTTATGTCTCACAATGCGCCGGTCGTGTTCGAGCTGGCCACCGCGGACACCTGGGCGGATCCCTGGCCGATGTACCGCGCGCTTCGCGACCACGATCCGGTGCACCACGTCGTCCCGGCCAAACGGCCCGAGCACGACTACTACGTGCTGTCTCGGCACGCCGACGTGTGGGCCGCTGCCCGTGACCACGAGACGTTCTCCTCCGCGCAGGGGCTGACGGTCAATTACCGTGACCTGGAAATGATTGGGCTGCAGGATAATCCACCGTTTGTGATGCAGGATCCGCCGGTGCACACCGAGTTTCGCAAATTGGTGTCCCGCGGCTTCACGCCACGACAGGTCGAGGCGGTGGAGCCCAAGGTGCGCGAGTTCGTCGTCGAGCGCATCGAGCGGCTGCGCGCCGACGGCGGCGGCGACATCGTCACCGAGCTGTTCAAACCGCTGCCGTCGATGGTGGTCGCGCACTATCTCGGTGTGCCCGAAGCGGACCGGGCGCAATTCGACGGCTGGACTGATGCCATCGTCGCGGGAAACACGGCGGACGGCGGGATCGGCGCGGCGCTGGGAACCGTCGGTGATGCGGTCGGGTCGATGATGGCCTACTTCACCCGTTTGATCGAGCGGCGCCGAACCGAGCCCGAGGACGACACCATCTCACACCTGGTCGCCGCCGGAGTGGGCGCCGACGGCGACATCGCCGGGACCCTGTCGGTGCTGGCATTCACCTTCACCATGGTCACCGGCGGCAACGACACCACCACCGGAATGCTCGGTGGCTCAATGCCTTTGCTGCAGCAACGTCCCGACCAAAGGCGGCTTCTGATGGACGATTTGGGGCTGATCCCCGACGCCGTCGAGGAGCTGCTGCGGCTGACCTCGCCGGTGCAGGGACTGGCCCGCACGACCACCCGCGACGTGAGGATCGGCGACACCACCATCCCCGCCGGCCGCAAAGTGTTGCTGCTGTACGGGTCGGCCAACCGAGACGAGCGCCAATACGGCCCGGATGCCGGCGAACTCGACGTCACGCGGTGCCCGCGCAACATCATGACCTTCAGCCACGGCGCACACCATTGCCTGGGTGCGGCGGCGGCACGGGTGCAATCCCGGGTCGCGCTGACCGAACTGCTCACCCGCTGCCCGGATTTCGAGGTCGACGAGTCCGCGATCGTCTGGGCGGGTGGCAGTTACGTGCGACGCCCGCTGTCCGTGCCGGTTCGGGTGAGGTCCTGATGGCGAACGACTGGCTGGGGGCGCACCGCACCGAAGCGGCAGCGGACCGGATCCTCGACGCGGCCGAGCAGCTCTACACCGAGCGCGACCAGGCTTCGATCGGCATGAACGAAATCGCCAGGGCCGCAGGCTGTTCCCGCGCGACGCTGTACCGGTACTTCGAGAACCGCGAGGCGCTGCGAACCGCCTACGTGAATCGCGAAACCCGCCGGCTCAGCCGCGCGATCAAGGAGCAGATCGGCGGCATCGACGATCCCCGGGAACGGCTGGTCGCGAGCATCACCGCCACGCTGCGGATGGTTCGTGGCAGCCGCGCGTTGGCGTCGTGGTTCGCCATCTCCCGGCCGCCGATCGGCGCCGAGGTGGCCGGGCAGTCCGAGGTGATCACCGCCCTGGCCGCCGCGTTCGTCGGCTCGCTCGGGCCCGAAGACCCCGCCATCGTGGAGCGCCGGGCGCGCTGGATGGTGCGAGTGATCACTTCGCTGTTGCAGTTCCCCGGTCGAGACGACGCCGACGAGCGGGCGATGATCGAAGAGTTCGTCGTCCCGATCGTGACGCCGGTTTCCGCGCGCAGCTAGGTGTACCGGCAGCTGGTGCCGCGCCCGTTCGTCACTCCCGCCACATTGTTCCCCGGCCGGAACCAACGCTCGAAGTGCCCGCCTCTCAGCGACAAACCCGCCTGGTCGCGCGCGCATCGCAATTGTCGCTGAGAGGCGGGCACTCCGCTGCCCACTTCCGCACCGATGCGCCTGGGGCGGATGGGGCGGATAGGACTCGCTGATCCAGGCGGCTCAGGTCCGCACACGCGTGAAGCTGTGCAGGAGCCAGGCCAGCGGAATGGTCAACACCATCGTTGCGAGGAACAGGTTCAGCATCGAGCCGGTGTAGACGTGCGCGCGAACGATGTAGACCATGGCGAATTCCATGGTGATCAGGTGGATCAGGAAGATCTCGTAAGAGATCTCCCCCAACCACACCATCGGCCGCGTCGCCAGCAGCCGCCAATACCAACCCTGATCCCCCAGGGCCAGTGGCGCCACCGCGAGCGCGGCGATCACGGCGTAAAAGCAGGTCTTGAACAAGGCCTCGCTCAGCGTCGCCGGCGACGTGGTGGGCGCGCCGGCGATGGGAGTCGAGACGATGAAATAGCAGACGATGGCCAGCGGTATGGCCACGAACGCGTAGCCGCGCACGCCCATCGCCTCCAGCACGGCCAGCAACATCCCGGCGAGGAACCAGGCGAGGTAGGTGGGCAGCCACAGCCGCGCGCCGTCGGGAAACCAGTGATCGGTGTGCACGAGGACCAGCCAGGCCGGGCTGATCAGCGTCATCGCGGCGAGAGCACCCAGCAGTAGCCTCGGCTGCCACCGCCGGCGGCAGACGAGCACCAACAGCACGTATGCCAGCAGCGGGAGCAGCACGTAGAAGGACGCTTCCACCGCGAGGCTCCACATCTGGGTCAGGCCCTGATGCAGGTACTTCCCCAGGTAGCCGTTGCAGTAGATCTGCGTCAGCGTCAGGTTGCGCACCAGTCCGAGCCAGGTGTGCCCGGGGTTGGGTCCGGCCTCGCGGAAGTGGTACAGCACATAGGCGAACAGCACGGTGATGACGTAGGCCGGCATGATGCGCCGAACCCGGTGCCACGCATAGCGACTCAGCGACGGCGGCGGCGCGCCGGTGGCGGCGGATTTCAACCAAGGACGGAAGAGCAGGAAGCCGGACAGCACGAAGAAGATCGGCACGCCGATCTCCAGCCGGGAGCCGACCAGGCCCCAATAGCCGTGGGTGTACTTGCCGGTGGAGTACGCCGCATGGGTGCCGACGACGAGGAGGGCGGCGACGGCGCGGATTCCGGTCAGCGACGCGACCCGGTCGACGTGAGCGGTCTGCTCGAGTCCGCCCTGGGCGTCTTGTTCTTCGGACAGGGTCATCCGGTGTGTTTCCTGCGCGGCTTTCCGCCGTCACGGCCGCGGGGCTTTGTCGCCGACCGGTCCGGCTGAAGGTTGATCAGCACTCCCGAAATGCGGGTGTGCTCGAGCTTTTTCAGTGTCGACTTGGGCAGCTTGGCCGGCAACTCCACCAGCGAGAAGTCAGGGCCGATGGCGATGTGGCCGAAATCGCTGCGATGCAGGCCGCCTTCGTTGGCGATGGCGCCGACGATCGAGCCGGGGCCGATCTTGTGCCGCTTGCCGACCGCGATGCGGTAGGTAGTGAATGGCCGTGTGTTCCTTGGCTTTTCGGGACGATCGCGATGCTCGGCGGGCCGCTCGCGCCGTTCGCGCGGCGGCTCGGGCGCCATCAGGAACTCTTCACCGTCGCGGGAGTGCAGCGCCAGCGCCGCGGCTATGTCGGCCAACGGGACATCGTGCTCGCGTTCGTAGTCCTCGACCAGCTTGCGGAACAACTCGATCCCCGGACGGCTTAGCGACGCGGTGATGGAATCGGCGAACCTCGCCACCCGCTGGGCGTTGACATCCTCGACGGTGGGAAGCTCGGCCTCGGTGAGCGTTTGCCGCGTTGCCTTTTCGATCGCCTTGAGCAGGTGACGCTCCCGCGGGGAAACGAACAGCAGCGCGGTCCCCGAACGCCCGGCCCGGCCGGTGCGCCCGATGCGATGCACGTAGGACTCGGTGTCGTGCGGGATGTCGTAGTTGAGCACGTGCGATATCCGCTCCACGTCCAGCCCGCGCGCGGCCACGTCGGTGGCGACCAGGATGTCGATGCCGCCGTCCTTCAGCGCGGCGACGGTCCGTTCGCGCTGGCCTTGTGGGATGTCGCCGTTGATGGCGGCCGCGGAAAAACCTCGGGCCCTTAGCTTTTCCGCGACTTCCTCGGTGGCCTGCTTGGTGCGTACGAAGACGATCATCGCCTCGAACGGCTCCACTTCCAGGACCCGGGTCAGCGCGTCCATCTTGCGCGGACCGGCAACCTGGATGTAGCGCTGCGAAATGTTGTCGGCGGTAGCGGTTTTGGCTTTGGTGGCGACCTCGAGCGGATCGTGCAGGTACTTGGTGGTGAGCTTGCGGATCGCGGGCGGCATGGTCGCCGAAAACAAGGCCACCTGTTTGTATTCCGGAGTTTCGGACAGTATGCGATCAACTTCTTCGGCGAAGCCCATGGTGAGCATCTCGTCCGCCTCGTCGAGCACCAGGTAGTCGACGTGGGAGAGGTCCAGCGTCCCGCGCTCGAGGTGGTCGATGACGCGGCCCGGAGTACCGACCACCACCTGGGCGCCGCGCCGCAGCCCGGCCAGCTGAACCGTGTAGGAGGAGCCGCCGTAAATGGGCAGCACGTTGATCTGCGGCAGATGGGCCCCGTAGCGGCTGAACGCCTCGGCGACCTGCAGCGCCAACTCACGGGTCGGCGCCAGCACCAGCGCTTGGGTCACCTTGCTGGCGACGTCGATCTTGGACAGGATCGGGATCGCGAACGCCGCCGTCTTGCCGGTGCCGGTCTGCGCCAGCCCGACGACGTCCGAGCCCGCCATCAGCGCCGGAATCGTCGCCGCCTGGATGCCCGTGGGTGACTCGTAGCCGACGTCGGCGATCGCCCGCAGGACGGAGGGGTGGATCTGCAGGTCGGCAAACGTCGTAGAGGCAGCCTCAGGCGAGCTGTCCGGGAGGGTCATCGTCCAAGGAGTCTAGTGGTGATCGCGAGCTCAGCGGTGCTGAGCGCGGCGGGTCACCACCATGAGGCCCGTGGTGATCGCGAGCTCAGCGGAGCTGAGACTGCCGCGCCCGCGTGATCATGAGCACAGCTTTGCCGAGTCCGGCCACGCCTGTCACACCCCCGCGCGCGATGACGGTACGGTGCGCGATGTGTGGTCGCTACCCCGCCGTACCGAGCCACTGACCGGCTCGGCCGCTCTCGCGTTGATCGCTCTGACGTTGACCGGCTGTGGTTCGGGAGACTCCACGGTCGCCAAGACGCCGCAGGCTACGACGACCACCGAGACCCCGTCCATCACCGCCCCGGTTCAGCCTTCCGGTGCCGCCGCACCGCCCGGCAGCAATGCCGCGCCGGCCGACCCGTGCGCGGTCAATCTCGCCTCGCCCACCATCGCGAAGGTGGTCTCCGAGCTGCCGCGCGATCCGCGCAGCCAGCAAGGCTGGAACCCGGAGCCGCTGGCCGGCAACTACAACCAGTGCGCCCAGCTGTCGGCGGTGATCATCAAGGCCAACACCAACGCCGCCAACCCCACCACCCGGGCGGTGCTGTTCCATCTCGGGCAGTTCATCCCGCAGGGGGTGCCCGACACCTACGGGTTCAACGGCGTCGACGCGGCGCAGACGACCGGCGACACGGTCGCGCTGACCTACCCCAGCGGCATCAACGGGTTGAACACCGATGTGCGGTTCCACTGGAACGGCAACGGCGTGGAGCTGATCGGCAACACCCCCGGCCGCTAGGCCCCTCGGCGAGGCCGCCTTTTCCGTCGGTCCCCTCACCTACAGTTGCTGCTGTGTTCGTCACCGGCGACAGCGTCGCGTACAGCGCGTCGGATCTCGCGGCCGCCGCCCGCTGCGAGTACGCACTGTTGCGGGATTTCGACGCGAAGCTGGGCTGGGGACCCACCGCCACGGCCGAGGACGACCTGCTCGCGCGGACCGCCGTCCTCGGGAACGAGCACGAGCGACGCGAACTGGACCGGCTGCGCGACGAGTTCGGCGATGGCGTCGCGGTCATCGGCCGCCCGGCCTTCACGGTCGCCGGCCTCGCGGCGGCCGCCGAGGCGACCCGGCGCGCCATCGCCGGTGGCGCGCCCGCGGTGTATCAGGCCGCGATGTTCGACGGCCGCTTCGTCGGCTTCGCCGACTTTCTGGTGCGAGACGACGAGCGGTACCGAGTCATCGACACCAAGCTGGCCCGTTCGGCCAACGTCACCGCGCTGTTGCAGCTGGCCGCCTACGCCGACGCGCTGGCCGCCTCGGGTGTTCCGGTGGCGCCGGAGGCCGAACTGCATCTGGGCGACGGGACGGCTGCGCGCTATCGCGTCCGCGACCTGGTTCCGGTTTACCGCTCCCAGCGCGCGCGATTGCAGCGGCTCCTCGATGAGCACCACGCCGGGGGCACCGCGGTCCGCTGGGACGACGAGGGCGTGGGCGCCTGTCTGCGTTGCCCGTTGTGCACCGAGCAGTTGCATGCGACCGACGACCTGCTGCTGGTCGCCGGCATGCGGGTGGGCCAGCGCGACAAGCTGATTGACGCCGGGATCACCACGGTGTCCGACCTGGCCCAGCATGCCGGTCCCGTGCCGGACCTGGCGCCCGGCGCGGTCGGCAAACTGGCCGCCCAGGCGAGACTCCAAGTCCACCAACGCGAAACCGGCACGCCGCGGTTCGAGATGGTCGACCCGCAGCCGCTGACGCTGCTACCCGAACCGGACCCGGGTGACCTGTTCTTCGACTTCGAAGGCGACCCGCTGTGGACCGTCGACGGGCGGGAGTGGGGTCTGGAATACCTGTTCGGCGTCCTGGAAGCCGGGCCGGCCGGCACGTTTCGCCCGTTGTGGGCGCACAACCGGGTGGACGAACGCAAGGCCCTGACCGATTTCCTGGCGATGGTGGCCAAGCGCCGCAAGCGCCGGCCGAACATGCACATCTACCACTACGCGCCGTATGAGAAGACGGCGTTGCTGCGGCTCGCCGGCCGCTACGGGGTCGGCGAGGACCAGGTTGACGAACTGCTGCGCAGCGGAACGCTGGTTGACCTTTACCCCCTGGTGCGCAAAAGCATTCGCGTGGGTGCGGAGTCGTTCAGCCTGAAGGCGCTGGAACCGCTCTACATGGGATCGCAGCTGCGGGCCGGCGATGTCACCACGGCCACCGGCTCGATCACCTCGTACGCCCGGTACTGCGAACTGCAGGCCGACGGTCGCGGCGACGAGGCCGCCTCGGTGCTCAAGGAGATCGAGGATTACAACCACTACGACTGCCGCTCGACCCAGGAACTGCGTAACTGGTTGATGTTGCGTGCCTACGAATCCGGCGTCGTGCCGATCGGCGCCCAGCCCGTCCGGGACGGCAATACCGTCGAGGACCGTGACCGGCTGGCGGTGACCCTGTCGACGTTCACCGGGGACGCCGCCGTCGGTGATCGCACGCCCGAACAGACGGCGGTGGCGCTGCTCGCCGCGGCCCGCGGCTACCACCGGCGCGAGGACAAACCGTTCTGGTGGGCGCACTTTGACCGGCTGAACTTCCCCGTCGAAGAGTGGGCGGACAACACCGACGTCTTCATCGCCGAGCATGCGTCCGTCAGCGTCGACTGGAACACGCCACCCCGCGCGCGCAAGCCGCAGCGGCGGGTGCAACTTCGCGGCGAGCTGGCGCGCGGCGAGCTGATGACCGACGTCTTCGCCCTCTACGACCCCCCGGCCCCGCCCGGCATGTCCGACGACCCCGACCGGCGGGCGGCCGGACGTGCCACGGTGATCGCGGCGGACGATCCGGCCGTGCCCACCGAAGTGACCATCGTTGAACGAGTGGGCAACGACGGCAAGCCATTTCACCAACTTCCGTTCGCGCTCACCCCCGGACCGCCGATTCAGACGACCGCACTGCGTGAGTCGATCGAGGCGACGGCCGCCGCCGTCGCGGCCGGCTTGCCGCAGCTACCCCGCAGCGCGGTCGTCGACATCCTGCTGCGGCGCGCGCCCCGCACGCGTAGCGGCTCCGTACTGCCCCGTGGCGCCGACGCCTCGAACACCACAGCCGACATCACCGCCGCGGTGAGGGACCTGGACTCGTCGTACCTGGCGGTGCACGGGCCGCCGGGCACCGGCAAGACGCACACCGCCGCCCGCGTGATCCAGCGCCTGGCCACCGACCATGGCTGGCGCATCGGCGTGGTGGCGCAATCCCATGCCACGGTGGAGAACCTGCTGGACTGTGTCATCGACGCCGGGCTCGACCCGGCGCGGGTCGCGAAAAAGCGCAACGACCGCAGCGCCCCGCGCTGGCAGGAGATCGACAGCAGCGCCTACGCCGCATTCATCGCCGGCACCGCGGGCTGCGTGGTGGGCGGTACGGCATGGGATTTCGCCAACGCCAATCGGGTACCGCGGGGCGGCCTGGACCTGTTGGTGATCGACGAGGCAGGCCAGTTCTGTTTGGCCAACACCGTCGCCGTGGCGCCGGCGGCCGCCAACCTGTTGCTGCTCGGCGACCCCCAGCAGCTGCCGCAGGTCAGCCAGGGAACCCACCCCGACCCGGTTGACACGTCCGCGCTCGACTGGCTGGTCGACGGTCAGCGCACCCTGCCCGACGAGCGTGGCTATTTTCTGGACCGTTCGTACCGCATGCATCCGGCGGTCTGCGCCGCCGTCTCCGCGCTGTCGTACGAGGGAAGGCTGCATTCCCACGAGTGCACCGCTGCCCGACGGCTTGCCGGATACCGGCCCGGCGTGCGGACGCTTACCGTTGGGCACCACGGCAACTCGACGGAGAGCCCGGAGGAGGCTGAGGCGATCGCCGTCGAGATCGATCGACTCCTCGGCACGCCGTGGACCGACGAGCACGGCACCCGGGCCCTGACCGCCTCCGACGTGTTGGTGCTGGCGCCCTACAACGCCCAGGTGGCGCTGCTGCGCCAGCGGTTGTCCGCTGCCGGGTTCGGCGGGATCCGGGTTGGCACGGTCGACAAGTTCCAAGGCGGGCAGGCGCCGGTGGTATTCATCTCGATGACGGCCTCCTCCGCGGACGTGGTGCCGCGCGGAATCTCGTTCTTGCTCAACAGGAACCGGCTCAACGTCGCGATCAGCCGGGCCCAGTATGCGGCGGTCATCGTGCGCTCGGGATCGCTGACCGAGTATCTGCCAACCACGCCCGCGGGCCTGGTCGACTTGGGCGCGTTTCTGGCGCTGACGGAGCCGACGTGACGACCGGCCCGGCCTAGCTGCCGGACGAGTGCCGGCCGTAGCCGGTGGGGTCGTCGTCGGGATCGCGGCGGTGACGCTGACCGCGCGCCGAGCCGTTCTGCGGTCGTTCCGGCCGCGGTGCGAGCCGATCGGGTGGCACGGACCGGTAGGCGCGTGCCGAAAGCTCGGTGACCGGACGGAAGCGCTCGCGATTGTCGACGTGAGAGCCGTTGTGCGCGAAGCCAATTGGTTGGCGTTGCGGAACCGGGTCATCCCGCCCGCCGTGCCACCCGTCAGCCGGCGCCGGGCGCGGGCGGCCGACGCGGTCGGCCAGCGGCTCGGCGCCGCTTTCGCGACCGTATGCGGCGCGGGGTGTGTGGGCGGGCTCGGATTCCCGAAGAAGGATGAATTCGACGTACTCGTCGTCGTCGTAGTCGTCGTCGACCACGTCGCCCGCCTCGGGCAGGCCACCTGCCATGCCCGACGGCGCGAAGCCGACCAAGAACAGCGCGGCGACGATCCCGAACAGCGCGATGAAGGCGGGCAGCAGCACCGATTGCGACATGGCGGCCGCGAACGGGTCGCGCAGGAACTCGGGCAGTTGCAGGGCGGCGGCCGCCTCGTCGCCCGAACCGCCGGGCGGCTGCGGCGGCATCTCGGCGCCGATGCGTGACGTCATGAACGCGGCCATGCCGGCGCTTCCGAGCACCGCGCCAAGCTGGCGGACGGAGTTGTACACGGCGGAGCCCGCGCCGGCCAGGCGCGGCGGCAGGTTGCGCGTCGCGGTGGCGGTCAGCGGCGACCACACGAATGCCATCCCGACGCCCGTCGCAAAGAACGGCAACACCAGCCGCCAGATCGGCGTGGCCGGCGACATCTCGAAGGTGAGCCAGGTCAGCGCGATCGCCAGCACCGAGAAGCCGAAACCGAGGACCGGCCGCGGATGGTATTTGTCGACCATCCTGCCGACGAACGGCGCGAACACACCGTTGGCGATCGCCATCGGCGCGATCAGCAGGGCCGAGCGCGTCGGCGACAGGCCGCACACGGCCTGCGCGTAGAACGTCAGCGGCAGCATCATCGCGGTCGCGACGAACGAGATGATGGCCACCCCGACGTTGCACAGGCCGAAGTCGCGGTCTCCGAAAATCACCAGGGGAACCAGCGGCTCGTCGGTGTTCATCGACTGCCAGAACACGAACACCGTCATGAACCCGATGCCGGCGACCATCATCGCCCAGATCCAGGGTTCCCAGTGCGCCGCCTGGCCCTGTTGCAGCCCGAACACGATCAGGAACATGCCCACCCCGGACAGCACGACTCCGACCAGGTCGAACCGGTGCGACTGGGTGGCTAGCACCGGGACGAGCCAGTACGCCAGCGCGAGCCCCAGCACGCCGATGGGGACGTTGACGAAGAAGATCCACTGCCATCCCAGCCCGTCGACCAGCACGCCGCCGACCAGCGGGCCCACCAGGCTGGCGACGCCGGCGGTGGCGCCCCACAGGCTCACCGCGACGCCGCGGCGCTCCGGCGGGAAGATCCGGGTGATCGTCGACAAGGTCTGTGGGGTGAGCACCCCGGCGCCGACACCCTGCACGACCCGGGCGGTGATCAGCATGGCGGCGCTGCCCGACAGCCCGCACCACACCGAGGCGACGGTGAACACGACCAGGCCGATCAGGTAGAGGTTCTTGGTGCCGAATCGGTCACCGAGCCGCCCGGCCACCAGCAACACGACCGCATAACCCAGCAGGTAGGCGCTGGTCACCCAGACCACGGTGTCGTAGCCGATGTGCAAGCTGTTCATGATCGTCGGGTTCGCGATGGCGACGATGGTCGAATCGACCATGATCATGAAAAAGCCGATCATCATCGCCCAGAGCGCGTTCCAGGGCTTCTGGGATTGTGGCGAGTTCTGGGTGAGGAGGTTCCAGCGCTGGGCGAAGTGGGCTGGGTTCGGCGCCGCGCGCCGGGTGCCCCCGGACGACGGAGGCGTCGCCGTGGTCATCTACCCACCTCGTTTCAGCTCCCGAGGATGCGTGACTGCACGGGGCCTATCTCGTCGACCGGCCCGGACCGTCACGGACATCCAGCCTGCATTATTGCCGCTGAGGCAATTGAGGGAAGGCATGGATCCGATCCGGGGTACACCAGGCGGAAGGTTTCGTGTTCGGTCGGTGTTCCGCGGCGGGCACGTTAGCCTGGTAGGAAGCCATTTGCAGGAGAGGCAAGATGCGGGCCCGACGGAAGCGGTCTTCGAACCGGTTTTTTAGCATGTCGCACGCGGATCAGGCGCCGACGCCCACCAACGGCCGGCCCAAAGCATCCGCGCGGGCATTGGCCCAGGTCATCGAGCGAAGCTCGCGGGTCCAGGGCCCGGCGGCCGAGGCCTACGTGTCCCGGCTGCGCAACGCGCACCCGAGCAGCGGCCCGGCCGACATCCTCGCCAAGCTGCAGAAACGCTACGTGGGCATGGTGACGGCCAGCGGCATGGCGGTCGGCGCGGCGGCGACCATCCCCGGCATCGGCACGTTGAGCGCGCTGTCTGCCGCCGCGGCGGAGACCGTGACGTTCCTGGAAGCCACCGCATTCTTCGTGTTGGCCGTCGCGGTGGTGCACGACATCCCCGCCGACCACCGCGAACGGCGCCGGGCCCTGGTGCTGTCCGTGCTGGTCGGCGACAACAGCAAGGAGACAGTCGCCCAGCTGTTCGGCCCGGCCCGCACCAACGGCGCCTGGATTTCCGAGACCGTGGCCGCAGTGCCGCTGTCGTCGATGTCCCTGCTGAACTCGCGGTTGCTCAAGTCGTGGGTCAAGCGGTACACACTGCGCCGCGGCGTCCTGATGTTCGGGAAGCTGCTTCCGGTGGGAATCGGCATCGTCGTCGGGGCCGTCGGCAACTATTTCGCCGGCAAGAAGATCGTCCGCAACGCCAACCGAGCATTCGGCACCCCGCCGGTGCGCTGGCCACGCGCCCTGCACCTGGTGCCGCCGTTCCCCGAAGCCGGCTAGCTGACGGCGGTCCGTTCCTACCCCGTCTCCCTGGCGAATCGCTGGCGAAAGGTTAGCCTTTATAGGGCGGAAACGTTGAGCATCGACACTGGTGTGACATGCTCCACAATCCGGGGTCGACAAACGTACAGGCGCCGCGCAGCAGCTGCTTAAAGCGCTTGCAGGACAGAGGAATTGAGGCGAACAGCGGTCGTGAGCAACATAAGTTCACCATTCGGACAAAACGAATGGCTGGTCGAGGAGATGTACCGCAAGTTCCGCGACGACCCCTCGTCGGTCGATCCGAGCTGGCACGAGTTCCTGGTCGACTACAACCCCGAGCCGACCGGCGAATCGCCCTCGAGCGCCACGACCACAGATGACGGCCAGACCGCCGCGAGCGCCCCGCAAGCAAAGCCCGCGCCGGCCGCGCAGCCGTCGACTCAGACCGCTGCGCCCGCCAAGCCGGCGGGCAGCGCAGGCAACGGCGCCCCAGCCGCAGCACCAGTGCAGCCCAAAGCCCCGACTCCCCCACCGGCCGAAGGCGACGAACTGCAGACGCTGCGCGGCGCCGCGGCCGCCGTCGTCAAGAACATGTCCGCCTCGCTGGACGTGCCGACCGCCACCAGCGTCCGCGCCGTTCCGGCCAAGCTGCTCATCGACAACCGGATCGTCATCAACAACCAGCTCAAGCGCACGCGCGGCGGCAAGATCTCCTTCACCCACCTGCTGGGCTACGCGCTGGTGCAGGCGATCAAGAAGTTCCCGAACATGAACCGGCACTACGCCGAGGTCGACGGCAAACCCACCGCGGTCACCCCGGCGCACACCAATCTAGGTCTGGCCATCGACCTGCAGGGCAAAGACGGCAAACGCTCACTGGTGGTGGCCGGCATCAAGGGCTGCGAAACCATGCGGTTCGCGCAGTTCGTCACCGCATACGAGGACATCGTGCGGCGGGCCCGCGACGGCAAGCTGACCGCCGAAGACTTTGCGGGCGTGACGATTTCGCTGACCAACCCCGGCACCATCGGCACCGTGCACTCGGTGCCGCGGCTCATGACCGGCCAGGGCGCCATCATCGGCGTCGGCGCCATGGAATACCCCGCCGAGTTCCAGGGCGCCAGCGAGGAACGCATCGCCGAGCTGGGGATCGGCAAGCTGATCACGCTGACCTCCACGTACGACCACCGGATCATCCAGGGCGCGGAATCCGGTGACTTCCTGCGCACCATCCACGAGATGCTGCTGTCGGACGCGTTCTGGGACGACATCTTCCGCGAACTGGGCAACCCGTACCTGCCGGTGCGGTGGAGCACCGACAACCCGGACTCGATCGTCGACAAGACCGCCCGGGTGATGGAGTTGATCGCGGCCTACCGCAACCGCGGCCACCTGATGGCCGACATCGATCCGCTGCGGTTGGACGGCAGCCGGTTCCGCAGCCACCCCGACCTCGAAATCCTCAACCACGGCCTGACGCTGTGGGACCTCGACCGGGTGTTCAAGGTCAACGGCTTCGCCGGTTGCGAGTACAAGAAGCTGCGCGACGTGCTGGGCCTGCTGCGCGACGCCTACTGCCGCCACATCGGCGTGGAATACACCCACATCCTCGAGCCGTCGCAACAAGAGTGGCTGCAGCAGCGTGTTGAGACCAAACACGTCAAACCGACGGTGGCCGAGCAGAAATTCATCCTGAGCAAGCTGAACGCGGCCGAGGCCTTCGAGACGTTCCTGCAGACCAAATACGTTGGACAGAAAAGGTTTTCGCTAGAGGGTGCGGAAAGCGTGATCCCGATGATGGACGCGGCGATCGACCAGTGCGCCGAGCATGGCCTCGACGAGGTGGTCATCGGGATGCCGCACCGCGGCCGGCTCAACGTGCTGGCCAACATCGTCGGCAAGCCGTACTCGCAGATCTTCAGCGAGTTCGAGGGCAACCTCAACCCGTCGCAGGCGCATGGCTCCGGTGACGTCAAGTACCACCTAGGTGCCACCGGCGTGTACCTGCAGATGTTCGGCGACAACGACATTCAGGTGTCTTTGACCGCCAACCCGTCGCACCTCGAGGCCGTGGACCCGGTGCTCGAGGGTCTGGTCCGGGCCAAGCAGGACCTGCTGAACCGCGGCGCCCACGACGACGGGGACGAGAAGGCCTTCTCGGTGGTGCCGATGATGCTGCACGGTGATGCCGCCTTCGCCGGCCAGGGCGTGGTCGCCGAGACGCTGAACCTGGCGAACCTGCCCGGTTACCGCGTCGGCGGCACCATCCACATCATCGTCAACAACCAGATCGGCTTCACCACGGCGCCGGAGTATTCGCGATCCAGCGAATACTGCACCGACGTCGCCAAGATGATCGGGGCGCCGATCTTCCACGTCAACGGCGACGACCCGGAAGCCTGCGTGTGGGTCGCCCAGCTGGCCGTGGACTTCCGCCAGAAGTTCAAGAAGGACGTCATCATCGACATGCTGTGCTACCGCAAGCGCGGCCACAACGAGGGCGACGACCCGTCGATGACCAACCCCGCCATGTACGACGTCGTCGACATCAAGCGTGGGGTCCGCAAGAGCTACACCGAAGCCCTGATCGGCCGCGGTGACATCTCGCTGAAGGAGGCCGAGGACGCGCTCCGCGACTACCAGGGCCAGCTGGAGCGGGTGTTCAACGAGGTCCGGGACCTGGAGAAACACGGCGTTTCGCCCAGCGAATCCGTCGAGGCCGACCAGATGCTCCCCGCGGGCCTGTCCACGGCGGTGGACAAGGCGTTGCTATCGCGCATCGGTGATGCGTTCCTCGCCCTGCCGGAGGGCTTCAGCACGCACCCGCGGGTGCAGCCGGTGCTGGAAAAGCGCCGGGAGATGGCCTACGAAGGCAAGATCGACTGGGCCTTCGGCGAGCTGCTGGCGCTGGGTTCGCTGGTGGCCGAGGGCAAGCTGGTCCGGCTGTCCGGCCAGGACACCCGGCGCGGCACCTTCTCCCAGCGGCATTCGGTGATCATCGACCGCAACACCGGCGAAGAGTTCACCCCGCTGCAACTGCTGGCGACGAACCCCGACGGGACTCCCACCGGCGGCAAGTTCCTGGTCTACGACTCACCGCTGTCGGAGTACGCCGCCGTCGGCTTCGAATACGGCTACACCGTGGGAAACCCGGACGCCCTGGTGCTATGGGAGGCGCAGTTCGGCGACTTCGTCAACGGCGCGCAGTCGATCATCGACGAGTTCATCAGCTCCGGTGAGGCCAAATGGGGTCAGCTGTCCAACGTGGTGCTGCTGCTGCCGCACGGCCATGAAGGCCAGGGCCCCGACCACACCTCGGGCCGCATCGAACGCTTTCTGCAGCTGTGGGCGGAGGGTTCGATGACGATCGCGGTGCCGTCGACCCCGTCCAACTATTTCCACCTGTTGCGCCGGCACGCCCTCGACGGTGTGCAGCGGCCGCTGATCGTGTTCACGCCCAAGTCGATGCTGCGCAACAAGGCCGCCGTCAGCGACGTCAGGGACTTCACCGAGATCAAGTTCCGCTCGGTGCTCGAAGAGCCGACCTACGAGGACGGCATCGGTGACCGCAGCAAGGTCACCAGGATCCTGCTGACCAGCGGGAAGGTCTACTACGAGCTGGCGGCGCGCAAGGCCAAGGACAACCGGGACGACGTCGCGATCGTGCGCATCGAGCAACTCGCCCCGCTGCCGAAGCGCCGGCTCAACGAGACCCTGGACCGCTACCCGGGCGCCAAAGAGTTCTTCTGGGTGCAGGAGGAGCCGGCCAACCAGGGCGCGTGGCCGCGGTTCGGCCTCGAGCTACCGGAGCTGCTGCCCGACAAGCTGACCGGGCTCAAACGCATCTCGCGCCGGGCCATGTCGGCCCCGTCGTCGGGCTCGTCCAAGGTGCACGCGGTCGAGCAGCAGGAGATCCTCGACACGGCCTTCCGCTAGGCCGGCGACGGATTCCGCGCCCCACCCACCGGTACCGGGGACCGCCGGTACCGGCTAGCCTCGACGCAAACGAGCCGACAAGGAAGGTTGCTCATGCAAGGGTTCGCCGGAAAGGTCGCCGTGGTGACGGGCGCGGGTTCGGGTATCGGGCGAGCGCTGGCCATTGAGTTGGCTCGCTCGGGCGCCAAGGTCGCGATCAGCGACGTCGACGTCGAGGGCCTGGCGGAGACCGAGGCGCAGTTGAAGGCGATCGGAGCCGAGGTCAAATCCGACCGGCTCGACGTGACCGAGCGCGAGGCGTTCCTGGCCTATGCCGACGCGGTCCGCGAGCACTTCGGCAAGGTGAACCAGATCTACAACAACGCCGGCATCGCCTTCACCGGCGACGTCGAAGTCAGCCAGTTCAAGGACATCGAGCGGGTGATGGACGTCGACTTCTGGGGCGTGGTCAACGGCACCAAGGCGTTCCTCCCGCACCTGATCGCCTCGGGTGACGGCCACGTCATCAACGTCTCGAGCGTGTTCGGGCTCTTCTCGGTGCCCGGGCAGGCGGCCTACAACTCGGCCAAGTTCGCGGTCCGGGGCTTCACCGAGGCGCTGCGACAGGAGATGGTGGCGGCCGGGCATCCGGTGGCGGTGACCACGGTGCACCCCGGCGGCATCAAAACCGCGATTGCCCGCAACGCCACCGCCGCCGAGGGGCTGGACCAGGCCCAGCTGGCCAGCCTGTTCGACAAACGGCTGGCCAAGACCAGTCCGCAACGAGCCGCCCAGATCATCCTGGAGGCGGTGCGCAAGAAGAAGGCCCGGGTACTGGTCGGCACGGACGCCAAAATTTTGGACGCCTTGGTGCGGCTGACCGGCCCCGGTTATCAGCAGCTGTTCGGACCCGTCATGGGCCGTTTGCTGCCCAAGCAGTGATGCCAGCGTAGCGAGGGCCGTTGGTACCGGATAGCCTGACGCAGCACGCCGCCACGAGGGAGTACCGCAATGCATGGGTTCGCCGGCAAGGTCGCCGTGGTGACGGGCGCGGGTTCGGGGATCGGCCAGGCGCTGGCCCTGGAACTGGGCCGCGCGGGCGCCAGGCTCGCGATCAGCGATGTAGACGCCACGGGGCTCGCGCAAACCGAAGAACAACTGAAGGCCATCGGCGCGCCGGTCAAAGCCGATCGGCTCGACGTGACCGAGCGCGGGGCGTTCCTGGCCTACGCCGACGCGGTCCGCGAGCACTTCGGCAAGGTGAATCAGGTCTACAACAACGCCGGCATCACGTTCGTCGGGTCCATCGAAGACAGCCGGTTCAAGGACATAGAACGGGTAATGGACGTCGACTACTGGGGTGTCGTGAACGGCACCAAGGCGTTCCTCCCGCACCTGATCGCCTCCGGCGACGGCCACATCATCAACATCTCGAGCGCGCTCGGCCTGTTCTCGGCTCCCGGGCAGGCGGCTTACGTTTCGGCCAAGTTCGCCGTCCGCGGCTTCACCGAGGCGCTGCGACAGGAGATGGTGCTGGCCGGCCACCCAGTGCGGGTGACGACGGTTCACCCCGGTGGCGTGAAGACGGGGTTCGCCCGCAACGCCATCTTCGCCGACGGGCTCGACCAGGATGGCTTGGCGGACCTGTTCGAGAAACAACAGGCCAAGACCACACCGCAACGAGCGGCCCAAGTCATCTTGGCCGCCGTGCACAAGAACAAGGCGCGGGTGCTGGTCGGCGCGGACGTCAAGGCCATGGACCTGGTAGTGCGGCTGGCGGGCTCGGAATACGACCGCCTGCTGGGCGGACGCTTCACGGGCCGGGTGAAGGAAGCGGTGGTCCGGCTGCTACCCAAACGCTGACGCCGGTCGATGAGCGCGGGAATCGCGCGAAGAGAGCCGGGGTCCATCGGCCTTGACGTTTCAACGCCCCAGCGGGTGTTCCGCCAACCACCCGCCGGCCACCGCCTGCGGGTCGGCTCCGCCGGCCACCTGGCGGCGCATGTCGACCAGGGCCGCGGTGTCCAGCACGCCGGCGACTTCGTTGATCGCCAGCAATTGCCGATCGCTCAGCGCGTTGCGGCGATACAGCGGCACTACGTTCTCGGCCCGTATCAGTGCGGGCTTGCCGTCGGCGAGCGTGACCAGGTCGGCGGGCAGGCCCGGGTCGGCGGTGGTCGTCCAGGCCGCGGTCAGCTGTCCGGTCCGCACCGCAGCGAACATCGTTGCCTCGTCCGGGAATTCGCGCGAAACAGGAAGCCGGCAGGTGCCCACGGTCGACGGGGCCTGGCGCCCGGCGACGGTGCCGACAAGCAAGCCGGCGCAGTGCTTCGGCAGCGTGCTCAAGTCCGCGCTGACGCCGCTGCCACCCCACGCCTTGGCGGTGGCCCCCGTGACCAGGAGCACGGGTTTGTCTTCCGCGGCGGTCGTATAGTCGCCCGCGGCGACACCCTCGGGTAGCGCGGCCACCATCGCGCGGTAGACGTCGGCGTCGGACATCGCCGCCGCGCCGGGTTGCAGGCTTTGCAGCTTGCGGCCGGTGAAGGCCGGGACGACAGTGAACGCGCCCGAGTCGAGGCGCGCCATCGGATCGTCAGCGGTCTCGGCGCGCGCCGCGAAACCGTATGACCGCACCGCGGCCACATAAACGCCGGCCAGCAGCGTCGAGTCGGGATCCGTCCCCGAGCCGACCACCAGTTCCGGACGGGCCCGGTGGTCGCCGGCGTCGGTCCTGCAGCCGGCCACCACGAGTATGGCGAGCAGCGGCACCGCCAGCCAGCCGGTTCTCACCCCGCGATGTCTGCAGGGTCCGCGGCCAGGGCCACCGCCGTGGCGACCGCATCCCCGACGCGCAGGTCCAGCGGGCTCGGGACGATCCGGTCGAAAGCCAGGTCGTCACTGACAACCGAGAAGATCGCCTCGGCCGCGGCAACCATCATCTTTTCGGTGATCCGGCGCGCGCCGACATCCAGCGCACCCCGAAACACGCCGGGGAATGCCAGCACGTTGTTGATCTGGTTGGGGAAGTCGCTGCGGCCGGTGGCCACCACCGCGGTGTACTTGGCCGCGACCTGCGGATGGATCTCCGGGTCGGGGTTGGACAGCGCGAAGACGATCGCATTGGGCGCCATCGTGGCGATCATTTCCTCGGGCACCACACCCCCCGACACCCCGAGAAACAGGTCGGCGCCGCGCAGCGCTTCCGCCATGCTGCCCGTGAGACCGTCCGGGTTCGTGCGCTGCGCCAGAACGCTCTTCACGCTGTTCATGTCGTCGCGGCCGGTGTGCAGAATCCCGCGGGAGTCGAGCACGGTGATGTCGGAAATACCCATCGCCAGAAGGAGATTTGTGCACGCGACACCCGCGGCCCCGGCGCCGGAGACCACCACCCGCAGCGACGTCATGTCGCGGCCAAGCAACTTGGTGGCGCCCATGAGTGCGGCCAATGTGACGATCGCCGTGCCGTGCTGGTCGTCGTGCATCACCGGGCAGTCCAGCGCTTCGATGACTCGCCGTTCGATCTCGAAGCAGCGCGGCGCGGAGATGTCCTCGAGGTTGACGGCGCCGAATGTCGGGCGCAGTCGCACCAGGGTTTCGACGATCTCATCGGGATCCTTGGTGTCCAGCACGATCGGGATCGCGTTCAGGCCGCCGTACGCCTGAAACAGGGCGCACTTGCCCTCCATCACCGGCAGCGACGCCGCGGGCCCGATGTCACCCAGGCCCAGCACCGCGCTGCCGTCGCTGACGACGGCGACCAGCCGGTTCGCCCACGTGTAACGGGCGGCCTGAGTGTGATCGGCGGCTATCGCACGACTGACCTGCGCCACGCCCGGGGTGTAGGCGATCGACAGGGCGCGCCGGGTGTCCAGCGGAGCTGTCGAGCCTACGGAAAGCTTGCCGCCCACGTGTGCCTCGAAGATCTCCGCGTCGGTGATCGCTTGTTCGGCGCGCGTCTGTATCGATTCAATCAACTCGGACACGCGCCCCAGGGTACTAACTACCGATTAGTAGGCCTAATCTGCGAGGGATCAGATTCCCCGCTCGGCTCATTTCAGTGGCGACCCGCTACACCCGGCTTCGCCGCGCGTGCGATCGGCACGGCTAGATCAGACCGAGCTCTGTCACCGCGTTGCGCTCGTCGACCAGCTCGGCGGTGGTCTTGTCGATGCGGCCGCGGGAGAAGTCATCGATCTCGAGCCCCTGCACGATCGACCAGTTGCCGTCCTTGGTGGTCACCGGGAAGGACGACACGATTCCCTCCGGCACGCCGTAGGAGCCGTCGGAGTAGACCGCCATCGAGACCCAGTCACCGTCGGGGCTGCCCAGCAGCCAGGAGCGTGCGGCGTCGGTGGTCGCCGACGCGGCCGAGGCGGCCGAGGAGGCGCCGCGTGCATCGATGATCGCAGCGCCGCGCTTGGCGACGGTAGGGATGAAGTCGTTCTCGATCCAGCTCTGGTCGTTGACCACCTCGGCGGCGTTCTTGCCGCCGACCTCGGCGTGGAAGATGTCGGGGTACTGGGTGGCGGAGTGGTTGCCCCAGATGGTCATCTTCTTGATGTCGGTGACCTTGGCGCCGGTCTTCTTGGCCAGCTGCGAGATGGCCCGGTTGTGGTCCAGGCGGGTCAGCGCGGAGAACCGCTCCCGGGGGATGTCGGGGGCGTTGCTCAGCGCGATCAGCGCGTTGGTGTTTGCCGGGTTGCCGGTCACGCCGATGCGGACGTCGTCGGCGGCGACGGAGTTGAGCGCCTTACCCTGCGCGGTGAAGATCGCGCCGTTGGCCTCCAGCAGATCGCTGCGCTCCATGCCCGGCCCACGCGGCCGCGCGCCGACCAGCAGCGCCAGATTCACGCCGTCGAAGATCTTGTTCGCGTCGGCGCCGATCTGAACGCCGGACAGCAGCGGGAACGCGCAGTCGTCGAGCTCCATGACGACACCCTCGAGCGCCTTGAGCGCCGGCTCGATCTCGAGCAGACGCAGCTCGATCGGGCGGTCCGGGCCCAGCAGTGAACCGCTGGCCAGGCGGAACAGCAGGCTGTAGCCGATCTGGCCGGCGGCGCCGGTGACGGCAACCTTGAGAGGACTTGCGCTCACGTCGGAATGCTCCTTGTGGAGATAGTCATGAAGATTCGGGTCTCGGCTCCGAAACTAGCGCACCCTGCTCGGCTGCCAATCTCCGGTCCGATACCGCAGCATTCCGCCACAACCCGATCGTCGCGCTTTACGAAGCCTGGACGCGTAGCATGGAGCACCGCCCGGTCAGACCTGCGCAGCGATCGGAGATGGATGTGTTCCAGGGTTTTGACGCATTGCCCGAAGCGCTTCGGCCGCTCGCGCACGAGCCGCATCCGAATCTGGAGCCAGTGGCGCGTCCTCACATTGAGGCGTTGGTAGATTGCGCCGTCTACGCCGAAGGTCACCGGCTACCCGGGAAATTCAGCTATGCCGCGGCGCGCGACAAAGTGCGCCAGATCGAGATGTTCGGGCACGAGGGATTCGTCTGGATCGGCCTGCGCGAGCCGGACACAGAACAAATGCAGGAAGTAGCCGACATCTTCGGGCTGCACCCGCTGGCGGTCGAAGACGCCGTGTGCGCACATCAGCGACCAAAGCTGGAGCGCTACGACGACACGCTGTTTCTCGTCCTGAAAACAGTCACCTATGTCCCGCATGAATCGGTGGTGCTGGCCCGCCAGATCGTCGAAACCGGCGAGATCATGGTCTTCGTCGGCGGTGAATTCGTGGTCACGGTCCGCCACGGCGAACACGGCGGACTGTCCGAGGTGCGCAAGCGCATGGAAGCTGACCCGGATCAGATGCGCCTGGGACCGTATGCGGTGATGCACGCCATCGCCGACGACGTGGTCGACCATTACCTCGAGGTGAGCGCTCTGGTCGAAGCCGACATCGACAGCATCGAGGAGGTGGCGTTCGCCCCGGGCCGCAAGCTCGACGTCGAACCGATTTATCTCCTCAAACGCGAGGTCGTCGAACTACGCCGGTGCGTCAACCCGCTGTCAGGCGCGTTCCATCGAATGCAGATGGAAAACAAGGACCTGATTTCCAAAGAAGTCCGGCGCTACCTGCGCGACATCGCCGACCACCAGTCCGAGGCCGCAGACCATATCAACAGCTATGACGACATGCTCAACTCGCTGATACAGGCGGCATTGGCTCGAGTCGGCATGCAGCAGAACAGCGACATGCGCAAGATATCGGCCTGGGCCGGCATCGTCGCGGTGCCGACCATGATCGCGGGCATCTATGGCATGAACTTTGAGTTCATGCCCGAGCTGAAGTGGCACTGGAGCTACCCGGTGGTGGTCGGCATAATGACTACCGCCTGCCTGGTGTTGTACTTCACCTTCCGGAAGGTTAACTGGCTCTGAGCCGCATCCTGATCAATCCGGTTGCGCCGCAGGGCGATTCGGATTCAGCACGTCGACGCCATCGTTCTGCCAGGCCTCTCGCATGGCTTCGGCGCCCTTCAACCGCACCCAGGCCGCCTCGGTCGCGGTGATGGGAGTCGCCGAGAGGAATTGCACCGGGTCGCGGGGCGGCTCCAGCGACAGCTCGTCGATATCGCTGGGGCCCAACAACACCGCGGTGAACGGCGCCCGCCCCGCGGGCCCGGCCCACAGCGGTGAGCCGAGGTCGACCAGCGCGTCGGCGGTCAGCACCAGGCCCTCGACAGCCGGCGTCGCCGCCAATACCGCCAGGCTGCGGGCGATACCCGTGGCCGGCCCCGGATCGCGCAGGCGCAGCACGACTTCGGCGCGCGGGCCCCGCGTGTGGTCATCGACGAACTGCGTCGGGTCGGTCATCGGATAGCGCGAACAGCCCAGCGACACGTAGTGCACCACCCCGTCGCTCCCGCGGAAGCGCAGCACCTCGATGGGTTCGGTGCCCAGGAATGTCACGCTCGCCGAATCGGGCTCGGCGTCGGCGAAGTGGCGGCGCAGATGCGCGCGCACCTGGTCCAGGGTCACTGCGCCTCGGCCGGCGCAATGGTCAGGTTCGCCCCGGAGCCGGCGTCGAAAACGGCAAGCTTCGTGGTGTCGAAAGCCAGCTCTATCGACTGCCCGATCGCCGCTTTGGATTCCGCGGGCACCCTTGCCACGAACTGGTTTTCGTGTGCGTCGGCGTCGGCGGCCAGCTCGTCGAGCTGGACGGAGTGCGCCGCCCACCCCGCGGTGGAGTAGTACACGTACTTGTCGGCGCCCAGCGACTCAACCATGTCGACCTTCACCTCGAAGGTGAGCGCCCTGATGCGCTGGTACCCGTCGATCAATGCGGCGTCCTGCAGATACTCGGGCCGCACCCCGACGATGACATTCTCCGGCGCCGGATGTTGCGCGATCACCTGTTGGGCTTCCGGTGTCAGCATCACCTCCCCGAAAGGCAGCGTCAGCCCGATAGGTGTCAACGTGGCCGGGAAGAAGTTCATGGCCGGCGAGCCGATGAACCCCGCAACGAACAGGTTGGCCGGGTGTTCGTAGAGCTCGTCCGGGGTGCCGATCTGCTGCGCGATTCCGCCGCTCATCACCACCACCCGGTCGCCCAGCGTCATGGCCTCGGTCTGGTCGTGCGTGACGTAGACGGTCGTGGTGCCCAGCCGCTTCTGCAGCCGGGCGATCTCGCCACGCATCTGGACGCGCAGCTTGGCGTCCAGGTTGGACAGCGGCTCGTCCATCAAGAAGGCCTTGGGCTGCCGCACGATCGCCCGGCCCATCGCGACCCGCTGTCGTTGCCCGCCCGACAATTGGGAGGGCTTGCGGTCGAGCAGTTCAGTCAGGTCAAGGGTTTTCGCGGTCTCCTCCACTTTCTGGGCGATCTCGGCCTTCTTCATCTTCGCCAGCGTCAGCGGGAACGCGATGTTCTGCCGCACGGTCATGTGTGGGTACAGCGCGTACGACTGGAAAACCATCGCGATGTCCCGATCCTTGGGCGCCTTCTCGTTCACTCGTTCGCCGCCGATGCGCAGCTCCCCGGACGAGATGTCCTCCAGGCCGGCAATCATGTTCAACGTCGTGGTCTTACCGCACCCCGATGGTCCGACCAGGATGAGGAACTCGCCGTCGGCAATGGTGATGCTGAGGTCTTTCACCGCCGTGGCGCCGTCCGGGTAGCTCTTGCTGACATGGTCCAGCACAATCTCGGCCATCGAGCTATCCCTTCACCGCGCCAGAGGTCAACCCGGCGATGATTCGTCGTTGGAAGATTAGAACAAAACCGATGATCGGGACCGTGATCACGACGGCACCGGCCGCGATCGATCCGGTGGGTTCCTCGAATTGCGAACTGCCACCGAAGTTTGCGATGGCCACCGGCGCGGTGATCGCCGCCTTCGTGGCGGTCAGCGACAGCGCCAGCAGCAGGTCGTTCCAGGCGAAGATGAACACCAGGATCGCCGCGGTGACCACTCCAGGCGCGGCCAGCGGGACGATCACCTTGCGGAAAGCCTGGGCCGGTGTGGCGCCGTCCATCTTGGCCGCCTTCTCCAGATCCCACGGAATCTCCCGGAAAAACGCCGACAACGTGTAGATGGCAAGCGGCAGAGCGAACGTGATGTAGGGCAGGATCAGGCCAGGCCAGGTGTCGAACAGACCGACGAAGCGTTCGATGTTGAACAGCGGGGTGACGAGCGAGATCGCGGGGAACATGGTGACCAGCAAGGTGGCACCGATCAGGATCCGCTTGCCGGGAAAGCTCAGCCGCGCAATCGCGTAGGCCGCCATCGCGCCGAGCACCACTGCGATCGCGGTCGTGATCAACCCGATCCCGATCGAGTTGATCAGCGCCGCGCTGAACAAGTCACCCCGGAAAATGCCCCGGTAATTCTCGAAGGACACGGACGACGGAATCAACTTGCCGTCCTTGACCATTGACGTCGGCTTGAGCGAGAGGCTGAGGATCCACAACACCGGAAGAAGCGCGTACACCACCACGACGGTGTCTAGAAGGACCCAGCCGGCCCAGGCCCGCCGGGAGCCTCCCCAGTTAGCGGCCATCGATGTCACCACCGGGCGCCGCCGCGCCGAACACCTTGATGTAGACAAGCGCGATCACGCCCACGCAGACGAAGATCAGCACGCTGATCGCCGAGCCCAATCCGACATTGAACCCCTTGAACAGGTTGTTATAACCCAGGATTGATACCGAGTCGGTGTTGTTGGCGCCGGCGGTCAGTACGTAGATGTTGTCGAAGATGCGGAAGGCGTCCAGCGTCCGGAACAGCAACGCGACCACGACCGCCGGCTTGATGATCGGCAAGGTGATGCGCATCAGCCGCCGCCACGGCCCGGCGCCGTCGACTTGGGCAGCCTTCAGCAAGTCCTCGGGCACCAGCGCCAACCCGGCCAGCAGCAGCAGCGACATGAAAGGCGTCGTCTTCCAGACCTCGGCGAGGACGACGATGCCCAGCGACGGGAGCTGCTGTGTCAGAGGCGCTTGGGTAAAAGGCGAGCCGTGCGGCAAAAGGTTGGCCAAATAGCCGGTTCCGGGGGTCCACGCGTAGTACCAGCTGTACGACGCGACCACGGTGACGATGCCGTACGGGATGAGCACCGCGGTGCGCACCAGACCCTTCCCGACCAGGGTCCGGTGCATCACCAACGCCAGCACCAGGCCCAACACGAACTCGAGCGACACCGAAACCACTGTGATGCCCAGCGTTACGGCCAGCGCAGTCCACCAATACCGGTCGGTCAGGATCGTTTGGTAGTTGCTCAGCCCGACGAACGCGGTGTCGTTGGGGGTGGCGAGATTGTTGCGCTGCAGGCTCAGCCACACCGCGTAGCCGATCGGATAGGCCGTCACCGCCAGCATCAGAATCGACGCCGGCGCGACGAGCACGAAGGCAAGTCGCCGTTCCGACAGTCGGTTTCGGGTACGAGCACGCGGCGCGACGGCGGCCCGCCCGGGCTCTACGGCAGTCGCTGTCAAGGCAACAGCCCCTTACCGTCGATGGCCTTCTGCGCCTGCGCGGTGAGCTCGTCGGCCGTCCGCTCCGGGTCGATCCGGGTGATGGGGCTCAGCACCGCCGACAGCCGCAGCGACAACGCCTGATACACCGGCGTCGCCGGCCGCACGGCGGCGTCGGTGAGTTGCCGGCGGATGACGGTGTACATCGGATACTTGGTCTGGAACTGCGGGTCGGAGTACAACGAAGTCCGCACCGCGGGCAGGCCACCTTCCATCGAAACGTACTTCTGGCTCTGCAGGCTGCGCAGGCAGCGCACGGCTTCGAACGCCTCCGCTCGGTGGCGGGTGGTGCTGGCCACCGCCAGGTTCAAGCCGCCGATCGTCACCTTGGCCGGTTGGCCCGGCGCCACACCGGGATACGGCGCGAAACCGAAGACTTTCTGGCTCGCGGCGTAGGCGATGCGAAATTGGTCGTCGCTGGGCACAAACGTCCCGACGTCGTTGATGCTGCCGGCCAGGGCCGGAATTCGGTTCAGCGGCAGGAAGGGGACACCGCCCTTCACCGCGTTCTCCAGCATGGAGGCCAGCACATACGGCCAGTTGACTTCCAGTGCGGCCTTGCCCTGTTCGACCGCCAGGCGCGCCGTGCCTTCGTCGGTCCGGGTGATCGACGGGTCGGCCCCCGGGGCGGTGCCCACCGACTTGAGGATGCGCAGCGCGTCGACGGTCGCGGCCCTGTGCGCGGGTGTGTCGGTCAAGGTGACCCGGCTGCCGTCCTCGGAGAGCACCTGACCACCGCCGCTCACCAGCAGCGTGTTGAACCACACCACCAGGCCCTCACCCTCGTTCGCCTGAACGGCGATCCAGGCGGGCTGGCCCGCGGCGTGCAACCGGGCGGCCTCGACCACCATTGCATCCCAGTCCCGCGGCGGTTGTCTCACCAAATCGGGCCGGTACCACAGCAATTCCGTATTGGTGGTGACGGGCGCGGCATACAGCTTGCGCTTCCAGCGGGCGGTCGCCAGCGGGCCGGGCAAGGTGTCAACGGTGGCGTCGGCCTCGGCCCGCCCTTCGGGGTCGTCGGATAGCGGCAGCGCCCAGCCCGCCTCGGCGAACTCCGCGGTCCACACCACGTCCAGTGCCATCACGTCCAACCCGCGGTCGTGAGCGCTCAGCCGCCGCGCCAACTGCACTCGCTGCTCCCCGGGCCCCCGCGGCAGGCTCACGTGCTGGACGGCGAACCGGCCTCCCAATTGCTTGGTGCACTCTTGAGCGACCGAATTGAACGCAGCCGAATCGGTGGCCGGTGTGAAGAAGGTGATCACCAGCCCATTGCCGGCGGACCCGCAGGCCTCCACCGCCGCGGTGATGGTCACCGTCGCCAACGCAATGGCACCCATCCGGCGCAGGCGCCCACGACGATTCACCACCGAATTCACACCTCTCGCGCGCGGCCTCAAATCGCTAAGCGCGCCAACAGGTCCCGTGCCTTCTCCGCGTTCTGCGGATCGCAGAGCACGTCGTAGCGGCCGGCCACCAGCTGCATGGTCGAGCTGAAATCCCTTGTGCCACGGGCCATCGCGTACGGGACGGCGGAGGTGATCAGACCGAAGAAGACACCGGCGACCAGGCCGGTGGCCAGCGCGGCCCATGGATTCGGGCTGAAGAAGCCGAGCACCAACCCGATGAACAAGCCCAGCCAGGCCCCGCTGAGCACACCACCGCCGAGCACCTTGGCCCACGTCAGCCGGCCGGTGACCCGTTCGACCTGCATCAGGTCGACGCCGACGATGATCACCTGCTGAACCGGGAACTGCTGTTCGGAGAGGTAGTCGACGGCGCGCTGCGCCTCGGCGTAGGTGGGATAGGACCCGACCGGCCAACCCTTGGGCGGCGTCGGCAGCCCTGGGACGCCATGCCGACGGGCCGCCGCACCTGGGGGCGTGGCGCCGGGAACTTGACCGGGCTGGAAAGGACTAGTCATTGGTGCTCATTCTCCTCCGCCCTGGCCAACGTCACATCTCGGACCCTCTTAGCCTATCGAGCGACCGGGCGCCAACCTGCGAAAACAAGGCGTCGTCCTCCGACGTGGCCCGGCGGCGCACGGCGATCCGCCACCTGCGCATCGGCTAGGTTGAACAGCATGACAGCGCCTGGCGATGGCTTCGGCGAACGCGCCCACGATGACCAGGGCAAACCGCCCCCCGTCGGCAGCGGGGGCCCGCAACAGCCAGACGCTCCGTGGGAACCGCCGGCGCCCGAATATCCGCCCCCGGCATATCCGCCGCCGGGCTATCCCACCGAGTACCACCCCGGCTATCCGGCCCAATACCCGCCGCCCCCACCCGGATACGGGCCGCCGCCCGGTTATGACCAGCCGCCCGGTTATGGCGCGCCGCCGTACCAGCCGGCGCCACCCCAATTCGGGGGGTCGCCCGCCGGCTACGGGCCGCCGCACTATCCGGGCGGCTACTACTCCGCACCGGACTACCGGGGCGGCTACGGACCGCCGAGCGGAGTGAAACCGGGGACAAATAAGCTCGCTATCGCGTCGCTCATCTCGTCGTTCACCGGCGTGTTCTGCTGCTGTCTCGGCTCGATTGTCGCCATTGTGCTGGGCGCAGTCGCGATCAATCAGATCAAGCGCACCCAGCAAGACGGCTACGGTCTCGCCGTCGCCGGCATCGCTATCGGCATCGCCACCCTGGTGGTCACAACGATCGTCGTCCTGTTCGCGATGCACTCGCGTTAGCAACCTCCCTCAACGGGGTCCGACACCGCCGCCAGCTGCCGTGCCAACCGCGGCTGCCTAGGCTTTCCCCATGGCATCGGTCAACAGGGTGTACATCGCCCGGCTCTCGCGGATGTTGGTGCTGGGTCCACTCGGCGAGTCCTTCGGCCGGATCCGCGATGTCGTGATCAGCATCAGCATCGTGCGTCAGCAACCGCGCGTGTTGGGGCTGGTCGTTGATCTGGCGACGCGGCGCAGCATCTTCATCCCGATGCTGCGGGTCGCCGCGATCGAGCCGGAGGCCGTCACGCTCAACACCGGCAGCGTGTCCCTGCGCCACTTCGAACAGCGCCCGGGCGAGGTGCTCGCGATCGGTCAGGTGCTCGACACCCAGGTCAAAGTCAACGATCCAGCGCTGCCCGAGCTGGCCGGCCTCGACGTCGTCGTGACCGACCTGGGCATCGAACAAACCCGCACCCGCGACTGGATGGTGAGCCGGGTCGCCGTCCGCAGCCAGCGGCGGCTCGGCCGGCGCGGCCCCGTGCACGTCGTGGATTGGCACAACGTGCAGGGCCTGACCCCGTCGGCGCTGGCGCTGCCGGGCCAGGGGGTGGCGCAGCTGCTGGACCAGTTCGAGGGCTGGAAGGCGGTCGATGTGGCCGACGCCATCCGCGGCCTGCCGTCCAAGCGCCGCTACGAGGTGCTCAAAGCGCTCGACGACGACCGGTTGGCCGACGTCCTGCAGGAACTGCCCGAGCTGGACCAGGCCGACGTGCTGTCCGAGCTGGGCGCTGACCGTTCGGCCGACGTGCTCGAGGAGATGGATCCCGACGATGCCGCCGATCTGCTCGGCGTGCTGAATCCGACGGACGCCGAGATGCTGCTGACCCGAATGGACCCCGATGATTCGGCGCCCGTGCGTCGGCTGCTGGCGCATTCGCCCGACACGGCGGGTGGCCTGATGACGTCGGATCCGGTGGTGCTGACGCCCGACACGTCGGTCGCCGAGGCGCTGGCCCGCGTCCGCGACCCCGACCTCACCCCCGCCCTCTCGTCCATGGTGTTCGTGGCGCGCCCGCCCACGGCCACACCCACCGGTCGGTACTTGGGATGTGTGCAGCTGCAGCGGCTGCTTCGCGAACCACCGGCGGAGCTGGTCGGTGGGATAGTCGACACCGACCTGCTGACCCTGACGCCGGAAACGCCGCTGGGGGCGGTGACCCGCTACCTGGCCGCGTACAACCTGGTGTGCGGACCGGTGCTCGATGACCAGAACCACCTATTGGGCGCGGTGACGGTGGACGATCTCCTCGATCACTTGTTGCCGCATGACTGGCGAGTGGATGTGCAGGCGCTCGACGCCGCCGGGCGGCTCGACGAACTGGGAGGATCCGCGTGAGCAAGTCCTCGGCACCGCGCCGGCTCTCCACCCCGCGGACGTCGCGCAGGTACTCGCCGCGCCTGGACCCCGAGGCCGTCGGCCAGATCACCGAGTCCATCGCGCGTTTCTTCGGCACCGGCCGCTACCTGCTGGTGCAGACGATCCTGGTGGTGGCGTGGATTGCGGTGAACCTGTTCGCGGTGGGACTGCGCTGGGACCCGTACCCCTTCATCCTGCTCAACCTGGCCTTCTCCACACAGGCCGCGTACGCGGCGCCGCTGATCCTGCTCGCCCAGAATCGTCAGGAAAATCGCGATCGGGTCGCGCTCGGACAAGATCGCCATCGGGCGGCGCAGACCAAGGCCGACACCGAATTCCTGGCCCGCGAACTCGCCGCGGTGCGACTGGCGGTCGGCGAGGTCGTGACCCGCGAATATCTGCGCGACAAGCTCGAGGAACTGCGCTCGCTGCTGGCCGATTTGGACACCGAATCCAAGCACTCCGAGGCGGTGCAGGGCGGTGCCGGCGGGGACCGCAATGTTAAGAAATCGGGGTAAGAACCAGTTCCGACCATTGCGCCACTCTGGTCACAAGAGTTATGTATGGTGATCTAGTTCACGGCTAAGAGAGCAGTTGACCAGCTCACATACCTAGGACGGTCGAGTGCGCATTGGGGGACGCCGGGGTGCACGCCCGGCCGCCGCGGCGGAGCGCCAGCGAGCACTTCAGGTTACAAGGACGCGTGCGTTCGGCGTAGCAACCATCACTCCCCTGGTCTTCGCGGGAGCAGTGAGCGGGGCGGCGCCTTCGCTCCCCGAAAAACTCCCCCCGGTGCACGCGAACATCGCCCCCGTGGCCGCGGTATCCCCTGCCGTCCCCGACCTCTCGGGGCCGGCCGTCGTGCCCATCGACCGTTCCCCGATCGCCTTCCACGTCGCCGAACCCGCATTGTCGGCACCCCCGCCGGCGATGATCGTGAACGCGCCTGGGGCGCTTGGCATTCCGAGCATCGCGCTGGCGGCCTATCGCAGTGCCGAGCAAAAGATGGCCGTAGCCGCCCCGAACTGCGGCGTCAGCTGGAACTTGCTGGCCGGGATCGGGCGCATCGAGTCGGGCCATGCCGGCGGCGGCGCGGTTGACGCGCGCGGCACCGCCGTCGTCCCGATCTACGGCCCAACGCTGGACGGCACGCTGCCGGGCAACGAGGTCATCCTCCAGAGCAGCGCTGGCAATCGGCCCACCTACGCCCGCGCGATGGGGCCGATGCAGTTCTTGCCCGGTACCTGGGCGCGATACGCCTCCGACGGCAAAGGCGACGGCGTTGCCGATCCGCAGAACCTGTTCGACGCCACGCTGGCCGCGGCGCGCTACCTGTGCAGCGGCGGCCTCAACCTGCGCGACCCGTCGCAGGTGATGGCCGCGATCCTGCGCTACAACAACTCGGTGGCTTACGCGCAGAACGTGCTGGGGTGGGCCTCGGCGTACGCCACCGGTGTGGTTCCGGTCGACCTGCCTCCGATGACGGGCCCGCCGCCACCGCTCGGCGACGCGCACTTCGAGCATCCCGAGGGACTCGGCCCCAACCTGCCGATGAACATCAACGGGTTGCCGTCGGATGATCCGCTGGCGCGCATGCCGCTGATCGACCTCACCCAACCGCAGAGCGGCGGTCCGCCGCCGATGTTTTCGTGGATGGTCCCCACGCCACAGCAGGCGCCGACCCGACTGCCCGGCTGCACGGTGATCTGCGTCGGCCCCCAGAACCCGCCGCCCAACGCCGCCCCGCCGTGGGCGCCGCCGATGGCCGGTC
>NZ_LQPH01000173.1 GCF_002102255.1 Mycobacterium nebraskense
CCACCAACAAACAAGCGCGCACGTTTACGTGAGGCAACGAATCCGCCTTCGCGCGCATCTTGAAATGAGGCAACAGGCGACAAAAGGTGGCCAAGCTTTTCTGACTGTGGATAGCTCCGCCGCGGGCAGCTCCCGAACTCGGAGGCTCGCGGGGTTCGGCGATCAGTCCCCTTGCCGGACCCAGGCAAAGATGTACAAGCTCATCGCCGTCACGAGCGCGATCAGCACCCACTGGACGATGGCTTGGTCGATCCACGAACCGGGCGGTGGTGCGCCGGGAAGGATGTTCCGCAGCGGGACGATTGCGAACAGGTTCGCGGCGTACCAGGTTGCGAACGGCGGCAAAAACTTCCTTCTGCCCAACGCCATCGGAATGGCGACCAGCAGCGCCAAGGTGGGCAGGCTGATGAGGACCAGGCAGATGCCCAAGTCGAAGATCAGCGGGCCCTTGGCCCTTCTCAAGGTGATGACCACGTTCCCGTTGTCGGTGCCGCGCTGTGTCGGGAGCGCTCCGGGGTCGTGGACGCGGTTGACGGTGATGTCCCACCCGTCCAGCTCCCCGGTCACCTCGACGCGCGCGGGCACCTTTTTCAGGTTGTCGCCCGACCCGACGAACGCGTCGGCGGAGATCGGCTCGGTCCGATAGGAATCGAACGGCCAGTTGCCCGGATCGCCGTGCGCCTCGACGGTGGTACTGAGTTGCGCCGGCGCCTTGCCCTTCGGGTAGTGCAGGTCGCCCAGGTCGCTGGTCGGATACAGCCGCACGGCCACGTCGGTGCCCAGCACGTCGAATCGGTTGTCGTACGCCGAAATGCCTGGATAGACAAGCACATTCACCGCGAGGTGCTTAGCGACCGGCTTCAACTCCTCGACCTGCAGCTGCACGATGGTGGCGTCGCCCCCGCCCTGGCTCAGGTCCAGTGGAGGGAGCGGCCCCTCGGACCTTTCGAGCCAGTGCACCCCGAACAGGGACAGCATGTAGGCCGTGACGACGACCGCCAGGACGGCCACGCCGATCACGATGCGCGGCCGCTTCGCCATATGTTTGCCGGCCGGCGGCGCAGACGGTTCCGGTGCGTCCGATGGGGGCGGCGGGCCGGCGCCGCAGGAGCCTCGGCGGTCACGGGTAGCCCACTGGTGATTCGGGGCTCGTCGAGGGCCACACGTGGTCAGATGCTAGCGAACTCGCACATACCGTGCGCGCCGACGAAGACCCCGTCACCCGCCGTCCACGCGGCGGTAACCCACTCGTCGCTTCAGCCCTGGGTGGCGCCGCCGGAAACGGGCCCTGTTTGCTGCGCGACACAGCGGAACCCGATGTGGGTGGTCGCGGTGTCCTGTGACTGCGGTGACCGCGCGGCCGGACGATACCGGTGGCAGTATTCGGGCGCGCACAGGTGCGAGCCGCCCTTTAGCGTCTGGCTGACGGTTGGATCGGCGGGCCCCGAAGGCGCGCAACAGGCCTTCGGCGGCTCATCGAGGCGGTGGTGTGCGGAGAACTTTGTGGCGGTCCACTCCCAGACGTTGCCGATCATGTCGAGCAGGCCGAACCCGTTGGGGGGAAACGTGCCCACCGGCGAAGTGCCCACCCAGCCCAGCGCGCCGTCGTTGCGGTACGGGAACCGGCCCTGCCAGGTGTTGGCCATCAGCCGACCGTCGGGGTTCGGCTCGTCACCCCACGAGTACGTCGCGGCGCTTCCGCCGCGGGCCGCATACTCCCACTCGGCCTCGGTCGGCAGCCGTCGGCCCGCCCAGCGCGCGTAGGCGGCGGCGTCGGGGTAGGCCACCTGCACCACCGGGTGATCGGCCCGGTCGGTGAGATCGCTGTTGGGCCCGAATGGATGTCGCCAGCTGGCGCCCGGCACCCAGTGCCACCATTGCCGCCAGTCACGCAGGTCGACCGGGCCCGGCGTCGGGCGGAAAACCATGGCGCCCGGGCAGAAGTCTGCCGGGTCCGCGCCCGGGTAAAGCGCCGGGTCGATCGGCTGTTCGGCGACCGTCACATAGCCTGTGGCGGAGACGAATTCGGCGAACTGCGCGTTGGTCACCGGATGCCGCTCCACCGCGAACGCGGGAAGGGTCACGGTGTGGATCGGCGCCTCTTCGGGATAAAAGCTGGTCGACCCCATGCGAAACGATCCGCCCGGTAGGTCGACCAGTTCGGTGAGCACCACTTAAGGGTATGACGACCGTTTGCGAAGCGCGTCAATCCGATTGTCGGTACCAAGTGACCATGTAGAGGCCCATGGCCCCGACGAGCGCTATCAGGACCCAGATCACCAGGGCTTGGTCGATCCACGCACCCGGCGGTGGCGAGCCGGGAAGAAAGTTACGTATCGGAATGACGGCGAACAGCATGGCGGCGAACCAGGTCACGAACGGCGGCACGAACTTCCTTCTGCCCAAGGCAATTTGGATGGCCACGGCAAACGCCAGGGTGGGTAGGGCGAAAAGTACCAGGCAGATCCCCAAGTCGAAGATCAGCGGGCCCTTGGCTCTGTGCAACGTGATGATCACGTTATCGGGGCGGTCCGACTCCTGGCTGGCTTCGCCGACGCGCTTGACGCTGACGTCCCAGCCGTCTAACGCCCCGGTCACTTCCAAACGGGCGGGGATGTATTGGCGGGCATCGCCCTGCCCGACGAGCACCTCGGCCGACATGGTGTCGGTGCTGTAGGAGTCGAACGGCCAGTTATTGGGATCGCCGTGCGCCTCGATTGTTGTGGCAACCTGCGCCGGCGACTTGCCCGCCGGGTATTGCAGGTCGCCCAGGTCGTTCGCCGGGTCCATCCGCACCGCCGTGTCGGTCTTGAGCACATCGAGGCGCTTGTCGAACATCGAATCCTCGGGTATCACAAGGACTTTCACGGTAAGGCGATTGGCGACGGCATCCAGCTTCTCGAGGCGCACCAACACAACGGTGTCGTTGGTCGCATTCAGGTCGGGCGGCTTGAGTGGCCCTGCCGATTTGGCCAGAAAGTGGACGCCAAAGAGCGAAAGCCCGTAGACGATGAGAAAAGCCACGACGATGCCCACGCCGACTGCAACGCGCCGTCCCCGCCGAGTCGGCGGAGTTGCGAGTGGCTGTTCCGAGGGCGTCGGAGGCGGCGGTGCGGGAGGCGAGTGATGGGTCATCTGTCAAACCTCGGTGGGACGGTGGGGAAGCTCCGCGTTGGGCACACGAGGAGAGATGGTAGCGAACACGTACCCTCCGCGAGGCGACATCGAAATTTCTTAATAAAGAGGCAATTTCCGCCGACCGGCCGGACGTCCGTTCGCCCCGCAGCGAAAACCCCGGGCTGGTTTTGGCGAGCCGGTCCGCAGCGGGCGGTCGCGGTAGCGCACCCGGACTAACCACCCTGTTGCGCAGTTCGAATCGATGACCCGTTCATCGGTTGTTGGTTTGCCTGTTAATTCGACGGCGGTAAATGTGACGGGTGCCGAAACGGCGTGACACGCCGAGGCCCGGCGCCATCGTGGTTTGACGGGACCATGCGCACCAAACATCGCCTGCGGGAGGCAATCAACGTGAAGCGCAACCCACCGGCGGCCGCCATCAGCCTGCTCGCTGCGGCGGCAGTGGCGGTCTCAGCATGCAGCACCGACCCGCACCCGACCCTGGCGTACGCCGCCGGCGCCAAGGTGGACTGCGGCGGCAAGCCGGCTTTGACGGCCAGCGGCTCGACCGCACAAGCCAACGCGATGACGAAATTCGTCGCCGCCTACGGGAAAGTCTGCGCCGGGCAGACCCTCAACTACACCGCCAACGGATCGGGCGCCGGGATCAGCGACTTTCTGTCCGGCAAAACGGATTTCGGCGGATCGGACACGCCATTGTCCGGAAACCAGTATGCCGCAGCCAAACAACGCTGCGGCGGTGCCGACGCCTGGAACCTGCCCGTGGTGTTCGGTCCGCTGGCCATCACCTACAACCTCGGCTCGGTCGACTCTTTGGTGCTCGACGCGTCGACGATAGCCAAGATTTTCGACGGCACCGTCACGCGCTGGGATGACCCGGCCCTCACCGCGCTCAACGCATCGATGCCCGCCGAAGAGATTCGCGTCATCTACCGCAGCGACGCGTCCGGGACCACCGACAACTTCCAGTCCTACCTGCAGGCCGCGGCCGGCGGGGCCTGGACCAAGGGCACGGGCAAGGCGTTCAACGGCGGCGTCGGCACCGGCGCCACGGGCAACAACGGCACTGCGGCACTGGTCAAATCCACCGAGGGCGCGATCAGTTACAACGAGCTGTCTTTCGCGCTGCAGCAAGGGCTTTACGCCGCCGACATCAAAACCCCGGCGAGCCGCCGGTCCTTGCGGCCGGTGCGCATCGGCACCGACACCGTCGGCAAGACCATCGCCGGCGCCAGGATCATCGGCAGCGGCAATGACTTGGTGCTCGACATCTCGTCGTTCTACAACCCAGCCCAGCCCGACGTCTACCCGATCGTCTTGGCCACCTACGAGATCGTCTGCTCCAAGTACCCCACGCTGGACGTGGCCAAGGCGGTCAAGGCGTTCCTGCAGGCCGCGATCGGACCGGGTCAGGTGGAGCTGGCGAAGAGCGGCTACATCCCGCTGTCGCCCAATTTCCAGGCCAGGGTCTCGAGCGCCGTCGACGCGATCAGCTCGGTGGAAGCACCGAATCCGGAGTAGGTGTCAGGCCTTCTTCGGAGGCTTCTTCTCGCGGGATCGCCACCAGGCGACGATGAACAGGGACATCGCGGTGACCAGCCCGATCAACACCCACAGCACGACGGCTTGGTCGATCCACGAACCCGGCGGTGGGGAACCGGGGAGGAAGTTGCGCAGCGGGACGACGGCGAACAGCAGCGCCGCGAACCACGTTCCCAATGGCGGCAAGAATGTGGTCCGGCCCAAGGCCATCGGAATGGCCACCCACAACGCCAGCACCGGCAGCGCGATGAGGACCAGGCAGATGCCGACGTCGAAGATCAGTGCGCCCTTGGACCTTTGCAACGTGATGATCAGGTCATCCTGCACATCGGGGTTGGCGTCTTCGGGGTCGTGGACGCGGGTGACGGTGACGTCCCAGCCGTCCAGCTTTCCGGTCGCCTCGACGCGGGCGGGTACCTTTTCGCGGCTTGCGCCGGTACCGGTGAACACGTCGGCCGCGATCACCTCGGTCTTGTAGGTGTCGAACGGCCAGTTGGCGGGGTCGCCCTGCGCCCGGATCGTCGTGCTCACCTGCGCCGGGGCTTTCCCTACCGGATACTGCAGGTCGCCGAGGTCATTGTCGGGATACAGCCGCACCGCCGCGTCGGTGGTCAGCACCCCGAAGTTCTTGTCGTACAACGAATCCTTGGGATAGACGGTCACATTGACCGTCAGGCGGTTCGCCACGGTATCCAGCTTCTCCAGGCGTACCTGAACGACGCTGTCGTCGGCCTCCACCTTGCTCAGGTCTACCGAGGGAAGCGCCGGCGCCGACTTTGCCAGCAGGTGCACGGCGATCAGCGACAGGACGTAGATGACGATGAGGGCCACGACGATCCCGAAGGCTATCGCGATTTGCCGGCCCCGGTGGGCTGCGGGCGTCGGCGGCGCGGGAGGCGCCGGAGTCCCGGCGGTCATTGAGGCATCACGGGCCAGATGCTAGCAGGGGCAACGACAATTTTCAGGGGATCATGACGGCGAATTGCTGCATTACCGTAGATTTAGCCGCGTCGAAACCGGGCGCTTTGCCGGGCCCCTCCAGATGGACGACCACCAGATAGGCCTGGGTGTTCGTCCAGACGTGAGCGATGCGGTCGGCGAAGTCGTTTGCTCCGGACCCCCCGCCGGTACCAGTGAGCAGCTGGCTGCTGTAGCCGCAGAACTGGGCGGCCGTCACGGTGACTTTGACTCCCGGCCTCGCCGTTCGCAACTCGGCGGCGTAGCGCAAGAATGCCCCGCCGGGATCGAGGTTCGTGCGGGTGATGGTCACCCGCACCGACATTCCGTCCGGGCCGGCCGACGTCAATGCGACGTCACCGGTGCCGGGGGTCGAACTCCAGCCGTCCGGCAGCGGGAGCGTGAGCACGGGTGCCACCGGATCCGCCACCGACGCTTTGGTCATGGAGCCGCTGGCGGGCGGCGGCGGAAAACACGCCAGGGCATTGGGCGGAATGTGGTCGGGCAGCGTGGCTTCGACGCCCGGCACCGGCTCGGCCGGGTCGGGCAGTCGCGTGGTCGAGGTCGTCGACGAGGCGGTCCCACCCATGGCGGTGCCGGCGGTGGTCTTCTCGCACCCCACCGCCGAGACCGTCAACAAGCACAGCGCCAGAACTTCAGTCGCGCGAAAAGGCAAGCGCAATTTCAGCTTCCACGTCTACATAGGGGCGGCCGGACATGTCGACGGTGACCTGCGCGATAGTGCCCCCGGTGAACAAGAACGGCGCCTTGTAGCGACTGCACACTCCCGAGCCGCCGTTGCGCCCGACGGTGATACCGGCGCCCGCGATCCCGAACGTTCCGGGATGGGTTTGCACATCCGCGAGCGTGCCGACCACTTCGTCGTCGATGAACAACGTGACGTCGCCGAGCGGCGTGTGGCTGTTCGGCACGGTTCCGGTCCGCGAATAACTCACGCCGAGCAGATGCCTGCCCAGCGGCACCGCGCCCGATGAGGAGACCGTCTGCTGCCGCTCGCCCAGGAAGTTGTAGACGTAATGCAGGCGTCCGTCCTGGATGAACAGCACGTGCCCGCCGTGGGCGCCGCCCTGCTTGAACACCACGCCTTCCGCGCCGGTGGTATCCACGGTCACCTCGGCCAGCACCGAGAACGACCGGCCGCGGATCTCCGCGGCGGCGCCGCTGCCCACGTCCGCGCAGTCGGGATAGTAGATATAGCTGGCCCGTTCGCCGACGAGGTACGGGCGGAACCGCGCCATCGTCTCCAGGATGTTCAGGTCCGAGAGCGGCAGCCCGTTGTACTTGTCGGCTTCGGAGAACCACAGCGCCTTGAGTTCTTCGAGTTTGTCCGCGTGCTCGGCGGCCAGGTCGTGGCACTGGCTGCGGTCGGCCTCGATGTGGAACAGCTCCCAGCGGTCGGCGTCGAAGTGCGACCACCCGGCCGGCGTGGCCGGATGGACGGCGTTGGCGAACCAGCCCTGATGCCATATCCCGCGGGTGCCGAGCATGGAGTAGAACTGGGTCTGCTTCCCGGTGTCGGCGGTCGGATCGGCAAGGGCCGCTTTGAAACTTACGCCGTCGAGCGGCTTCTGCGGGATGCCCCGGACGGTGTCGGGCGGTGTCATGCCCAGCAGGTCGTAGACCGTGGGCGTGATGTCGCAGACGTTGACGTAGTTGTCGCGGATTTCCCCGTGTGCGGCAACACCATTGGGCCACGAGATGATCGCCGTGTCGGCGATGCCGCCCTCGTGCGACGCGTACCGCTTGTACAGCTTGTACGGGGTGTTGAAGGCCATCGCCCAGCCGATGGGGTAATGGTTGTAGGTCTGTGGGCCGCCGAGGTGGTCGAACAGCTTCATGCTCTCTTCGACGGTGTCGATGTAGCCGTTGAAGAACTTGCCCTCGTTCACCGAGCCGTTCGGGCCGCCCTCCCCGCTGGCGCCGTTGTCGGAGATCACCACGATCAGGGTGTTGTCCAGTTGACCGGATTCCGCCAAATAGTCCAGGATCCGTCCGATTTGGGCGTCGGTGTAGCTCAGGAAACCGGCGAACACCTCGGCCATCCGGGAGAACAGCTTCTTCTCTTCGTCGCTCAGCGAGTCCCAAGGCCGCACGGTGTCCTGCAGGGGCCACGGCTCGCCGTTCGGGCCGGTGACATCCGCATACGGATTGACCGGCGACAGTTCGGTGTCCGGCGGCACGATGCCCATCGACTTCTGCTTTTCCAGCACGACCTCGCGGTAGGCCTCGTAGCCCATGTCGAAGCGGCCGGCGTAGCGGTCGGCCCATTCTTTGAAGACGTGGTGCGGCGCGTGCCCGGCGCCCGGGCACACGTAGCTGAACCACGGCTTGTCCGGTGCGATGACCTTGGCGTCGCGGATGAATTCGATGGTCCTGTCGGCGATGTCCTTCGATAGGTGATAGCCGTCTTCCGGTGTGCCGGGCGGGTTGACCGGATGGTTGTCGTACACCAGGTCGGGATACCACTGGTCGGTCTCGCCGCCCAAGAAACCGTAGAACCGCTCGAAGCCGCGCGACGTCGGCCAATGTCGTTTCGTGGAAGCCAGATTGGATTCTTCGAGCGGCGTCAGGTGCCACTTGCCGATGCAGTACGTGTTGTAGCCGCGCTCGGCTAGCACTTCGGAGAGCAGAGCGGTGTCGAACGGGATGCGACCGTTGGCATTGGGGAACGCGTCGGTGAACTCTTCGATGGTGGCCATGCCCACCGTGGTGGCGTTGCGCCCGGTGAGCAACGACGCCCGGGTCGGCGAGCACAGCGCGGTGGTGTGGAATTGCGACAGCCGCACACCGCGCTCGGCGATGCGGGTCATGGCGGGCATCTCGACCAGGCCGCCGAAACAGTCCCACGTCGCAATGCCGGTGTCGTCCCAGACCAGGTACAAGATGTTGGGCGAGTTCTCCGGTGCGGTCGGCGCGGCGTACGGGCCCCAGTCGGGCTCGGAATCCCGGATATCCAGCTCGATCTTGCCTTGAAAGTCTCGCGAGTCAGTGGACATGCGCCGAGCGTAACGCGACCGCGAACATTCCGATCTTTTTTCGCGCTGGCGTTACGCTCGGCAATGCAAAACGCCCGAGACCACCAGGTCTCGGGCGTTTCGATGTCGCTTTGGGGCTACTTGGCCTTCTCGAGAATTTCGACGAGCCGCCACCGTTTGGTCGCCGACGTCGGACGCGTCTCCATCAGCGAGACGCGGTCGCCGATGCCTGCGGTGCTGTTCTCGTCGTGCGCCTTCACCTTCTTGGTGGTACGGATGATCTTGCCGTACAGCGGGTGACGCACGCGGTCTTCCAGCTCGACCACGATGGTCTTCTGCATCTTGTCACTCACCACGTAACCGATGCGCACCTTGCGCCGGCCGCGCACCTTCGGATTGGCCGGAGTGTGCTTGGCGCCCTTCTCTTTCGAGCCGGCGTCCTTCGCGGCCGCCTTCGGAGCCGCCTTCTTCGCTTCTGCCATCACGATTCCTTACCGTCGGGCCCGGAAGCCAGGCCCAGTTCTCGTTCGCGCAGCACGGTGTAGACGCGCGCGATCTCCTGACGCACCGTGCGCAGCCGGCGGTTGTTGTTGAGCTGCCCGGTCGCCATCTGGAAACGCAGGTTGAACAGCTCCTCCTTGGATTCGCGCAGACGCTCCGCCAGCTCCTCGTCGGTGAGCTCACGCAGTTCGCCAGGCGAAATTCCCACTGCCATCAGAACTGATCCTCTCGAGTCACGATGCGTGCCTTGATCGGCAACTTGTGGATTGCGCGGGTCAGTGCCGCCCGAGCCACCTGCTCGTTGGGGTAGCTCAGCTCGAACAGCACGCGGCCCGGCTTGACGTTGACCACCCACCATTCCGGCGAGCCCTTACCAGAACCCATCCGGGTTTCGGCGGGCTTCTTGGTCAGCGGGCGGTCCGGGAAGACGTTGATCCACACCTTGCCGCCACGCTTGATGTGGCGGTTGATGGCGATACGCGCGGACTCGATCTGCCGGTTGGTGACGTAGGCGTGCTCCAGGGCCTGGATGCCGTAGTCACCGAAGTTCACCGCCGTGCCGCCGCTGGCGATGCCGCGCTGGCGGGGGTGGTGCTGCTTACGGTGTTTAACCCTGCGGGGAATCAACATGATTCAGCTCTCCGTGCTCTGCGGTTCTTCAGCGGGCGCGGTCTCAGCTGCAGCCGCGGTCTCAGCTGCAGCGGCTTCTTCGGCGCCCGCGGCGGCGCGGCCGGCCTCGGTGCTGGTCGCCGTGGTGCCCGACGCACCGCTGCGCCGGGGACGCGTACCCGACGGACGCTCGCGGCGCGGACGATCGGCGCCTGCCGGAGCCGCCACGGCCAATTCGCGCTTCCCACCGACGATATCGCCCTTGTAGATCCACACCTTCACACCGATCCGGCCGAAGGTGGTCTTGGCCTCGTAGAGGCCGTAGTCGATGTCGGCGCGCAGCGTGTGCAGCGGCACCCGGCCCTCGCGGTAGAACTCCGACCGGCTCATCTCCGCGCCGCCGAGGCGACCCGAGCACTGCACCCGGATGCCCTTGACGTTGGGCTGACGCATCGCCGACTGAATGGCCTTACGCATGGCGCGGCGGAACGCCACGCGGTTGCTCAGCTGCTCGGCGACGCCCTGGGCCACCAGTTGCGCCTGCGACTCGGGGTTCCTGACTTCGAGGATGTTGAGCTGAACCTGCTTGCCGGTCAGCTTTTCCAGGTCCGCACGGATGCGGTCGGCCTCGGTGCCGCGGCGGCCGATGACGATGCCGGGGCGCGCGGTGTGGATGTCGACCCGCACCCGGTCGCGGGTGCGCTCGATCTCCACGTCGGCGATGCCGGCGCGCTCCAGCCCGGTGGACAGCAGCCGGCGGATCGCGACGTCTTCCTTGACGTAGTCCGAGTACTGCTTGTCGGCGTACCAGCGGGACTTCCAGTCCGTTGTGATGCCCAGCCGGAAGCCGTGCGGATTGATCTTCTGGCCCACTAGTCTGAGCCTCCCTTCGCCTCAGAAGTCTCAGACGTAGTTTTCTTGGCCGGAGCGGACTTCGCCGCGGCTTTCTTGGCAGGTGCCTTCTTCGCCGGCGCCTTCTTGGCCGCCGCTTTCTTGGCGGGTGCCTTTGCGGCGGCCTTGCTGGCCTCGGCGCGGCGGGCCCTCGTCGACTTCGCCGAACGCTGGTCCTTGACCGGCCGGCTCTCCACCACGACCGTGATGTGGCTGGTGCGCTTGCGGATCCGGAACGCGCGACCCTGGGCGCGGGGGCGGATGCGCTTGGCGGTCGGGCCCTCGTCGGCGTACACGGTGGCGACCACCAGGGTGGCCGGGTCCAGCCCGTTGTTGTTCTGCGCGTTCGCCGCGGCGCTGGCGATCACCTTGGCCACCGGCTCACTGGCGGCCTGCGGCGCCCAGCGCAGGATGTCCAGCGCGTCGGCCACCGACCGGCCGCGCACCAGGTCGATCACCCGGCGCGCCTTCGTCGGTGACACCCGCACGAACCGCGCTTTGGCGACCGCCGACGGGAATTCAGTTATGGTCATCGCCGTTTGGCCTTCCGGTCGTCCTTGATGTGCCCCTTGAAGGTGCGCGTCGGCGCGAATTCACCAAGCTTGTGACCGACCATCGCCTCGGTGACGAACACCGGGACGTGCTTGCGTCCGTCGTGGACGGCGAAGGTGTGACCGATGAAGTCCGGAATGATCGTCGAACGCCGAGACCAGGTCTTGATGACCTGCTTGGTGTTCTTCTCGTTCTGGACGTCCACCTTCTTGAGGAGGTGGTCGTCGACGAACGGGCCCTTCTTGAGGCTGCGTGGCATGTGCTACTCCTGAGCTTCCTAGCGACCGTGCTTCTTGCCGGTGCGCCGGCGCCGGACGATGAGTTTGTTGCTGGCCTTGTTCGGGTGGCGGGTGCGGCCCTCCGGCTTGCCCCACGGGCTCACCGGGTGGCGACCACCGGAGGTCTTACCCTCACCACCACCGTGCGGGTGGTCGACCGGGTTCATGACCACACCACGGACCGAAGGGCGCTTGCCCTTCCACCGCATCCGGCCGGCCTTGCCCCAGTTGATGTTTGCCTGCTCGGCGTTGCCCACCTGGCCGACCGTGGCGCGGCAGCGCACGTCGACGCGGCGGATCTCACCGCTGGGCATACGCAGCGACGCGTAGGTGCCCTCCTTACCGAGCAGCTGGATGCTCGAGCCGGCGGACCGCGCCAGCTTGGCGCCACCGCCCGGTCGCAGCTCCACGGCGTGGATCACGGTACCGGCCGGGATATTGCGCAGCGGCAGGTTGTTGCCCGGCTTGATGTCGGCGTTCGCGCCCGACTCCACCACGTCGCCCTGCGAAAGGCCCTGCGGCGCGATGATGTAACGCTTCTCGCCGTCGAGGTAGTGCAGCAGCGCGATGTTGGCGGTCCGGTTGGGGTCGTACTCGATGTGCGCGACCTTGGCGTTGACGCCGTCCTTGTCGTTGCGACGGAAGTCAATCACCCGGTAGGCGCGCTTGTGGCCGCCACCCTTGTGCCGGGTGGTGATCCGGCCGTGTGCGTTACGGCCACCGTGACCGTGCAGCGGGCGCACCAACGTCTTCTCCGGCTCCGACCGGGTGACCTCGGCGAAGTCGGACACGCTGGAGCCGCGGCGGCCGGGGCTCGTCGGCTTGTACTTACGAATTGCCATGTCTAATCAGGTCTTTCTCTCGCGCGCGGCTAGGCCGGGGCCCCGAACAGGTCAATCGGCTTGCTACCCGGCGCCAGCGTGACGATGGCCCGCTTGGTGCCCTTGCGCTTGCCGTATCCCGTCCTGGTGCGCTTGCGCTTGCCCTGCCGGTTCGCGGTGTTCACCGATGCGACCTTGACGGAGAAGATCTTCTCGATGGCGATCTTGATCTGCGTCTTGTTCGAATCGGGGTGCACCACAAAGGTGTACACGTTCTCATCCAGGAGCCCGTAGGACTTTTCCGAGATGACCGGGGCCAGGATGATGTCGCGGGGGTCGGTGATGGTCGCCATCAGGCCGAAACCTCCTCGGTGCTCGCCGTGTTGCCTGCGATGTAGGCGTTGAGCGCCTCCACGCTGAACACCACGTCGTCGGAGCGCAGCACGTCATAGGTGTTGAGCTGGTCGGGCGTCAGGATGTGCACACCGGGCAGGTTGCGCACGCTCTTGGCGCCGGCCTCGTCGCTGCGGCCGATCACGATCAGCACCTTCTTGCGGTCGGTCAGCGTGCCCAGAAACGCCTTGGCGTTCTTGGTCGACGGGGTCTGACCCGACACCAGCTCGGTGACCGCATGGATGCGCCCGTTGCGTGCCCGGTCCGACAACGCGCCGCGCAACGCCGCGACGATCATCTTCTTGGGGGTGCGCTGGCTGTAGTCGCGCGGCTTGGGGCCGTGCACGACGCCACCGCCGGTGAACTGCGGGGCCCGCGTCGAACCCTGACGGGCACGACCGGTTCCCTTCTGCCGGTAGGGCTTCCGCCCACCGCCGCTGACATCGCCACGGGTCTTGGTCGAGTGCGTGCCCTGCCGCGCCGCCGCCCGCTGCGCGGTGACCACCTGGTGCATCAGCGCGATATTGGCCGGGGCGTCGAACAATTCGGCCGGCAACTCGACGGAGCCCTCGACCTTGCCGTCCGGCGTCTTGACGTCAATCCTGAGTGTCTGGCTTTGTGCCGCCATTACTTCTCACCTCGTTTGATCGCGCTGCGGACCACCACGAGTCCACCGGTGCGGCCGGGGACCGCACCCTTGATCAACAGCACGCCGTTCTCGGCATCAACCTTGTGCACCACCAGGTTCTGCACGGTCACCCGGTCGTTACCCATCCGGCCGGCCATCCGCGTGCCCTTGAAGACGCGCGCGGGAGTGGCGCAGCCACCGATGGAACCCGGCCGACGGTGCACCGCCTGGGCACCGTGGCTGGCGCCCTGGCCGCGAAAACCGTGGCGCTTCATGGTGCCGGCGAAGCCCTTGCCCTTGGAGGTACCGGTCACGTCGACAAAGGCGCCGTCGGCGAAGATCTCCGCCGTCAGCTCCTGGCCGACTTCGTATTCGCTTGTCGCGGCCTCGTCTTCCAGCCGCAACTCGGCGAGGTGCCGGCGCGGGTTCACGCCCGCGGCGCTGTACTGACCGGTCACCGGCTTGTTCACCTTGCGAGGGCTGATTTCGCCGTAGGCCAGCTGCACGGCGCTGTAACCGTCACGCTCGGGTGTGCGGATACGGGTGACCACGTTGGGCCCCGCCTTGACCACCGTCACCGGGACGACCCGGTTGTTCTCGTCGAACACCTGCGTCATGCCCAGCTTGGTACCCAGAATGCCTTTTCTTGCCATGAGTTCTGGATCTCCTACTGGATGTTGACGTCGACACTGGCCGGAAGGTCGATGCGCATCAGCGCGTCGACGGTCTTCGGCGTCGGGTCGAGGATGTCGATCAACCGCTTGTGAGTACGCATCTCGAAGTGCTCCCGCGAGTCCTTGTACTTATGCGGAGAGCGGATGACGCAATACACATTCTTCTCAGTCGGCAGCGGCACCGGACCTACGACACTGGCACCCGTGCGGACGACGGTCTCGACGATTTTGCGCGCCGATGCGTCGATGGCCTCATGGTCGTAGGCCTTGAGCCTGATGCGGATCTTCTGTCCCGCCACGCTTCTCCTACCCTCACTCCACTTACAAAAATCCGTGTCCGGACCTGGTGCTCCCAGCGCGCTGATCGAGCCCGGGTCAATCCCGGGCCGATCGAGCGTCGCGCCGGATACTGCGCCGCTGTTTACCTGTCGTGGTCCACCGGCCCCCGCGGTCGGGTGTGTCACCCTCACGCAGCCTGGACCGCGGCTGAATTGTCGCGCTCCAAGGATGGGACCGACGCGCCCGTTTGGGCGCTCGTCGTATGCCCCGACCAGGCGTGAACCTGGCCCAAGGCAACCTGAACAGTATGCCCTAGAACATGGGTTTGGCCAAATCCCGGGCCAGGGCCTTCGACCTGCTTGTTTGGGGCCTCAGGCACCCGCCGGTTCGACGCTCGCCGCGCCGGCCCGGTTGTGTGCGCGTTGAACATAGAGGAAACCGTCGACCGCGGCGAGCGCGCACTCGCGGTAATCGAAGTCGGGAAGCGTGGACAGGCGCCCCAGGACCAGGGGGCCGATCAGCATGGCGATGGCCCGGGACCGGTCCACCTCGCCCAGCTCGGCGGCCTCCGGGCTGTCGAAGATGGCGTCGAACGGCGCCGCGTACTGCTGGGCGATGCGCTCACGCAGTGTGGTGATCGCCGCGCTGTCGGTGGCTTGACTGTCGCGGGGTTCCGGCAACTCGTCCAGGTCCCTGCCCAGGGCCAACCACGACATGGCCGTCATGACCGCGGGCGCCTGGGCCACCGACTCGGCCTGGGCCAGCACCACAGCCACCAGGCGATCCCGCAGCGAACCCTCGGCCGGGGGTGTGGGCGACGGCGGGATCAGGCTGTTGAAAGCCGCTGCCAGCAAATCGTTTCCGCTCGGGAAGTGGCGATACAGCGTGGCTCTCGCTACGTTGGCGGTACGGGTGACCGCGTCGACGGTCACCGCGCTGGGACCCCCGGAACGCAGCAACGCCGCGGCGGCCTCGAGCAAGCGGGCCCGCGAGCGTGCTGGACGGGGATCGGTAGTACCGCCAGTAATTGTGACCCACCTCCTGTTTGGAAACGAGACTATCGGTCTACCTACAAGACTGTTGGTCTCGAATGGTCTCGAAACTTCCCAACGCCACCGTGAGGAGGCGCATCACATGGTCGAAACCCTGGTCCGGCCTGACCAGCGTACTGATGCAGTCAGCATCGGCGGTAGCCCCCGAGCGCGAAACTGGACGCTGGCCGTCGCCTGCATGGGTGTCGCACTTGTCGTCGCGTCGATGACGGCGTTGAACACCGCGCTGGGAGACCTCGCGGTGGCCACCTCGGCCACGCAGTCGCAGCTGAACTGGATCGTCGACGGATACACCGTGGCCCTGGCGTGCCTGCTGTTGCCCGCGGGCGCGATCGGCGATCGCTATGGCAGGCGCGGTGCCCTACTGATCGGCCTGGTGGTCTTCTCGGTCGGCTCGATGGCGCCGGCGATGCTGCACAGCCCGGCGCAGATCATCGCCGGCCGCGCGGTCGCCGGGATCGGCGCCGCATTCGTGATGCCGGCGACGCTGTCGCTGCTGACCGTGGCCTATCCCAAAGACGACCGCACCAAGGCGGTCGGGATCTGGGCCGGGACGGCGGGATCCGGCGGCGTGCTGGGCATGATTGGTTCCGGCCTGCTGCTCCGCTCTTGGGACTGGCACGCGATCTTCTGGTCCCTGGGGGCCGCCGGGCTGGTGATCTTCGCGCTGGCCTGCACCGTCGCCTCGTCACGCGACAGCGGCGCCCCCCGGATCGATTCGCTGGGCGCGGTCCTGATCGGAGCGGCGGTCGCGATCGCCGTGGCCGCGATCCTCGAGGCGCCGACCCGCGGATGGGGCGACCCGCCGGTTTGGGCCGGGCTCGTCACGGGTGCGGCGCTCGCCGCGGCGTTCGGTGTCGTCGAGCTGCGCCTCGCGCGGCGCACCAGGCAACCCCTGCTCGACGTCCGGTTGTTCGCCGACCCGAATTTCGCCACGGGCGTCGCCGCGATCGTCATCCTGTTCGGCGCGACGTTCGGGTTCTTCTACATCGGCATGCAATACGTGCAACAGATCATGGGCTACTCGGCTCTGGCGACGGCAATCGCCTTCGGCCCGTTCATGGTGCCGCTGGGCATTTTCTCGGCGCTGTCGTTCTGGTACGTGCCCAAGCTGGGTCTGCGGCTGGTGCTGTTCATCGGCACGCTGCTGATGGCGGTCGGCTTCGCGTGCATGTATCGGCTGAACCTGCACGCGTCTTATCTTGAATTCGCCTGGCCGACACTGATATTGGCCACCGGCATCGGAATCTGCACGGCACCGACGACGTCGGCGATCATGGGAGCGGTGCCCGACGAGAAGCAGGGCGTCGCCTCCGCGGTGAACGATACGTCCCGCGAGATGGGCGGCGCGTTGGGGATCGCGGTGGCGGGTTCGATTCTGGCCGGCCGCTATTCGCACGAGCTCGCCCCGAAGTTGGCGGGCTTTCCTGAGCCCGTTCGCGGACCGGCCACCGATTCGTTGGCCAAGGCCGTCGAGGTGGCGGGCAGGATGGGACCAGGGGGTCGCCCGCTGGCGGACATCAGCAAGACCGCGTTCCTGGCGGCGTTGCACGCGTCAACCATCACGATGGCGGTGATCGTCGCCCTCGCCGCCGTGCTGATCGCGGTTTGGGCGCCCGGGCGCGACGGCCGGCAGCTCAGGCCGGTACGCGGGATGCTGTCTCGCCGCCATCACTGAACGAATCCCGCGGCCCGGTGCCCGAGCATCACGATGGTGGCGTGCGGCCCACGGCTGGTGATGGTGGGCAAGATCGAGCCGTCGATCACCCACAGGTTGTCGATCCCGTGCACCCGGCAGCGATGATCGACGACGGCCCGCGGGTCGGTATCGGGACCCATCGGCGCTGTGCCGCATAGATGTTGCGAGGTGGACCATACCGGAGCGCCGACATACGTTGCGGTACCGGCCAATTCCCGGGCTACGGCGGCCCCGCGGCGCAGCGCCGCGACGTCGTCGGGCTCGCTGTCGTAACGATGCTCTATTCGGGGGGCCACGTCGGGATCCGCCGACGCCAGCGTGATGCGCCCGCGCGCCCTCGGCTGCATGAGCGCCACCCCGATGTGCGGCCAGTCGGCGTGTCCGGCGGTGCCGTCCCCGGTCATCGCGACGAATCCGCCCGTGTAAGGCCTGATCTCCACGTCATCGGCGGTGCTGAGCACGACCTCGAGCACCGGCCGGCCGGGGGCAACCGTCCAGTCGGTGGGCAACACCCACTCGGGGTGATCACTGAACGACGTCCCCACCGGAAGTGGAATCACCACGGGGACGCCGACGGCCCGCAGCCCGTCCTCAGCCCCGATGCCGGAGAGCATGAGCAGCTGCGCCGTCTGAATGGCACCGGCGCACAACACGATCCGGTCGGCGGTCATGGCGATGCGGCCGTGCGGGCCGATCGCGTCGACACCCACGGCCGCGGTGCCGGTGAACCGCAACCGCGCCGCGCGTGTCCGCGCGTGCAATGTCAGATTCGGCCGGCCCAGGGCCGGCAACAGGAATCCCGCGCCCGATCCGGTACGCACGCCGTCGACGATGTTGAGCGGGACGGCGCCCATCCCCGAAACCGGCTCGGGCCCAGCGTCATTGAGATCATCGATCCAGTCGAACCCGGCGCGCTGCGCGGCAGCGATGAAACGCTCGGTGGTCCCGGTCATTTCGTGGGTGCGACGCACCCGGATGGGGCCGCTGCCGCCATGGGCCGGACCGCTGAAATCGAGGTCGGTCTCGATGGCGCGGAAGCTGTCGAGGACATCGGGCCAGGCCCAGCCGGGTAGCGACAGGCGGTCGAAGTCGCGCGGCAGTCCCCGACAGAAGTAGCCGCCGTTGATCGCACCCGAACCGCCGACCGTCGCCCCACGCACGATCGGATGCCGGCGCACGGGTCGATCGGTCAGGCTGGTCTGATAGCGCCGCACCAGTGGACTGCCGGCCCCGATCGGCAGCTGCAACCCGTTGGCGGTTTGAGCGAGCAATCCCGGATCATCGAGGGCCGGCCCCGCCTCGAGGAGGGTCACCGCGCAGCCGGGATCGGCGGAAAGACGTTCGGCAACAACCGATCCAGCACTGCCGGCACCGACGATCAGCACATCGCTGTGCGGGGCGGCCTTACTCAACGGCGGGTCAAGGTGGCGGCTAGCTGCGAATCTGGGGTTTCAGCGCGCGCAGGTTGCGCTCCCGCAGCACGCCCCACCACAGCCCGAGGCCGTACGCCAGGTCGTCGACGCGCTTGAGCAGCAGATAGGTCAGCAGGCCGATCGGCTCGGCGTCGTCACCGATGGCGTCCCGGCGGCGCAGCCAGTCCACCACGCCGTCCATGATCGCCGCGACCAGCACGACACGTCGGAAATGTCTCGACAGCGTGGCGGCGACCAGTGCCAGCGGCCAGTAGTGGCGGCACAGGGCCGACGCCAGCTGCAGCGCCGCCGACGACAGGCCGCGGGCCGCGATCACCACCACGTCGGTGATCGACGTCTCGGCGCCGCGCATCGCCCTGGCGATCCGGCGACCGGTCAGGACGGCGAGGACGACGGACGCCAGCCGGGACAGGCTGGTCCCGAACGCCATCAGGATCCAGGTCATCAGCGCCCAGCCGGAGATCACCACCGGCGCCGTCTTGTCCGGGTGGCGCACCGAGAGCGGGGCCGCCGAACCGCCGTAAAACGCCTTGCGCGCGAGCCAATCCCGCAGTTCCGTGCGGTGGTCGTGGGCGACCAGCGCGATGGGCTCGTAGCGCAGCCGGGCGCCGGCTTCGATGAGCCGCCAGCACAGGTCGACGTCCTCGCCGGATTGCAGGGTCTCGTCGAACCCGCCGACACCGCGGAGGGCGGAGCAGCGACAGATGATCGCGGCGCTGGGCACGTAGGACACCGTGCTGTGGGGTAGCACCGGCGCTTCGCGCTCGCCGAGGTCGAGCGACGAGTGCACCGCCTCGTAACGCGCCACCACGTTCTCACTGTGCGACAAACCGACGATGCGCGGCGCGGCCAGGGCCACGGTGGGGTCGCAGAAATGCCCGAGCAGCGCCTCCAGCCACCCGCGCCGTGGGGCGACATCGGAATCCAGGAATGCGACGTAGTCGGTGGTGCAGGCGGCCAGCCCGGTGTTGCGAGCCGCTGCCGGTCCCCTGCTGCGGGAGTGCCGCAACACTTCGACGTCGCAGTGCGCGCCGACGAAATCTTCCGGCTCGATCGGCGGGAACGACCCGTCGTCCACCACGATGACCCGCAGACCGCGCAGCGAACTCACCAGGCGCCGCACTCCGGACAGGTTGTCCCGCACCGGAATTACCACGGTCACGTCGCGGTGCGACGGGCCGCCGGCCGGCCGCGGATGCGCCACCGTGGCGTCCAGCAGCGTGCGGGCCAACTGCGCGCTGATGTCGTCGCGCACCTTCAGCCGGCCGTCGCACAGCAGGTCCTGGGCGGCCGGCGCCAGCTTGAGCAGCCGGGTCGGCGAACCGCCGAGCAGCGCGGAGCCATCGCCGAGCACCCGCACCCGGCGATCGACCTGGACGGCGAAGCCGTCGGGCAGCCGGGACGGGCTCATGTCAGCATCCCGTCGCGCCCGGGTGACCACCGGGCCACTCGGCGGACACAGCCGTCGACCATCTCGGCGAGGATGCGCTGGCCCTCGGCGGCGGTCGCGGTGGTCGGGTCTCCCAACACACCCACGGGGCTGACCGCCGCGACTCCCCCGCGGCGCATCGACGGGAGCAATTCGGGCAGCGGCGCCGGGTTGCCGGTGAGCCACCGGTCGGTCCGCACGTCGCCGGGCGAGATGTGCAGCAACAGCGAGGTTTCGGTGTGCCCGGCGTGGGCGTCGCCACCGGTGGCCAGGCATGGGCACCAGCCGGCGTCGCGGCCCTCGACCCGCAGCCGCGCTACCGCGGCGGTCAGCGCGGCGACGTTGCCGCCGTGGCCGTTGACGAAGACAAGGCGCCGGGCCCAGCTCGCGGCCGACCGGCCGTACTCCACCAGCAGCATCGTCAGGGCTTCGGTACCGATGGAGATCGTTCCGGCGAAACTCTGGTGCTCGCCGCTGGCGCCGTAGGCGATGGCCGGCGCCACGCACCAGTCGCGCTCGAGGCGCGCCTCGAGACCGGCCCGGGCGCCGCGGGCGACCGCGGTTGCGATCCGGGTGTCGGTATCCAACGGCAGGTGCGGACCGTGCTGTTCGGTCGACCCCAGCGGGATCATTATCGACGGCGAGGTGCCCGATAGCTGGCTTGACGTTGCCACTGCCAATTCGCCTAGTACGGGCACTCGGTGATGGTAGGACGAATTCACCTGGCGTGCACCGGTTGTTGTCCCGCGAAAACGATTTTTTTCTGCCTGGTTCATCGAACGTTCGAAAATTGTGCTCGTTCGTCACGGGTACCCCGTGTGTACCACGATTTGCGGGCCGCCGTCATTCCGGACAAATCTGCCCGGGATATCGGCATTTAGCTGGTCAGGCGTTCCCGGTGGACGGCACACCCAGCGCCCGGGCGAAGCCGGGCGGCACCAGGATGTCGTCCGGTCCGAGGTCGTGGACGCTGGCGTGGCCCAGACCCATCAGCGCCGAGTCGATGCCCCCGCTCAGGATGTCGAGTACGTTCTCGACGCCCGCCTGGCCGGCAGCGGCCAGGCCCCACAGGTACGCGCGGCCGATCATCACCGCGCGCGCCCCGAGCGCCACGGCCTTCACGACGTCGCTGCCGCGGCGGATGCCGCCGTCGAGCAGCACCTCGACCTGGTCGCCGACCGCGGCGGCCACCGCGGGCAGGGCGCGGATCGACGCCGGCGTGCCGTCCAGGTTGTTGCCGCCGTGGTTCGACACCGAAATCGCCGAAACCCCGGCATCCACAGCCCTTTTCGCGTCATCGACGCGCATCACACCCTTGAGCATGAACGGACCGCCCCACAGTTCACGTAGCCAGGCGATGTCTTCCCACGTCGGGGGCGGCGTACCCATCCATTCCCCGTAGGCCGCGAAGAAGGGCGGCCCGGGCTCACCGCGGCGCCCCTGGTTGGGCACCCGCAGGTCCGGCGGCCGCAGAGTCTTGCCGTACTTCCACAGCCAGCGGGGCTTGAAGACCGCCTCCGGAGACTGCCGCAGGATGGTTCGCAGGTTCATCTCCTCGGGGATCTTGGGACTACCCCAGTCGCGACCGTGTGAGAACGACCAGTCGGTGGTGACGATCAAACCGACCGCGCCGGCCTGGCGCGCGCGCTCCACCCGCTCGGCGATCGCGTCGCGCCCGCCCAGCCAGTACACCTGGAAGAAGACCTTGGGGTTTGCGGCGATGACTTCCTCGATCGGCTTGCTGGCGAAAGAGGACAGGCCCATCGCCGTCCCCCGCGCCGCCGCGGCCCGCGCAACGGCGACCTCGCCGTCGGGATCGACCGCCTGGACACCGGTTGGCGAAATCAGCACCGGCATCGAAATGTCTTGTCCCATAACGGTGGTCGATTGGTCGCGCTTTTCGGGCGCGCCGACGACATGGGGCGCGAACCCGAGTTCGCTGAACGCCTCGACGTTGTTGGAGACGGTGATTCCCTTTTCACTGCCCGCGACCAGGGCCGAGTAAACGGATTTCGGTAGCCGCCGCTTCGCGCGTTGCTGGGCGATGGCTACGGTTTCGAACCATTGGTCGGCCATGGCTATAGGGGACTTTCGTTGCAGAGGCGCGCGGGTGGCACGTCGGGTGGTCGCACGGACAGCGTCAGGGGCACCGGCTGGCGAACCCGTCGCCCGTGAGAATGGTCGGCCCTGGGGCGCGGCGTCTCACGCCGGCGGGCCAGTGCCGACGCGCTGTGCCCCTGGACGCACTCGGGATCCGGCCCATCCATCGGCAGGCCGGTGAAGAACTTGGCCGCCATGCAACCGCCCCGGCAGGCGTCGTAGTGCCCGCAGCTGCCGCAAGCGCCGGCGGACTGCGGTTCACGCAGCTCACGGAACAGCGGTGCGTTCTTCCAGACATTGTCGAATCCGTTGTCTGTCAACACGTTTCCGGCCAGGAAGCGGTCGTGGATGGCGAACGGGCATGCGTACACGTCACCCACCGGGTCGATCAGGCACACCACCCGGCCGGCGCCGCACATGTTCAGGCCAGCCAACGCGCCGGACGAACCCAGCGGCGACAGGTGGAAGAAGGAGTCACCGGTGAGCACCCGTTCACCCTTGGCCACCAGCCAGTCGTAGAGCTGGACCTGCTGGGCCGCGGTGGGGTGCAGGTCCTCCCAGACGTCCGCGCCCCGCCCCGAGGGACGTAACCGGGTGATCCGCAGGGTGGCACCGTAACGGCTTGCCAGCGCGGCGAATTCGTCGAGCTGGTCGACGTTGTGCCGGGTGACGACGACGGAGATCTTTGCGTCCGCAAACCCCGCAGCGGCCAGGTTCTCCAGCGCGCGCACGGCCATGGCGAAGGACCCCGGACCGCGGACCGCGTCATTGACCTCCGCGGTGGCGCCGTCGAGTGAAATCTGGACATCGACGTAATCGCTGGCGGCCAACCGGGCGGCGACCTCTTCGGTGATGCGCACCCCGTTGGTGGAGAACTTCACCCCCACGTGGTGTGCGGTCGCGTAGTCCACCAGCTCCCAGAAGTCCGGGCGCACGGTGGGCTCCCCGCCGCCGATGTTGACGTAGAACACCTGCATGCGTTCCAGCTCGTCGATGATGTCCATGCACTGCCGGGTCGACAGCTCCCGCGGATCCCGCTTGCCCGAGGACGAAAGGCAGTGCACGCATGCCAGGTTGCAGGCGTACGTCAGCTCCCACGTCAGGCAGATCGGCGCGTCCAGTCCGCTCTCGAACTGCTCGATGAGCCGCGGCACGGTGGCTGTCATGGAACCTCCTGGGGTACCAACATCTTCGAATCGGCCAACACACCCAGCGCGTGCAAGTACGGCGCCTCACCCGAGTCGTCCACGCCCGCCGCGCGGCAGGCGGAATGAACGTCGGGATGGTCGGCCAGCGACCGCACCACCGTGAGAATGGTGCGGTTTTTCAGAAAGGACAGCTTGCGGGTGCCGAAGTGGTAGAGCAGCGCCCCGAACGGTTCCGGTCGAACCGCCACTTGCGGGTGCAACCGCCAGCCGCGGTCAGGGTCGAACACGCGCGTCAGTACACCCCGCACATGCCGTCGATGGACACCTCTTCGACCAGGGTCTCGGTGACGAGCTGGGTCTCGGTCTCGGTTTCGTGGTCCACGGGTCATTGCCTTTCGTCGGTTCTTGACAACGATGGGGATCGAGTCACAAGCTTCGTCAGAATATGGCATCGAGTGCCGAAATGGAAGGGCGGGTGTCATGGTGCCGCAGCCGCGGGTGGGCCGTCGCCGCTCGACAACGCCGCACCACATCACCGACGTCGCCATCGAGCTGTTCAGCGCCCGCGGTTTCGCCGACGTCAGCGTCGATGACGTCGCGCAGGCGGCCGGCATCTCGCGGCGAACGCTGTTCCGCTATTACGCGTCCAAGAACGCCATCCCGTGGGGCGACTTCGATACCCACCTCGCGCACCTGCGCGACCTACTCGACAACGTCCATCCGCAGGTTCCGCTGGGCCAGGCGCTGCGCGATGCGCTCTTGGCGTTCAACACCTTTGACGAGTCCGAGACCGCGCGGCACCGCCAGCGCATGCGGGTCATCCTGCAAACCGCTGAACTACAGGCCTATTCGATGACGATGTACGCCGGCTGGCGCGAGGTGATCGCCGGCTTCGTGGCCCGCCGGTTGGACTGCAAGACGACCGACCTGCTGCCCCAGACCGCCGCCTGGACCATGCTCGGAGTGGCATTGAGCGCCTACGAGCACTGGCTCGGCGACGAGTCCGTTCCGCTGCCGACCGCACTGGGCAACGCGTTCGACGTTGTTCGCGCCGGCCTGGACAGGCTGGATCGGTGACCGGCGACCACCTGCTGGAGACCCTGCGCGCGCAGGGCCGGTTCTGCGCCCGTTCGGGCTCACCGATGTACGGCGAGCTTTTCGAGCTGGTGGCCAGTGACGTCGCGGCCGGCGGCGTCTTCGCGGCCATCCTGTCCGGGCACGAGGACGACCCCGCGCGCCTCGCGGTGCCGCTGCGGCTATTCGGCGGGCTGCACCGGTTGGTGCTCGACGGCCGGGCACCGCGATTGCGCCGGTGGTATCCCAGCACCGGGGGCAGCTGGGACGCCGAGTCGGCGTGGCCCGAAATCGAGGACGCCGCGGCCGACCACGCCGAGGCGCTGCGGGCGGCGTTGCGGCAACCGCCACAGACGAACGAGGTCGGGCGATCCGCCGCGCTGATCGGTGGCCTGTTGCATGTCAATCACGAATCCGACTTGCCGGTAAGGCTTTTCGATATCGGCTCGAGTGCGGGCCTGAACCTGCGCGCGGATCATTACCGTTACCGATTCGCCGGCGGCCAGTGGGGACCGCACGATTCGCCGGTCACCATCGAGGACGCGTGGCGCGGCGCACTGCCGCCCCACGGCGAGGTGCGGATCGTCGAGCGGCACGGCTATGACATCGCCCCCATCGACGTCAGCGGAGCCGACGGGGCGCTCACCGTGTTGAGCTACGTCTGGCCCGACCAGACGGCCCGGCTCGAACGGCTGCGCGGCGCCATCGAGGTCGCCCGGGAGGTGCCGGCCCGGCTGCACCGCCAGACGGCGGCCGACGCGGTCGCCGGCCTGACGCTGGCCGCGGGCGCGCTGACGGTGCTGTGGCATTCGATCACCTGGCAGTACCTGTCCGACGAGGAGCGGGACACGGTCCGCGCCCGGGTTCGCGCCCTGGGCGCGCAGGCGGATGAGCAATCGCCGTTGGTCCACCTGACCCTGGAGCCGGCGCGCGACCGGCCCGACTCACCGATCCGATTCCTCATACGAGCGCGTCGCTGGCCGGGCGGCGAACTCGAGATTCTCGGCGAATCCCATCCGCACGGCCCGCCGGTGCACTGGCGGTAGGCGCGGCCAGGTAGTCAGCCCAGCATGTCCGAAATGGGCGCGCCGGCGGCGATCTTGCCGCGGACCTTCATGACCTTGCCGGGCATCCCGCCGCCGACCACCCCGACCAGCACCCCGTCACGCTCGTAGTAGGCCAGGAACTTGCGGCCGTCGTCTTCGACGAGGTGGACGGTGTCGGTGGCTTCGGGCTCTCCGAGGCACTGGATCTTGACGTCGTATTGGTCGCTCCAGAAGTACGGGACCACCACGGCCGACGACACGTCCTGCCCCAGCATCGCGGGCACCACGACGCGGGTCTGGTCGGCGACGTTGCTCCAATGTTCCACGCGCGCCTGGTGTCCCGTCGCGTCACGCCACGAGGCGACGTCACCGAGCGCCCACACGTTCGGCGCGCTGGTCCGTCCGGCCTCGTCGCAGAGCACGCCGTTGTCGACCTCGATGCCGCTGCCCTCGAGCCAGTCGGTCGCCGGGTGTGACCCGATGCCGATGACCACCAGGTCGGCCGCCAGCTCGCTGCCGTCGGACAGCACCACGGTGTCCACCCGCCCGTCCCCGCGCACCTCGGCCACGCCGACACCTAGGCGGACGTCGACCCCTTCCTCGCGGTGCAGGCGCGCGACCAGCTCGCCGATCCGCTCGCCGAGCACCGACGCCAGCGGCGTCGGCTGCGGCTCGACCAACACCACGTCCACCCCGAGGCTGCGCAGGCTGGCCGCCACCTCGCAGCCGATGAAGCCGGCGCCGATGACGACGGCGCGCTGCGCGGCGGACGCGTGCTCGCGCAGCGCCATGCTTTCGTCGAAGGTGCGCAGCACCCGGATGCCCTCCAGGTCCGGCAGCGTCGGGATGCGTCGCGGCACCAAGCCGGTCGCGATGACGAGTTCGTCGTAGCCGATCACGGACCCGTCGGCCAGCGTCACCGTCTGCGCCTCGGTGTCCAGGCTGGTGGCAGCCGCACCCAGTCGCAGGGTGATGTCGTTCTCGTCGTACCACTCGCGGGGTTTGAGGGCCACGTCGTCGACCTCTTTGCGCAGCACCTCTTTTGACAGCGGCGGGCGGTCGTAGGGCACGTGCACCTCGTCGCTGACGATCGTGACGCGGCCGGCGTACTCCGATCGGCGAAGTTGCTCGGCGGTACGGGCGGCGGCCAGACCGCCACCGACGATCACAATTCCGTTGCTACCGGTCACGTGGAGTTCATACCACGGTGGCCGATCAGTACTTCAAGGCGCCCTTGTCCACGGGGACCTGCGTGCCCGTCACTGTGCCGGACCCGTCGCCAGCTAGCCACGCCACGACATCGGCCACCTCGTCGGGCGACATGAAGCCGTTGGGCTGCAAGGGCATCGGGGGGAAGCTGTGCACGAAGCTGGGATGGCGGGCAAATATCTCCATCATCGCCTCCGGCTCGATCATCGGGGTGTCGACCGAGTAGGGATGGATGGAGTTCACCCGGATGCTGTATTCGCCGAGCTCGATGGCGAGGGTGTTGGTGAGCGCGGTGAGTCCGTGCTTGCTGGCCGAGTAATGTCCGTTGCCCGGCGTGGCTTTCAGCCCCGCCGACGAGCTGACCACCACGATCGAGCCCCCGTTGCCGGCTTCGATCATCGCGGGCACGGTCGCGCGCAGCGTGCGCCAGGTGCCGGTCAGGTTGACCCCGATCACCGTGTCCCACTGCTCATCGGTGAGCTCCCACAGCCGGCCCCAGCTCAAGACTCCGGCGTTGGCCACCACGATGTCGAGCCGGCCGAATTGTTCGACCCCGTCGGCCACGAGTTGGCGCAGCGCGGCGTCGTCCCGGATGTCCGCCTCGCGGGCCAGCACCTTGCGACCCTCGGCTTCCACCAGGCGGACGGTCTCGCTGAGGTCCTCCGGCGTGGCCGGCGAGTAGGTCAGGCTCTTCGACGCAGGCGCGCAGATGTCGAGCGCGATGATGTCGGCGCCTTCCCGTGCCAGCCGCACCGCGTGCGAACGACCCTGGGCGCGGGCGGCGCCGGTGATGAAAGCCACCCGCCCCTGCAGTGATTCAGCCACGACGCCAGGCTAGCAGCGAAACTGGAACCTGTTCTAACTCGCCCGGCGATCAGATTTCGGAGATGATCTGGGCCCGCCGGCTGTTGTACTCCTGATCGGTCAGCGCACCGCTGGCGCGCAGCGTCTCGAGCTCCTGCAGCCGCTGACCGATCGACGGTTGCGGCGGCGTGGCCACCGGTGCCGGCCCCCCGGCAGTGGCCGGCTGGGCTGCCGGCGCCTGTTGTTCGGCCGCCCGGCGCACCACCGCCTGGATCTGCTGGCGCAGCACCGGGTTCGACCGGATGTCGACCATCCGGTCGAGCGGGACGTTGTTGGCCTTGAGGATCTGCAGGATCTCCATCAACGGGCCGGCCTGTCCGCTCAGGTCGTAAGTCGTGTTGTCTTCGGCCACGGTGAACTGCGCTGGTACCAGGCCGTTGACCAAAGCGCTTCGCTCCCAGTCGATTCGGTATTCGTTGGTGGTGGGATTGACCAGCACCACGACCTTGCGCGCGCTGAGGTTGCCGAGCCGGGTCACGCTGGCGATCACCCGGTCTTCGCTGTCGAACGGCAGAAACCCGGGCCCGGAGATGTGCAGATGCACCTTCACCACCTGCTGGTTGTTGATCCACGTCCCCGTCTCGGTGACCCCGGTGATCTGAGCGAGCGCCAGCACCCCGCTCTGCTCGAGCTCCGCCGTCTTGGCCGAGGATTTGGCGCCGTAGTTGGCCAACGCGAGCGCGATCAGCACGTCAGCCACGGTGATGAGCAGGCCGACGTAGAACATCCACTGCAGCAGGCTGCCGAGCCCGAGGGTGAAGTAGACGATCAAGAAAATCGGCCCGACCAGGCCGCCGCACAGCAAAACCACCAACTGTGCCTTCAGGTAGCGCGCCAACACGCGTGTCTCCTTACCCTTGCTGGAAATTTCGTGTCAGATTAGCTTTCGCGGTCTCACCGCGAGTGCCATACGCGCAGACGGACCGGGTGTCAGTCGACCTTGGGTATCACTGCCGGCGCCGGGCGTGCCGAAGACCCCGCCTGCGCCGCCGTGGTCGGCGAATGGGCTGACACCAACTTCGTCGGCGTGGCGGTCGACACCGGCATCGCCGGGGCCGCGGCGGCCGGCGCCGTCTCAACCTGCGCCGGCGCCGACACGAGCGGACTGACCGGCGCCGGTGCCGGCGCTGCGGGCTGCGTGGCGGCCGGTGCATAGGCGGGCGTCACCATCCGCACCGGCGTCGCCGACGTGCTGGCCGGGGCCAGCGCGGCCGGCCCGGTGGTGGCGGCCACCGCCGGACTCGCCTGTGCCTGCGCGCCCGCGATCGCCGAAGCCGGCGCGACCGCCGACATCAGGGGTCCCGCCGGTACACCCGGCGCCGAACCACCCGCGGCTGTCGCCGCCGGCAGCTGCGCCGCCATCGACGCGGGCGCCGCCGCGCTCTGCAAGGGCGAGGTGTTAGCAGCCTCGGTGGCGAGATACTGCGCCGTGCCGCCATTCATCAGCTGTACGAACTGGTCGTGAAACGCCGCGGCTTGAGCGCTGAGCGCCTGGTACACCTGGGAGTGCGCGTCGAACAGGGCCGCGATGTTGGTCGACACCTCGTCAGCACCCGGAGCGAGCACGCTCGACGTGGGGCCCAGCGCCATTGAGTTCGCCGACGTGATCGTCCACCCGATTCTGGCTAAATCCGACGCCGCGGCGGCGACGTACTCAGGCGTCGCGAATACGAAGGACATCCGAACCTCCCGGCCATCTTCCGCCCCCGACACCCTTATCACGGGATCGTAGCGGAGCCGGCCGCGGTTGGCTCGGTAAAACGCATAAAGCCCGGATTGCCGAAATCGGCAATCCGGGCTTTATGGCTAGCCAGACCTAGTTGATGATCTTGACGACCCGGCCGGCGCCGACGGTGCGGCCACCCTCGCGGATCGCGAACCGCAGACCCTCGTCCATGGCCACGGGCTGGATCAGCTTGACCGAGATGTTGGTGTTGTCACCGGGCATCACCATCTCGGTGCCCTCCGGCAGCGTCACCACACCGGTCACGTCGGTGGTCCGGAAGTAGAACTGCGGACGGTAGTTGTTGAAGAACGGCGTGTGCCGGCCACCCTCGTCCTTGGACAGGATGTAGACGCTGCCCTCGAATTCGGTGTGCGGCGTGGTGGTGCCGGGCTTGACCACGACCTGGCCACGCTCGACGTCCTCACGCTTGATACCACGCAGCAACAGCCCGACGTTGTCGCCGGCCTGGCCCTGGTCCAGCAGCTTGCGGAACATCTCCACACCGGTGACCGTGGTCTTGGTGCTGGTCGGCTTGATGCCGACGATCTCGACTTCCTCGTTCACGTTGATCACACCGCGCTCGACACGACCGGTGACCACGGTGCCACGACCGGTGATCGTGAAGACGTCCTCGACGGGCATCAGGAACGGCTTGTCGGTCTCGCGGACCGGGTCCGGGATCGACTCGTCGACCGCGTCCATCAACTCCTCGACGGACTTCACCCAGTCGGCGTCACCCTCGAGCGCCTTGAGCGCCGAGACGCGGATCACCGGAGCCTCCTCGTCGAACTCCTGGGCGGCCAGCAGTTCGCGGACCTCCAGCTCGACGAGCTCAAGCAGCTCCTCGTCGTCGACCATGTCGGCCTTGTTCAGGGCCACCAGGATGTAGGGCACCCCGACCTGACGCGCGAGCAGCACGTGCTCACGGGTCTGGGGCATCGGGCCGTCGGTCGCCGCAACCACCAGGATCGCGCCGTCCATCTGGGCCGCGCCGGTGATCATGTTCTTGATGTAGTCGGCGTGACCCGGGGCGTCCACGTGGGCGTAGTGACGCTTCTCGGTCTGGTACTCCACGTGGGAGATGTTGATCGTGATACCGCGCTGACGCTCCTCGGGCGCGTTGTCGATCTGGTCGAAGGCGCGCGACTCGTTGAGGTTCGGGTACTTGTCATGCAGAACTTTGGTGATCGCCGCGGTCAGCGTGGTCTTGCCGTGGTCAACGTGACCAATGGTCCCGATGTTGACGTGCGGCTTCGTCCGCTCGAACTTCGCCTTCGCCACTTCTGTGTCCTCCTGGACTTGTTGGTGCTTGTTAAAGCAGTGTTGATGTTGTTGTAAGTGCCGCGGTGGTAACCGGGCCAGGTTACTCCGAGCTGATGTTCACTCGCCCGTCGCCTTGGCGATGATCTCCTTCGAGACGTTCGCCGGGACTTCGGCATACGAGTCGAACACCATGGAGTAGTTCGCCCGGCCTTGAGTCTTGGACCGCAGGTCGCCGACGTAACCGAACATCTCCGACAGCGGCACGTGCGCCCGAACGACGCGCGCACCAGCCCGCTCCTCCATGGCCTGGATCTGGCCACGGCGGGAGTTAAGGTCGCCGATCACGTCACCCATGTAGTCCTCGGGTGTGGTCACTTCGACCGCCATGATCGGCTCGAGGATCACCGGCTGGGCTTGCTGCGCAGCCTTTTTCAGCACCTGTGACCCTGCAATCTTGAACGCCATCTCCGAGGAGTCAACCTCGTGGTAGGCACCGTCGAGCAAGGTGACCTTCAGGTTCACCAGCGGGTAGCCGGCCAGCACGCCGTACTGCATCGCGTCCTGGGCGCCCGCGTCCACCGACGGGATGTACTCCCGCGGGATGCGACCTCCGGTGACCTTGTTCTCGAACTCGTAGGTCGCACCGTCCTCGCCGTGGAACGGTTCGAGGCTGATCAGCACCTTCGCGAACTGGCCGGAACCACCGGTCTGCTTCTTGTGGGTGAACTCGACCTTTTCCACCGTCCGCTTGATGGTCTCCTTGTAGGCCACCTGTGGCTTGCCCACGTTGGCCTCGACCTTGAACTCGCGGCGCATCCGGTCGACCAGGATGTCCAGGTGCAGTTCGCCCATTCCACCGATCACGGTCTGGCCGGTCTCGACGTCCTGGTGCACCTTGAACGTCGGGTCCTCCTCCGCGAGCTTCTGGATGGACAGGCTCAGCTTCTCCTGGTCGCTCTTGGTCTTCGGCTCGATGGCGACCTCGATCACCGGGTCGGGGAAGGTCATCGACTCGAGCACGATCTGGTGGTTCGGGTCGCTCAGGGTGTCACCGGTGGTGGTGTCCTTGAGCCCGATCACCGCGTAGATGTGGCCCGCCGAGGCGGTCTCCACCGGGTTCTCCTTGTTGGAGTGCATCTGGAACAGCTTGCCCAGCCGCTCCTTCTTGCCCTTGGTGGCGTTGATGACCTGGCTGCCGGAGTCGACCTTGCCCGAATAGACCCGGACGTAGGTCAGCTTGCCGAAAAACGGGTGCGTGGCGACCTTGAACGCCAGCGCCGAGAACGGCTCGTCGGTCGACGGCTTGCGGACGATCTCCTCGTCCTCCTTGCCCGGTGCGTGGCCGACGGCCGGCGGCACGTCCAGCGGCGAGGGCAGGTAGTCGATGACGGCGTCCAGCATCGGCTGCACACCCTTGTTCTTGAACGCGCTACCGCACAGCACCAGGTAGGCCTCGGAACTGATGGTGAGCTTGCGCAGCGCACCCTTGATCTCAGCGATCGTCAGTTCCTCGCCACCGAGGTACTTCTCCAGCAACGCCTCGTCGGTCTCGGCGACGGCCTCGAGCAGCTTGGTGCGGTACTCGTCGGCCTTCTCCTGCAATTCGGCAGGGATGTCGATGGTCTCGTAGGTCTCACCGAGCTTGGTCTCGCCGCGCCACACCTTGGCCTTCATCTCGACCAGGTCGACGACGCCCTCGAAGTCGCCTTCGGAGCCGACGGGCAGCTGGATCGGGATGACGTTGGCGCCGAGGCGCTCTTCCATCGTGCGGACCGAGAAGTAGAAGTCGGCGCCGATCTTGTCCATCTTGTTGACGAAGCAGATCCGCGGGACGTCGTACTTGTCGGCCTGACGCCACACCTGCTCGGACTGCGGCTCGACACCCTCCTTGCCGTCGAAGACGGCGACGGCACCGTCGAGCACGCGCAGGCTGCGCTCCACCTCGACGGTGAAGTCGACGTGCCCAGGGGTGTCGATGATGTTGATCTGGTTGTCGTTCCAGAAGCAGGTGGTAGCTGCGGAGGTGATGGTGATACCCCGCTCCTGCTCCTGCTCCATCCAGTCCATGGTGGCGGCGCCGTCGTGCACCTCACCGATCTTGTAACTGATACCGGTGTAGTAGAGGATGCGCTCCGTCGTCGTCGTCTTGCCGGCGTCGATGTGCGCCATGATGCCGATGTTGCGGACCTTGGTGAGGTCGGTCAGCACGTCCTTCTGTGCCACAGAAGTCTTCCCACTCTTTCGATTGCTTGGTTGCTGTCTTAGTTGCGTCCGGCCACTCTGCCAGTTTGGCGCCCGGTGCCGCCTCTACCAGCGATAGTGCGCGAAGGCGCGGTTGGCCTCGGCCATTTTGTGGGTGTCCTCACGCCGCTTGACGGAGGCCCCCAGGCCGTTGCTGGCGTCCAGAATCTCGTTCGCCAGCCGCTCGACCATCGTCTTCTCCCGGCGCTGCCGCGAGAAGCTGACAAGCCAGCGCAGCGCCAGCGTGGTGGACCGGTCCGGACGGACCTCGACCGGCACCTGGTAGGTCGCACCGCCGACGCGGCGGCTGCGCACCTCCAGCGCGGGCTTGACGTTGTCGAGAGCGCGCTTGAGGGTGATCACGGGATCGGTGCCCGTCTTGTCCCGGGCGTTCTCGAGCGCACCATAAACAATGCGCTCGGCCAGCGATTTCTTCCCCTGCAAGAGAACTTTGTTCACCAGCTGGGTGACCAGCTGCGACCCGTAGACGGGGTCGTTGACCAACGGACGCTTCGGCGCGGGCCCCTTGCGCGGCATCAGCTCTTCTCCTTCTTGGCGCCGTAACGGCTGCGAGCCTGCTTGCGGTTCTTGACCCCCTGGGTGTCGAGCGAACCGCGGATGATCTTGTACCGCACGCCGGGCAGGTCCTTGACTCGGCCGCCACGCACCAGCACCATCGAGTGCTCCTGCAGGTTGTGGCCCTCGCCCGGGATGTAGGCGGTGACCTCGACCTGGCTCGTCAGCTTCACGCGCGCGACCTTCCGAAGGGCCGAGTTCGGCTTCTTCGGGGTGGTGGTGTACACGCGAGTGCATACGCCACGGCGCTGCGGGCTGCCCTTCAGGGCCGCGGTCTTGACCTTGGCGATCTTGTCGCGGCGACCCTTGCGGACCAGCTGCTGAATCGTTGGCATCTACCGGCTTTCTGTGTTCGTGTTGTGCGTCTGTCGGCTGTTCTCAAGTCTTCGTACTGCAGTTATGTCCGGCCGCACTACCCCACGGCCGGGTGTGTCGCACGCGCCGTGCACCGGAGAAGATCCGATGCGTCGTGGACATGCGAATTCGCCCGGCATCCACTTCCTTACGGTTAGGCGCCGTAAGCCGCCAGGCACGAGCTTCCACAATACCCGCCGCCGGTCTCGCAGGTCAAAGCGGCGGTTAACCCCTGGCACCGTCGTGCGCGACGCGCCGGTCCAGACCCGCCGCGAGCCGCAGCACCATGTCCGAAAACAGGGCGTCGGTGTCGATGTCGTCCATGACACCGGTCATCTCCAGCAGCACGAAGCCATGGAGCGCGGACCAGAATTCCAGCGCCGCGTGGAAGGCCTCGTCGCCGTCGAGACCGTAGGAGGACAGCACCGCGATCACCGGCGCGGCCGCACCCCGGGTCGCCGCGGTGTACTCGGGGTCGTCACCGCCCAGCGGCATCCGGGTGAACGCCGAGTACCGGCCGGGGTGGTGATGGGCATAGCTGCGGTAGGCGCCCGCCATGACCAGCACCGCGTCGTCGCGGGCGCGGCCCTCGCCGACCCTGTTCAGCATCGTGATGATGTCGTCGATGACCCGGATCCGCACCGCGCGGCGCAGGTCCTCCAGGCTGTCCACGTGGTTGTAGAGCGACGGCCCCTTGGTGCCCAGCTGCGTCGCCAGCGCGTTGATGGTGAGGGCGTCCCAGCCCTCCCGGTCCAGGAAGGTCAGCGCGCCGTCGATGATGCCCTCGCGGCTCAGCTTGGCCGGGCGCGAGCCCGTTCTCCCCGCGCGCGGGCGGCCGGCCGCCGATGGCGTGTCCGGCTGAGCTGCCATGGCGGGGCCCTTCGCTTGCGATGATCGGGGTGCTTAACTAATGACTCTAGTTGACGCCGGGCGCGAAACTATTTCAGCCATGGCCGGATGGACGTAATCTCATCGAGCAGATCCACCCGTCACACAAGGGGGCCCGCAGTGAACTGGACAACCGTCGCCGGGTCGCTGGCAACCTGTGTCATCGTCGTCGCCGCAACCCCCGCTCCCGCGGCGCACGCGAAGAACGGCGACACCCACGTCATCGGGGAGGGCGTCGAGCAGACGCTGGACTGCAACGACGCCACGCTGCTGGTCAACGGCACCCGCAACACTGTGACGGCGCTGGGCAATTGCTACGCGGTGACGGTGATGGGCTCGTCCAACACCGTCGTGGCCGACTCGGTCTCGCACGACATCACCGTCTACGGCTACGACCAGACGGTGTTCTACCACAACGGCACGCCGATCCTCTGGGACCGCGGCCGCGAGTTGGGCATGACCAACCGGCTCCAGCAGGTACCCGGCTGAACCCGCATCACATCGCCATCCAACCGAGGGGAATCGAGGAACATTGTCTGCCCACATCTTTGACCGCCCCTGGGGGTTGACCGCGCTCGCCGTGGCACCGACCGTCGCGGCCGTGTTGGTGGCCGGCTGCAGTTCGACGGCCAACCCGCCCGCGGGCTCCACGACGACAACGAAGAGCAGCACGACGACTACGAGCGCCGGCGCGGCGCCGACGACCGGGTCGAGCGGGGAGAGCACCACCGCGTCGGTCGAGATCGGCAACACGCTCAACTACGGGTCGATGGGCACGACCGCGACGCTTGACTGCGCCAGCGGCAAGTCGCTGAACGTCGGCGGTTCGGACAACACCCTCACCATCACCGGCACCTGCGCGACGGTGAGCGTCGGCGGCGCGAACAACAAGATCACCCTGGACAAGGTCGACACCCGCATCAGCGTGGTGGGGTTCAACAACACCGTCACCTACAAAGACGGTGAGCCCAAGGTCGACAACCTGGGCTCGGGCAACACCATCACCAAGGGCGGCTGAGCAGGTCAAAGCGTTGCCGTTGCGCCACAACCATTTTCATACCCAGATGCATTGTGGCCGGGGCCCATGACGCCTCTATTTCTGCAGCCGCGCGGTGTTGGACCTGCACACCGTGCCGACGAGGTGCTGCGGGCGGAGCCGGGGCATATGATGGTGCCGGCAGAACGGAATCCAGCCATGTTCACCGGTACCACTGGGCGCGCCAGCGCGCTGGTCGCCGCCGTCGTGGTGCTGACCGGGGTCGTAATGCTGCCCAACGGCACAGCAACGGCCGACCCCAACCCTGACGATCAGTTTGTGGCGCTGCTCGACCAAAAAGGAATCCCCGCCCTCGAGAACGTGCCAAGCCTCATCGCCACAGCCCATAGAGTTTGTCGCCAACTCGATGGCGGAATGCCGGTGGACGGCGTAGTCGACGACATGAGGGAGCGGGCGTTCAAAGTCAATTCGGCCGGCGGCCAATACCCTCCCGACCGCGTCATGCGCACCATTGCCCGATTCATCTCCGCCTCCGTCGAGGCCTACTGTCCGAGCGATCAACCGAAGATAGCTTCCCTCCAGTCCATGGCAAATCCCGTGCCCGGATCGAACGAACCGACGCAGCGGGGCACATTGAACACGCACAACGCCGCCAGCTCGATCTGGTCTGAGCGTGAGGCGCATGTCGCGTCGATAGGACTGTTTCCCGAGGGGGAAACCGGCGAGCCGGAGCCGCCGCAACTTCCGCCACCACCGCCGCCGACGGCCCACGTCATGACGCCACCCCTGCCGGCCGCGACACCGCCTCCACCCCGACAACCGCCACCACCGGAGCAGGCGCCGCCACCGGGACCGCAACAGGAGCCGCCCGCTGCTCCTGAGCCGGGGAGCCCTCCAGGCGTTGGCGGCCCCGGCGGTGGCGGCACCGGCGGTGGTGCTCCGGAGTCGCCAGCCATGCCGCCCGGCAGGGTGAGGCTCGCACCGTAAGCCACCGAACGGAGGGCGTCGACTAGCCCGTGGGCGCCCCGTGCCGGCCCGCCCCCGCGGCGAACCGCCCGGCCCCCTCGCTCGCCTCGGCGGCGACGCGGGAGATGCTGGCGAATTCGAAGTCGAGCGCCTCGGATTCCGTTGTCCCCCACTGATGTAACGCCGAAAGCCGGTCGGAGCGCAGGCACTGTTGCGGCAGTGCAGCCAGTTGCGCCGCCAGTTCCTCCGCCGCCTGCCGCGCCTGGCCGTTGGGCACGACGCGGTTGGCCAACCCCATGGCGAGCGCTTCGTCGGCCTTGACACCGCGGCCGGTGAGAATCATGTCCATCGCGCGACTTTGCCCGATCAGCCGCGGCAGCCGCACGGTGCCGCCGTCGATCAGCGGCACCCCCCACCGGCGGCAGAACACCCCGAACACGGCGTCCTGCTCGGCCACCCGCAGGTCGCACCAGATGGCCAACTCCAGGCCCCCGGCGACGGCATAGCCGCTCACCGCGGCGATCACGGGTTTGGACAACACCATTCGCGTCGGCCCCATCGGGCCCGGGCCCGTCCGGTGTACGGCGTTGGCGTCGGGTGTGCCGAAGGCCTTCAAATCAGCTCCGGCACAAAAGGTTCCATTATCTCCCCACAGCACGGCGACCGACGCGGTGTCGTCGCGGTCGAACTCGTCGAATGCCGCGTACAGCGCGGCGGCGGTGGGGCCGTTGACCGCGTTGCGCGCCGCCGGCCGGTTCAGGATCACCGTCGTCACCGGGCCGTTGCGCTCGATACGCACCGGATCGCTCATTTTGCCTCCGCAAATAGTGGTTCGCGCCGCTCGAGCAACTCGGTGGCGAAGTCGTGGTACGCCGAACGCAGGCGGGTACCGGGCCAGTCGGCCGGCAACAGTTCGTCGGGCAGCACCGGGTCGGTGAGCAGGTGGCGCACCGTCGCCGCGGCCACCACGAAACGGCCGGGAATGTCTGTCGCGGCGGCCATCTCGTCGAGCAACCGGCCACCGGCCCGCGCCCAGGCGGGCAGGTCCCACAGCTGGGCGGCCAGCTCGGCGGGGTCGTCGTCGCGTGCCCGCAAGACCCGCACCCGGGCCTCGATCTCGGGGTCCAGGTCGAGCTCGAGGTTGTCGGGTCGCATCCAGACGCCTTCGCGCAGTTCACCGAAGCGCTTGCCGTGCATGGCGGTCCGCAGCGCCGCCCGGGTACGCGCGTCGTTGCCCACGCTGGTCACGATGAGCGTGACCCACTCCCCTCGCCACGTCCGAACCCGTGGGTCGATGGCGTCGTCCTGCCGCCGCTGGCGGGCCAGCAGGCGATTCGAGAGCCCGTAGCCGTCGGCGGACCGGATCAGGTCGCCCGCGCCGACCATGCGGGTCAGTGCCACGCGCAGGGTCGTCTCTTTGATGCCGAAATCGGAAGTGAGCCTGATCAATTCACTCGCGCTGGCGCACGCCGGGTGGGCCCCCAGCAGCACGCTGAGCACCACCGACCGGGCCGTCATAGTGGGCATGGGCTATACCTGTGATGCGCGGCGGCCATAGTCACCGAAGGGTTCGTCGCGATGCCGCACCGCCTCCCGGAAGCCGTGCTCGGTCGCGTCGGCGACGAAGGCGTGGCCTTCCGGGGTGTGCCGGGCGACACCGTCGAACACGGTGCTGACCATCCTGCTGGTGGCCACGCCCTGTTGCAGCAGAGCAGAATTCAGCGCGAGCTTGACCATGATCAGCTGGTTGACGGGTACCGCGGCGATCCGTTGCACGAGCCGCTCGGTGCGCTCGTCGAGGTCGGCCGGGTCCGGCGCCTCGACCGCCAGGCCCCATTCGGCGGCTTGCGCGCCGGTGATGCAATCGCCGGTGAACAGCAGGCGCTTGGCGCGCTGGTCGCCGAGCCGGTGCGCCCACAGCCCCGCCGCCGGAACGCCCCATACCCGCGTGGGCGGATAGCCGATCTTGGCGTCGGCGGCGGCGATCACCTGGTCAGCGTGCAGCGCGATATCGGTGCCCCCGGCCACGCAATAGCCGTGGATCTTGACCACCGTCGGCTTGTCGGCGTGCATCAGGCTGGAGAAACCGCGCACGAACCGGCTCATCATCTGGTAGTCGATCATCGGGTCCCACGGCTGGTCGGGTAAGTGGTTGACCGCCTGGGTTTTTCCGCTGAGCACCGTGCCCTGATAGGCGCCGGTTCCGCCGGCCGAGCCGGTGCGGTCGGCGTATGCGCTCAGGTCGAACCCCGCGCAGAAACCCTCGCCGCGGCCGGACACCAGGATGACGTGCACATCGGGGTCGAGGTCGGCACGCTCCACCAGAGCGGAGAGCTCCAGCGGGGTGTCCGCGACGATCGCGTTGCCCTTTTCCGGCCGGTTGAAGGTGATCCGGGCAACCCGATCCGTGACCTCGTAGGTCATCGTCTTCAGGTTGTCGAAGTCGACCCGCCTGATCGCGTGCGTCATCCTGCGGCTCAGCCCTTTACCAGGGCGCGCTCGAGGATCGGGGCCAGATCCAGGCCGGCGGGCATGGTGCCGTAGGCCCCGCCCCACTGGCGGTCCAGCCGGGTGGTCAGGAAGGCCTCGGCGACGGCGGGGTGACCGTGGCGCACCAGCAGCGACCCCTGCAGCCCCAGACAGATGTCCTCGGCGACCTTGCGGGCCCGGTGCGCGATGGTGTCCAGGTCGGTCAGGTCTTGCCGCAGCCGCTCGACATGAGCGCCCAGTCGCGGGTCCGCGCCGGCGCTTTCGGCCAGTTCGGTGAACAGCACCTCGACGCATTCGGGACGAGTGGCCATGGCGCGCAACGTATCCAGCGCGCTGACGTTGCCCGAGCCCTCCCAGATGCCCATCAGCGGCGCCTCGCGGAACAGCCGCGGCATGCCCGAATCCTCGACATAGCCGTTGCCGCCCAGGCATTCCAGCGCCTCGGCGGCGTGCGGGGTGGCGCGCTTACACACCCAGTACTTGCTGGCCGCCAAACCGATGCGGCGCAGCAGCGCCTCCTGCTCGTCGCCGCGCAACGCCTTGTCGGTGGCACCGGCCATCCGCATCGCGACGATGGTGGCAGCCTCGGCCTCCACGGCCAGGTCGGCCAGCACGTTGCGCATCAGCGGCTGGTCGATCAGGTAGGCGCCGAACGCCTTTCGGTGCTGGGCGTGGTGGATGGCCCGGGTCAGGCCGGTGCGCATGCTGGTGGCGCTGCCCAGGGTGCAGTCCAGCCGGGTGAGGTTGACCATTTCGATGATGGTGGGGACGCCGCGGCCCTCCTCGCCCACCAGCCACGCGGTGGCGCCGTCGTATTCGACCTCGCTCGACGCGTTGGCGTGGTTGCCGAGCTTGTCCTTGAGCCGCTGCAGGAACATCCGGTTGCGAGTTCCGTCGGGCAGCACCCGCGGCAGCAGGAAGCACGACAGTCCGCCCGGGGCCTGCGCGAGGACGAGGAAGATGTCACACATCGGCGCCGAGGTGAACCACTTGTGCCCGGTCAGGCTGTAGCTGCCATCAGCGTTGGGGCCGTTCGGGATCGCCTGCGTGGTGCCGGCACGCACGTCGGATCCGCCCTGCTTCTCGGTCATCGACATGCCGGCGGTGATGCCGCGCTTGGTGGTGGCCAGCTTGAGTTCGGGGTCGTATTCGCGGCTGGTCAGCAGCGGCTCGTAAGTTGCCGCGAGTTCGGGGTTGTAGCGCAGCGCGGGGACGACGGCGTAGGTCATCGAGATCGGGCAGGTGTGGCCGGGCTCGACATTCCAGACCGACATCTTCGCGGCCCGCACCACGTGCGCGCCGGGGCGGTCGTCGGCCCACGGCGCGGCGTGGATGCCCGTGGCGATCGCCGTGCGCATCAACTGGTGGTAGGCCGGGTCATACTCGACCTCGTCGACCCGGTGACCGTTCTTGTCGTGGGTGTGCAGGATGGGCCGGTTGCGGTCGGCGAGTTCACCCCACCGCTGGGCTTCGTGGCCGCCCGCGATCGCGCCCACCTCGTTCACCTCTTCCAGGCCCCATTCCCCGCCCTCGCGGATCAGGGCCTCGACGAGCACCGCGGACGTCGCGGGGTTGTAGTTCTCCAGCGGAGGAACCTGGTTGGTGACGACATGCGTATCCGACATGCCACTCATGTTACATTTTCCCGACAGCCGCACAAGAGGTGTAATAGGACATCACCGTGGGTGAGCGGCGAAAAATTGCCACAGCGTCTGGGCGGCGAACGAGGGCCACTCGTGGCCGCCCTGGTCGATCGTGATGAGGGTGACGCCGCGGTTGCCGGCACATCCGGCCGTCGAGGTGGTGACCGGGCCGTCTGTCGTGGTGACCGGGTTTGCACACTGATCAACGTTGCGCCAGAACGTATTCACGGTGGGCACCGAGGGGCCGTTGATGACGCTGAAACCCTGTCCGCCGCCGTAGGGCACAAGCCGATCCGCCGTGCCGTGAATGTGCATGATCGACGCCGGATGTGGGTTGCGGCATCCGTTGAGCTGCGTGCCGGCGACCGGACCGATCGCGGCGAAGATGTCGGTGGTGCAGGCAAGCGTGTAGGACATGATGCCGCCGTTACTCATGCCGGTGACATAGACCCTGGTGGGGTCGGTGCCTACGTGCTTGGCGATGTCAGCGACGGCCGCGGTGATGAAGGCGACGTCATCGACACCTTCTCGTCCCGGCCGGCCGCAGCAGCCTTCCCCGTACACGTTCCAGGCCCGTTCGAGTCCATCCGGGTAGGCGACGAGGAACTTGCCCGAATCGGCCAATTCGTCCCAGCCATAAGCCCGTTCGACTTGCTGGGCGCTCCCGGAATAGCCGTGCAGCGCCACTACGAGCGGAGCCGAAGCGGGTCTTCCCGCAGGCTCGTAGAGCCGATAGCTGCGATCGTGTCCGCCCACATTGATGTGGTGCAAGCTGGTGCCGGTGACGAAGCCCGAGGGCGGCATCGGCGAACAACCCGCGACCAGGAGGGCCACCCCGAGAAGCGTTGCGAGCCGACCGAGCACACTCAGCCGCTGGTGTTTTCCCGCAGGAACGCGATGTCGTCCTTGCGTCCCTCGTCGGCGGTCTCGCAGATGACCGGCGCTTCAGCCGCCTTGACCACCGCAACGAGCAGTTCGGGATCGATCTGGCCGGTGCCGAAGTTGGCGTGCCGGTCGGCGCCTGAGCCCGCCGCATCCCTCGAATCGTTGCAGTGCACCAGGTCGATGCGCCCGGTCAGGGCCTTGATCCTGTCGACGGCATCGATCAGCTCCTCACCCGCGGCCCATGCGTGACAGGTGTCCAGGCAGAAGCCAATTCCCTTGTCGCCGATGTGATCCCATAGTCTGCCGATGGTGTCGAAGTGGCGGGCCATCGCGTGGTCGCCGCCGGCGGTGTTCTCCAGGTACACCTGTACGTCTGTTTCCAGGTAGTCCAGTGCTTTGACCCACCGCTCGAAGCCCGCCTCCATGTCGTCGTCGTCGGCGTGGCCGCCGTGCACGATGACGGCCGTCGCGTTGATTTGGGCGGCCGCGTCGCAGGTGTCCTGCAGGATCTTGCGCGACGGGATGCGGATGCGGTTGTTCGCCGATGCCACGTTGATGAGGTACGGCGCGTGGACGTAGAGCGGCACGGCCGACGCTTTGAGCGTCTCGGCGTCGTCGCGGGGCTTCGGTTTCTTCCAACTCTGCGGGTTGCCGAGGAAGAACTGCACCACGTCGGCGCCGTCCGCCTGCGCTGCGGCCAGCGGGTCGTCGTTGCTGACATGTGAACCGATGAGCACGCGGCCAGTGTAGTTGGGCAGCCCGACGGCGCGAGCGTCACGCTGGCGTGCCGCTGGGATGCGACGGCCACGCTGGCGTGACACCGGGCACACGAAGAAGCCCCGGGCGAACCCGGGGCTTCTTCGTCGTGGACTAGCGGTAGTCGCTGTAGCCGTAGTCGTCCAGCGGGACCGCGGCACCGGTCGCCTGGCCGAAGTCCGGGCTGTAGTACTGATCCTCGTAGGACGGGATCGTGTACGCGGCGGCCCGGGCCTCCTCGGTCGGCTGCACCTGGATGTTGCGGTACCGGTTGATGCCGGTGCCGGCCGGGATCAGCTTTCCGATGATCACGTTCTCCTTCAGACCCTGCAGCTTGTCGCTGCGGCAGTTGATCGCCGCATCGGTCAGCACTCGCGTGGTCTCCTGGAACGACGCCGCACTCAGCCACGAGTCTGTGGCCAGCGACGCCTTCGTGATACCCATCAGCACCGGACGGCCGGCGGCGGGCTCGCCACCCTCGGCCACCACCCGGCGGTTCGACGCCTCGAACTCCGCACGGTCGATCAGCGAGCCGGGCAGGAACTCCGTCGAGCCCGAATCGATGATGGTGACCCGGCGCAGCATCTGGCGCACGATCACCTCGATGTGCTTGTCGTGGATCGACACACCCTGCGCACGGTAGACCTCCTGGACCTCGCGGACCAGGTGGATCTGCACCTCGCGCGGGCCCTGCACGCGCAGCACCTCGTGCGGGTCGGCCGAACCCTCCATCAGCTGCTGACCGACCTCGACGTGGTCGCCGTCGGCCAGCACGCGCTCGGAACCGTCGTCGTGCTTGAACACGCGCAGCCGCTGCCGCTTGGAGAGCTTGTCGTACACGACCTCCTCGCTCCCGTCGTCGGGAACGATGGTGATCTTGTAGAAGCGCTCACCCTCCTCCAGTTGCACCCGCCCGGTGAGGTCGGCGATCGGCGCCTTACCGCGGGGCACCCGGGCCTCGAACAGCTCCTGCACACGCGGCAGACCGCCGGTGATGTCCTCACCGACACCACCCTGGTGGAAGGTACGCATCGTCAGCTGAGTGCCGGGCTCACCGATGGACTGGGCCGCGACGATACCGACGGCCTCGCCGATGTCGACCAGCTTGCCGGTGGCCATGGATCGCCCGTAACAGGTCGCGCAGACGCCGGTGCCGGTGGTGCAGGTCAGCACCGAGCGCACCTTGATCTGCGTGATGCCCGCGGCCAGCAGGGCATCGATCGACGGGTCACCCAGGTCCTCGCCGCGCGCGACGACGACGTTGCCGGCCTCGTCGATGGCGTCGGCGCCCAGAGTCCGTGCGTACGCCGAGGTTTCGATGTACGGGTCGCGGATCAGGGTGCCGTCGGGCTGACGCTCGGCCAGCTCGACGGTGATCCCGCGCTCGGTCTGGCAGTCGTGCTCGCGGACGATGACGTCCTGCGAAACGTCCACCAGACGACGGGTCAGGTAACCCGAGTCGGCGGTACGCAACGCGGTGTCCGCCAGGCCCTTTCGAGCGCCGTGCGTGTTGATGAAGTACTCCAGCACGGTCAGGCCCTCACGGAACGACGACTTGACCGGACGCGGGATGAACTCACCCTTCGGGTTGGTCACCAGGCCCTTCATGCCGGCCAGCGTTCGGGTCTGGGTGAAGTTACCCGTGGCGCCCGAGTCGACGATCGTGATGATCGGGTTGTCGCTGGGGTAGTGCTCCCGCAGCGCCTGACCGACCTCGTCGGTGGCTTCCTTCCAGATCTCCACCAGCGCCTCGTTGCGCTCATCGTGGTTCAAAGCGCCTCGCTGGAACTGCTTTTCGACCTTCTCGGCCCGCTCCTCGTACTGGTCGAGGATCTCCTTCTTGCGCGGCGGGACCAGCACGTCGGCCATCGACACGGTGACACCGCTGCGGGTCGCCCAGTAGAAGCCGGCGTCCTTGAGCTTGTCGACGGTCTGCGCGACCACGATCATCGGGTAGCGCTCGGCCAGGTCGTTGATGATGGCGGCCTGCACCTTCTTGTGCATCTGCTTGTTCACGAAGGGGTAGCCCACCGGCAGCAGCTCGTTGAACAGCACCCGGCCCAGCGTGGTCTCGGCCATCCAGGCATCGCCGGGCTGCCAGCCGTTGACACCGAACAGCTCGGCCTCGATCTCGGCGGCCGGACGCAGCTGCGTCAATCGCACCTTGATCTTGGCCCGCACCGAGAGGACGCCACGGTCGGCGGCCATGATCGCCTCGGCCGGCGAGGAGTACACGCCGACCTCCGGCTGATCCTTGGCTGCCGCCTGGAATTCGCCCTTGTCGCCGTCGACCTCGGTGGTCAGGAAGTACAGCCCGGTCACCATGTCCAGACGCGGCATGGCCAGCGGACGGCCAGAGGCGGGCGACAGGATGTTGTTCGACGACAGCATCAGGATGCGCGCCTCGGCCTGCGCCTCCGCGCTCAGCGGCAAATGCACCGCCATCTGGTCACCGTCGAAGTCGGCGTTGAACGCCTCACACACCAACGGGTGGAGCTGAATTGCCTTGCCTTCCACCAGCATCGGCTCGAAGGCCTGGATGCCCAGCCGGTGCAGGGTGGGCGCGCGGTTCAGCAGCACCGGGTGTTCGGCGATGACCTCTTCGAGAACGTCCCACACCTGGGGACGCTGCCGCTCCACCATTCGCTTGGCACTCTTGATGTTCTGCGCGTGGTTGAGGTCGACGAGTCGCTTCATCACGAAGGGCTTGAACAGCTCCAGCGCCATCAGCTTGGGCAGGCCGCACTGGTGCAGCTTGAGCTGCGGACCGACCACGATGACCGAACGGCCCGAGTAGTCGACACGCTTACCGAGCAGGTTCTGGCGGAACCGGCCCTGCTTGCCCTTCAGCAGGTCCGACAGCGACTTCAGCGGACGGTTGCCCGGCCCGGTGACCGGGCGGCCGCGGCGGCCGTTGTCGAACAGCGCGTCGACGGACTCCTGCAGCATCCGCTTCTCGTTGTTGACGATGATCTCGGGCGCGCCGAGGTCGATCAGCCTCTTGAGGCGGTTGTTGCGGTTGATGACCCGGCGGTACAGGTCGTTCAGGTCGCTGGTGGCGAACCGGCCACCGTCGAGCTGCACCATCGGGCGCAGCTCAGGCGGGATCACCGGGACGGCGTCGAGCACCATGCCCATCGGCGAGTTACCCGACTGCTGGAAGGCGGCGACCACCTTCAGCCGCTTGAGGGCGCGAAGCTTCTTCTGCCCCTTGCCGTTTCGGATGACGTCCCGCAGCGAGTCGGCCTCGGCGTCGATGTCGAAGTTCTCGATGAGCTTCTGGATCGACTCCGCGCCCATGGCGCCGGTGAAGTACTCGCCGTAGCGGTCGACGAGCTCGCGGTAGAGGTTCTCGTCGACGATCAGCTGCTTGGGGGCGAGCTTGGTGAAGGTGCTCCAGATGTCCTCCAGCCGGTCCAGCTCACGCTGGGCCCGGTCGCGGAGCTGGCGCATCTCCCGCTCGCCGCCGTCGCGCACCTTGCGGCGGGCGTCGGCCTTGGCGCCCTCGGCCTCCAGCTCGGCCAGGTCGGCCTCCAGCTTCTGCGCGCGGGCCTCCAGGTCGGCGTCGCGCTGGTCCTCAACGGCCTTGCGCTCCACCATCATTTCGGCCTCGAGCGTGGACAGCTCGTTGTGCCGCATCTCGTCGTCGACCGACGTGATCACGTACGCCGCGAAGTAGATGATCTTCTCGAGATCCTTCGGGGCGAGGTCGAGCAGGTAGCCCAGGCGCGAGGGCACGCCCTTGAAGTACCAGATGTGCGTGACGGGCGCGGCCAGCTCGATGTGGCCCATCCGCTCGCGGCGCACCTTGGCGCGGGTCACCTCGACGCCGCAGCGCTCACAGATGATGCCCTTGAAGCGGACGCGCTTGTACTTGCCGCAGTAGCACTCCCAGTCGCGAGTCGGTCCGAAGATCTTCTCGCAGAACAGGCCGTCCTTCTCCGGCTTCAGCGTGCGGTAGTTGATCGTCTCCGGCTTCTTGACCTCGCCGTAAGACCATTGCCTGATGTCCTCCGCCGTGGCCAGGCCGATACGGAGTTCATCGAAGAAGTTGACGTCGAGCACGTAACTCCCTTTCCCCTTGCGGGTTAGTTACTTGATTAAGCCAAGTCCTCAACGGACGCGGATTCGTTGCGGGACAAGTTGATTCCCAAGTTGGCCGCGGCGCGCTCGAGGTCCTCGTCCTCGCCTTCGCGCAATTCGATCGCCGCGCCGTCCGACGAGAGCACCTCGACGTTCAGACACAGCGACTGCAGCTCCTTGAGCAGCACCTTGAACGACTCGGGGATGCCCGGCTCCGGGATGTTCTCGCCCTTGACGATCGCCTCGTACACCTTGACCCGGCCGACGGTGTCGTCGGACTTGATGGTCAACAGCTCCTGCAGCGTGTACGCGGCGCCGTAGGCCTGCATGGCCCAGCACTCCATCTCACCGAACCGCTGCCCACCGAACTGCGCCTTACCACCCAGCGGCTGCTGGGTGATCATCGAGTACGGGCCGGTGGAGCGGGCGTGGATCTTGTCGTCCACCAGGTGGTGCAGCTTCATGATGTACATGAAGCCAACCGTCACCGGGTACGGGAACGGGTCACCGCTGCGGCCGTCGAAGAGCACCGCCTTGCCGTCGCCGTCCACCATCACCTCGTTGTCCCGGTTGGGCAGCGTGCAGGACAGCAGTCCTTGCAGCTCCGCCTCCCGGGCGCCGTCGAACACCGGCGTCGAGACGATGGCATTCGGCTCGGCACTCTGCAGCTCCTTGGGCAGGCCGGCCGCCCACTCGGGCGAACCCTCGATGTTCCAGCCGGACTTGGCCACCCACCCGAGGTGGGTCTCCAGGATCTGGCCGATGTTCATCCGTCGCGGCACACCGTGGGTGTTCAGGATGATGTCCACCGGCGTGCCGTCCGGCAGGAACGGCATGTCCTCGACGGGCAGGATCTTGCCGATCACGCCCTTGTTGCCGTGCCGGCCGGCGAGCTTGTCACCGTCGGAGATCTTCCGCTTCTGGGCCACGTAGACGCGCACCAGCTCGTTGACACCGGCGGGCAGCTCGTCGTCGTCCTCCCGGGAGAACACCCGGATGCCGATGACCTTGCCGGACTCGCCGTGCGGCACCTTCAGCGAGGTGTCGCGGACCTCGCGGGCCTTCTCACCGAAGATCGCCCGCAGCAGCCGCTCCTCCGGGGTCAGCTCGGTCTCACCCTTCGGGGTGACTTTGCCGACCAGGATGTCGCCGTCGCGCACCTCGGCGCCGATGCGGACGATGCCGCGCTCGTCGAGGTCAGCCAGCACCTCGTCGGAGACGTTCGGGATGTCCCGGGTGATCTCCTCGGCGCCCAGCTTGGTGTCGCGGGCATCGATCTCGTGCTCCTCGATGTGGATCGAGGTGAGCACGTCCTCTTCGACCAGGCGGTTGGAGAGGATGATCGCGTCCTCGTAGTTGTGGCCCTCCCACGGCATGATCGCCACGAGCAGGTTCTTGCCCAGCGCCATCTCGCCGTTCTCGGTGCACGGACCGTCGGCGATGACCTGGCCGGCCTCGACCCGGTCCCCGGCGTCCACGATCGGCGACTGGTTGGCGCACGTGCCGTGGTTGGAGCGCTCGAACTTGCGCATCCGGTAGGTGTGCCGGCTGCCGTCGTCGGCCATCACGGTGATGTAGTCGGCGGAGACCTCCTCGATCACCCCGGCCTTGTCCGCGACGACGACGTCGCCGGCGTCGATCGCGGCGCGCAGCTCCATGCCGGTGCCCACCAGCGGCGCCTCGCTGCGCACCAGCGGAACCGCCTGGCGCTGCATGTTGGCGCCCATCAGGGCACGGTTGGCGTCATCATGCTCGAGGAACGGGATCATGGCGGTGGCCACCGACACCATCTGGCGCGGCGAGACGTCCATGTAGTCGACCTCGGACGACGGCACGTACTCGACCTCGCCCGCCTTGCGGCGGACCAGGACGCGCGACTCCTCGAACCGGCCCTTGGCGTCGATCGGCGAGTTGGCCTGCGCCACGACGTGGCGGTCCTCCTCGTCGGCGGTCAGGTAGTGGATCTCGTCGGTGACCACGCCGTCGACCACCTTGCGGTACGGCGTCTCGATGAACCCGAACGGGTTGACCCGCGCGTACACCGACAGCGAGCCGATCAGACCGATGTTGGGACCCTCGGGGGTCTCGATCGGGCACATCCGGCCGTAGTGCGACGGGTGCACGTCGCGGACCTCCAGCCCGGCCCGCTCACGGGACAGACCACCCGGGCCCAGCGCCGACAACCGGCGCTTGTGGGTCAGACCCGACAGCGGGTTGTTCTGGTCCATGAACTGCGAGAGCTGGCTGGTGCCGAAGAACTCCTTGATCGCGGCGACCACCGGCCGGATGTTGATCAGCGTCTGCGGCGTGATCGCCTCGACGTCCTGTGTGGTCATCCGCTCGCGGACCACGCGCTCCATGCGCGACATGCCGACCCGGATCTGGTTCTGGATCAGTTCGCCGACGGTGCGCAGACGGCGGTTGCCGAAGTGGTCGATGTCGTCGGTTTCCACCGGGACCTCGCTGCCGCCGGGGACGGTCATCGTGGCCTGTCCCTCGTGCAGGCGCACCAGGTACTCGATGGTGGCGACGACGTCCTCTTCGGTCAGCGTCGAGCTCGTGATCGGCGCGCCGACGTTCAGCCCCAGCTTCTTGTTGACCTTGTACCGGCCCACCCGGGCCAGGTCGTAGCGCTTCTCCTTGAAGAACAGGTTCTCCAGCAGGGTCTGCGCCGACTCCTTGGTCGGCGGCTCGCCCGGGCGCAGCTTGCGGTAGATGTCCAGCAGCGCCTCGTCGGTGCCGGCGGTGTTGTCCTTCTCCAGCGTCGACATCATGATCTCGGAGAAGCCGAACCGCTCGTGGATCTGCTCGTTGGTCCAGCCCAGCGCCTTGAGCAGCACGGTGACCGGCTGGCGGCGCTTGCGGTCGATGCGCACACCCACGGTGTCGCGCTTGTCGACGTCGAACTCGAGCCAGGCACCGCGGCTCGGGATCACCTTGACGCTGTGCAGCAGCTTCTCGGTGGACTTGTCGATGGATTCATCGAAGTACACGCCCGGTGAGCGCACCAGCTGGCTGACGACCACCCGCTCGGTGCCGTTGATGATGAAGGTGCCCTTCTCGGTCATCATCGGGAAGTCACCCATGAACACCGTCTGGCTCTTGATCTCACCGGTGTTGTTGTTGATGAACTCGGCCGTGACGAACAGCGGGGCCGCGTACGTCATGTCCTTGTCTTTGCACTCGTCGACCGGCGCCTTGACCTCGTCGAACCGCGGGTCAGAGAACGACAGCGACATCGACCCGGAGAAGTCCTCGATCGGCGAGAGCTCGTCGAGCACCTCTTCGAGGCCACCCACCGGCTTGACGTCGCCGCGGGCGGTCGCGGCCTCGCGCCAACGCGGCGAGCCGATCAACCACTCGAAGGAGTCGATCTGCACGTCGAGCAGACCGGGAACCTCGAGTGGTTCGCGGAGCTTGGCGAAAGAAACTCGGTTGGGGGCTCCGGGCACGGAGCCGTTTAAGGAACTTCCATTGGAGGAACTTTGTGGGCGACCCGTTTTGCTCTGGCGAGACTCAGCCAAGATGCATCCTTCCAGCACCTCGTGCGACTCACGAAAACCGGGACCACCGGTCTGTTCGCCGCGAATTGTGTCGGTTAGGCCGGCGAACGATCTGTCCGAATCTCACGCGCACAACTAAAGAACCAAGCCGCTATACGGGGCTCAGGCTTAGACCACGGTGTCAAGTGGCGGGTGAGGTGGGCAGGAGGTAGCCAGCGCAACGTCCAACAATAGCGCAGGGCGGCGCATTCCTCAACTGTCCAGCACAGGGCATCCAGGGACATCGGCGCTGGCTGGCATCTCGACTCTCCGCTGGATACATGCTGCCCAACAGACTGGCCCGTTTACGGCCCGTCGTCAAGAGGGCGGGCCGCCGAGTTACGCGAAGTTTTCGCGAAAACCCGGGGCGGGCGTACTAGTCGCCGACCTCGTGCGCCCGGTACTTGTGCGTGCCCTCCATGTCGTCGATGATCGCGGCTTGCGCCTTCTGCGGCAGGGTATGCAGAATCTCGCGCACCCGTGCCTGGCGCCGGCCGACGGCCTTGCGCTCCGGCATCCCAGGCGACGCGACGATCTGCGGCGGCACTCCCTCGATCTCCTCGACACCGCCGGCGTGCTGACCGGCTTCGAGGGCGGCCTGTTCTTCGGCCATGGTCGACTCGTCCTTTTCCTCGGACATGCCGATCGGCCCGATGCGGCGGCCGTTGAGGAACTGCCGCACGACCGGCTCGTCACTGGTCAGCAGCACCTCACGCGGGCCGAACATGACCAGCTTGCGCCGGAAGAGCATGCCCATGTTGTCCGGCACGGTGCGGGCGATGTTGATGTTGTGCGTGACGATCAGGACGGTGGCGTCGATTTGGGCGTTGATGTCGAGGATCAGCTGGCTCAGGTAGGCGGTACGAACCGGGTCCAGACCCGAGTCGGGCTCGTCGCAGAGGATGATCTGCGGGTCCATCACCAGGGCGCGGGCCAGGCTGGCACGCTTGCGCATACCGCCGGAGATCTCGCCGGGGAACTTCTTCTCGTCGCCCCCCAGGCCGACCATGGTCAGCTTCTCCATGACGATGTCACGGATCTCGCCTTCCTTCTTCTTGGTGTGCTCGCGCAGGGGGAAGGCCGCGTTGTCGAAGAGGTTCATCGAACCGAACAGCGCGCCGTCCTGGAACATGACGCCGAACAGCGTGCGGATCTCGTAGAGCTCCTTGGCCGAGCACTGCAGGATGTCGGTGCCGTCGATGACGACTGAGCCGCGCTCCGGCCGTAGGAGACCGATCAGGGACTTCAGGAACACCGATTTGCCGGTACCCGACGGCCCCAGCAGGACGCTGACCTCCCCGGCGGGGATCTCCAGCGTCACGTCTTCCCAAATTCTCGAGGATCCGAAGGACTTCGTGAGGCCGTTCACCTCAATAGCGACACCCATGCGAGATCCTTCCGTCGACGCTCATGCCCGCCACCTGCCCTTATGTGTGGCATGAGTCACTGTAGCGCACGCTTGCTGCACGGCATCAGGGTTGCGTGGCACAGCCGGGAAAAATTGGCTGACCTGAGATCCCGCCGCAGCCGGCGGCGGGCGTCCTATTCAACGCACGTTAGCCAGTAGGCGCCCAGTTGCCATGGAAGCCCATCGGTACCCGCTGCGGCAGGTGCACGGTGGCCACCGACTCGAGCGTCGCGGCGTCCAGCAACACCAACTGGCCTTCGTCACGGCCGCGGTGATAGCCGTAGCCCAGCAAAATGCCGTCGTCCTCCGGGCCGGCCCCGGGGTCGGGCACAAAGGACATCTCGCCGAGCAAAAGGTCGGGATCGAGCGGCGCAACCGCTCGGCCCCCGGTCGCGTAATCGTGCTTGTACAGCGCGGACTCGGCGCCCTGGAAGGACGCACCGACGGTGTAGCCGAAGCGGTGTTCTCGGCCGAGCAGGGCCTCGTTGATCCGGGGAAATTCCTGCGGCCGGTCGTCGCGGCATTCGGCGCTCACCGCGCCGGTCGCCAGGTTGATGGTCCAGCGCTCGAGGGTCGGCGGGGCTTCGCCGGGCCCGTGCCGGTCGCGGTCGAACATCCGCGAGTAACGCACCACGTCGAGCACCAAAACCTCGGCCCCGTCCCGGATCTCGGAGTAGGCGTTGAGCGGGTGGTAGACGTAGCAGGGTTCGATGTCGAACCAGCGGATGTCGGAGTTGCCGCCCTCGCGGGGCATGACCCCGATGCGCGCCGGGTAGTTCGGGTTCCACGCATACGGCATCCGGTCGGAATGCTTCGGGTTTCGGTTCATCATCGCGTTGATCGGGCTGGGTACGCGCACGCGCCCGATCAGCGACTGCAACGCCAGCCGGGCCGGCAGGCCGAGCCAGCGGGGCATGGTCACCGGCAGCACCTGCATCGGGTCGAACGTCACGGGCAGGTCGTAGATGACGACGTAGGAGTCGGTCAGCGAGAAGTCGTGCATCATCGGCGACCCCGACACCTCGATGTCGACCGTGCGACGGGCTCGCCCCTGGGTGTCGATCACCGAGTACTGCACGGTCCGTCCGCGGGCGAATGAGTAAGAGACGGCGTGCAATTCGCCGGTGCGCGGATCGCGGTGCGGATGAGCGGTGTAGCCGCCTGCCAGGGTGCCGTCGAAGTCGCACGTCCCGATGGTGTCCAGCTCGTCGGTCAGCTCGTAGTTGGCCACACCGCCCTCGACCAGCGCCAGGGTGCGCCCGGCGTGGGTCAGCACGTTGGTGTTGGCGCCCAGCGAGAGCATGCCCGCCCGCGGATCGAGCCGGTGCGGCGTCGGCTCACCCAGGGTGGCGCACACCGACAGGCTGCGCACCCAGCGGTTGCGGTACCACCGGGCCTGCCCGTCGCGCAGCGCCACGCCGTGCACCATCCCATCGCCGCTGAACCAGTGATAGGTGGCCGGGTCGACCTCTTCGGCCGGGTTGGGTCCGTTGCGCAGATAGCGTCCGTCGAGGTGCTCCGGGATATGTCCGGTGACCGGCAGGTCGGTGGCGGTCACTTCGGCGCGCACCGGCGCCAGCAGGCCCTCCAGATAGGGATTCCGGGTTTGCGCGGTTTGCATGGACGTCATCTCTGAGCTCCTATAACATTGATATGACGTTGTTATGGGAACCGTACGCCGGGGATGGGAAGATGGCAACGATGACTTCAGAAACGACCTCGCGCGCGACGCCGGCCGCACCGCGCAGTGTCCGCGACGAGATGCTGTCCGCCGCAGTGGATCTGCTGCACGAGCACGGCCCCGACGCGTTGCAGACCCGCAAGGTCGCAGGCGCGGCGGGAACCTCGACGATGGCCCTGTACACCCATTTCGGCGGGATGCGGGGCCTGATCGCCGAGGTGGCCGCGGAGGGGCTGCGGCAGTTCGACGCCGCCCTGACGGTGCCGCAGACCGCCGACCCCGTCGCCGACCTGTTCGCGATCGGCGCGGCCTACCGGCGTTATGCCATCAAGCATCGGCACATGTACCGGCTGATGTTCGGCAGCACCAGCGCGCACGGCATCAACGCACCGGCGGACAACGTCCTGACGCTGTCGGTCGCCGATATCGAGCGGCACTACCCGAGCTTCGCGCACGTGGTGCGCGGGGTGCATCGGTGCATGCTGGCGGGCCGGATCAGCGTGGGCCCGCCGGACGACGACGCGGCCGTGGTGGCCACCGCCGCCCAGTTCTGGGCGCTGATCCACGGGTTCGTGATGCTGGAGCTGGCCGGCTACTACGGCCACGACGGCGCAGCCGTACTGCCGTTGCTCGCGTCGATGAATTCGAATCTGCTTGTGGCGCTGGGCGATTCACCTGAGCGGGTGGCGCAATCCCTGCAGTCGGCGATGCGGGCGGGCTGAGCACACGAAAACCCCCGGGAACCGCACAGGGCGGTCCCGGGGGTTTTGCGAAGTGCAGCTACTTGACGGTGACGGTGGCGCCGGCGGCCTCCAGCTTGGCCTTGGCCTCGTCGGCGGCTTCCTTGGCGACTTTCTCCAGCAGCGGCTTGGGCGCGCCGTCGACCAGGTCCTTGGCCTCCTTGAGGCCCAGGCCGGAGACGATCTCGCGGACCACCTTGATGACGCCGATCTTCTTGTCGCCGGCGGCCTCGAGGATCACGTCGAACTCGGACTGCTCCTCGGCGGCCTCGGCGGGGGCACCACCGGCGGCCGGGCCGGCCGCGGCGACGGCGACCGGAGCGGCCGCGGTGACCTCGAAGGTCTCCTCGAACTTCTTGACGAAGTCGGAGAGCTCCAACAGGGTCATTTCCTTGAAGGCGTCAAGCAGGTCGTCGGTAGACATTTTCGCCATGGTGTGTGGGTCCTTCCTGGTTTGGGTTGGGGGTTATTCGGCTTCGGCCGGGGTTTCCGGAGCCTCAGTGGGTGCTTCCGAAGCTGGTTCTGGGGCCGGCTCAGAGGGCGCGGCCTCCGCGGCGGGCGCGGGGGCCGGTGCTTCTGCGGCCTTCTTTTCCTGCAGCGCGGCCGCCAGGCGGGCGACCTGCGAGGCGGGGGCGTTGAACAGGCCCGCCGCCTTGGCGAGGTTGCCCTTCATCGCGCCGGCCAGCTTGGCCAGCAACACCTCGCGCGACTCCAGGTCGGCGATGCGCTCGACCTCGGCGACGGTCAGCGCGCGGCCGTCCATGTAGCCGCCCTTGATGACCAGCGCCTTGTTTTCCTTGGCGAAGGTCTTGATGGCCTTGGCGGCGTCGACCGGTTCCCCGGTGACGAACGCGATGGCCGTGGGGCCGGCGAACAGTTCATCGAGACCTTCGACGCCCGCCTCGGACGCCGCCCGCCTGATCAGCGTGTTCTTGGCCACCGAGTAGGTGGCCGATCCACTCAGCGACCGGCGCAGCTCGGCCAGGTTGGCCACGGTCAGCCCGCGGTACTCGGTGATCAGGGTCGCGGCCGCGTCCCTGAACTGCTCGGCGATGTCTGCAACGGCGGTGGCTTTGTCAGCCCTGGCCATGCGTACCTCCTGAAGTGAAAGCCTTGCGACGTTTCGTCTGCGATTCACCCGTGGAACGACGAACGCCCCGGCGCAGGATGCGGCCGGGGCGTGAATAGGCGCCGGCGCGTGCCGGCACTGACTGCCTCGTCCTCCTGCGTGGGCCGCCGGGATGCTCCCGGACCTTCAACCGATTTCTCGGTGACCGACGGTCTTCGGTGGATCGGCAATCAGGATAGCCTGACCCGCCCCCGGCAGCCAAAACGGCGGCCCTCAGGTGACGGCTCAGGTGAGGCTGGCCAGCCTGGCGGCGCCGACCAGTCCGGCCTGGCCGCCGAGTTCGGCGGGCACCACCCGCAGACCGGCCAGAAAATCCAGCCCGGCGTATTCGGCCAGCTTCTCCCGCAAGGGATCGAAGAGCAGGCGACCGGAGTTGGCGACGCCTCCCCCGATGACGACGAGGTCCAGATCGCAGACCGCGCCGACCGAGGCGATCATCGCCGCGAGCGCGGTAGCCCCCCTGCGGAATGCCCGGTCCGCCACCGGATCCCCGGCCGCCGCCGCGGCGGCCAGTTCCCGGGCACCCGCGACGGGCGGCGCGGACCAACCGTTGGCCCGCGCCCAGCGCACCATCGACGGTCCGGACGCGATGGCCTCGACGCAGCCACGGCCGCCGCACACGCAGGGCGGGCCACCGTCCTCCACCACCACGTGCCCGACGTGACCGGCATTGCCGGTGCGGCCGGTGTACGGAATGCCGCCGAGCACGAGTCCGCCGCCCACGCCGGTGGACACCACCATGCCCAGCAGGAAGTCGGCGCCCCGACCGGCGCCGCGCCAGTGCTCGCCCAGCGCCATGCACACGCCGTCGCCGCCGAGCCGTACGGGCACTCCCGGCACCGCGGCCGCCGCTCTGTCGCGCAGCGGGAAGCCTTGCCAGCCCTTGATGTTGATGGGGCTGACGGTTCCGCCGGGCAGGTCGATGGGGCCGGCCGAACCGATACCCACCGCGGCGACGGCACCGGCGGCCGCGTGCAGCGCGTCGGCGATTGTCGCCTCGACCGCGGCCCACACCTCCTCGGCCGCGCCGCCGCTCGGCGTGGGCCGGGTGACGGTGTGCACCAGCGTGCCGTCGGGATCGGCTAGGCCGGCGGCGATCTTGGTGCCGCCGATGTCCAGGCAGAGGGTGAGCATCGCGATCAGTGCCGGTGGGTGTTGTCGGGTTGGCGGGGGTCGCCGGGATGCTCGTAGCCGGGGGCAAGCCGCACCAGCTCGGCCCGCCGCGCGTCCAGCCACACCCGGAAGGCGCGCCGCCGGGCGGCGCCCCGCAGGTGGTCGGCGATCGCCGACCGGACGTCGTCCAGCGGCGGCCCGACCGGCGGCGGGGTCCGCCAGCCGTGCCGCTCGCGGCGCGGCTTGGCGAACCGGAGCGGGTTGCGGGCGTGGTAGTCGGCCACCTGCTCGTCGTCGACGCCCACCGCGGCGGTGACGTCGGCGAACAGCGCCCGCGCGCGAGGCTCGGCCAGCGCGGCCGCGGCGACGCTGCCGAGCTCCAGCCGCGCCGTGGCGTCGGGCAGCAGCTCGGCTTCGCTCGGCACGCCTCGCCCGCTCAGGCCGCGCGCGTCGGCCTCGGCGGCGACGAGCCGCTCGGTCACGATCAGCTGGGTCAGCCAGCGCCGCAGCTGACGGCCTTCGCTCGTGCCGCCCGCCGGCAACGCGGCCGCGCCCGGTCCGCCGCGCAGCCGGGTTTCGGCCGCGTCGACCTCGTCGACCAAGACCGGGATCCCGGCAACCGTGGCGACCACGCTCATGTCACGGTCACCTCTACCGCCGGGGTATAGACCAGCCGGCCGGCGCAGCCGACCCGGACCAGGGCCCACCACCGGCCGGGGTCCAGCCAGGCGGGAGGGGCCACCGTGAAGGCGAGGTCGGCGGTGCCGCGGGCGGGCAGGACCGCGCCCACCACGGCGGGGCCCAGCCACTCCCACGTGCCCCACGGGCTGATCAGATGCGCCTCGAGCGCCAGGTCCGCCCCGGCGTGGCTGCCGATCCTGACGGTCAGCGCCGCCGTGTCGCCGGCGGTCAACTCGAGGTCAGCCGGCCCCTCGGCGAGGTAGATCAGCTTCGCCTCGTCGCACGCGCCGACCTCGACGAGGCACACATCCTCGACCGTCTGTCGCCATGCGGCCGGAATCTCGTCCCCGCTGATGCGGAGCTGGGCCCGGACCGGGTACAGCCCCGGCTCGGCCGATGCGGGCACCGACACCGCCACGTCGGCCTCGCGGTAGTCGCCGCTGCGCAGCGTGAGGGGCAGCTCGTCCGGCTTGGCCGACCAGCCGTCCGGACATACCAGCGTGACCGTGCCGGTCAGGGTGGCATCGCTGCAGTCGCTGGCCGCGGTGAGGCGCACCATCACCTCGCCGCCGGGCTCGGCGGCCACCCGCGCGGGATGCAGATGCGCGACGGCCGGCAGCCCGCCGAGCGGCGCCGGGCCCCGGTTGTGCAGCCAGTAGCGCGCGTACAACGGCTGGGCGATTTCCGCCTGTGGGGCCAGCGCGCTGGATTCCGTCAGCGCGCGGGGCGTCTCGAACCGGGCCAGCACGGTGGCCACCTGGTACCCATGCAGGTCGAGCGGACGGCGGCCCTCGCTCGGGTTTTCGAGTAAGTCGGCAGCGCGGAAGTCGCTGACCTCGCCGATGTCCGAGCCGATCAACACACTGGTCCCCGCCCCCCTCGTTTCCACCAGGCGCAGCGCCACGGCGCGCGGGTCGACCGGCCGGGCGCGACCCGCCGTGAGCGGGTTGCCGGCCGCCTTGAGGGCCGCCAGTTGCACCCCGCCGGCGGGCTCCACGTTCAACAGCGATCCTGACGCGGGCAACGCGCCCCGCGCCCGGCCGCAAGCGGCGGCGAGCAGCGGGTGGGAGAACTGCGCGCTGCGGGCGGGGATCTCGGCGCGCCGCCAGTCGCCCGCGCCGCAGACCAGCGCGTAGTCGAAATCGTGGGTCCAGTGCTGGAGTTGGAAGTTCGAGCCGTCCGGGGCGGTGCGGCGCGGTTCGTCGATCCAGACGCCCGACGGCCAACCGGTGCAGGAGCGCATCAACGCGGTGTGCAGGGTGCCTTCGGCGTCGACGGCGAAGCTGGGCACGCCCCGGTTGAGCAGGGCGACGGTGCGGTCCTCGAATCCGTCGATTCCCGCCGGTGCCCGCTGGGTCACCACGACCTCGGCGTCGGCCAGACCCTCGCTTACCGACGCGATCGCGGCGGCCAGGCTTTCCTCGTCGCGGCCGGCGATCACCAGCACGGGCAACGCCGCCGCCGCACGCAGGTCGGCGCCCGGCACCCACACCGCGGCCAACGGCGTCGCGGCCGGCACCCAGACCCGGGCCTGGCCCGTCGTGGCCAACTGGCGGTCGAGTTCGTCCGCGTACACCGGGTCGGCCTGTGCCAGCACGGCCTTGGTGAAGGCGTTGCGGGCCGGTCCGCCCAGCGCGATGCGCACGTCCGGCAAGTTCGAGTCGACGTCGAGCTGGCCGTAGCGCGGCTTGTCCGCGGCGCTGCAGGTCGCGGTCACCCCGGCGCGGACCAGCGCGACCATCAGCTCGCGCGCCAGCGGTCCCGACACCGCCTCGTCCGGCGACACCACCTCGGCCACCGAGATCGCCCGCACGGCCTCACCCGACCGGACGCGCGCCGCCGAAGACAAGCCGAACCAGCCGTAGGCCGGGTTGTCCAGCGTCCACGGGTGCTGCGCGGTGTCCACCGATTCGGGTCCGTCATGCAGCAACGCGAAACCCCGTCCCACGACGGCGTCACCGACCTCGCTGACCGGCATGGCGCCCGGCACCGGGCATGGCCAGCGCAGCCGCACCAGGCGGTCGACCCCGCTGAATTCGTCGATGGTGGTGCGGCAGTCCACCCGCGACACGCCGCGCCACAGCGTCAGGGTCTGGGTGTAGCGCAGCAGGGTGCCGATGCGCCCGGTGACGACGAGCCGCTGCCCCAGCGGCCCGTGGTAGGCCTGCGCCCGCGCCCGCGACTCCGACGAGCACACCACCGGCCCCTTGGGCAGCAGGTGCCACGGGCCCTCGGCCTGCCTCGGGTGCGCGGGATATTCCTCGTAGACGGCCAGCTCGTTGCCCACCCGCCCGTCAGCGATCAGCTCGCGGCCGTCCTGAACCAGGGACACGACTCCCCCGCCGCGCGCCGGGTCGACCTCGAGCCTGTAGTGCTCGTTGGCGATCGCCGAGCCGGACACCGGTTCCCAGCCGCTCGGGCCGTCGGCGGGAACGAGCCGGTACGCCCGCCAGCCCAGCGACGGCACCCCTTGCGCCAGCCAGGTGACCGACCGGCCGCCGTGCTCGACGTGTGCGGGCAGCTCGGCACCGTCGGCGTCCAGCACCCGGACCCCGGCGGCGAGCGGCGGGTCGATCCGCGCGGTGACGACGTCGGTGCGCCGCTGGGCCAACGGGTTCCACACGATGACATCGCCCTCGACAACACCGACCGCCCGGGACAGCAACGCCAGCGAACGCTCGCGGGTCGCGCGGCCCAGCTCCCACGCGTCGCGCCAGCCGGTCAGCAGGTCGAGGTAGACCTGGTCTGACTCCGAGCCGGTGATGCCGTCATGGTGCGCCCCGTAAGCCAGCTGCACCCACGCCTTGGCCAGCGCCGCCTGCGGGTACTCGGCACCGGACACCAGCGCGGCGAACACGGCGAACCGCTCGGCCTCCAGCACGGTGGTCTCGGCGGCCCGGTTGGCCTGTTTGGTGTCGATGTAGGACACGTCCTTGCCCGTGTAGATCGGGTTCATGTCGCGGGTCTGCGGCGACGGGACGCGGCCGCGCTCGGCCAGTTCGGCCCGCACGGCCGCGAAAAACTCCCGCGGCAGCGCGCACACGAAGCGCGGCCAGGTGTAGCGCGCGGCCCAGTCGCGGTGGATGGCGGTGACCCACTTGTTCGGCGGCGTGTAGTCGGTGCCGACCGGCAGCAGCACGTTACGCGTCAGCGCGACCCTCTTGAGCTGGTCGAAGAGCGCAAAGGTGGCCTCCTCGGCCTCGGCCAGTGAGGCCGACGAGTCCATCCCCCAGCCCGCCCCATAGTGCGCCGGCATGTAGTGGGTGAGCAGGCCCCGACCGGACGGCGCGATCCACTCGAATTCGCTGCAGAATTGCATGCCCTCGACGCCCCCGGAGTGGGTCGGGCCCCACTGGTGGTGCGGGCCGCGCGCCCACGAGCTCGACGTCAGCCCGGCGTCGGCGGCCAGCCCGGGAAATTGCGGGTCGTGGCCGAACACGTCGAGCTGCCACGCGGTCGCCGGGTCGGCGCCCAGCACGTCGCGCTGGAATCCCATGCCGTGCACCAGGTTTCGGATGGTCGTTTCCGGGCTGGTGAGGTTGGTGTTGGGCTCGTTGTAGGTGCCGCCCATCACCTCGACGCGGCCCTGGGCGACGAACCGGCGTAGGTCGGCGCGGTCCTCGGGGCGGGTATCCGAGTACGGCTTGAGGTAGTCCACTTCGGCCAGCACGAACTTGTACTCGGGCTCACGGCGAGCCATTTCCAGGTGCGCGTGCACCAGCTCGAAGGCGTTGGCCTGGCGCCCCGGCGGGTCTTCGCGCCACTCGCTGGTGTAGGCGCCCTGGGTGTTCCACCAGACCGGGTCGTAGTGGAAGTGACTGACCATGAACATGGTCCAGCCGGGCTCGGCCACGATGAACTCGAACGGCACCCGGGCGCCGGCGGCCAGCGCCCGCGCCGCCCGCCGCTGCCCGACGATCGGGCGGTCCACCCTGACCGGGACCTCGACGACCTCGTCGCCGACCCCGGCCACTGCCTCCCCGGTCAAACCGTCCCCGTCGACGCGGATCGGCGTCGGTTCGGCCACTGCGGATACGGTGACGCGGGCCAGCTGTAGCGGCGCGTCCGGCGGCCCGGCGAACAGCTCGGTCGAGTGTGCCGAAACCAGCTGCATCCCCGCACTTTACGGCGCATGGGACGTAATATCTCCTAATGCCCGCCCTCGCCCCGCCGGTGGCCGACGAACGCAGCGCCCTGCGCGAATTCCTGGCGTTTCACCAGAGCGCGTATTTCGCCGTCAGCTACGGCCTCACCGATGAACAGGCCCGGTCCACGCCTTCGGTCAGCGCGCTGTCGATCGGCGGGCTGGTCAAGCACGTCACCGCTATGCAGCGCACCTGGATGGCGCGGGTCGCCGCCGCGCCGGATGCGCCCCCGAAGGACCCGCGCCCCTTCGAGCAGATCGCGAGCGAGTTCGCGGACCAGCATGTGATGCGGCCCGACGAGACACTGGACGGGCTGCTGCGGGCATTCAAAGAACAGAACGCGAAGTCCCTGCGGCTGGTGGAGACCGCGGACCTCGACGCCGCGGTGCCGGTTCCCCAGGACATCCCCTGGTTCCCCAAGGATCAGGAGGCCTGGTCGGTGCGCTGGGTGATCCTGCATGTGATCAACGAATTGGCCCGCCACGCGGGGCACGCCGACATCGTTCGAGAAACCATCGACGGCGCCACCATGTACGAGTTGATCGCCGGGCTGGAGGGCTGGGCGATCCAGGGCTGGGTACAACCCTGGAAGAGCGGTGAGCCTCCGAGCTAGAGGATTGGGCCTGGCTCCGCCGATTTGGCAGACTGCTGGGATGAGTTCCACCAAACACCGAGACGTGGCCAGGCTTGACCGGGTGCCGCTGCCGGTGGAAGCGGCCCGGGTAGCCGTCACCGGTTGGCAGGTCACCCGCACCGCCGCTCGCGTCGTCAGCAAGCTCCCGGGCAGGGGGCCCTGGCAGCAGAAGGTGATCAAGCAGCTCCCGCAGACCTTCGCCGACCTCGGCCCGACGTACGTGAAATTCGGGCAGATCATCGCGTCCAGCCCCGGGGCGTTCGGCGAATCCCTGTCCCGTGAATTTCGCGGCCTGCTCGACCGGGTGCCGCCCGCCGACACCGACGAGGTGCACAAGCTGCTCGTCGAGGAGCTCGGTGGCGACCCCGCCGACCTGTTCGCCAAGTGGGAGGAGACGCCGTTCGCGTCGGCGTCCATCGCCCAGGTGCACTACGCCACCCTGCACACCGGCGAAGAGGTCGTCGTCAAGATTCAGCGCCCGGGCATCCGCCGCCGGGTCGCCGCCGACCTGCAGATCCTCAAGCGCTTCGCCCAGGCCGTCGAACTGGCCAAGCTGGGCCGCCGGCTCTCGGCGCAGGACGTGGTCGCCGACTTCTCCGACAACCTGGCCGAGGAGCTGAACTTCCGGCTCGAGGCGCAGTCGATGGATGCGTGGGTCTCGCACCTGCACGCCTCGCCGCTGGGCCGCAACATCCGGGTGCCGCAGGTGCATTGGGACTTCACCTCCGAGCGGGTGCTGACGATGGAGCGGGTGCAGGGCATCCGCATCGACGATGTCGCCGCCATCCGCAAGGCCGGGTTCGACGGGGTCGAACTGGTGAAGGCGCTGCTGTTCTCGCTTTTCGAGGGCGGGCTGCGGCACGGGCTGTTCCACGGCGACCTGCACGCCGGCAACCTTTACGTCGACGAGGCGGGCCGCATCGTGTTCTTCGACTTCGGCATCATGGGCCGCATCGACCCGCGCACCCGCTGGCTGCTGCGCGAGCTGGTGTATGCGCTGCTGGTGAAGAAGGACCACGCGTCGGCCGGCAAGATCGTCGTGCTGATGGGCGCCGTCGGCACCATGAAGCCCGAGGCCCAGGCCGCCGAGGACCTGGAGAAGTTCGCCACCCCGTTGACCATGCAGACGCTGGGCGACATGTCTTACGCCGACCTCGGGCGGCAGCTGTCGGCCCTGGCCGACGCCTACGACGTCAAGCTGCCCCGCGAGTTGGTGCTCATCGGCAAGCAGTTCCTCTACGTCGAGCGGTACATGAAGCTGCTCGCGCCGAAGTGGCAGATGATGTCCGACCCGCAGCTGACCGGCTATTTCGCGAACTTCATGGTCGAGGTCAGCCGCGAGCACCAGTCCGACATCGAAGTCTGATGGAGATCCGCACCGGGAACGCCACGTCCGGCGACCTGAAGCTGTACTACGAGGACATGGGCAACATCGACGACCCACCGGTCCTGCTGATCATGGGGCTGGGCGCCCAGCTGCTGCTGTGGCGCACCGACTTCTGCGAGCAACTGGTCGGCCACGGGCTGCGCGTCATCCGGTACGACAACCGCGACGTCGGCCTGTCGAGCAAGACCCAGCACCGCAGCTCGGGGCAGCCGCTGGTCACGCGGTTGGCGCGCTCCTGGCTGGGCTTGCCGAGCAAAGCGGCATACACGCTCGAGGACATGGCCGACGACGCCGCGGCCGTGCTGGACCATCTCGGCATAAGACACGCGCACATCGTGGGCGCGTCGATGGGCGGCATGATCGCCCAGATCTTCGCCGCACGCTTCGACGAGCGGACGAAAACCCTCGGAGTCATCTTCTCCAGCAACAATTCGGCGTTCCTGCCGCCGCCCGGTCCTCGCCAGCTGCTGGCGCTCATCAAGGGGCCGGCGCCGAGCTCGCCCCGCGACGTGATCATCGACAATGCCATCCGGGTGAGCAAGATCATCGGCAGTCGTCGCTTCTTGGCGTCCGAGGAGCAACTCCGGGCCGAGGCCATCGAAAGCTACGAACGGAGCTATTACCCGTGGGGCGTCGCACGGCATTTCGACGCCGTGCTGGGCAGCGGCAGCCTGAGGGGTTACAACCGGCGGACCGCCGTCCCCACCGTCGTGATCCACGGCCGGGCCGACAAACTGATGCGGCCCTTCGGCGGCCGCGCGGTGGCCAACGCCATCGACGGCGCTCGATTGGTGTTATTCGACGGGATGGGACATGATCTGCCACAGCAGTTGTGGGACCACGTGATCGGTGTGCTGTCGAGCAACTTCGCCAAAGCGAGCTGAGCCGAAAACACTCGAAGAAACGCTCCCCCTGCGATCTCGGTTCGTATCGCCGCGTTGTACGGTTGTCAAAGGAGGTGTTCTACCAATGGCCAAGCTGAAGCCGTATTACGAAGAGTCGCAGGCAACCTACGACATTTCAGACGACTTCTTCGCGCTGTTCCTTGACCCCAACATGGTGTACACCTGCGCCTACTTCAAGAACGACGACATGACGCTGGAAGAGGCGCAGCTCGCCAAGCTGGATCTGGGGCTAGACAAGCTGAACCTCGAGCCCGGTATGACGCTGCTCGACGTCGGCTGCGGCTGGGGCGGGGCCGTGGTCCGAGCGGTTGAGAAATACGACGTGAATGTCATCGGCATCACGCTCAGCCGAAATCACTACGCGCGCACCAAAGCAAGGCTGGCCGAAATCCCAACAACCCGGCGGGCCGAGGCCCGGCTGCAGGGTTGGGAAGAGTTTGACGAGCAGGTCGATCGGATCATCAGCTTCGAGGCCTTCGACGCGTTCAAAAAGGAGCGTTGGCCCACGTTCTGGGACTGGGCCTACAAGACCCTCCCCGACGACAGTCGGATGATGATGCACAGCATTTTCACGCAGCCGCAGTCGTACTGGACCGAGCACGGCATCCCGATCACGATGAAAGACCTGCGTTTCCTGCACTTCCTCGGCAAGGAGATTTTTCCCGGCGGGGCAATGTGCGGCGAACCCGATATCGTCGACAATGCACGTAACAGCGGTTTCACGATCGAGCAGATCGAATATCTGCAGCCGCACTACGCGCGAACTCTGGACACCTGGGCCGCCAATCTGGAGGCCAATCGCGAACGCGCCATCGCCATCCAGTCCGAAGAGGTCTACGACCGCTACATGCGCTATCTGACCGGCTGCGCGGACCTCTTCCGCAAGACGATCGCCAACGTCGCCCAGTACACGCTGACCAAGTAGCGCCCGGCCCGCAGAAACTCCGGCGCGCGCGCAAATGCGCCGTTTCCGACCCTCGGCGAGTACCGTCGCCCGAGAGGATGGCCACCTCATCTGGAGCCCGTCCCTCGGGAGGGACATATGTCTGACAACCTGGCAGGCGCTGTTCGTACGCGGTCCAACATTGACGACGTGCAAGCGCACTACGACCTGTCGAACGAATTCTTCGCGCTCTTCCAGGATCCGACCCGTACCTACAGCTGCGCGTATTTCCCCCGCGAGAACATGACCTTGCACGAGGCGCAGCTCGCCAAGCTCGACCTGACGCTGGACAAACTCGGGCTTCGGCCCGGGATGACCTTGCTCGACATCGGCTGCGGTTGGGGTTCCGTTCTGAAACGCGCCGCCGAGCGCTACGACGTCAACGTCGTCGGGCTGACCCTGTCCAAAAATCAGCATGCCCACTGCCAGCAGGTGCTCGACGGGATCGACACCGGCCGGTCGGGGCGGGCACTGCTGTGCGACTGGTCCGAGTTCAGCGAACCGGCGGACCGCATTGTCACCATCGAGGCGTTGGAGCACTTCGGCTTTCACCGCTACGACGACTTCTTCAAATTCGCCTACGCCGCCATGCCCGACGACGGCGTGATGCTGCTGCACTCGATCACGGGATTGCACGGAAACCAGATCATCGAGCGCGGCCTGCCCTTGACGATGGAGGTCGCCAAGTTCATCAGGTTCATCGTGACCGACATCTTCCCGGGCGGCCGGCTGCCGATGATCGAGACCGTCGAGGAGCACTCGGCGAAGATCGGCTTCCGCGTGACCCGCGTTCAGTCGCTGCAGACCGACTTCGCCAAGACCCTCGACCTGTGGGCCGACGCCCTGCAGGCGCGCAGGGACGACGCCATCAGGATCCAGTCCGACGAGGTGTACGAGCGGTACATGAAGTACCTGACAGGCTGTGCCAGGGCTTTCCGCATGGGCTACATCGACTGCAACCAATTCACGCTGGAAAAGTAGAGTTGGGTATCGTTGCACGTCACATCACGAAGCAAGTGCGTGGGTATATGTAGTGAACTTCATCCAGGAGAACAAGACGAAAATGGCTGATCAACCTGCTAGCCCGACGAAGACGCGGACGGCTCCCGAGGACATTCAGGCGCACTACGACGTCTCCGACGACTTTTTCGCCCTGTTCCAGGACCCGACCCGGATCTACAGCTGCGCCTACTTCGAGCGTGACGACATGACGCTGGAAGAGGCGCAGTACGCCAAGATCGACCTGAACCTGGACAAGCTCGACCTCAAGCCGGGGATGACCCTGCTGGACATCGGCTGCGGCTGGGGCACCACCATGAAGCGCGCCGTCGAGCGGTTCGACGTCAACGTCATCGGCCTGACGCTGTCCAAGAACCAGCACGCCCGCTGTGAGCAGGTGCTGGCTTCGATCGACACCAATCGTTCGCGTGAGGTGCGCCTGCAGAACTGGGAGGACTTCAACGAGCCGGTCGACCGGATCGTGTCGATCGAGGCCTTCGAGCACTTCGGGCACGAGAACTACGACGACTTCTTCAAGAGGTGCTACGACATCATGCCCGAGGACGGCCGGATGACCGTCCAGAGCAGCGTGAGCTACCACCCGTACGAGATGGCGGCCCGCGGCAAGAAGCTGACCTTCGAGACGGCCCGATTCATCAAGTTCATCGTCACCGAAATCTTCCCGGGTGGCCGGCTGCCGTCCACACAGATGATGGTCGACCACGGTGAGAAGGCGGGTTTTGTTGTGCCCGAACCGCTTTCGCTGCGCCCGCACTACATCAAGACACTGCACATCTGGGGCGACACGCTGGAGTCCAACAAGCAGAAGGCCATCGAGGTCACTTCCGAAGAGGTCTACAACCGCTACATCAAGTATCTGCGGGGCTGCGAGCACTACTTCACCGACGAAATGCTGGACGTCAGCCTGGTGACCTACCTGAAGCCGGGAGCTGCGGCCTAGCTTGTCGGATCGGGGCTGCGTCGTTCGTCGGATAGGTAGAGAGTGGAGCACGAGGCTTCGCTCACTACCCCGGAGGTGACGATCATGCAGTACTTCGCCCTGTTGATCAGCAAGGAGCAAGACCGCACGCCTGAAGAGTGGGCGGCCGGCATGGCCGCCTGGGAGAACTTCCACGCCAAAGCCGGCTCGGCGATCAAAGCCGGTGACGCGCTGGCGCCCGCCGCCGCTGCGGCGGTCATCACCGGCGGCCCGGATGCGCCGATGGTCACCGACGGCCCCTTCGCCGAGGCCGCCGAGGTGGCGTGCGGCTATTACGTGTTCGAGGCGGAGAACCTCGACGAGGCACTGGCATTGGCGCGCGACGTCCCGATCGCCGCTTTCGGGGCCGTGGAACTCTGGCCGGTGGTGCACTCACTTCAACCGTCCCGCGAACTCACCGGCAACGACTGGCTCGCGCTGCTGTTGGAACCGCCCGCGTCCGCGCACACCCCGGGCACCCCGGAGTGGGAGGCGGTGGCGGCACGTCATGGAGATTTCGCGGCCGCCGCGGGAAACCATGTGATCGGTGGCGCCGCCCTGCACGACAGGTCCACCGCCACGACCGTGCGGGTGCGCGACGGCGAGGTCCTCATCACCGACGGGCCATATGTGGAAGGCGCCGAGATCGCCACCGGGATCTACTTCCTTGCCGCCGCGGATCGCGACGAGGCCGTCAAGCTGGCGTCGATGATCCCCGCTTCGACCGTGCAGGTGCGGCAACTGGCTGGAGTCTCGGGGCTCTAAGCACCAACGATGTCCGACCTGGACGGCGTCTTCCGGCGGGAGTGGGGACCCGCCGTCGCCGCGCTCGCGCGGTGGTCCGGCGACCTCACCATCGCGGAGGACGCCGTCCAGGAAGCCTGCGCCGAGGCGCTTCGCAGCTGGAACCGCGACGGCCTGCCGGACAATCCCGGCGGATGGCTGGTGACCGTCGCCCGCAACCGGGCGCGCGATCGCCTGCGCCGCGAATCCGTGCGTCCCGGAAAGGAATTGGCGGCCGTGATCGACGAAATCCGGGCGCGCACCGACCACTCCGACCCGTCTCCCGTTCGCGACGACGAGCTGCGGATGATGTTCACCTGCGCACACCCCGCCCTGGACCGCCAATCTCAGCTGGCGCTCACCCTGCGGCTGGTGTCGGGGTTGACCGTCGCCGAAATCGCCCGTGCGCTGCTGCAGACCGACGCGGCGATCGGCCAGCGAATCACGCGCGCCAAGAACAAGGTTCGGCACGCCAACATCCCGTTACGGGTGCCGCCCGCCGAGCTGCTGCCCGAACGCACCCCGCACGTGCTGGGTTGCGTCTACTCCGTGTTCACCGAGGGGTATTGGTCCACGGCGGGCCCGTCGGCGATCCGCGACGAACTGTGCGACGAAGGGATCCGGCTGGCCGGTGAGCTGTGCGCGCTGATGCCGCACGAGCCCGAGGCCCACGCGCTGGCCGCGCTGATGCTGCTGCACGATTCGCGACGGGCCAGCCGGATCGACGACACCGGGATGCTGGTGCCGCTCGAGGAGCAGGACCGCCGGCGGTGGGACCGCGGCCGCATCGCCCGGGGGCTGGATCGGCTACGCCGGGCCGAGGGTTCGACGGGCCCTTATCTGCCGCAGGCGGTGATCGCCGCGTTGCACGCGACGGCGCCGTCCTGGGGCCGGACCGACTGGGTCACCATCTGCGCGGCCTACGACCGGCTGCTACAGCTGACCGGCTCACCGGTCGTGCGCGCCAACCGCGCCCTGGCGGTCGGCTTCCGCGACGGACCCGACGCCGGGCTCGCCGCCCTCGACGAGGTGGCACACGACCCCCGGCTGGGCCGCTCCAATCTGGTCGCGACGGTGCGCGCCGACCTGCTTCGGCGTGCGGGCAGGCCGGCCGATGCCGTCACCTGGTACCGAGAAGCGTTGGCAGTCAACGGTTCCGAGCCGGGCCGCGAGTTCCTGCGCCGCCGCATCGCCGAGTGCGGCGGGTAGCCACTCCGTCAGTCACTTGAGCACCGTGTGCCGACCACAAGACGGTTCGCGATGCGATAGCGCCTCGGCCTAAAAAATCAGGCCTCGGCGAAGTTGCGGGTGATGGACGGGTCCACCGGGATGCCTGGGCCCGTGGTCGTCGACACGGTGATCTTCTTCAGGTAGCGGCCCTTCGAGGCGGACGGCTTGAGCCGCAACACCTCGTCGAGGGCCGCGCCGTAGTTCTCCGCGAGGGCCTTCTCGTCGAAAGACGCCTTGCCGATGACGAAGTGCAGGTTGGCCTGCTTGTCGATGCGGAAGTTGATCTTGCCGCCCTTGATGTCAGCCACGGCCTTGGCGACGTCCGGGGTGACGGTGCCGGTCTTCGGGTTTGGCATCAGGCCGCGCGGACCCAGCACGCGAGCGATGCGGCCGACCTTGGCCATCTGGTCAGGCGTCGCGATCGCGGCGTCGAAGTCGAGGAAGCCGCCCTGGATCTTCTCGATCAGGTCGTCGCTGCCGACAACATCAGCCCCCGCGGCGACGGCGGCATCGGCCTTGTCGCCGACCGCGAACACCGCGACGCGCGCGGTCTTACCGGTGCCGTGCGGCAGGTTGACCGTGCCGCGGACCATCTGGTCCGCCTTGCGGGGGTCGACGCCGAGCCGGATCGCCACCTCGACCGTCGCGTCCTGCTTGGCCGACGCGGTCTCCTTGGCGAGCTTGGCCGCCTCCAGCGGGCTGTACAGGTTGTTGCGGTCCACCTTCTCGGCGGCGGCGCGGTATGCCTTGCTGTTCTTGCTCATTGATTCATCCAATCGGGTGTTGGGTCGTGGTTAAGCAGCGGGCCGAAGCTGGCCCTCCCACGGTTGGGGTCGAACTATGCAGGTCTATTCGACGGTGATCCCCATCGACCGGGCGGTGCCGGCGATGATCTTGGCTGCCGCGTCGATGTCGTTGGCGTTGAGATCGGTCTTCTTGGTCTCGGCGATCTCACGAACCTGGTCCCAGGTGACCTTGGCGACCTTGGTCTTGTGCGGCTCGGCCGAGCCCTTGCCCACGCCGGCGGCCTTGAGCAGCAGCTTGGCGGCGGGCGGCGTCTTGAGCGTAAACGTGAAGCTGCGGTCCTCGTAGACCGTGATCTCCACCGGGATGACCTGGCCGCGCTGGTTCTCCGTGGCAGCGTTGTACGCCTTGCAGAACTCCATGATGTTGACGCCGTGCTGGCCGAGCGCGGGTCCGACCGGCGGCGCAGGGTTGGCCTGCCCCGCCACGATCTGCAGCTTGATCAGCCCGACGACTTTCTTCTTCGGGGCCATGAGATGTTGGTGTTCCTTCCTGGACTGGGCTTGATTGCCCGGTTAGATCTTTGAGACTTGGCCGAACGTCAATTCCACCGGCGTCTCGCGGCCGAAGATCGACACCAGCACCTTGAGCTTCTGCTGTTCGCCGTTGACCTCGCTGATGGTCGCCGGAAGCGTGGCGAACGGCCCGTCCATGACCGTCACCGATTCGCCGACCTCGTAGTCGACCTCGACGGCCGGACGCTCCAGCCCACCCGCCTCGGCGGCGGCGGCGGTGGCGGCCGCGCCCTTGGCGGCCTTCTTGGTCGCCCCTCGCGGCAGCAGGAACTTCACCACGTCGTCGAGCGTCAGGGCCGACGGTCGCGACGTCGCGCCGACGAACCCGGTGACGCCCGGCGTGTTGCGCACCGCGGCCCACGAGTCGTCGGTCAGATCCATGCGCACCAGGATGTAGCCGGGCAACACCTTGCGATTGACCTGCTTGCGCTGGCCGTTCTTGATCTCGGTGACCTCTTCGGTGGGCACCTCGACCTGGAAGATGTAGTCGCCGACGTCCAGGTTCTGCACGCGCGTCTCGAGGTTGGCTTTCACCTTGTTCTCGTAGCCCGCGTAGGAGTGGATGACGTACCAGTCGCCGGGCTTGCTGCGCAGCTCCGCCTTGAGCGCGGCGGCCGGGTCGACCTCTTCGGCCGGCTCCTCGTGAGCCTCGACCGCTGAGGTGTCCGGGGCCTCAGTGCCCTCGGCGCGCTCTTCTACGTCGACCGCTTCACCCGCGGACGTGTCACCGTCGAAGGTAGTCACGGTTTTCAGTCCTCTCTATTCCGTCGCTCAGCCGAACACCAGCAGCACAAGCTTGGTGAGTCCGAAATCCGCGAGGCCGACCAGCGCCACCATGAATGCCAGGAACGCCAGCACCACCGACGTGTAGGTGAGCATCTGCTTGCGGTTGGGCCAAATAACCTTCCGCATCTCTGCAACGACCTGCTTGAGGTAGTTGTAGACGAACACGAACGGGTTGGCCGTACGGCCCCCCGGCTTCCTAGGCTTTTTGGCCTTCTTGGCTTTGCCACCCTTGGTGGCCTTGTCCTCCTTGGCGACCTCAACCTCGTCCGCCGACTCTACGTCGAAGTCCTCGCCGGCATCGGCCGCTCGCTGCCGGGATCGTTTGCCGGTCGGGCGCTGCGGTCGCGTCACCACAGCGGTCCGACCGCTATTCGCGCGGTCGTCCTCCCTGTCAGCGCCGTCGCTTGTGGCGTCGTTGGCAGCGTCGCCTTCGTCGCTCACCGCATGCTCCTTAAGTTTGCCAGTGTCCGCAGGCCGTTCCGGTCGTGGTGGGCCATTATTCCAGTGTCCACCATGGCACGCCTTCGTGTTCAGCAGGGGCGACAGGACTTGAACCTGCAACCTGCGGTTTTGGAGACCGCTGCTCTGCCAGTTGAGCTACGCCCCTTCGCGGTTGGCAGGCCAACCTGCGCTTACCTACCGGGGCTTACATGACACGCGCGCTCCCCGTTCTTTCGACTCACGGAAAGCGCGCTGATGCTGGGAAAACCCCGAGGTCCGAGTGTACAACGGTGCCGCACTCAGATACTAATTACGCCGTTCTGACGACCTGGCCGGACTCTGGATCCCATCGCAGGTTGGCGGACCCGTCGGTGTGCTGGCTCATCAACGTGGTGTAGGCCTCGAAGACCACCTCACCCTGATCGTCGGTGCAGGTGTTCTTGGTGACGACGATGTCGGCGCCGAAGCGCTCGTCCACCGAGTGGACGTCCATGCGGGCCCATAGCTTGTCCCCGGCCAGCAGCGGCTTGTGGTACACGAACCGCTGGTCGACCTGGACGATCACCAGCGTCTCCATGCCGATGTCGACGTGCCGGAAGAAATCCAGCTGGACCCGCTTGGCGAGGATGGTCGTAAAGGTCAGCGGCGCGAGGATCCCGTCGTAGCCGAGTTCGGCGGCCGCGTCTTCCTCGAAGTAGGCCGGGTGGTCGTTCTTGACGGATTGCGCGAACTGACGGAGTTGCTCCCGCCCCACGACGAAGCAGTCAGGGTAGCGCCAGATCATTCCCCTGATGTCTGTCTTGAGCGCCATGGGCTACGCCAGTATGGCGGACGCGATCGCCCTACCGAAGATCTTCTTGCCGCCCGTGGTGGCCGTCAGGGCGATCGTCACCGACTTGGTCTCGGGATCGACGGACTTGACCCGGCCGCTGAAGACGAGCTCGGCGCCCTTGCCGTCGTTGGGCACCGGCACCACGGCGGTGAACCGCACGTTGTACTCGGTGACCGCACCGGGGTCACCGATCCACGAGGTGACGTAGCCGCCGCCGATACCCATGGTCAGCATGCCGTGCGCGATCGCGGTATCCAGCCCGACGACCTTGGCGATCTCGTCGTCCCAGTGGATCGGGTTCAAGTCGCCGGAAACCCCCGCATAATTCACCAGATCCTGTCGGGTCAGCGGGTAGGTCCGCTCGGGAAGCTGGTCACCCACCTTCACCGAGCTGAACTCACGCAGTGGCATCAGTAAATCCCTCTTCTCCCTCGTCACCGGCACGGCCCGCCAGGGTCGTGTAGGTCTCCTGCACAGTTTCGCCCGCTTCGTTGGTGATGATGTTCTTGGTCACGATGATCTGGGTGCCGTGCGACACCCGCACCGCGTCCACGTAGACGTCGCAGTACAGCTTGTCACCCGCCACGATCGGCGCATTGAACTTCAGCACCTGGTCGACCTGCACGATCTGCTGATCGGTGAACCCGATACCCGCGTACTTGAAGAACGACGTCTGCGCCTTGTAGCCGAACACACAGATGAACGTCAACGGGGCCGGCAGCCCGGCATAGCCGAGTTCGGCTGCCGCCTTCTCCTCGAGAAATGCGGCGTCGTCATTTTGCACGGCGATGGCGTGCTCGCGGATCTTCTCCCGCTCCACGACGTAATGGTCGGGATAGCGGTAATGCATACCGACGATGTCTTGGCTTAACGGCACGGCTCTAAAATCTACCTAGTCTGTCTGAATAAACGGGCGCGGGTCGTCGCTACCGTGTCTCTCGGTGCGCCTGGTGCTTGCCGCAGTTCGGGCAGAACTTCTTCAGCTCCATGCGGTCCGGGTCGTTCCGGCGGTTCTTCTTGGTGATGTAGTTGCGGTGCTTGCACACCTCGCATGCCAAGGTGATCTTCGGCCGCACGTCGGTACTGGAAGCCATGACGGTTCTCTCTCAAATCTCTCAAGGTGTGCATTGTTGTGTTGTAGCGATGGCCGGACTCGAACCGGCGACCTAACGATTATGAGTCGTTCGCTCTAACCGACTGAGCTACATCGCCTCTGGCCACCCCCTTCGGGGTCGGGGCCGCCACGCCTGCTCGGCGTCCGCCGAGCCCCCTAACGGAATCGAACCGTTGACCTTTTCCTTACCATGGAAACGCTCTACCGACTGAGCTAAGGGGGCCATTCACCCGAATCGGACAGTGCCGCGGGCCTAAAAGAGGGTACAGCCTGGCTCGCAACCGGACCAAACCACGGGCTTTACGAAGCTCCGCCGCCGCTACGGCGCGGCTGCCAGGCGCTGAGGTCGCTGAACTCGTCGTAATCTTCGTCCGGTTCGCCGTTATCGACTCCGGAGAGGAGTGTGCGCAACGCGAGATTGACGGCCTCGCGGGCATCGGCCAGCTGGAAGCGGCGGATCGCCTCGTCGATCAGATCGACGTCGATCTCGATTTCGACCTTCTTCCTCATGTGCCAACAATACCCACTGGACAGCAGCGCAATCGCTGCTCGCAGGCGGTATTCGGCAAAGTTCGAGGCGGCGTTGCGGACCCTTGGTGAGCACGTCCTAGTCTGGTCACGTGCCAACGGACCGGCTGTACTTTCGTCAACTGCTCTCCGGTCGCGACTTCGCCGCCGGCGACATGTTCGCGACCCAAATGCGCAACTTCGCCTACCTGATCGGCGATCGCCAAACGGGCGACTGCGTGGTGGTGGACCCCGCGTACGCGGCCGGCGAACTCCTCGACACGCTCGAGGCCGACGGCATGCACCTGTCCGGGGTGCTGGTGACGCACCATCATCCCGACCATGTGGGCGGATCGATGATGGGCTTTACGCTGCAGGGCCTGGCGGAGCTGCTGGAACGGAAAGCGGTGCCGGTGCACGTCAATACCCATGAGGCCCAATGGGTTTCGCGAGTTACCGGAATCAGCCTCGGCGACCTCACCGCTCATGAGAATCGCGACAAAGTCAGCATCGGCGATATCGAAATCGAGTTGCTGCACACTCCCGGCCACACCCCCGGCAGCCAGTGCTTCCTGCTCGACGGCCGCCTCGTCGCCGGTGACACGTTGTTCCTGGAGGGCTGCGGTCGGACCGACTTTCCCGGGGGCGACTCCGACGAGATGTACCGCAGCCTGCAGCAACTCGCGACCCTGCCCGGTGATCCGACGGTTTTTCCCGGGCACTGGTATTCGGCCGAGCCGAGCGCTTCGCTGTCGGAAGTCAAGCGTTCCAACTACGTGTATCAGGCCGCCGACCTGGCCCAATGGCGAATGCTGATGGGCGGCTGAGGCGGGCGGCGATCGCTCGATCAGAACGAGCCGGCAACCGGCCTGTGATATAAGCGGAAGGTGGATTCCATGGGGTGGATCCCGGACGGCTGGCACGGAATCACGCATGTTGGGTCCAGCACCTGGATCGCGTGGGCGGCCTGGGCGGCGATCGCCCTCGCCGTCGTCACCCTCGTCTTCACGAACCGGCAGATCACCCGCAACCGTCGACTGGTCGCGGAGCAGACGCGGCCGCAGGTCGCGATGTTCATGGAACCGCATGCGGCCGACTGGCACGTCATCGAACTGGTGGTCAGGAACTTCGGTCAGACCGCGGCCTACGACATCACGTTCTCGTTCATGAACCCGCCGACGGTGGCCGAATACGAGAACGCCACCGACGGCTACGCCGACGTTGCCGAACTGCGCCTCCCCCGCGAGCTGCCGGTGCTGGCCCCCGGCCAGGAATGGCGCATGGTGTGGGATTCCGCGCTCGACCGTGCCGAGATCGGCAGTGGCATCGAGTCGCGCTTCAGCGGCACCATCACCTACTTCGACCGGCCGGCGCACCCGCGCGGGCGGCGGTTCTGGGAGCGCGAACGCCAGCCGCTTCAGACCCAGGTGGTGCTGGACTGGGACTCCTTGCCACCGGTCCAGCGCATCGAGCTGATGACCACCCACGACCTGGCGAAGCGGGAGAAGCAGAAGCTGGAGCTGCTGCGCGGCCTGCTGACCTACTTCCACTACGCCAGCAAGGAAACCCGCCCCGAGGTGTTCCGCAGCGAGATCGAACGGATCAACGGCGCCGTGCGGGAAACGCAGGACAGATGGCGCACCCGCCAGCTCGACGAGCCCACCGATGTCAGCCTGCGTTGGGGTGAGGCCGAGGACGAACTGGGCAAACACCACAGTCAGCCCGCGTGACGGCAAGGAGCCAGCAACCGATGAGCGGCCCGGTCCACTACAGCCTCAAGGATTCCATCGCGGTCATCAGGATGGACGACGGCAAAGTCAACGCCTTGGGCCCGACGATGCAGCAGGCCCTGGGCGAGGCGATCGACCGGGCGGACGCGGACAACGCCGGGGCGTTGGTGATCACCGGGAACGAGCGGGTGTTCAGCGGCGGATTCGACCTGAAGATCCTGACCTCCGGCCAGGCGCAGCCGGCGATCGACATGCTGCGGGGCGGCTTCGAGCTGGCCTACCGGCTGTTGTCCCATCCCAAGCCGGTCGTGATGGCCTGCACCGGCCACGCCATCGCGATGGGAGCGTTCCTGCTGTCGTCCGGCGACCACCGGGTGGCCGCACACGCCTACAACATTCAGGCCAACGAGGTGGCGATCGGCATGGTCATCCCGTACGCGGCCCTGGAGATCATGAAGCTGCGGCTGACACAGTCGGCCTACCAGCAAGCCGCGGGACTGGCCAAGACATTCTTCGGTGAGACCGCGCTGGCCGCCGGCTTCGTCGACGAGATCGTGCCGCCCGAGATCGTGGTCAGCCGCGCCGAAGAAGCCGCGCGCGAATTCGCCGGTCTGCACCAACACGCCCACGCCGCAACGAAGTTGCGCGCCCGCGCCGACGCGCTGAAGGCCATTCGCGCCGGGATCGACGGCATCGAGGCCGAGTTCGGGCTGTAGAGCGGCCCGGGCCCGGCCTGGCCACGTCGACCGGCGCCATGCGCTGGGCCAACGGCGATGCTGAAGGAACTCTCACCGCGGGTATTGATGAGCTGAAAGGCCAACGCGGTGGCCGCTACTAGCCGCCACCGCGTTCCCTTCGCCTCCTCGCGGCCAGTGTGACACGTGCGTGACGTGCCGTCACTTCACTCCGTTCATCGGAACCGGTTCAGATATGCCGGCCAATCCCAAGTCGCCAGGAAATCCCGCGCCGCCGCATAGCCTCGGTCGTAGAGCTCTTCCAGGCGGCCCCTGGAAATGCCGAAGTCGAGAACGCTCACGTCGGTGGAGGCGACTCCGATGGTGCGGCACTTGACCCACGGCAGGCTGAGCTGCGCCTGATCGTGGCCGACCAACATGGTGGTGAAGAGGCTTTGCAGCAGGGCGGATTGTTTGAGGAATCGCAGCGGGCGCAAGGCGGGGAACACCTGATCCACGCCCTCGGCGAGCTTGGGCATCACCGTGATTCCGAACGTCGGCCAGCGCGGTGGTTTGCCGTCGGTGCGGTCCAGCGAGTCGACCGGGAAATTCGACAGCACCCCACCGTCGACCAGGTTGGACGTGAGCCCCAGGGTGTCGGTCAGCGTGACCGGCGGGTAGAAGAACGGGATCGCCATCGAGGCGCGGACCGCATCGGCGACGGGCTGCTCGTCGGGGTCGAGCCCGTAGAGCCGCCGATAATCCCACGGCAGCCGCACCAGCTGCGCCGCGGTGATGTCGGCGACGGTGACCGCCACCTTGTAGCGCCGTTCCGGGGGGAGGTCGTCGTCGTCCAGGGCCAGATCGCCGAATGTGACCACCCCCAGGTTCTTCAGCTCGCTACGGATCCAGTCATGGGCGAAATCGCCGCGATACATGGACGTGTCTCGCACCAGCCCCCACGCGGAACCGACGATCGGCACCGGCCCCGCGTCGCGCCACTTGCGCAACGGCACCGACAGCGCGAGCTCTCGGAGGTGACCACCGGTCAGTTGGTCGCCCTGGGACGCGGCCGCCGAGATCACCGCGACCACCGAGCCGGCCGAAACGCCCGACACCCGGTAGGCCGAGTACCCGGCATCCATCAGCCCGGCGACCGCGCCGACCAGGCCGACGAACTTCACGCCCCCGCCGGAGAGAACGAGGTCTACCGGTTTCGTCTCGGCCGCCATCTCAGGTGTCCGCCGAAACCCATTGATAGGGAAGGAATTTGCCGTCCAGAGTCACCACGACGCGATCGCCGGACGGGTGCGATTTCTTCTGCAGATCGACGCTGAAGTTGATCGCGCTCATGATGCCGTCGCCGAACTGTTCATGTATCAGCTCCTTGATGGCGCCGCCGTAGACCTGCAGGGCCTCGTAGAAGCGGTAGATCGTCGGGTCGGTGGGGACAGCGGTGGGCAGACCCCCACGCATGGGCGGCGCCGCCAGCACGGGCAGCACCGACTCGTCCAGGTTCAGCTTCTCGACGAGAATCCTTGCCAGCTCAGCGGGAATGGGGTGTTGGCCGAGCAACGCCGAGGTGGTCCACAGCACCGGCCTGTCGATGGCGTCGGCCAACTGCTGCCACGTCAGGCCGAGCCTCAGGCGAGCCAGGACGATCTGCTCGGTGATCTCATGTCTGTTCATGGCCCCAAGCATGCACGTATGAGGGCCGCGCTGTGTCGGGACCATGAGGCGCTCGGGGGATACCTTCGGGAACCGGCGATCGTCACCCCGGCTTCGTCGCGGTGACCAGGCGCGTGGAAAACCACGGACCGCCGTAGTACATACGCCATCCGAGGTTGCGGCGCCGCACGTTTCGCCAACCGAGTTCCCGTAGGTGCGCGGCATGCTGACGCGTCTCCCACAGGTCCGCGATGGCCAGCCGGCCACCCGGCCGCAGCACCCGAACCGCTTCGTCGAGGGCCTTCCGCCGGCCGGCGCGCGTCGGAATGTTGTGGATGGCAAGGTTGCTGACGATCACGTCGACGCTGTCGTCGGCGAACGGCAGGGCGGTCATGTCGGCGGTGTGCACCTCGATGCGATCGGTGACGTTCTCCAACGCCGCGTTGGCCAGGGTGGCCTCCGGGGAGTTGTCCGTCTGGTCGGCGTGCCACAGATCGACGCCGATCGCGCGGCCCCGCGGCAACCGCTTGGCCGCGGCGAGCAGCACCGCACCGCGCCCGCAGCCGAGATCGAGCACCGTTTCGTCGCCCGCCGGCGCAAGATCGCCCAGCACCCGGTCCCACACCACGAACTTGCCGACCCGCGTCGCGTACGCGTAAAGGGCTGCGCTCGAAGCGATCCCGACGGCCGACGTTGCCGCCAGTGCCGCCGTCACCCGCTTGCCGCGCGCCCAGCTGATCGCGGCCCACCCGGCCAGGGCGGCGGTTTGGGCGGCGATGCCGACAACCTGTCCGCGCGCCGAAACGGTGTGGAACGAGCCGTCGACTCCGTAGTCGCCCCGGTGGTCATGCACGGTGACCAAGCTTACGACCGCTTTCGTCACCAACGACCGTGGTGGACCACCTCGGCGAACGGCCGCCGATTCGGTTTGCGGATCGGGGTGAGCGGGCGGTCGGCGGGATACCCGACGCCGAGCAGGAAAGCCACCAGCCGGTCCTCGGGGACACCCAGGATGGCCCGCGCCTTCTCCTGGTCCCCGACCGACGAATGCCCGGTCCCGATTCCCAGGTCCGTGGCCGCGATCATCATCGCCATCGTGGCCTGCCCGACGTCGTAGTTGTCGGTGACCAGCCTGCGCTCGTCGGGCGGCACGGGCACGACGATCGCAATCGCGGCCGCCGCGGCGGCGATGTGCCCGGCGCCCTGCCAGACGGTCGACAGGTCTTGCAGCTGCACCCGGTCGGTGACGATCACGAAGTCCCACGGCTGCCGGTTCTTCGCCGACGGCGCGCGCCACCCGGCCTCGACGATGCGGTTCAGATCGTCTTCGGACACCGGCTCCGGCCGGTATTGCCGGACGTTGCGCCGGGCGCGGATCGCATCCCAAGCCTCCATGGTGTTCCCTCCTCAATCTCTGGCCGACTCCGGGTAAACGGGAGTAGCCTCATCCGAAATTCCCCGCATACGGGCCCGCCGAAGTTTCGTTCCGGCCCATCCGGGAAGCCATGGTGAACCAGCTGTGCCGCGCGCTCGTGAACCAGCTGAATGGCCCCGGATGCAGAAAGGCGCGAGCCGGCATGACCGAGAACCTGACGCCGCATTTTGAGGACGTCCAGGCGCACTACGACCTGTCCGACGACTTCTTCCGACTGTTCCTCGACCCCACCATGACCTATAGCTGCGCGTACTTCGATCGCATGCGAGATATCCCGCTGGAAGAGGCGCAGCTTCGCAAGATGGACCTGGCGCTGGGCAAGCTGGGTCTGCGGCCCGGGATGTCGCTGTTGGACGTCGGCTGCGGCTGGGGCGGAACCATGCGCCGCGCGATCGAGAAATACGACGCCGACGTCATCGGTCTGACGTTGTCCGAGCACCAGGCCGCCCACGTGCAGAAGATGTTCGACGCGATGACCACCACGCACAGCAGGCGGGTGCTGCTGCAGGGCTGGGAACAGTTCGACGAGCCCGTCGACCGGATCGTCTCCATCGGTGCGTTCGAGCACTTCGGGTATGACCGCTACGACGATTTCTTCGAGAAGACCTACCGCATCCTGCCCGACGACGGGGTGATGCTGCTGCACACGATCACCATGCTGACCCCCGAGCAGATCGTCGAACGCGGCCTCCCGATGACCGAAGCGCAGACCAGCTTCAACGACTTCATCGCCACCGAGATCTTCCCGGGCGGCCAGTTGCCGCCGATCGAGATGGTGGAATTCCACTCGTCGAAGATGGGCTTCAACCTGGCCCGCAGGCAGTCGCTGCAACTGCACTACGCCCGCACGCTCGACCTTTGGGCCGCGGCACTTGAGGCACATCGGAGCGAGGCGATCAAGATCCAGTCCGAAGAGGTCTACCAGCGATACATGAGGTACCTGACCGGGTGCGCCAAGGCATTCCGGGACGGTTACATCGACGTCAACCAGTTCACGCTGGCCAAGTAGGCGGTAACCACCCACCCGTGTCGGTGTCCGGGGCTATCGTGGCACCGCGATGGCACTTCATCTCCACCGTGCCGAGCGCACCGACCTCCTTGCCGACGGTCTCGGCGCCCTGCTGGCCAACCCGCTCACCGACCCGTTCACCGAAGAACTGGTTCTGGTGCCCGCGCGCGGCGTGGAACGCTGGCTCAGTCAGCGGTTGTCGCACGTGCTGGGCCGTGCCCGCGGCAGCGACGGGGTGTGCGCCGGGGTGGCGTTCCGGAGTCCCGGTTCCCTGATCGCCGAGCTCACCGGCACGGCCGACGAGGATCCGTGGTCGCCGGATGCGATGGCCTGGCCGCTGCTGCAGGTGATCGACTGCTCGCTGGATGAGCCGTGGTGTCGCACCCTGGCAACGCATTTGGGCCACTTCGCGCCGACGGAGACAGAAGCCGAGCTGCGCCGCGGACGCCGCTACTCGGTGGCGCGCCGGCTGGCCGGCTTGTTCGCCTCGTATGCCAGGCAGCGTCCGCGGCTGCTCGCCGATTGGCTGGCGGGCGACCGGGGTGACCTCGACTCCGACCTGGCCTGGCAGCCGGAGCTCTGGCGGGCGCTGGTGGCCGCCGTGCCCGCCGATCCCCCGCACATCCGGCATCACAAGACCGTGACCCGGCTGCGCGAAGGCCGGGCCGACCTGCCGGAGCGGTTGTCGCTGTTCGGACACACCCGGTTGGCGTGCACCGACGTGGAACTGCTGGATGCGTTGTCCGCCCACCACGACCTGCACCTCTGGCTGCCCCATCCCAGCGACCAACTGTGGCGCGCGCTGGCCGGCGCCCGGGGTGTCATCCCCCGCCGCGTGGACACCAGCCACCGCACCGTGGACCATCCGCTGCTCGCGACGCTCGGGCGCGACCTGCGCGAACTGCAACGCGGCCTACCCGCCGACCGCCAGACCGACGAACACCTCCCCGCACCGGAACGTCCCAGCACGCTGCTCGGCTGGCTGCAGTCCGACATCGCCGCGAATGCCGTTCGGCCACAAGGGCGTAACCTCGCCACCGATGACCGCTCCGTGCAGGTACACAACTGCCACGGGCCGGCGCGCCAGGTCGACGTGCTGCGCGAGGTGCTGCTCGGCCTGCTGCAGGACGACCCGACGCTGGAGCCGCGCGACATCCTGGTGATGTGCCCGGACATCGAGACGTATGCGCCGCTGATCGTCGCCGATTTCGGGCTCGGCGACGTGGTGCACGGCGCACATCCCGCGCACCGATTGCGGGTGCGGCTCGCGGACCGCTCGCCGCTGCAAACCAATCCGCTGCTCGCGGTGGCCTCGCAGCTGCTGGCGCTGGCGGGCAGCCGGGTGACCGCCAGCGAGGTGCTCGACTTCGCCGAGGCCGCGCCGGTGCGCGCCCGCTTCGGTTTCACCGACGACGATCTGGAGGCCATCACCCGCTGGGTCCGGCAGGCGAACATCCGGTGGGGGTTCGACCAGGAACATCGGCGGCCGTACCACGTCGACTTCGTGCACAACACTTGGCGTTTCGGCATCGACCGGGTGCTGGCCGGCGTCGCGATGTCCGACGACTCGCACGCCTGGATCGACGCGACACTGCCCCTCGACGACGTCAGCAGCAACCGCGTCCAATTGGCCGGCCAGTTCGCCGAATTCGTGGCCCGGCTGCAGCACGTGGTCGACTCACTCACGGGCGCGCGGCCGTTGCGCGACTGGCTGGCCGCGCTGGCCGACGGTCTCGAGCTCTTGACGCACGTCACCGACGCGGACCTGTGGCAGACCAGTCAGATGCAACGGGAGTTCGCTTCGACGTTGGCCGACGCCGGGCCGCGCGCCGATATTCTGCTGCGGTTGCCCGACATCCGGGCACTGCTCGGGGGACGCCTCGCCGGGCGCCCAACTCGGGCCAACTTCCGCACCGGCACGCTGACGGTGTGCACCATGGTCCCGATGCGCTCGGTGCCGCACCGGGTGGTGTGCCTGGTGGGCCTCGACGACGGGGTGTTCCCCCGGCTCGGGGTCGTCGACGGCGACGACGCGCTGGCCCGCGACCCGATGACCGGCGAGCGCGACATCCGTTCCGAGGACCGGCAAATGCTGCTCGACGCCATCGGCGCGGCCACCGAGAAGCTGGTGATCACCTACACCGGCGCCAACGAGTACTCGGGTCAGCCACGCCCGCCGGCCGTGCCGCTGGCCGAACTCCTGGACACCCTCGACATGACTGTGCCGAGCGAAAAGCCGGGCAAGATTCGCGGGCGCATCGTCGTCGAACATCCGTTGCAGCCGTTCGACGTTCGCAACGTCATCCCGGGAAAGCTGGTCCCCGAGGTTCCCTTCAGCTTCGACCCGACCGTGCTGCGGGCGGCGCGGGTCGCCACGGGCGAGCGCGGCGAGGCGCCCCGGTTCATTTCGGGACCGTTGCCGCCACCACCGGCCGACGACGCCATCCTCGCCGACCTCATCGGCTTCTTCAAGGACCCGGTCAAGGGCTTCTTCCGCGCGCTGGAGGTCACGCTGCCGCGGGATGTCGACGGCGTGCAGGACGCCATGCCCGTCGACCTCGACGGCCTCGAGGAGTGGACGGTCGGCGACCGGATGCTGGGCGACATCCTGCGGGGGTGGACGCCGGACGACGCCCGGCAGGCCGAGTGGCGGCGGGGCACCCTGCCGCCCGGCCAACTGGGATGGCGCACGGCAACGGAGATCCGCGATCAGGCCGCCCTGCTGGCGGCCGCGGCTCAGCAGCACCGCCCGGCCGACGGCCGCGCGTACGACATCGACATCGATCTCGGCTCCGGGCGCCGGCTCACGGGCACGGTGTCGCCGGTGTACGGGGAGCGGCTGGTGTCGGTGACATACTCCAAGCTGGACGGCAAGCACCTGCTCGAGTCGTGGATTCCGTTGCTGGCGTTGACCGCCCACGACCCGGCCCGCGACTGGTCGGCGGTGTGCATCGGCCGCCGGAAAAGGGGAACCGCCCCGCGGGTGGAGGGGCTGGGGCGGCCGCACGAGGACGCCGTGGCGGTACTGAGCGAGCTGGTGGCGATCTATGACGCGGGGCGCCGAGAGCCGATTCCGTTGCCCGTCAAGACGTCCTATGCCTGGGCGGCCGCCCGGCACTGCGGCGACGATCCGCTGCGCGAGGCGGAACACCGGTGGAAGTGGGAACAGGAGGAGCCGGCCCAGGTGCGGGCCTGGGGCAAAAACGCGCGACTGTCCGACCTCATGCAGCTCGTGCGACCGGGTGAGAAATGCGACGGCGAAGACAACCGGCTCGGCGCGTATGCCGCCCGGCTCTGGCTGCCGATGCTGCGCGCACAGAGGGAGCCGACCTAGATGGAGCGCTTCGAGCTTGTCGGGCCGCTACCGGCCGAGCGCTCCACCACGGTGCTGGAGGCCAGCGCGGGAACCGGCAAGACCTTCGCGCTGGCCGGCCTGGTGACCCGCTACCTCGCCGAGGGCGAGGCGACGCTGGACCAGATGTTGCTCATCACGTTCAGCCGGGCCGCCAGCCAGGAGCTGCGGGAGCGTGTCCGCGGCCAAATGGTCGACGCGGTAGCGGCTTTCGACGATCCATCGGCTACCGGCGACAACCAGTTGGTGGCGTACCTGCTGGACGGCACCGACGACCAACGCGCGATCCGCAGGCAGCGGCTGCGCGATGCGCTGGCCGGCTTCGACGCGGCGACGATCGCGACCACGCACCAGTTCTGCCACCTGGTGTTGAAGTCGCTCGGCGTGGCGGGCGACACCGCCGCGAGCGTGACCCTTCTCGAAAGCCTCGATGAGCTGGTGGCCGAGATCGTCGACGACCTGTACCTGGCCCACTTCGGCCAGCAGCGCGACGATCCGGTGCTGCAGTACCGCGATGCGCTGCGGCTGGCGCGCGAAGTGGCCAACAACCCGTCGACGCACCTGCGGCCCCGCGACCCCGAACCCGGCTCGCGGGCCGCGGTCTGCGTCGGCTTCGCGAAAGAGGTTCTTGCCGAGCTGGATACGCGCAAGCGCAGGCTGGGCGTCCTCGGATACGACGACCTGCTGAGCCGGCTCGCCCAAGCGCTGGCCACCGACGATTCGCCCGCGCGGGCGCGCATGCATCACCGCTGGCCGATCGTCATGGTCGATGAGTTCCAGGACACCGACCCCGTGCAATGGCAGGTCATCGATCGTGCGTTCAGCGGGCGATCCACTGTCGTCCTGATCGGAGATCCGAAGCAGGCCATCTATGCGTTCCGCGGTGGCGACATCGAGACGTATCTGCGGGCGGCCGAGACCGCGGGCGAGAAGAAGACGCTGGGTATCAACTGGCGCAGCGATTCCGCACTCGTCGAGCGGCTGCAGGTGGTGCTACGGGGCGCCCAACTCGGTAACCCCACGATCGTGGTGAACGAGGTCGAGGCTTACCACCAAGGTCACCGGCTCGCCGGTGCGCCGCGAAACGATCCGTTCCGGCTGCGGGTGGTATCGCGAAAGGCGTTGGGGCGCAAGGGACTGGCGAACCTGCCGATCGACGATCTGCGGGAGCACATCGGTGCCGACCTCGCCGCCGACATCCGCGCGCTGCTGGCCAACGGCGCGACCTTCGACGGAAAGCCCCTGCAGCCCCGCGACATCGCCGTCATCGTGGAGAGGCACGAGGACGCAGGCGCATGCTTTCGGGCGCTCTGCGACGCGGGCGTTCCGGCGGTGTACACCGGAAACACCGACGTGTTCGCCTCGGACGCCGCCGACGACTGGCTGTGTCTGCTGGAGGCATTCGACCAACCACACCGGCCCGGCATGGTGCGCGCCGCGGCGGCGACCATGTTCTTCGGCGAGACCGCCGAATCGCTGGCGGCCGGCGGTGACGCGCTGACCGATCGGATCGCGGAAACACTGCGCGAATGGGCCGGCCACGCGCGTGAGCGCGGCGTCGCGGCCATCTTCGAGGCGGCGCAACTGCGGGGCATGGGCGATCGCGTGCTGTCCTGGCAGGGGGGCGAGCGGCACATGACCGACCTGGCGCACATCACGCAGTTGCTGCAAGACGTCGCTCACCGCGAACGGTACAGCCTGCCCGCACTCCGGGACTGGTTGCGCAGGCAGCGTGACGAACGCAGCGGCGCAACGGAACGCAACCGGCGACTCGACAGCGACGCCGCCGCCGTGCAGATCATGACGGTCTACCTGAGCAAGGGCCTGCAGTACCCGATCGTGTACCTGCCGTTCGCATTCAACCGCAGCATTCGCAAACGCGACATCGTGCTGTTCCACGACGAGGAGGGTCGCTGCCTGCACGTCGGCGGCAGGGACAGTCCCGACTTCCCGACGGCTGAAACGCTGGGACGCAGGGAAGATGCCGGCGACGCCAGCCGGTTGACGTACGTCGCATTGACAAGGGCGCAGTCGCAAGTGGTGGCGTGGTGGTCGCCGGCCTACTACGAACCCAACGGCGGCCTGTCCCGGTTACTGCGTGGCCGCCGGCCCGGCGAGCTGTCGGTGCCCGACGAATGTGTACCCGCGAAGATCTCCGACGAGGATGCGATGGCCCGGTTGCGGGAGTGGGAGGCCGCGGGCGGCCCGGTGATAGAGGAGTCGGTGGCCGTCGTGGCACCGACGCTGGCGCCCGCGCGGGTGCCGCCGGACCTCGACAGCCGCCACTTTCACCGCAGCATCGACACGGGGTGGCGGCGCACCTCCTACTCCGGTCTCATCCGGGTGGCGGAAACCTCCGCGTCCACCGGGGTGAGCAGCGAGCCGGAAGCCACCGAACTGGACGACGAGGTCGGCGACATTCCGTTGCCCCAGAACGAAACCGGCGCCGAAGTGCCGTCGCCGATGGCGAACCTGCCGATGGGCGCGAAGTTCGGCACGCTGGTGCACGCCGTGCTGGAGACAGCCGACCCGCTGGCCACCGATCTGGGCGCCGAGTTGGAGTCGCACATCCGCGCTCACTCGGTGTGGTGGCCGGTCGACGTGGCCCCGGACGTGCTGGCGGCGGCCATGGTGCCGATGCACGAGACGCCGTTGGGCCCGCTGGCCGGCGACCTCACGCTGAGCCAGATCGGGCTTGCGGATCGGTTGCGCGAGATGGACTTCGAGTTCCCCCTGGCCGGTGGCGATCTGCGCTCGGCCGCGCCTGAGATCCGGCTGGCGGATATGGGGGCGTTGCTGCGCGCGCACCTACCGGCCGATGACGCGCTGGCGTCCTATGCCGCTCGGTTGATGAGCCGACCCCTCGGTGACCAGCCCTTGCGCGGCTACCTCAGCGGCTCGGTCGATGCCGTGTTGCGCGTGCCCGACGGCGCGGCGCAGCGCTATCTGGTGGTCGATTACAAGACCAACTGGCTCGGCGATCCCGACCGGCCGTTGACGTCCGCCGATTACGACCGCCCCCGCCTGGTCGAGGCGATGCTGCACTCGGACTACCCGCTGCAGGCGCTGCTGTACAGCGTTGTCCTGCATCGGTTCCTGCGATGGCGACTGCCGGACTACCACCCGGACCGGCATCTTGGCGGTGTCCTCTACCTGTTCGTGCGCGGGATGTGCGGCGCGGCCACACCCGTGGTCGGCGGGCACCCGTCGGGAGTGTTCAGCTGGCGGCCGCCCCCCTCGTTGATCGCCGGGTTGTCGGACCTGCTCGACGGGAGGGCGGTCGCGTGACGCTGGAGGCGATCGCCGCCACTGGCTTGCTGCGGACATACACCGATGGCGGCGTCTTCGAGGCCGCCGATGTCCATGTGGCGCAGCGTCTTACGGCGCTGGCCGGTGAGCCCGACGAGCGGGTGGCGCTTGCCGTCGCGCTGCTGGTGCGCGCGCTGCGGGGCGGTTCGGTGTGCCTGGATCTGCGGGCGGTTCAAGCGCAGGTAGACATCGCGGACCTGCCGTGGCCCGACGCCGAGGAGTGGCTGGCCGCCGTGCGGGCCAGTCCGCTGCTCGGCTCGCCACCGGTGCTGCGGCTGTTCGGGGACCTGTTGTACCTGGACCGGTACTGGCTCGAGGAGGAACAGGTGTGCGCCGACCTGCTCGCGCTGTCCGTGCCCGGGGCAACGGGCGATGTGCCCGCCATCGAGCGACTTTTCCCGCCCGGATATGACGAGCAGCGGGCGGCGGCCGAAATCGCGGTATCCCAAGCGGTTACCGTGCTGACCGGCGGGCCCGGCACCGGCAAGACCACCACGGTGGCGCGGCTGCTGGCACTGCTGGTCGGGCAGGCGGAGCTCGGTGGTCTCCCGCGGCCCCGGATCGCGCTGGCAGCGCCGACCGGCAAGGCGGCGGCGCGGCTCGCCGAAGCGGTGGCCGCTGAGGTGCGGAGGCTGGACGCGGCGGACCGGGCGCGGCTGGCCGGCTTGCCGGCGACGACGCTGCACCGGTTGCTGGGTTCACGGCCGGATACGTCGGTGCGGTTCAAGCACAATCGCGGCAACCGGCTGCCGCATGACGTCATCGTCGTGGACGAGACGTCGATGGTGTCGCTGACGATGATGGCCCGCCTGCTGGAAGCGGTGCGGCCCGATACGCGGCTGATCCTGGTGGGCGATCCCGACCAGCTGGCCTCGGTGGAAGCCGGTGCGGTGCTGGCCGATTTGGTGGACGGGCTCTCTACCCGCGACGGCGTGCGGGTGGCGGCGCTGCGCACACCGCATCGATTCGGCGAGTCGATCGGTGCGCTGGCCGAAGCGATCCGGGTCGGCGATGCAGACGGCGTGATGGGATTGCTGCGGGCCGGCGGCGAACACATCGAGTGGCTCGACTCCGACGGGCCGACCGACCGCCTGCGTGCGGTGCTGGTTCCGCACGCGCTGCGGCTGCGCGAAGCCGCGGTGCTCGGCGCCACCGAGCTGGCGCTGGCGACCCTCGACGAGCACCGGCTGTTGTGCGCGCACCGCCACGGTCCATACGGGGTGGCGCACTGGAACCGGCAGGTCGAGCGCTGGCTCACGGAGCAGACGGGGCAGCCGATGTCGTCGGCGTGGTACGCCGGTCGGCCGGTGTTGGTGACGGCCAACGACTATGGGCTCAAGGTCTACAACGGCGACACCGGAGTGGTCGTGGTGGGCAACGACGGATTGCGGGCCGTCATCGCGGGCGCCACCGGAACGTTGGGTTTCGCGACCAGCCGGCTCACCGACATTGAGACCATGCATGCCATGACGATCCACAAGAGCCAGGGCAGCCAGGCCGACGAGGTGACGGTGCTGATGCCGCCCGAGGATTCGCGGCTGCTGACGCGCGAATTGTTCTACACGGCCGTGACGCGCGCGAAGGCCAAGGTTCGGGTCGTAGGCGCCGAGGCTTCGGTGCGGGCGGCCATCGAGCGCCGCGCCGTGCGGGCGACCGGGCTGGCACAGCGGTTGCAGTCGTTCAGGTAAGGGCGGTCTTGCCCTAGTGTGAGCTGCCGGATTGCGCCTTCGCGGCCATCTGCTTGAGCATGCCGTCGTGGATGATGTCGATCCTTGAACGGGCTTCCGCGCACACATACGGGTCTCGGATTACGGTGAGCTGGTTGTCCTGCCTGGATTCTCCGCCGGTGGACCAGTTGGTCGAACCGGTGATGACGTCGACGCCGTCGATGATCACCATCTTCAAGTGCATGATCGCCGACTTCTCACTATGACCGATTGCGATGCTGTTGCCGACCTTGCCGTTGAGCCACGGGGCCAGCAGAGCGTGCTCGGACTTCCCTGCGGCTTGAGTGGCGTCGAGACTCATTTGTACATAGACCTTTTCGTCGTTAAGCGCCGAGGAAAGCACCGAATTCAGTTCCGTGTCATCGTAGCCGTACATTGCCACCACGATGCTCTTGTCGGCCGACGTCAACAAGGCCTTGAGCGCCTCGTGCACTTGGTCGACCGGACTGTAGAACGTTCGGGTGGTATCGGGATAGCCGGGCGGAAACGGCGCGGCTTTGTACTGGTCCAGCTTGGTCAGGGAACTGAGTGCCATGGCGTTTGCTCCTTTACAACGCGGGAGATGTCCAGTCGGTCGGGTCGGCGCTGAGCCGTTGCTCTTCGTCGGTCAGATTCGGTAGGTAGCCGGGGTTGTCGCGACGGCGCACAAGCACGCTCGGATGCACCAGCGCGTCGGGACCCATCGGCCGACGCCGGTAACCGACGAGGTACCACAGTTTGCCGTTGGTGTGGATCGGCGCGTCCGCGAAGTCTTCGGTCACCGTGCACTGCTGCCGGTAGGCCGCCGCGTCGATCGCCAGTTCACCGACGATTCCGTCGGTGATCCACTTCAACGCGATCGTGGCAAGCCGGTGGTCGGGCATGAACGTACCGCCGACATCGGCATGCACGCCGGCGAACCAGCGTTCCTGAAGTCCCTGGGGATGGCGTTCGACGAGGTATTCCCGGTAGGGACGGCGACGTTCGTCGATCGAGACAGCGTGGCGGATGCGCGCCACATTGGGCAGCGAGCGAGTGTAGGGCCATCGCAGGTTACCCAACCGCAGGAAGCCGGCCGCCTTGACGGTGTCCCACAGGCCGAGATAGGCCACCGGCACCGCATGGTGCCACACCTGATTCGGGCTGTTTTGACGCACAGCGGAAAACAGCGGCTCGCCGTCGGTGCGCCAGCAGAACGCGCGGGCGAACTCGGCCCAGTGGGCGTACTCGTCCTGGGTGAAATGCCGGTTGATGGCGTACTTTTCGACCGCATACGGCAGCAGGTTCTCCGAGCCGGGCCGCATCAATCCCGGTCGCAGCAACATGCCGGCCAACGCACGCGCCGTGTAGGCGCCGCGGCTGAAACCGAAGATGTAGAGCGCGTCGCCAGGACGCCAATGCTGCATCACGTAGCGGTAGGCCTGTGCCACATTGTCTTTCAGCCCCACCCCGAATGCCCGGTCGAACAGCAATTCCATGGTGCGCGACAGCGAAGAATGCGCCGATGCCGGCGCCAGTGTGCCGACGCCGGGGTCGTAGTAGGCGAGCTGGCTGGCCGGATCGTCCTTCGCCAGCATCTCGAAGAGCTTGGCGACATTGGTGAGATTGCCGGCTCCGATTTGGTTGGCGGTGCCGTCGAGGCAGACAACGATCCGCTTGCCCCGCGGTGGCTCAGGGTGCTCGGACATCGGGGAAGGCCTCTCACAGGTATTCAACTCCCTGATGTGTGGCACTCTACGGCGACCGCGCGCCTGCCGTGAAGTCTTTCGGCCGATGCCGAGTGAGCTGGACCGGGACGGTGCGGAAGAATCGCGGTCAGCATGGACGACAGTGACGATTCCCTACCGGAATCCCAACCCACCTCCCGGCGAAGCCACATCGTGCGGCTCGCCGTGTTCGTCGCGTTCCTCGTCGTGCTGTTCTATCTGGTGGCCGTCGCGCGAGTGCTCAACGTCGAGGAGGTGCGCCGCGCGGTCTCGGCGACGGGTCCGGCGGCGCCGGTGACCTACGTCGCGGTGTCGGCCGTCCTTGGCGCGTTGTTCGTGCCGGGCGCGATCCTGGCCGCGGCCAGCGGGCTGCTGTTCGGTCCGGTGCTCGGCGTCTTCGTGACGCTGGGCGCGACGGTGGGTACCGCGGTCGTCGCGAGCCTCATCGGCCACCGGGCCGGCCGGGACAGCGCGCGGGCGCTGCTGGGGCCGAAACGGACCGACCGCATCGACGCGTTGATCGAACGCCGCGGGCTGTGGGCGGTAGTCGGTCAGCGCTTCGTCCCGGGCATTTCCGACGCGCTGGCCTCCTATGCATTCGGGGCGTTCGGAGTTCCGTTGTGGCAGATGGCCGTTGGCGCGTTCGTCGGGTCGGTGCCGCGAGCGTTCGTCTACACCGCGCTGGGCGCCTCGATCGGGAATCGATCCTCGCCGTTGGCGTACGCGGCGATCGCGGTGTGGTGCGTCACCGCCATCGTCGGCGCGTTCGCGGCGCGGCGCGGATACCGGCACTGGCGCGCGGGCCACAGCGAGAACTCGGGAGCAGGGGGCGGCTAGTTTCCGGCTCGCTCGGCCGCGACGAACAGATTTCCCGGCACGGCGTCCTCGACCTCTTTGGGTGCCGCGCGGTCGTAGCCGGCCATCAGCTCGTGGGACGGGGTGACCGTCACGCTCCAGCCGTGGCGACGGAACCAGTCACCCACGTCCTCGCGCTCCTCGAAGTACCACAGCTCGTCGGTCCTCGGCACCTCTCGATCCGGAGCGACCCGCGCCATCAGTGCGCGGACCCGGTCCATCCGCTCGCGGCGCTTCGCGCGGAACTCCGGGTCGAGGAACTTCGGACCCAGCGCCTCCACTGCCACCCGGCTGCCGGGGGCGGTGAGCCCGTGCACGCGGTCGAACAGCAACTCCTGGGCGGCGGCGGGCAGATACGGCATCAGCCCCTCGGCCGACCACGCGCTGGGTGCCGACGGGTCAAAGCCCGCCTGCCGCAACGCCGTCGGCCAATCGTGGCGCAGGTCCACCGGTACGGCGATCCGGTCACACGCGGGCCGCGCACCGTGTTCGGCCAGCGTCGACAATTTGAAGTCCAGCACCCGGGGCTGGTCCAACTCGTAGACGGTCGTGCCGTCCGGCCAGGCCAGCCGCCATGCCCGCGCGTCCAGGCCAGCCGCCAAGATCACCGCCTGGCGGATGCCCGCGCGCGTCGCGGCGAGGAAGAACTCGTCGAAAAACGCTGTCCGCGAGGCCATGTAGCCGACCATCGCCCGCATCTGCAGCGGCAGCTGCGGTTCGGCCTCGACGAGTTCGTCCGGCAGCTGCGGGGCCGAGTGCCAGTTCCACACCCCGTCACCGGCGGCATCGAGAAAGACCTGCGCGAACGGATCCTGGATCAACGGATTCTCGCTTCGCGTTTCGGCAGCGCGGGCAGACGCCACACCCAGCGCTGTCGCCCCCACGCTCTCGGTGATCTCCCAGCTGTCGTTCTCGGTTCTCCCCACGCCCACGCCCTCCGATTCGCTAGCTCGCCTACAGACCCGACCCTACGCGCGCCGGATGGGTGGGAACTGTCGCGGAACCGGGTATCGGCGTTAAGTTGTCGGCGAGCCGGCGAGCGGATTGGTCAGCGGCGCCGAACGGATCCGAAGGATCGTTACACCATGCGAGTCGACGGGCGCGAGATCAGCGTTTCCGGCAGCTTGCTGCAGCCGCTGACCAGGCGCACCAACGACATCCTGCGGCTGGTCGCGAGCGCGACTCTCCTCGCGGCGGTGATCACGAGTTCGCTGATCACCCGCCCGCAGTGGGACGCACTGGAAAAGTCCATCTCGCAGATCGTCGGGGTGCTCTCCCCCAGACAGTCCGATCTGGTGTACCTCGCGTACGGCATCGCGATCCTGGCCCTGCCGTTCATGATCTTGATCGGCCTGGTCGTCGGCCGGCAATGGAAGCTGCTCGGCGCGTACGCGGCCGCCGCGCTGCTCGCGGCGCTGCCGCTGTCGATTGGCGGCAACGGGTTTTCGGCGCCCCGCTGGCACTTCGACCTCTCCGAACGCCTGCAGACCGTGCTGGCCCAGTTCCTCGACGACCCGCGCTGGATCGGCATGCTGGCGGCGGTGCTGACCGTCTCCGGCCCGTGGCTGCCCGCGCGCTGGCGGCATTGGTGGTGGGCGCTGCTGCTGGCCTTCGTGCCGATCCACCTGGTGGTCAGTGCCATCGTGCCGGCGCGCGCGCTGTTGGGCCTGGCGGTCGGCTGGCTCGTCGGCTCGCTGGTGGTCCTCGTGGTCGGCACCCCCGCGCTCGAGGTGCCCCTGGAGGCCGCCGTGCGCGCGATGGCCAGGCGCGGGTTCGTCGTCTCCCGGCTCACCGTGGTCCGGCCGGCGGGTCGCGGCCCGCTCGTGCTTTCGGCCGGATGCGAAGAGCCCGACCGCGAAGCGGTCGTCGAGTTGTACGGCCCGCATCAGCGCAGCGGCGGCGCGCTGCGCCAACTCTGGATAAAGGTGCGGCTGCGCGACACCGAGACCGGGCCCCTGGTGACCTCCATGCGCCGCGCCGTCGAGCATCGCGCGCTGATGACGATCGCCGTCGGGCAGGTGAATCTGGCCAACACCTCGACGATCGCCGTCGCCACCCTCGACCGGGGCTGGATTCTCTACTCGCACAAGCCACCCCACGGCCTGCCCCTCAACCGGTGCGCACACTCGACGCCGGTGGACCGGGTGTGGCAATCGCTGCGGATCCTCAATGACCAGCAGATCGCGCACGGCGACCTGCGCGCCAACGAAATCACCGTCGATGACGGTGCCGTGCTCTTCGGCGGCTTCCACAGCGCCGAATACGGCGCCACCGAAGCCCAACTCCAATCCGACATCGCCCAGCTGCTGGTGACGACCTCGGCCCTGTACGACCCCAAATCGGCGGTGGCCGCGGCGATTGATGCGTTCGACCGGGACACCATCCTGAGCGCGTCGCGCCGGCTGACGAAAGTGGCCGTGCCACGGGCTGTTCGGAGGTCGATCTCGGATGCCGGCGCCGTCATCTCGGCCGCCCGCGCGGAGGTGAAGCGGCAAACCGGGGCCGACCAGATCAAAACGCAGACCATCACCCGGTTCACCCGCGGCCAGATCATTCAGCTGGTGCTCTTCGGTGCGCTGGTCTATGTCGCGTATCCGTTCATCAGCACCGCGCCCACATTCTTCTTCCAGCTGCGGACCGCGAACTGGTGGTTTGCGCTACTCGGCCTGGCGGTGTCGGCCCTGACGTACGTGGGGGCCGCCGCGGCTTTGTGGGCCTGTACCGACGGGACGGTGAATTACTTGCGGCTGTCAGTCGTCCAGGTGGCCAACACCTTTGCCGCGACCACCACGCCCGCCGGCGTCGGCGGGCTCGCGCTGTCCACCCGGTACCTGCAGAAGAGCGGCCTGTCGGCGATGCGAGCCACCGCGGCGGTCGCGCTGCAGCAGGCCGTGCAGGTGATCGTGCACCTCGCGCTGTTGATCTTCTTCAGCGCGGTCGCGGGCGCCTCGATGCACCTGTCGCACTTCGTGCCGAGCGCCACGATGCTGTACTTGATCGGGGGCGTGGCGCTGGGCATCGTCGGCACCTTCTTGTTCGTACCCAAATTGCGGCGGTGGCTGGCCACCGAGGTGCGCCCTAAGTTGAACGAGGTGACGAGCGACCTGGTGACGCTGGCGCGCGAGCCGCGGCGGCTGGCGCTGATCCTGCTCGGTTGCGCGGGAACGACTCTCGGTGCGGCGCTGGCGCTTTGGGCCAGCGTCGAAGCCTTCGGCGGCGGCACGACGTTCGTCACCGTCACCGTGGTCACCATGGTCGGCGGAACGCTGGCCTCCGCCGCGCCGACACCCGGCGGCGTCGGGGCCGTCGAAGCGGCGCTGATCGGTGGCCTGGCCGCCTTCGGCGTGCCGGCGGCCGTCGGCGTGCCGTCCGTGCTGCTGTACCGGGTGCTGACCTGCTGGCTGCCCGTGTTCGTCGGTTGGCCGGTGATGCGGTGGTTGACCAAGAACGAGATGATCTGAAAGCGTTCGCCGCGGAATCACTCCGATCCGGCTTGCACGACCACCAGAATAATTGAGGTGCGGGCGCTTTGGCCGACCGCCGAGGTCAAGTAGACCAAGTAGTACTCCTCGGACACCGACCGCGCGACTTTGATGGGCAGCTCGATGGTCGCCGATCCGTCGGAGGAGAACTGGCCCGTCACGGGCGTCACGGTGATCCCGGCGTCCGAGGCGGTGCCGGTGACGGCGTAGCCGCCGGCATCACCGATCATCCGTTGAGCGTCGAGTCTCACCGTGCCGGTGGTTCCCGGGGCGATCGTGACAATGGGGCCGGGGATGTTGACGGTAACCGCCGAACTGCCCGCATCGAACGACGGCGGGGCGGACGATTCGCCTGTGCCCCAACGCCTGTCCGGATAGGCGACGAGCGAGAAGGCCAGGTCCCCGCCGGCGTGAATGAAGGACTCGGGCAGCGACGTGTGATCGGTGGCCACGCCGTCGACGCGCAGCCCGCTGATGTATTTGAGGTGGCGCGGTCCGGACGCGCCCGGTGCGGAGATCCGAATGGCCTTGCCGCCGGGAAGCGCGATCACGGCACGATCGAAGAGCGGTGCGCCCACGGTGAGGATCGACGTTCCGGGAGTGCTCGGATACAGGCCCAGGGCCGCCCAGACGTACCAGCTGGCCAGCGCGCCCAGATCGTCGTTGCCCGGCTCCCCGTCGGCCGTCGGGCCGAACAGCCCGCGCACCCGGTCGACCGTGCGCTGGGTCTTCCACGGTTGACCGATGTAGTTGTACAGCCACGGCACCCCGAAGCCGGGTTCGTTACCGGCCCACAGATAGGGCTCGTTGGGACCGACGTTGAGCCTGTTGGTGAAGCCGTCGAGCCGCCCCGCCACCGCGTCGCGGCCGCCGAGCGCGGTCACCAGGCCGGCCACATTGTGCGGCACCCACCAGACGTACTGCGCGGCGTTGCCCTCGTCGAATCCGACCTGGCCGAAGTCGGAGGGCGACACCACGAACGCCGGGCCCGCGCGGAAGAACGTGGTCCAGCTGCGCGGCGAAATGTAGCGGGTGGTCGGATTGAACAGGTTCTGCCAGTACTGCGACCGGCCCTGGAATTCGGCGGCAGTCGCCGTGTCGCCGAGCGAATCGGCGAACTGCGAGATGGCGAAGTCGTCGACCGACCATTCGAGTGTGATCGACGCGGCGGCGATCCAGCCATCGGTGCGGAACTCGAAGGAGAATGGTGCGTAGCCGAATTGCAGGTACGTGTCGATCCCCGGGCGCTCGACGTAACCGTTTAGTCCGACACCGCCTTTCGTCGCCGCATTTACCATGTAACGCAGTGCCGTTCGGGTGTCGAAGGCCTCGGCCCCGAAGGCGTGAAAGTTCGCGATGAGCGGTACCACGTTGTCCCCGCTCATCTCCGCGGTCGCGGCGTTGGCCACTGGCCAGCGTGGCAGCGCTCCGCTCTGCTCGGCGTCGTTCACCAGCGATTGGGCCATATCGCTGGCTCGGTCCGGAAATAGCAGCGCCTGCAAGGCCGCCAGGCACCGGTAGGTGTCCCAGTCGGAGAAGTTGGCGTACTGCGTGCGCCCCGCCGCCACGGTGTGCACGGCGCCGTCGAATCCGGTGTATCGTCCGTCCGCGTCGTTGAAGGTGTTGGGGTGCAACAGCGATCGGTACAGGGCCGTGTAGAACGTTTCCACATCGCCGGCATTTCGGCCCGCTACCGCGATGCGCGACAGCGTGGCGTTCCATGTCCTCGACGCGGCCCTGCGGACGTCGTCGAAGCTCCCCGCGCCCTCGGCCGCCAGGTTCGCCCGCGCTCCGTCGATGCCGACGTAGGAGATCGCCGTCCGCACCTCGAGCGCCGCGCCGGGCGGGAATTCCACGTATCCGCCGCTGTACGGCGAATTCGCGCTGCGGGCGCCGGGGTGAACCGCAGTGCCGTCCCACGCGCCGTAGGAGGTGAACGGCTGGTTGAACTTCATCGCGAAATAGACCGTGTAGGTGTTGTTCTTGCCGCAGAATCCGCCGCTGGTGGCCCAGCCGGTGATCGTGGTGTTGTCCTCGCCGATATGGATGGTCGCGCGGGAGTTGCCCGCCAGCGACGCGCCGGAGCGCACGTGTAACAGGGCGGGACGCCCGTTGCGCGGGTAGCTGAATCGGCCGACGCCCGTGCGCGTGGTGGCGGTGAGTTCCGCCTTCACCCCGGTGCCCGGGAACCGCACCGTGTAGTAGCCTGGCACGCCCTGTTCGGTGTCGTCGTGGGCGATCCGTTCCCACGATTTCCACGGTTGCGAGCCAATCCCGTTGGTGGTCGGCAGCATTGAGATGTCGCCGAACGCGGCGCAGCCCACCGAGGCGTGGGTCATGCTGAACCCGGTGGAGCGTGGGTTGCCGTAGTTGTAGCCCGCGTAGTTGCCGACGGTGTCCGGCGAGTACTGCACCATTCCGAATGGCACGGTGGCGCCGGGGAAGTTGTTGATCTCCCCCACCGTCGCGCCGCCCGTCCCGGTGCCGATGAGCGTGGCGACGTGATCGACCGGATTGGTCACGAAGGCGGGCTCGCCGTCGTAAGCGATGGGGGGCGCCGCAGCGACGAAAGCCATGAAGACGACCGACGCCGCCAGAACCGCGACGAGGGCCCTTCGTGACCGCATACCTGTCTCTTACTGGACAACGGTGTACTGGGTGGGTGTTTTCCAGACGAATTGGGTAACGATTTGCGGGCGCGCCACGGTACCGCGAAAAAGTCCAAAAGATACCGGCAAAGTTGCACGCCATTTCGGCTACTGTCGTTTCGGCGTGGCCGGCGCTGGTACCGGCCCCAATTTTCGGGAGATTGGATTAATGAAACATTTGACGCTGGCAACCATTTCCGTGGCGCTGAGTTTGGCGCTCGTCGGTTGCGGCCAGAGCCACAAATCCGGCACTCAATCGTCGACCTCGACGACCACATCCACATCGACATCCACGACGTCGTCCGCGACCAGCACGGCACCGGCCGCGAAAGCCAAATACACCATCGCCGACTACGTCAAGGACAACCACATCACCGAGACACCCGTTCATCACGGTGATCCCGGCCCGAACGTCGACCTGCCGGTGCCCCCCGGCTGGCAGCTCAACCAGAACGCCGGCACGTCGTACGGCGGCATCGTTTCCACCCAGCCCAGCAACCCCGCCGACCCGCCCACCGTTACGGCCCTGTTCTCCAGGCTCACCGGCGACGTGGACCCGGCGAAGATCATCCAGTACGCCCCTGGCGAGGTGCAGAACCTGCCCGGATACGACGGCAGTGACGGCAGCGCGTCCACGCTCGGCGGCTTCCAGGCTTGGCAGCTCGGCGGCACGTACCAGCGCGACGGGAACACCCGCACCATCGCGCAGAAAACGGTGGTGATCCCCAGCCAGGGCGCGGTCTACGTGCTCCAACTCAACGCCGACGGCCCGCAAGCCGATCAAGGCCCGTTGATGGACGTCACGAAGATCATCGACGACCAGACCACCATCACCCCCTGACCGAGGAACGTGACGGCGCCGCGGGGACCGTTCCGCGGCGCCGTCACGTCATCGCTAGGCCGCAGAACCTGATTGGCCTTACGGTAAGCGCATGACAGAGCAGTCACATGCGATAGATGCCGGGCACCCGCCGTCGCTGCTGCTGCGCTTCATCAACCCGATGTTGGGGTTCCTGCTGCGCACTCCGCTCGCCGGCCCCGCCCGCAAGCAGCTCATGGTGTTGAGCTTCACCGGGCGGAAAACGGGCCGGCCGTTCTCACTTCCGGTGAGTGCGCACGTGATTGACGGCCAGCTCTACGCGCTGACCGGAGCACCCTGGAAGCAGAATTTCCGCGACGGCGCGACCGCCCAGGTCGTGTACGACGGCAAGACCACCGCGATGCGCGGCGAGCTCATCCGCGACCGCGCCGTCGTGTCCGACCTCTTCCTGCGCTGCGCCGAGTCCTACGGCGTCCAGCGCGCACAGCGGATGATCGGACTGAAGTTCCGCGATCAACGCATGCCGACACGCGAGGAGTTCGCCGAGGCGGTCGATCGGATGCACCTGGGAGCGGTGCGCCTGACTCCGGCCGAATAGCCGTTACTCGTCGGAGCCGGACGCCCGCAGGTGCGCGGTGAGCAGGCGTTGGTCGAACCGTGAGCGCGACGCGATCACCTCTTTGCCCAACGCGGAGAAGTCTTTCGCGATCTGCTCGGCGAGCACGCCCAGCTTCATGTTGCGCACCTGGGACAACGACTTGAGCAGGTTGAACGCCGCCATCTCGTCGACGCCGTAGACCAGCATCAACATCCCTTTGGTTCGGTCGATGGCGCCGCGACGCTCGGCGATTTCGGCCACCTTGGCGGTGATGTTCTCCTCGCGCTTGCGGCTGGGTCTCGGTGTCACGTCGACATAAAAGCCGTGGGTCCCGATGACGTCGCCGCTGCTGTCGCAGAGTTGATCGCCCACCACGACCACTTCACGGGTGTTGCCGCGGGTGTCGACGATGCGGTGCCGGGTACTGAACGCCTGCCGGCGTTCGATCATGTCGTTGATCGTTGCGGCCACGTGCCGACGATCGTCGGGATGCTTGTGAGCAACCACCAGCTCCGTCGTCGGCGTCACCGTTCCGGGATCATAGCCGTGCATCCGCTGGACCTGATCGGACCATTCCCATCGTCGATCCTCGAAGTAGAAGCGAAACCAGCCGGCCCGCTGCGGTGTTCCGCCGGCGAGGGCCTGCTCAACCGCTGCCGATTGGCCGTCTAGTTCCCACGCCACAACGCACGCTCCGTGTCTGACATCGTCGCCGCCGACCTCGCCGCCCATTTCTCGAGGGCCGCTTGCCGGATAGCGTCGCTTTCCTGCAGCCGGAGCTCGGACACCCGACACAGTTCGCGCGTTCGGTCGAGCTGCTGCCGCGCGCGCTGAATGGAACTGGCGACAGAAGGCTCCGGCGATCTGGGGGAATCGGAGTACGTGCCCCGGCCCATCCCGGAGCTTCGGCGAAGGGTCTCCCGCAGCACGGCCGTCCGGCGCGCCGTCCGGGCGCGATGAGCCTTTTGCCGGCAGGCCGACGAGCAGTAGACCGCGTCGGACCGAGCCGAGAAGCCCGCCCCGCACACCGCGCACACGATCCCCCGCACATCCGTTACGTTACAGCTACCGGCGGCGACGTGTTAGAGCTATAAACCAGGGAATTGCGGGCGTCCGGACGGTCAACCCAGCTGGTCGCGCAGCCTTTCCACCAGCCGGACCAACTTCGCGTAGTGCGACCCGGGCCAGTAGATCCGCCCGCATTCCGTGCACCGGCTGAACTCCTCGTAGTACTCGCGGGTCAGCGGCTCCAACTGATCGATCACCTCGTCCTTGCTGACCCGGCTCAACGTGCCGTTGCAGCGCACGCACCGGCTGAGCGGCGCCAGCCGCCGTCCCAGGTCAAGCCGTCGCAGCACGTCGAGCGCCTGCTCGTCGGGATCATCGGAGCGAACGAACAGGCCGTGCGTAATGGCGCGGCGCTTCAACAGGCCGCGATCACGGGTCAGCAGGATCCGGCGCTGCTCGCCGCTGATGTCGGCCAACGTCTTGTCGTCGGCGTCATTCGACCACCACACGTCGAACCCGAGCAGGCGCAGCAGCCAGGCCAGCCGGCCGAGGTTGACGTCGACGACGAACCGCGGATCGCGCAAGGGCACCGGCCGCAGCCGGGCGGTCGCCCCGACGTCGAGCGCCTCGAACATCGGGTAGGCGGCGATGCGGTCGCCGAAACTCGGGCGGTAGGCGAAGTCCCGCGGGGATCCGTTCACCAGGATCAGGTCCACCTCGGTGTGCGGGATGCCCATCGCCTCCAGCACGTCCTTGACGGTCTGGTGCGGCCGGAACGGGCGGCGCACCGTCGCCCCGCGCGACTCGGGCGCCAGGAAGTCGTTGAGCTCGGCGTACACCCGAACTTCGACGTACCCGGTCGGCTCGTTCACTCACATGGCCCCGCGCCTACGGCGGCGCGGGTTCGGGTGATCGCCGGCTGCTCGAAACCGGCGTCGCCCAACGCGCGTCGCACCGCGTCGTCGACCGCGCCGGTGCGATCGGCAGGCACCAGCGCAATCACACAGCCGCCGAACCCCCCGCCGGTCATCCGCGCGCCCAGGGCGCCCGCCCGTACCGCGGTGTCGGCGATCAGGTCGATGTGTTCGGTGGTGATCTCGAAGTCGTCACGCATGGACGCGTGTGAGGCGTCAAAAATCCGCCCGGCTTCGGAAAAATTCGAATCATTCAGCGCCGCAACACAATCGAGTACCCGCTGATTCTCGCTCAGCACGTGGCGGGCCCGGCGGGCGTCGACCGGATCGCGCACCGCCGCGACGACGGATGGCCCGCGGTCCTGAAGCTCGCGCAGTGACGACGCACCCAGGTCCGCGGCCGCCCGCTCGCACGACGCGCGGCGCGCGGCATAGTCACCGCCGGCGTGCGTGTGGCGGGCGCGGGAGTCGATCAGCAGCAGCGTGACACCGGCGGCGTCCGGGTCGAAGGCCACCGGCGCGACGGTGAGGTCGCGGAAATCGATCAGCAGCGCCGTCCCCGGCCGGCCGAAGAGCGAGGCCAGCTGGTCGAGCAAACCCGTTGGGGCGCCGACGTAGTCGTTTTCGGCGCGCTGGGCGAGCCGCGCCTGTTCTTTGGCGTCGATGAGCACATCGGCGGCCGCCGCGATCGCGCCCAGCGCCGCGCATTCCAGTGCCGCCGACGACGACAGCCCCGACCCCATCGCCACATCGCTGGTGATCCGCATCGCGCCGCCGGGCACCGGGTAGCCGGCCTGACGCAGCGCCCACATCACCCCGGCCACGTAGGCCGCCCAGCCGGCCACGTGGCCGGGAGCGGTGGCCAGCGGAATGCGCACCGGCCCGTCCGCGCGGTCGCTGGCCACGGTGATCGCATCGCCGTGGTCGGGCGCGAACGTCACCACGGTGCGCTGCGGCAGTGCGATCGGCAGTGCGAACCCCAGGTTGTAGTCGGTGTGCTCCCCGATCAGGTTGATCCGCCCGGGCGCGGCGTACCGGACGGTCATCCGAGCTCCCGCAGTCGCCGGGCCACGCTTTCGGGCGTGACGTCGCTGATGAACGCGTCCATCGCCGACTCGGAGGCCGCCAGGTACTTGAGCTTGGTGGCGCTGCGCCGGATCGACATCAACTCGACGTGGAAGTAGCCGTCGGCCTGGGCGTCGGTGTCGGCGTACTGGTGCAACGCCGAAATGTAGGGCAGTGGCGACGAATACATCCGGTCGAATCGCCCCAGCACGTCGAGGTAGACCCGCGCGAACCCGTCCAGTTCGTCCTCGTCGAGTTCGATGATGTTGCGCACGAACCTGTTCGGGTAGATGTGCACCTCGACCGGCCAGCGCGCGGCAAACGGCACGAAAGCGGTGAACAGGTCGTCGCGCGCGATGATTCGGCTACCGACGGCGACCTCGCCGGCCAGCAGGTCGCCGAACAGGTTGGTGCCGTGGCGCATTCGGTGCTGGCGCGCCTGATCCAGCATGGCGGAGGTGCGCGGCGTCAGATAGGGATAGCCGTAGATCTGGCCGTGCGGGTGGGTCAGCGTCACCCCGATCTCCTCGCCGCGGTTCTCGAAGCAGAACACCTGCTCGATGCCCGGCGTGGCCATCAGGTCGCCGGTGCGGTGCCGCCACGCCTCGATGACCAGCCGGGCGTGCGCCGGTTCCAGCCCCGCGAAGGAGCCGGTGTGGTTGCTGGAAAAGCAGATGACCTCGGTGCGGCCCTGCCCTGGCGCGGACACGAAGCCGTCACCGGCGGGCGCGAGCGCCGGCCCGGTGCCGGACAGGCTGGGGAACCGGTTTTCGAACACGACGACGTCGTAGTCCGGTGCGGGCACCTCGCTGGTCAGCCCGGTCGGACCCGGGCACAGCGGGCACTGGTCGGGGGGCGGTTTGTAGGTGCGGTCCTGGCGCAGCGCCGCGACGATCACCCACTGCCCCGTTGTCCGGTCGAACCGCAGCTCGGTCTGCCGCCCGTCGCGCGCCGGCAGCGGCCTACGATCTTCGACCGGCGCCGGACGGTGCCCGGGCAGCGCGAAGAACAGCAGGTCACGGCCGTCGGCCAGCTTCGCCCGCGTCGGCGCTGTCACGATGTCGAAGACTAGCTTGGCCGCCGCAACGCGGTTCGGGTAACCATGATGGGTCCAGCAGGCGAGAAGGCCGAATCCGGGGCTGATCGCCGTTCAGAGGCCGGGCAGGCAGGCCGGAAAGTAGCAGGGCTGGTTGGGTGACTGCGCCTTCGGCAGCAGGTCAACCAGCTGGAGCATGGTCTGCCAAAGCCGCAGTTCCACCCCGGGCCGCTGTGCGGGCGGGAGGTTTTGCACGTCGTTGGACACCGTGGTGGCCTGCTGCTGCAGTTGCGCCAGCCGTTGTTGTCGTTGCGCAGGGCTGAGGTTGTCCCAGTTGTCGTGTAGTTCAGACACCTGGCGCTGCAGCTCTGCGACTTCCGCCTCGGGGTCGGACTGCGGGCTCGGGGCTGACGGCGGGCGCAACGGGTGCAAGTGGCTCGGGACGGGTGCCACCGTGACCTCGGCCTGCGCGCAACCGGCCGTCGCCACCGCGCCGGCAGCAAGGCCGGCCGCCACGATCGCAATGATTCTCATTGAGGCTTCATTTCTTCAAGGCTCGGCTTTATGGTGCTGGCAGTAAGACACGTCGGGTTTGCTACCGATCCCAATAGGCACGTCTCTAGGAGAAATCCGATGGCCACACCGAACCTCCCGCCCGGCTTTGATTTCACCGACCCCGACATCTACGCCCACAGGCTGCCGGTGCGCGAGTTCGCCGAATTGCGCGCGACGGAACCGATCTGGTGGAACGAGCAGGCGCCCGACGCGGGCGGCTTCGGCGACGGTGGCTACTGGGTGGTGACCAAACACCGCGACATCCGTGATGTCTCGCTGCGCAGCGACGTCTTCTCCTCGGCCATGAAGTCGATCGTGCCGCGTTACCGGGAAGACCTGGCGGCCGGGCAAATTGAGGCGGGGCGGGCGTCGATGATCATGATGGACGACCCCGAGCACAGCCGGCTGCGCAAGATCGTCTCGCGGGCCTTCACGCCGCGCTCGGTCGAGCGGCTGCGCGCCGAACTCTCCGAGCGGGCGCGGCGCATCGTGACCGAAGCCGCAGCAGCGGGGTCGGGGGACTTCGTCCGCCAGGTGGCCTGCGAGTTGCCGCTGCAGGCCATCTCCGGCCTGCTCGGGGTGCCGCAGGAGGATTACGACAAGCTGTTCGACTGGACCAACAACATGATCGGCAGCGACGACCCGGAGTTCGCCGACAACGACTCGCTCACCTCAGCGGGCGAATTGATGTGGTATGCCATGCAATTGGCGGCCCGCAAGCGCGAGAACCCTGGTGACGACATCGTCACGACGCTGGTCCACGCCGACGCCGAGGGCCAGCGCCTGTCCGAGGATGAATTCGGAATGTTCGTGGTCACGCTGGCCGTCGCCGGAAACGAGACGACCCGCAACTCCATCACTCAGGGAATGATGGCCTTCACCGACTACCCCGCGCAGTGGGAGTTGTTCAAGGCGCAGCGGCCCAAGACCGCGGCCGACGAGATAATCCGTTGGGCGACACCGATCACGGCGTTTCAGCGCACCGCGTGCGAGGACACCGAGCTCGGCGGGGTCCGGATCACCAAGGGGCAGCGGGTGGTGTTGTTCTACCGCTCGGCCAACTTCGACGAAGAGGTTTTCAACGACCCGTATGCCTTCAACATCTTGCGCAGCCCGAACCCGCACGTCGGTTTCGGCGGCACCGGGGCGCACTACTGCATCGGCGCGAACCTGGCGCGCATGACGATCGACCTGATGTTCAACGCGCTCGCCGATCACGTGCCCGACCTGACTTCGCTGGCGAATCCCGAGCGACTGCGGTCGTCGTTCATCAACGGCATCAAGCACTGGCAGGTCGATTACCGGGGCGCGCGAAGTGAGGTCGCCCACTAGTTGTGGCGGGGACGTCCCTGATCGCCCGCACGCGAATGCGAGCGCCACGATGCGGCACTAGGACAACGAATTTCAGCTTCTGCCGCTCGTCGGTCGCGGCCGTGGTGCTCAGCTCGGCCCGGCGCAGAATCTCGCGCAACACCACGCGCATCTCGACCATGGCGAAGCCGGCGCCGAGACAGCGGCGGTTGCCACCGCCGAACGGGAACCAGGTCGTCGGGCTCAGGGTGGCGCCCAGCATGCGGTCCGGATCGAATCGGTGCGGATCCGGGTACACAGCGGCGCTCGTGTGCACCAGCCCAATTCCGGGCGCCACCATCACCCCGGCCGGCAGCCGGTAGCCGGCCACGTCGGCCGGTTCGGTCAGCACCCGCCCCACGTCGAACACCACCGGACGGATCCGCAACGTCTCCTTCACCAGCGCGTCGAGATACTCGTCGCCGGCCGGATCGCCCGCGGCGCCGGCCTCAGCGGCGGCCACGGCCTTGGCCAATACGGCCGGGTGGCGGGTCAACCGCTCGAGCGCCCAGGACAACCCGTTCGCGGTGGTGTCGTGCCCGGCCACCAGCAACGTCATCAGCTGGTCGCGCAGCTCACGGTCGGACATCGTGCGGCCGCCGTCGTCGGCGCGGACCAGCATGGCCAGCACGTCGGTGCGGTTGGCCAGGTTGGGGTCCGCTCGGCGCTCGGCGATCTCCGTGTAGAGCAGGCGGTCGGCTTCAGCCATCCGCCGACGCAGCCCTCGCCACGGGAGGTAGCGCTGCAGCTCCGGCTTCGCCAGTGCCAGAGTCGCCCATGGACCCACGCTGAGCAGCCGCGGCATGATCTCACGCAGCGCCGCGAGCCGGGCCGGGTCGGTGGCGCCGATGACCGTCCGCAGGATCACCTCAAGGGTGATCTCCGACATCTTGGGCGCGGCCGCGAAGCTCTTGCCCACCGGCCACCCCGCGATATTCGCCGCGGCGATCTCGGCCATCAGCCCCGCTTGGCGTGCGACGGCGTCGCGATGGAATGGCGGCACCATCAGACGGCGCCGATCCCGGTGGACGTCTTCGTCGATCACCAGAAGGGAGGTGTCGCCCAGCAGCCCGCTCAGCATCGAATTCGCTTCGCCGGCATGGAAGACGTGCGGGTCGCCGGCGAACACCGTCTTGATATCGGCCGGGTCGGCCAAATACACCAGCGTGCCCATTCCCGCGACGCGCAGCGTGAACACATTGCCATAACGACGCCGGCAGGCGGCGACAAAGTGCGACCCGCGGTACAGCATCAACGCGGCCTGCACCGCCGGGGGCAGCCGGGGCCCCGGCGGAAGCGCGGTACGCGCGGCTTTGCGCATCGCCGCAATCTTACGACCGGCTTGCGCGACGAAGCTACGCCTCAGATTCCAGGCGCAGCCGGGTAGTCGCCGTTTCGTGGCGGTTGCCCGTTGCGATGAAGTCCTCGATCAGCTCCACCACCTGATTCGGCGCCTCCACCTGTGCGAAGTGGCCGACGTCGGGCAGGATTTCGAGCCTGGCGTCGGTACGAGCCTCGTGCGCGGCGTACGCGTGATCGACGGGGATGATGCCGTCACGCTCTCCCCAGATCGCCATGACGGGCAAGTCCTCGCGCAGCCGCAGCCTGCTGAGCGCGCTGACCGCCTGGCCGCGGTAATCGACCACCGAGCGCAGTGTCCGCAGGAAAGACTGGCGCGTTTCGCCATCCGACAGCGACGAGTAGGCGCTCCAGATCTCGGCCCCGCGCGGCGACTGGATCCCGGCGCTCCTCAGCCACGACCTGACCCGATTGCCGACGGACAGGACGGGCTTCGGCGCGATGATCGGCAACACCAGCTCCGCCCCGGGCGCCGAGAGCAGCCGCAGCACCCAACCGACGTCGGGACCGAGGCCGCCGCTGCTGATCAGGATCAACCGCTTGGCGTAGTCGGGGTGCTGATAGACGAACTGCATCGCGACCCCGCCACCGAGCGATTGACCGACCAGGGTGGCCTGGCTGACGCCGAGTTCGTCGAGCAGGTCACGAAGCCACACCGCGAATGCGCCCAGCGAATAGTCCGTGCGCGGTTTCGCCGATTCCCCGTGGCCGAGCAGGTCCGGGGCGATGACCCGGAACTTCTTCGACAGCGGCGGTATCACCAACCGCCACGTCTCCGAGCTGCCGGCCATCCCGTGGATGAGCAGGAGCACCTCGCCGTCGCCCTCGTCACGGTAGGCGACCCGATCGCCGTGCAGCTCGAGAAACTTCAACTGACTCATCCCCCGGGTGTACCCGCTCTGGCGCTGCTGTAGGGCCCCGCACGGGCAAATAGTGACGGAAAACGCTTCCGGCCCCCACAGTGCCGGACGCCTCAGCGATGATTTAGTCCATGACCGAACCGGTTGCGGCCCGTGTGGCCGTCTACCTCGACTTTGACAACATCGTGATCTCACGATACGACCAGGTTCATGGCCGCAGCTCGTTCCAGCGGGACAAAGCCAAGGGGCTCGAGCAGTATTCCGAGCGGCTGGACCGGGCCACCGTCGACGTCGGCGCGATCCTAGACTTCGCGTCGTCGTTCGGGACCCTGGTGCTCACCCGTGCCTATGCGGACTGGTCGGCGGACATCAACGCCGGATACCGCGGACAGCTGGTGGCCCGCGCGGTCGACCTGGTGCAGTTGTTCCCGGCGGCGGCCTACGGCAAGAACGGCGCCGACATCCGGCTGGCCGTCGACGCGGTCGAGGACATGTTCCGGCTGCCCGACCTGACCCACGTGGTGATCGTGGCCGGTGACTCCGACTACATCCCATTGGCCCAGCGGTGTAAGAGGCTCGGCCGGTACGTGGTGGGCATCGGGGTGGCCGGCGCGTCGAGCCGGGCGCTGGCGGCGGCCTGTGACGAGTTCGTCATCTATGACTCGCTCCCGGGGGTGCCGGCACTGGAACCGGAGCCCGCGGCCCCGGACGCCGGTGCCGAGGCCAAGCCACCGAAGCGACGGACCGGGCGCGCCAACGCTGCGCAGCCCGAGGAACCGGAGCCACCCGATCCGCAGGCCGCCGCCACGGCACTCCTGACGCGCGCGCTGCAGATCGGCTTGGAGAAGGACGACGTCGACTGGCTGCACAACTCGGCCGTGAAGGCACAGATGAAGCGGATGGACCCGTCGTTCAGCGAAAGGTCTTTGGGATTCCGGTCATTCAGCGATTTCCTGCGGTCGCGGTCCGACGTCGTTGAGTTGGACGAGACGTCGACGACCCGGATGGTGCGGCTTCGTGCCCAAGACTGAAACCTACTCGGGGCCCCACTGGCTCACCCGCAACGTTCGGGTGCTCTCCGGAGTCTCGTTCCTGCAGGACACCGCCAGCGAGCTGTTGTATCCGCTGCTGCCGATCTACCTGACGGCCGTGCTCGGTGCGCCCCCGTCGGTGGTGGGAGCCGTCGAGGGCGCGGCCGAGGGCGCGGCTTCCTTGACGAAACTCGCGGCGGGCCCGCTCGGCGACAGGTTCGCACGGCGCCCGTTGATCGCCACCGGCTACGGAATGGCGGCCCTCGGGAAGGTCATCATCGCGGTGGCCGCGGCGTGGCCGGGTGTGCTCGCGGGTCGCGTCGTCGATCGGCTCGGTAAGGGCGTCCGCGGCGCACCGCGGGACGCGCTGCTGGTCGACGATGTGGACGAGTCCCTGCGCGGACGGGTTTTCGGCTTCCACCGCGCGATGGACACTTTTGGCGCCGTCTTCGGTCCGCTGCTCGGGTTGGTGGGTTATGAGCTGCTGGACCACCGCATCGCGCCGTTGCTGTATGTCGCCATCGTGCCCGCCGTCCTTTCCGTGGCACTCGTCTTTCTGGTGCGCGAGCGCAGCCGTCGCGGCCCGCGAGCGCAGCGGCAGTCCATGTGGGCCGGTGTGCGCTCATTGCCGCAACCGTACTGGCGGGTGACTGCACTCCTGGTGGTCTTCAGCGTGGTGAATTTTCCGGACGCCCTGTTGTTGTTGCGGCTCAACGAGATTGGCTTCTCCGTGGTCGGGGTGATCCTGGCGTACGTCGGATATAACGCGGTGTATGCCCTGGCCAGCTACCCGGCCGGATCTCTCGCCGACCGCATCGGCAGACCGGCGCTGTTCGGCCTCGGCCTGGCCTTCTTCGCGGTTGGCTATATCGGGCTCGGGCTGACCACCGACAACGTGACGGCATGGCTGCTGATCGGTGCCTACGGATTGTTCACGGGGTGCACCGACGGCGTCGGGAAGGCCTGGATTTCGGGGCTTGTCGACCAGGAGCACCAGGCCAGCGCGCAGGGCCTGTTCCAGGGCGGCGTCGGACTGGCGGTGCTGGTGGCGGGGTTGTGGGCGGGCCTCCTGTGGGGTTCGAACGGCCAACTGCCACTGCTGATTTCGGGAGTCACCGGCGGCGTGTTCGCGGTCGTGCTCATCGGCGGCCAGCTGGTCCGCGGCGTGAGACGCGGGTAGCCGCCTTACGGCTGGCCACACAGACCTTCCTTTTTGTATGGCGGGGGCCGTCTGGACTACGCGGAAACGTTCGTACCTGGCGCCCAATATCGTTGACAGCTAACCGGGACGGCCATACATTGTGTGAAAGTTGTCGCGAACTCATTCGCGTACGACCTCGAGGAGACCGTCATGACCGTCGGTACCGCTCCCACAAGCGTTTTCGATGCCGATCTGCCGACGCTGGCGTACGGTGCCGAGGAGTCCCCCGCCGAGGTCTATCCCCGCCTCCAGGCGGCCCAGCGGCACGCCCCCATCGCCATCGGACCGCACGGGCCGGAAGTCCTCTCCTACCACCTCGTCCGCTCCGTGCTTCGCGATGCCCGATTCCAGATCCCGCCCGGGATCAATCTGATGGTCCAGGGCCTCACGTCGGGCCCGCTGTGGGACAAGGTCATCAACAGCCTGCTGTGCCTGGAAGGCGACGCGCACCATCGGCTGCGCAGCCTGACGTCGAAGGCGTTCACGCCCCGCGCGACCCTGCGCCTGCACGACACCATGGTCGGCGTGATGAACGAGCTGGTCGACAGCGTCATCGACGCCGGGCGCTGCGACGTCGTCACCGACCTCGCACGGCCCTACCCCGTCCCGATCATCTGCGCATTGCTCGGCGCTCCACGTGAGGATTGGCAACAGTTTTCGTTGTGGGCGGACGACGTCTTCAAGGCCTTCAGCTTCAACGTCGACCTCCGGGAAGTCGAGCCCGTCGTCATGCGGGCCTGGCGCCAGCTCGACGACTACGTCGACGACATGGTCGCGCGGCGGCGGCACAGCCTGACCGATGACCTGCTCTCCGACCTCATTCGCGCCGAGGACGACGGCGACCGGCTGAACACCGCCGAATTGCGGATGCTCGCGGGCGGCCTCCTCCTGGCGGGGACCGACACCACCCGCAACCAGGTGGCCGCCTCGGTGCACGTCCTCTGCGAGCATCCGGAGCAGTGGGGCTTGCTCAAGGAGCACCCCGAACTGGCGATGCGCGCCGTCGAGGAGACCATGCGCCACTCGCCGATCGCGTGCGGAACCCTCCGGCTGGTGGTCGAGGACGTCGAGCTGGACGGCTACCTCTTTCCCGCCGGCACGATGGTCCTGGTGAACACCGCCGCGGCCAACCGTGACCCGGCGGTGTACGACGATCCCGACCGGGTCGACATCACGCGCGAGGGGGCGCCGCCCATCTTGACCTTCGGCGGCGGTGTGCACTACTGCCTGGGCGCCAACCTGGCCCGCCGCGAGATCGCCGAAGCGCTGAACGTCATCGCGAGCCGCCTGCTCAACCCGCGCACCGCCGGACCGGTTCCCTGGAAACCGATGGTGAGCCTGAGCGGCCCGAAGAGTCTGCCCATCGAGTTCGACCGATAGTCGGTCGGCGGGCTTGGTGTGACCAAGACCGCCGCACACAAGTCGCGGTGTGTCCCAGCCCGCTTTACGCTCGTTGGTTACACGAACTTAACGGGGGTTTTTTGATGCGGGCGTTTACGGGGCAAACTGTGCCCAAATTTGGGCTAGCCCTGGTGGCGTCGGTCGCCTGCCTGGCCGTCGTGTCCTGTTCGGAGACCGCGTCCCCGCCCGCGGCGACACCAACCACCTCGACTTCTGCGTCGAAAAAGGTCAGCAGCGCCGTTCCGTCGCCGGCGCCTATAACGGGTCCGTTGGAGAAGGATTGGAAAAGCTATGGCGGAACGGCGTACTTCGGTTGCCCGGAGAAGCTTTCCACCAGCAAATCCGCACTCGAGGACATCCGCCCGAAAATCTTTGATACCAAGACCGGGCAATACGTCGCGCCGGCCGTTCCGGCGGTCGCCGCCGGCGAGAATCTCACCGGCGCCATCTGCGCGCTGACGGGCACGGCGGACCACATGAAAGTCGTCTACATCGTCACGACCGTCAAACCGGCCCAAGCGCAACAACCCGAAGTCACCAAGGCGACCGCGTACGCCTACGACTTCAAGGCCGGCCAACCGTTGGCGACAAAAGAGCTGCAACCGCCGACCCCGGACCTCAAGATGACCGCGGCGAAGGACTGGGGGCTGTCCTCGACCGCATCGGGCGTGGCGTGGATCAACGCCTTCACCGACGGGCACTCCCCCACGTCGCCGCCGCGGACCGTGATCCTTTCCGGGGCGGACTTGTCGATGCCGTGGAACGACCCGCAGTCCGGGCTCGCCTGGCAGGACGTCCTTGCGTTTCAACGCAACAGCGACCCCGCCAAGACGTCGGGCGCAGAGCTGCGCCGGCCCAGCGGAGAGACGATCTACCAGGATAACGACATCCGAAGTGTGGACGCCGAATTATCCGATGGTCCAAACAAACTCGTGAAGATCACGCACTGGGATTCCTACAATCCCCCGGTGCTGTCGACGATGTTTTACGACCTGAACGCGAAGGCCGTCATCAAGATCGGCGATTCCGATCGCATTCCCGGTGGCGGGCTGTCCGCGACGTTGTCCGACGGGAAATTGTTTGTCGATGGCCACGACTCGGACAACTCCCCGTTCGGCTTCGGGGTTTGGAACCTGCGGACACAGCAGTGGGATTTCTTGAAGACGCAGGACGACGCGAAGAAGATGTCGATTGCCAAGATCGCGTTCTTCGAGGACCACCTCTACATCACCAACGTCGGCAATACGTTTGCTGTCCTTGCCCTACCCGCCACCGATCCGATTGCGACCACCTGGTCCGTTCGGCCCTTCGCCCGGATATCGGGCTGGACGCTGGTATGCCGCGGTGAGAATGCCGCGGCCTTGAACGGGGACTGCAAAGACATCGTGATGGTGCAAGACCAGGACGGCCACTTCCCCGGCCCCTGGTCCTGACCTGCGTCACCCAGGTTTGTCCGCGGTCGCGATCAGGATCTCTTCCGCGTGGCAGAAAACCAGCATGTGCCCCTCGTCCGGATACCCGGTGATTCCGCAATCGGGTAACCGTTCGGCGAGATCGCGCGCGTGATGATATGGGGCACGATCATCGAGAACGCCGTGGTAGAGGTGCACGGGAACGCGAATGTCCGCTGGGTCGAATCCCCACGGGGTGGCGATGATCGCCCAGTCCCGTACCTGCCCACGCGCACCTTGTCGGAAGGCCAGCGCAAACGAGTCCGTCAGACTTTCCCGCACGGCCGGTTGCGCGGCGACTCTCCGGTCCACCTCGGGAAGTGCCTTCACTAGTCCGCGATAAACCGTGCCGGGACGCCGACGCTCCGCGAGAACCGCTGCGCCGACGAGCCACCGCGCAAGCACCGGTGCCCGTCGGGCGAGGATCATGGTGCCGGCCTCTCCCCGATTCATTCCGTCGAAGGCGCCTCGCCGATCCGGCGGCCCCACAGTGCTGACCAACGCCGCGCGAGCAACGCGATCTGGCAAGGCGTAGCCGCATGCCGCTGCGAACGGGCCTCCGCCGGATGTACCGAGCACGGGGAAGCGCTCAAGTCCGAGGTGGTCGGCCAGAACGCGAACGTCGTCCGGCCAGTCGAGAAGTGCGCGACCGGCCTGCGGGTCGGAGAAGCCGACGCCTGGTCGATCGACGGTGATGCGTCGGACTCCAGCGGCGGTGATTACGTCGAGATCCACGGCGTCGCCCATGCGGGAACTTGGCAGGCCACGGAATTCGAACACCGGCGCACCGTTCGGGTCTCCCCACTGGGTGTAGGCGAGCGCGCGGCCATCGGCGAGGTGCATCCACTCGCGAGGGGGCAGCGAGTTCATAGTCACCGCCCCACCTGTGAGTACACCTGTCGAAATTTTCCGCTGAGCGGATGCAATTCCGGTGGCTGGGCGGCATTCTCGATTTTCACCTGGGTAGCACCTTGCTCAGATAGGTAGGCCGCCAGCCGTCTTCGCAGCGCTTCCCACACCGCGGGCTTTGTGCCTTGCTCCTTGACCGCCAAGCGCACCATGAGTTTGAGCGGTTCGGTTTGGATCAGTTGGCAGCTGAGCACGCCTGGTGTCTCTTCGGCGACAGTGGCAATGGCCAACGGGATTACCTCAACGACTTTCCCATTCTCAGGGAAGGACAAGGTGTCGTCGGTACGCCCGGTGACCTCGATGCGCGGGAAGGCGCTGCCACAGCGGCAGCGCTCGGCACTCGTGACTACCCGATCGCCCAACTGGTAGCGAATGATCGGCTGGACTCTATTGGCGAGGTTGGTCACGAAGACACCGTGCGACAACTGGCCCGCGGGCACCGGATCGCCGTGGTCGTCCACGGGTTCCACGATGTACCAATCGGCGTTTACGTGCAGTTGCTGAGCGGTGCATTCATACGTCAGGCCAACCGCTTCCGACGAGCCGTAATAGTTGCTCACCCGACATCCGAACGCTGTCGCGATTCGCTCACGCGCCGCGGTGGTGAGGGTTTCGCCCGCAGCATTTAGGAGGACGGGCTGGATTCGTAAGCTCCCCGAACGCTTCTGCTCCGCCAGTGCCTCCAGCACGCTCGGATAGCCACCGAGTACGACGGGCTGGAAGTCGTTGAGCTGCCTCACCAATTCGTCCAATGGGGTCATAGCCGAGAAGAGCCGCTGCGTGCCGGTTCGCCACGGCATGGTGCGGTGCCGCCTGGCCATCATTGTGCTGCCGAGGAAATGGCCGCCGGTGACAAAGACCGCTGCCAGCCTTCCCCTTCCGCGAACTAGTGCCCACATGTTCGCGGGGGACAACAACGACACTGGCAATGACCGGACATAGCCGAGGACGTTGTAGATCATCAGTGCTCGTTGGTCGTGCATCAGGATCGCGGGGGTTCCGGTGGCGCCGGAGGTCGTGCAGACCACGTAGCGACCGCGATAATCGTGCCCGACAAGCTCGGGATCGGCGATGAAGGCTTCGACGTCGGCCTGGGTGACGTCAGGATCGGTCACCCAGTCGTCGAAGTGCGACATCATTTGTGCTTTGGTGACGGCCGGTAATTGGCTGATATCGCTCAGCGGCGATGGCAGGTCGCGGTAAAGGTCCGCGAGGTAAGGCGAGTGGGCTCGCACGAAATCCAACAATTTTTGCAGGCGATCCCGTTGCCGTTGCTCGATGCCCGTTCGGCCCGCTTTTGCGGCTCGTCGTGCATCGCGGACCGCCCACGAATACGCCGCGGCCCGGCGCGCCTTCGACTTCCAGCGCGTCATGAGCCGCGGGCGCCGTTCGTCGAAGAACCGCCAATCAGGTGGCGGTGCAGAAATTCCGTCTCCACCGCGCTGATCGCCTCGAACAGCGTTCCCGTGTAGACGTCGAAGTGCCCCACCGGATAGCGATGCAGTTCAACGTTATTCATCAGCGACGCTATGCGAGCGCCGAACCTGGGTGAAGCTTGCAGGTCGTGGTCCCCGATGCACATCAGGACCGGCATGCGCAGCTTCTCTGCGGTGCCTTTGCGGTAGCGGGGCAAGGCGAAAAGCATGCGCGGCGCATGCGCATTGCGCCAGCCGACGGCTTCGCCGCCCAGCGCCTCGAACGCGGCTCCGGCCTCAGGCTCGGTGAACACCGCGACCTTGCCGGAATGCGCCACCACGGGAACCAGATACGGCTCCCTACCCAACCTCGCCCCCACCACATCGCGCACAGCCGCGACTGCGAATTGCGCAGTCCGCCACGTTACATCCCAGTTGAGACGTTGGCGCAGCATACGGCCGCGGTGCCAGCCGTCGATAAGCGGTACCTGCGACACCACCGCAGCGATATCCGGATCGGTTGCGGCTACCGCCAGCACGTGACCACCGCTCAGCGACGTTCCCCACAAGGCAATACGATGCGGGTCGATGTCGTCACGGCCGCGCAGGTATCGCACCGCCGCACGGTAGTCATCCTGTTGTTCGGCAACCTTGCTGACTTGCCGGGGCTCGCCGCCGCTGGCGCCGAAATTCCGATAATCGAACGCCAAAACCGCCAAGCCCGCCTTCGTGAACTTCTCCGCATACGCGGGCAGGCCGAGGCGCTTGGTGGCGCTACCGCCGTGCCCCATCACCACGCAGGGCAGCCTGGTGTCGACGGTGGTGGGCCGGTAGAGATCGGCCGCACACCGTGCGCCGTCGGACTCGAAAAAGACTTCGTTGAGTGCTGACACGTCTGTTCCAGGTTTGAGTCGCTATAACGTCGTCCCAATGTGCACCATCGACTCGTTCGTAACCAGAATCGAAAGAAGCGGTCTTTGATGACTTTGGCCCCTAATGAACGGCCGTGCAGATGCCGATGCCGCCGGCGTAGGCGGTGGACGATCACCGTGTGACCGGCAATCGAATCGCCGGGGTTTGGGCACAAATCTGCGCACGGTCGCTGTCACCGGGTGCTAGCGCCGCGCTGCGGCTGTCTTGTAGATCTCGAACCACGCGACACCGATGACACCGGCCGCGACGGCGATGATCCAGTCCCGCGGTGTGATTGGGCCGAAGTTGAAGGCGCGGCGCAGTCCGGGAACCACCAGCACCATGACGAGCAGCGAAGCCGTCGCAGCGAGTATCCACTTCAGGGCGCGGTTGCGCCGCTCCCGGAACGTTCGCCAGATCGGAAGCCGCCATGACCGATTCACCAGAATCAACGCGAGATTGCCGACGACGAGCGCGACGAACGTCACTGAGCGGACGACATTGTCGGGGCGATCGTTGAGCGCTGCCCACAGGAAAACGCCGAGGGTAGCGGCCAGCACCGAAAGCCCTTGCAGCGCGGCAATTGTCAGTACGCGTACACCGAACATCCGCTCGTGGGGCCCGCGCGGCGACGATTCCATGATCTTAGGGTCGGTCTCCTCGGCTTCGAACACCACCGAGCACGCAGGATCGATGATGAGTTCGAGGAATGCGATCTGGACGGGCAGCAGCACGAGGGGCCAGCCGGCGACGAAAACCGGGATGAGCGACATGCCCACGATCGGGAGGTGCACGGCGATCACATAGGCCATCGCTTTCCGCAAATTGTCGAAGATGCCGCGGCCCTGCCGCACTCCACCAACGATCGACGTGAAGTCGTCGTCGGTGATGACGAGCCCAGCAGACTCGCGGGCGACGTCGGTGCCATGCGCCCCCATTGCGATGCCGATGTTGGCCGCGCGCAACGCCGGAGCGTCATTGACGCCGTCACCGGTCATCCCGACCACTTCACCGTTGGCTTGCAGGGCGCGGACGAGTTGGAGCTTCTGCTCTGGCACCATTCGCGCGAAAACACTGACGGATCGGATGCGGCGAGCCAGCTCATCATCCGACATCGCTTCGAGATCCCGGCCGGTGATGCAGCCGGCGGCATGGTCTAAGCCGATGTCGCGGGCGATCGCCAGTGCGGTGCCGGGATAGTCGCCGGTGATCATGATCGTGCGGACGCCGGCACGCCGGCATTCAGCGACCGCAGCGGCCACGCCCGGCCGCACCGGGTCATTAAGACCAGCCAGCCCAAGGAATTCGAACTCGAAGTCGTGCTGCTCGGCCGGCAATGTGGTGTGGTCGTCGAAGCGGGCGCACGCCACCGCGAGGACCCGCTGGCCGCCGGCGGTGGCTCGCTCCACATCGGCGGTCAGTGCGGCGAGCTGGTCAGCGGTGAAGTGGCACAGGTCAGCGATCGCCTCGGGTGCGCCCTTGGCGGCGATGACGAACTTGCCGCCGTCGGTCGAGCGCCAGACGTGGGACAGCGCCAACAACCTTTCCGAGAGCGGATATTCGCGCACCAGTTCCCACGCGGCGTGGACGTGTTCTGTTCCGGACAGGTACTTCTCGCCAAGTTCCCTGAACGCTTTGTCCATCGGATCAAACGGGTCAACGGGCGAGGCCAGCACGGCGAACTCCGCGATGGTGTGAAACGCCTCGGGTAGCGGATCCTCGCCGAGGGTATGGGCATGCCCGTCAACGATGAGCTGGCACACTGTCATTCGGTTCAGCGTCAATGTGCCAGTCTTGTCGACGCACAGGACTGTCGCCGATCCCAGCGTTTCGATCACCGGGGGACGCCGGGTGAGGACCTGCTTACGCGACATTCGCCAGGCGCCCAGTGCCAGAAACACCGTCAGGACCACCGGAAACTCTTCCGGCAGCAGCGCCATCGCGGTCGCGATGCCCGCGAGCACACCCGTAAGCCAATTGCCTCTTGTCAGCCCGTAAACAATCACGACGACGACCGCGACGGCAAGACCAAAAACGGCGAGAATTCCTACGAGGCGGTCGATTTCCCGTTGCAGCGCAGTGCGCTCCGGCTCTATCGTGCGCAGAGCCGTCCCGATCTTTCCCAGCTCGGTGCCTGCGCCGGTTTCCCTGACCACCGCGATGCCGTGGCCCTTGACCACCAGGGTTCCCGAGAAGACCCATGGCGTCGCGTCCCCACCGGGTCGACCCATGGCCGCCGACATCGCCGGCGGCTCGATCGACGCCTTCCGCACCGGCACGGATTCGCCCGTCAGCGCCGACTCGTCAACCGAGAAGTTCGCGCATTCCAGCAGGACCGCGTCAGCGGGGACCCGGTCACCCTCGGCGAGAAGGACCACATCGCCGCGCACAACGTCGCGGCCGGCAATGCGTACCTGCGTCCCGTCCCGTACCACGAGCGCCCGTGGCGACGACAGGTCACGCAGCGCGGCCAGCGCCCGTTCAGTTCTGTGCTCTTGATAGATCGAAATCGTGATGACCACGACGACGAAACCCAACAGCATGATGCCGTCCAGCGGCTCGGCCACCAGGAAGTTCACCAGGCCGGCACCGAGGAGCAGGAGCAGCATGGGCTGGCGTACGACATCCCAGGCTTCCTGCAGCAGGTTCCGCCGCATCTGGGCCGCGAGCTCATTGGGTCCGTCGGCGGCGAGCCGACGCGCGGCCTCCTGGGCTGTTAACCCGGACAGGGCCGTGCCGGTTCCTGCCTCCGCCATGGTCATGACGTGGTCAGCGCCTTCCGAAAGGTCTGCTGGTGGGCCTTCTCGTCACCGGCAATTTCCCGGAACAGGTTGGCGGCCTGAGGGTTTCCCGCCTGATCGGCTTGGCGGGCATAGTCGGGATACATGACATCGGCCTCGTGCTGCTCACCGTTGATCGCGTCTTGCAGGTTTGCGTTGGTGTCGGTGGCCACCAAGCCGGCCAGCGTGGCCAGCATCGCGAAATGCTCGTTCAACTCGAAGTTGGCGGTGTTGGTAAAGAGCTGCGCCACCGCCGAGTTACCGTCTCGTCGCGCCTGATCGGCGTAGCGCATGTATTTCGCGTAGGCGAACGCCTCCCCCTGCATCGCTGTGCGCAGGTTTGCCAGCGTGGCCCCGGACGACCGCGGGGGCCCGGCCGTGATGGCCGCCGGTGCCGGCGTTGCGCCGGCCGGTACCGACGCGCCGCCGCCAGAGTTGCTCACCGCGTTCAGTGCTGCCTGGAAGTCCTTGAGGTGGGCTGCCTCGTCGGAGCCGATCTCGCTGAAGGCGGATGCCGCGGCCGGGTCGTTGTCAGCGGTGGCCTGCTTGGCGAAACCCGGGTACATGGAGTTGGTCTCGTTGGCCTCGCCGTTGATCGCGTCGCGCAGGTTGGCCGCGATGTCGCTGCCCAGTCCGACCAGATCGGCCTCGCGCGCAAAGTGATCCATGTGCTCGGTCTGGGCGGCGTTGGTGAAGTCCTGCGCGGCCTGCGTCCGCCCGGCCTGCTGCGCCTGGGTCGCATACGCCAGATACTTCGCATGGGCGAGCGCCTCACCGTGCATGGCTGACAACGCATTTGATCGGGTGGAATCGGCCAGGGGGGAGGGGGATGACGATGCCGGTGGCACCGGGTGACTCGAGCATGCAGTCAACAGCAACGCGGCCGTGCAGACCACAACCTGCAACCACTTAGCCTGATACATGGTCAACCTCGCGATGTGTCAATGGTCTCGCTGTAGCGCCGACGGTAGTTGGCGGTGCCGCGCCGGGCCAGGGGCGGAAGTCCTGTGATTGCATCGCCCGGCGGCCATGATTTCGCCCGGGGCGGCTCACCTCGGCCGATCGATCAGGGCGGGCAGCGGCCGAAACTGCTCCGCACCGGACGAGCCGAGATGGCGTGTCGACCATGCGCCGTAGACCGACGCCGTCCCAAGCGCAGCTGCTGCTCGACCAGCTGCGCGATGAGCGCGGTCGGCGGATTGTCCTCGTGTCGCACTGTCTGCTGAACGAGAACACGCGTTACGCCGGCGGCGCCACCCGACCGGGCGCGGTACCGGAGGCGGTCGAGGAGCTGATCGGCGCGGGTTACGGAATTCACCAGCTACCGTGCCCGGAGCGGCCGGCGTGGGGCGGGATACTCAAGCCCCACACCCTGCCCCTGTACCACTCCAAGGGCGGACTGCTGTATCCGCTGCGCGGCCTCTTGCTATGGGCGTTCGTGGTCTGGACCCGCCTCGTCTATCGCCGACTGGCGCGGCGAGTCGTTCGCGACGTTGCCGACTACCAGCGGTCCGGGATCACGGTCGCCGGACATGGTCGGGATCGGCGCCTCGCCGTCGTGTGGGGTGACCACGACGTTGGACATGCGGGCCTCGTTGAAGGTGGTCGCGGCCTGCCCGGCCGCCGCACTGACCCGAGACGTCATGAACGAGCGGGCCGTTCTGGGGTGCCGCCGCAAGGCCGAGGGCTTGTTCATCGCTGCGCTGGATCGACAGTTGCGCCGGCGGGGATTTGAGGTCCGGGCGCTCGAACATGACCTTGCCGCCGAGCTTCGCGGTTCGCGGCAGCAGCTGCTCACCGCGGGGGCGTTGCGGACCCTGGGCGGACCCGGGAACCGAGAGACCCCGTCGCACGGTGCGCGAGGCTACTGACACGCGATCCCGAATCCTCATGCGCACAACACAGTTCGGGCAGCGCGCAACTCACGGGCGCGCGTGCTCGCGCAGTACTGCCAGCCGGTCCCGATATTCGGTCTCATTGATCTCGCCGTGGGCAAACCTTGCGGCGAGCACCTGTTCCGGCGACGCTGTCGAGGACGTGTACGGCGGGATTTGGCGACCCTGGCGATCTCCATTGATGTAGCCGACGAGGGCAATAATGCCCGCGATAAGCAGCGCCCAGAACAACACCATGCCGACGCCCATTCCAGCCCATCCCCACCAGCCCATGTTGTGGCCGTACCAGACCATCATCGCGATCGCCTCCCCATCGGACAGCTTGAGAGATATTACCCCCGATCCTGCGGTACTGGTTTGCCAGTCGGCTAGAGGCTTATTTCCCAGGGATAAGTGACGCAAGTCCCTACCCCCGGGGGGTATAGTGGGGCAATGCTGGACCGGTGGTGTAGCGCGCCGCGCTGCGGAACAGGTAAGCGGTATGGCGGTGTCCGGTCAGACTACGAGCGGCCATTGGGTTGCGCTGCTCATTGGTGTGGTTCTGCTGCTCACCTTCGTCGCGACCACGGCTGCGGCATTAATGCGCGTTCGCCGAGCACGTCAGATCGAAGCGGCGCTACCGCCCACCAACGGGCTATCCGACCTATTGCCACCGGGCATGGGTGCGAGCCTTTGGCGGTGTCAGGCACTCATCGCCGAGGCGGTCGTCGTCCGACAGCGGCTGTCCGGGGAGATCGATGTCGAGACGTACCAGGTCCGCATGACCGAGCTGGCGCGGCAAGCCAGCTCCGAGCGCCGCCCACAGCGCAACACCTAATTCGTCCCTGCTGTCGAGGAGTTCATGATGTCCGTTCTTGACGTTGGCATCATGGCGGGCGCGGTCCTAGTGATCGCCGGTTTGGCGTGGTACTTCTTTGCGCCGCGACGAGCGCACGCAGCTGCGGTTAACGACGGGGTGCAGCGGATCGAGGTCACGGTCCGCGGGGGGTACAGCCCCAACGTCATCCAAGTGCGCCAAGGCATTCCGGTTGAGATCGAATTCGACCGGCAGGAAACCGGTGATTGCAGCTCGCGGGTCGTCTTTCCGGGCCTGCAACTCTCAGCGGCCCTACCCGCGCATCAGCGCACCACCGTCAGGTTCACCCCGCGACAGTCGGGGTCGTTCGGCTTCACCTGCAGCATGAATATGATCTCGGGCACGCTGGTCGTCATCCCTAACGGCACGGCACCCGAACCGCCCGAAGCCGAAAGATTCAGCGCCGGTTCCGGTCATGCATCACCGGACGGCGCGCACGAGCCTGCTGCCGCGGACGTCGAAGCCTCCCAGGCGGAAGAACGACGCGTGGACATCGCCGACCTGACTCGCCGGGTGGTGATCGGCGTGGTGCTCACCGTCCCGGTGCTGTATGCGGTGATGGCCCAACCCCTGGGCTCCCATTGGGTGCCAGCGTTCTTACTCAACCATTGGGTGCAGCTGACGTTGATCACCCCGGTGATGTTTTACGCGGGGTGGCCGATCCATCGGTCCGGCTGGCTGGCGCTGGCGCATCGTAGCGCCGACATGAACAGCCTCATCACCCTCGGCACCCTGGCGGCCTACGGCTATAGCCTGCTCGTCACGGTAGCCTCCGGTGTCTTACCGGCCGAAGTGCGCGACGTGTATTTCGAGGCGGTCGGGGTGATCCTGACGCTGATCATGCTGGGCCGGCTACTGGAAGCCCGCGCCAAAGCCGGCACCGGCGAGGCCATCCGCGCGCTATTGGGTCTGCAAGCCCGTACCGCCCGGGTGCTGCGCGACGGCATCGAAACCGAAATCCCCGTCGCCGAGGTCGTCGTCGGCGACGAGATCCTCATCCGGCCCGGCGAGAAAATCCCCGTCGACGCCACAGTGCTCTCCGGACAGTCCGCGGTCGACGAATCGATGGTGACCGGCGAATCCATGCCGGCCACCAAACGTACCGGCGACACCGTCATCGGCGCGACGGTCAATACCACCGGCTCGTTGCGGGTGCGCGCCGCCAAAGTCGGCACGGACACCATGCTGGCCCAAATCATCCGGATGGTTCAGCAGGCGCAAGCGTCACGAGCCCCGATCCAGCGACTGGCCGACGCGATCTCCGCCTACTTCGTGCCGGTCGTGATCGCCACCGCCATCGCCACTTTCGCGATCTGGTTCATCGCCGGTCCGACGCCCGCATTGACCCAGGCGTTGGTATCGGCGGTGGCGGTGTTGATCATCGCCTGCCCGTGCGCACTGGGCCTGGCGACCCCGCTATCGATCATGGTGGGCACCGGCAAGGGAGCCGGGGCGGGCATTCTGATCCGCTCTGCCGAGGCGCTCGAAACCGCGCAGAAGCTCGACACCATCGTGCTGGACAAAACCGGGACCATCACCGCCGGCAAGCCCGCCCTCACCGACGTCCGGGTGACCGGGACGGTCGCCGAAAACGAACTGCTCGCGCTGGTTGCCGCCGCCGAGGCCGACAGCGAACACCCCATCGCCGGTGCCGTGGTTGCCGGCGCCCGCGATCGCGGCCTCAACCTTCCCGTCGTATCGGCGTTTGACTCGATTACCGGCAAGGGGGTCCGGGCCACCATCGCGGGGCTTAGCGTGCTCGTTGGCACCGCGACGTTGTTGGCCGAAAATGGCATCGAGACAGCGGAACTCGAGCACATCAGCGCCGAGCTGGCGGCCGAGGGAAAAACGCCGATCCTCGCCGCCATCGACAGGCACCCGGCCGGGGTCATCGCCGTGGCCGACACGGTCAAAGACGACTCCGTCTCCGCGATCGCCGCCCTGCGCAAGCTGGGCCTGCAGGTCGTGATGATCACCGGGGACAACGCCCGCACCGCCGCAGCGATCGCCCGCCAGGTGGGGGTCGAACGGGTGCTGGCCGAGGTCCTGCCTGAGCACAAAGCCGGCGAGATCCGCCGGCTGCAAGCCGAGGGACGCCGGGTCGGCATGGTCGGTGACGGCATCAACGACGCGCCCGCGCTGGCGCAAGCCGATGTCGGACTGGCCATAGGCACCGGTACAGACGTGGCGATCGAAGCCGCCGACATCACCCTGATTTCCGGGTCACTGGCCGGTGTCGTGACCGCGATACGCCTCTCGCGTGCCACCATGCGCAACATCCGGCAGAACCTGTTTTTCGCCCTGATCTACAACGCCGTCGGTATCCCGCTGGCCGCGGGTGTGTTGTATCCGGTGTTGGGGCTACGACTCTCACCGATGATCGCCGCCGCCGCAATGGCCCTGTCCTCGCTGTCGGTCGTCGGCAACGCCAACCGCCTGCGTCGCTACCATGCCGAACAGCTGCCGCCCGCCCAGCCACCCACGATCGAGCCTCGGGTGGAAATTGGTGGCGCGCAACGTGAGGTCGTTGCTGGCCAGGTCAAGGGATTGCAGCCTCATTCATAGCCCCGCGATCCCTCCGCCGCAATGCCAACAGATCCCGCGGATGGCACCAACGGACGTGGTAAAGATCGACCTCAAGTACCCCCACCGGGTACAGTTGCGAGCAACGACGGCTTTGGCGGCCGACGACAATTCGTCATCGGGCGGCAACCCCGAGAACGACTCGATCATCAAGCGCAGGGAGTTCGGATGGACACCGGATACGGATATGTAGCGAACAAGGACCGCTATGCTCAGCGACTCCGCCGAATCGAGGGCCAGATTCGGGGCATCGCAAAGATGATCGACGACGACAAGTACTGCATCGACATCCTCACCCAAATCAGTGCAGCCAGCAGTGCTTTACGGTCTGTGGCGTTGAACCTGCTCGACGACCATCTCGAACACTGCGTCAGCCAGGCACTTACTCAAGGAGGGAACGAGGCTGATGTGAAGCTGTCCGAGGCCTCCGCGGCTATCGCACGACTTGTTCGCTCGTGATCAAGAGGATCTCGCGGGCGACCGCGTGCCCCCAGTCAAGTGCCGCGGTGCACACATGCGCTTGCGGCCAATACCCCATGGGGGTATTGTTCTCGGCATGAATGAAACTCATACCTGTACCTGCCAATGCAAATCCACTGGTTGCGCCTGCGGTGACTCCGCCTGCACCCAAGCGGCCGGCTGCGGCTGCGGTCCCCCCGGATGCACGTGTAACGACTAACCACCCTTAGTCGCGGCCTCGGGCACTTCTCGGGGCCGCGACTGGTTTCACCGACGTTTATGCAGCCGCTAAACCGGCTTGTAGGGCCCCGGGCGACACCAAGTCGACAAAGCATCACCGCCGAAACGTCAACCCACCCGCCCTGATCGCTGGCGCAACAACGCAGGGATAACATTGACGCCCTTACCCTACCGGGGTACTGTCATACGTATGGAGGCAGCGAGATCGAGCCGCTGCAAATCTACCGGCTCCGCCCGCGGTGGCGACGCCGACTGCATCCAGACTGCAGGCTGTAAGTGCTTCATTCCCAAGTGATTACGACAGTACTCGTCAGCGTCGCTATCGCCCTGGGCGCCAGCGCCGGGCCAGCACCAATGGCCAGCGCAGACCCGAGCCCGTTCAACAACCTCAGCTGTCATTGCCAACCGCCACCGAGTCCCAGTCCCAGTCCCGACGTCTCAGGGCAGATAGCCAGGGGAATCCACGACGGTTTCTCTGCATCTGCAATCCAATTACGGCCCCTCGCCTGGAGGTCATCTCGGGTAATGCCGACCCGATGACCGAATGCGGTGCTGTTCGGCGCCCGGAGACGGCCGACGTCCAGTGCGGTAGACGGTAAAACACTCTGCCGGGGGCCGCTTACCCCAATCGGCGAGATCCGACGGTGGCCTTTCGCCCCAGCAAGGAATGCTTTTGCGACCGTCGTTGCGCCGCGGAGCATGCGATGTCGAGGGGCCGGATCACGGGCGGCCGACGAGATCATTGCGCTGGTTTCCGCCCGCCCGTTTTCGCCGATCACGGTTATCGGTCAGCTGGGCTCTCCGCCTGCTAGAACTATGGGCGCGGCGTGCTGGGCGATCTCGTGGTGGCGATTGTGGAGGACCCGTTGGCCTGGGGCCCATCGTCCCGCCGAAACCATCGGTGGGTATGTCGCGTGGGCGGGTTGGTGACTTATTATCTGCGTATGCATGCAGGTAAGCGGGCAGCATAGCGATGAGCGGGGATAGCGACCACGACCACGGGCCTGGTCACGAACATGCCCACGGACTTCGCGGCCTCGTGGCCCAACTTTTCATCCCGCACAGCCACGACGCCGCCGACAGCCTCGACATCGCGCTGGAATCCAGTGCCATCGGCATCCGGGCGGTCAAGATCGGCCTCGTCGGCCTGGCCGCGACCGCCACCATGCAGGTGGTCATCGCCGTCGTGTCCGGATCGATCGCCCTGGCCGCCGACACCATTCACAACTTCTCGGACGCGCTGACCGCAGTCCCGCTCTGGATCGCCTTCTCGTTAGGCCGACGCGCGGCAACCCGCCGGTACACCTACGGCTACGGTCGCGCCGAAGACATCGCCGGTTTGTTCGTCATCGGCATGATCGCCCTGTCGGCGATGATCGCCGGCTACGAAGCCGTCCTGCGGCTCATCCACCCTGTTGCGGTCGAGCACGTCGGCTGGGTCGCGGCGGCCGGCATCGTCGGCTTCCTCGGTAACGAGGGCGTCGCGAGCTATAGGATCCGGGTCGGCCGCCGGATCGGCTCGGCCGCCCTCGTCGCCGACGGCCTACACGCGCGAACTGACGGATTCACCTCGCTGGCCGTGCTTTTCGGAGCGATCGGCGTCGCTCTCGGGTACCCGGTTGCGGACCCGATCGTCGGCATGATCATCACCGTGGCGATTGCGGCGGTGCTGTATCGCGCCGTGCGCGACATCTTCCGCCGGCTCATGGATGCGGTGGACCCCAAGCTCGTCGACACCGCCGAAGCATGCCTTGCCGCCCGGCCCGGAGTCCGCAGTGTGCGTAGCATCCGGATGCGCTGGATAGGGCACCAGCTGCACGCCGACGCCGAACTCGACATCGATCCCGGCACCAGCCTCGAGGACGCCCACCGCATCGCTCATGACGCCGAACACGAACTGACTCATGCCGTGCCAAGGCTCCACAGCGCACTCGTCCACGCCTACCCGGCGCACCACAACGAGTAAGACGATTCAAGTCCAGCCCAGCGCCTGGGGAACCATGTAGAGCCCAAAACCGATGACCACCAGGCAAAGCGCGCGCGTGACGTATTTGTGCAGCCCGCGCATGCGCCAATGCTCGGGCAGGGCCTTGGCTTCCAGCACCAGCAGCAGGCCCAGCACGATCGGTAGCAGCAAGGCGTTCATCACTTCGACCTCCACGGCCAGGTTGACCAGGTCGACACTGGCCAGGACGAGCACCGCGCCGACGATGTGCGCAAGCGCGTAGGTGACGTAGAACTTGGCGGTCTCGCGGTTGGGCCGCTCGTTGAGCGTGTGCCGCCACCCGAAGACCTCCGCGAGCCCCCACGCCCCGGCGAGGGAGGCGACGATCGCGGCGACCAGCGCCGCCCCGAGCATGCCCAGCCCGAAGAGGACCGTCCCGCCGGTGCGGCCCAGGTACGGGGTGAGCGAGTTGGCGATTTCGCCGACGGTGTTCAGGGAACCCCCGCCGTCGTGCGCCCCCACCGTCGAGGCCATGGTGACGACCACCGCGATCATGATCAGCTGGGTCAACACCGCCCCGGTGGCCGTGTCGTAGCGGGCCTGCCGAATCGTGGCCTCCGACAACCGCTTATCCACCACCGCGCCCTGCTGATAGAAGATCATCCACGGCATGATGACCGCGCCGACGTTGGCCGCGACCAGCAGCAGATACGACGAATTGCCCAGCGGCATCGAGGACATGCCGTCCAGCAGCGCGTCGAGCCGCGGCCGCGCCAACACCATGGCGACCAGGAACGCCAGTTCGGCCGAGCCGACGATGAGGCCGATGCGTTCGACGCGCCGGTAGCTGCCGGTGAACGCCAGTGCCAGCAGCGCGGCGGTCGCGATCGGGATGCTGACCCACCGCGAGACGCCGAAAAGTTCGCCCACCCCGGCGACGCCGGCGAACTCCGTCAGCAACGCCCCGATCGCCGAGGCGAACAACGTGAAGGCCGACAGCCACGCCCAACCGCGGCCGAACCGCTCCCGGATCAGCGCGCCATGACCGCGCTTGGTGACGATGCCGAGCCGCACCGTCATCTCCTGGACGCAGTAAAGGATCGGCATCAAGATCAGCTGCGGCAGCACCATCCGGTAGCCCCATTGGGAGCCGGACTGTGAGGCGGTGATCAAGGATCCCGCATCGGTGTCCGCCAGCATGACCACGAGGCCGGGGCCCCAGACCGCCAGCAGCCCCCACCGCACCCATCGGCCGCGCGCCCGCAGAGATACCGGCGGCTGGCCGTCGAATTCTTCCGCCACTGGTGTGGAGGTATCGGTCACCCTTGCCCCATTCCTTCAGACGACTGCGTTCGCGCGAGCCCGACTGCCGATGATAACTAAGGCTCCCCTAACCGACACCGTTTCACCGAAGAGCGCCATTCTCAAAACTGCGCATACATTCTCGAAAATGCGATAGGTCTTCTCCAATGGCGAGAGTACGTTACCGAGGTATGCAAACGGTCCGGAGCTTCTGCCGCGTCTGCACGTCCGTCTGCGGCATCCTCGTGGATGTCGACGGGGACGAGGTGATCCGCGTCCGCGGCGATCAGGACCATCCCTTCTCGCACGGATACACCTGCCCGAAGGGCCGCGCACTGCCGCTGCTGCATCATCATCCGGACCGCCTGGAACGGCCCCGGATGCGGGCGGACGGCCGGCTGCAGGACACCACCTGGGACGCCTGTCTCGACGACCTGGGCACGCGGCTAAAGGACATCATCGAACGGCACGGCCCGGCGTCGGTCGCGTTCTACTTCAGCACGATGGAGAGCGCCGGGTTCCGGATGGCCGAGGCCCTGCACGCGGCGATCGGCACGCCGGCCAAGTTCAGCCCCCTGACCATCGACGGCACGGCCAAACCCCTGGTCTCGGATCTGGTGGGCGGGTTCATGGGATTGTCCGGCCGGACGGACCTGGACAACGCGGACTTTCTTTTGCTGGTCGGTGTGAATCCCGTTGTCTCACATGGCCATGCGATCTCGATGCCGAACCCGACCGGCACAGTGCGCGACATCACTCGGCGCGGGCAGGTCTGGGTGATCGACCCGCGGCGCACGGAGACCGCGCGGCTGGCCACCGGCCACCTGGCCCCGCGGCCCAGCACCGACCACGCGGTGCTGGCCTATCTGGTTCGCGAGATCCTATGCGACGGCATGAAATCCGATGTGCCGGTTCAGGGTATCGACGCGCTGCGCGCCGCGGTGGAGCCGTTCACGCTGGAGCACACCGCGAGGCTTGCCGACGTCACCGAGGCGGAGCTGACGCGGCTGTGCGCTGCGGTGCGCGCCGCGAAATGTGTGGCGGTCGAAACCGGGACGGGCGTCACCATGACGGCCGACCGGGCCAACGTCACCCAGTGGCTCGCCTGGGTGCTGATGATCCTGACCGGCGCGATGAACCGGCCCGGGGGGACGTGGTTCCATCCCGGATTCGCTTACCAGTTGGAGGCTTTCGGCGACCTGCTGCCGATCACACCGATCGAGGGATCATTCGGCCCCGGCCCGAGCAGCCGCCCGGAGGCGCAGGCATTCATCAACGAGTGGCCCTGCGCCGTGCTGCCCGACGAGATCGCTGCCGGCAACGTCCGCGCCCTGATCAACGTCGGCGGCAGTCTGGTCACCTCATTCCCGGAGACGGCCAAGCTGATCCCGGCCCTGCAGGATCTCGAAGTGTTCGCCACGACGGAGATCATCAACAACGAGACCACGGAGTTGGCCACCCACGTGCTGCCGACCAAGGATCCGCTGGAACGGCCCGACATCACCATCCACGACATCCTGAGTTCGCGGGTGTCCGTGCAATACAGCCCCGCCGTCGTCGCCCCGGTGGGCGAGCGGCGGTCGATGTGGTGGGTCTTCGCCGAACTGGGCCGCCGGCTCGGTTATGAGCTCGGCAGTCTCGGCGATCCGGACAGCAGCACCGACGACGACGTACTCACCGTTCTGTTGGCCGGCGCGCGGACCAAGTACGACGAGGTGGCGGCCAAGGGATGGGCGGAAGTCCCGCGGGAGCTGCCCGCGGCATGGGTCGACGAGCACATCGAGCGGATGGGCGGCTGGCGCCTCGCGCCGCCGCTACTGGTCGATCAGCTCGCCGCGCTCGAGCCGCCCGCGCCATTGGTGATGGTGCCGCGCCGACAGCGCAAGAAACTCAACGGGCAGCTGGACTTTCTCGGCGAACCCGCCGAGATCCTCATCCATCCCGACGACGGCGCCGCGGCCAGCGTGGCGGACGGCCAACGGGTGACCGTCCGCAGCGCGAACGGGGAGCTCACCGGCGTCGCGAAGGTCGACGATTCGATCCGGCGCGGGGCGGTGTCGATTCCGCACGGCCACCACGAGGCCAACGTCAATCGCCTGACCAACAAGGACGACATCGACGTGGTGACCGGCATGGTGCGCTACTCCGGGATACCGGTGAGCCTGCACCCGGCGTGAGTTCTCAGGCGTCGATCACCAGGCGATCGCCTTTCGCCCGAGAGACGCAGACCAGCATTTCGCCGTCGCCCTCCACGGTGCGGCCGCGGCGATCGACTTGCCCCGCAATCACTTTCACCTTGCAAGTGCCACAGAATCCTTGCTGGCACGAGTAAGCGGTCGTCGGGTCGCCGTCCAGCATGACGGCCAGCGCCGACCGGTTCCCCGGCACGCTGAGCACGCGCTGTGAACGCGCGAGTTCCAGCTCGAACGGGACACCGTCCACGATTGGCGGCGGGCCGAAGCGTTCGTAATGCAATGGCGCGTCGGCATGTTGGTCGCGCACCGTACGTACCGCTTCGAGCATGGCGGTCGGGCCGCACACGTAGACGGCCGTCCTCGGCCCGGCGTCGGAGAGCAGTTCCTCGGCGGTGGCGATGCGGCCGCGCTCGTCATCGGCCCACACGGTGACCCGGTCGGGCGCCACCGCCACCAGCTCGTCGAGTAGCGGCATGTATTCCCGGCTGCACCCGGCATACACGGCGCGCCAATCGATTCCGCGCTGCTCGGCGAGCCGGATCATGGGCAGGATCGGTGTCACGCCGATTCCGCCGATCACGAACAACATCTCGCGCTCGTCGGTGACGAGATAGAACGCGTTGCGGGGGCCGTCGAACTCGACGGCGTCGCCCACGTCGAAGCTGTCGTGCATTTCGATCGAGCCGCCGCCGCCGTCGGCGATCCGACGCACCGCGATGCGGTAGTCGGTGCGCCGCCCGGGCGGACCGCAGAGTGAATACTGGCGGCGGCGGCCCGAAGCCAGCCGGATATCGATGTGCGCGCCCGGGGTCCAGGACGGCAGCAAACCGCCTTGCGCGTCGGCGAGCGTCAACGCGACCACGTCGGGCGTCAGAAGTTCGCGCTTGGTGACCACCGCGGTGTTGGTCCGCGGCACCGGCACGACCCGCGACAGGTCCCAGCGCGACGCCGACGCCAAACCGCCGAAGAGGGTGCCCACTCCCCACAACGCCGTGTAGAGGCGATCGCGCTTGCGGCGACCGTACAGGTCGGCGGGTCTGCTACTCCAAATAGCATGTGCCACAGCGAATTCCTAAGCGTGTCGAATGTCGATGACCTGGTTGACCCACTCGGCCGTGAGCTCGGCGATGACCTCGGGATGGGAGGACACCACCCAGTGTCCGCCCTCGATCGGGACGACCCTGCCGTTGGGCGGTATCGAGCCGGTGAACCGCTGCAGGGGCGGCGAGACGAAATAGTCCTTGCGCGCCACCAGCACCTGCACCGGGACGGTGGTCTGCGGCAGCTGCTTTCCCGGGGCCAGGAACGGCCCCGGCATGTTGGCGCGGTACAGGTTGAGCCCGTTGATGTAGTCGCGGATCGATCGGGTGGTCGCCGCGCGCCGCCGGCCGCCGCCGCGCGGCCGGCCGATGAGTTCAACCGCGGCAAAGACTGTCACGGATGCCCGGGACCAGATCGCCAGCTCGGGCACCCCCGGGCACAGGAAGAACCAGATGTAGGACGACGCCAGAGCCTGCTTGAGGACGTCGAACACGCCGCGGGGTGTGCGCGGGGACCGCAGGAACTTGCCCGCGTAGTTGAGGTGCGGTCCGGAGATCGACGTGAACGAGGCGACTTTGCGCATCACCGCGTCGTCGGTGACCGCCGCCCAGGCCTGGATCGAACCCCAGTCGTGCGCCACCAGGTGCACCTGGCCCACCCCGAGGCTGTCGATCACCGCGCCGATGTCGGAAACCAGTTGGGGCAGGCGGTATCCCGCGCGCTTCGCCGGCTTGGAGGATTCGCCGGCCCCGCGCACGTCGTAGGCCACGAAGTTGTGGTGACCGCCGAGCTCGTTGGCGACCCCGTCCCACACGTGGTGGTTATCCGGGTAGCCGTGAATCGCCAAGATCGTCGGGCGCCCCGGGTCGATCTCCGTGTGGGCGTGGACCGCGAGGGACACGCCGTCGGAGGCGATTACGTTGGTGGACTGAGTCATCCGTGCGTGCTCCGAAAGTCAGTGCGCTGCGCGGGCGGCGGGCGACCGGGCCAGATAGTCGACCGCGCGCCCCACCCCACCCAATTTGGACGGGTGGAAACTCGGCGTGTAGTAGGCGCCGATGACCCGCAGGAACTGGAAGGGCCCGGGCACCAGGCCCCGCCGCGCCGCGCTGAAGTAATCGCGCCAGCGCGGTTTGCTGCCCGGCGGCAGGTACGGGTCGACCGAGTACATGAACCGCACGCCGCGGATGAACAACCACAGCAACGCCGGCGTCACCAGCAGCTGGGTGCGCACTTGGCGCCAGTACCCGCCGCTCAGGTGCTTCATGGTGTCGAACGCGACGGCCTTGTGTTCGACCTCTTCGGCGCCGTGCCAGCGCAGCAGGTCCAGCATCACCGGGTCGGTGCCGAAGGCGTCGTGTTGCGGGGTGTCGAGGATCCATTCGCCCAAGATGGCGGTGTAGTGCTCGAGGGCCGCCACCATCGACACCCGCTCGAGCAACCAGCTCTGCCGCCGCCGCCGGCCCCAACCCGGCCGGTCCCCGATGAGCTTGCCGAACAGCCAGGCCATCTGGTCGGTGAACGGCGTTACGTCGATGCCCTTGGCCGCGAAGTGGTCCAGCACCCCGGAATGCGCCTGCGAGTGCATGGCCTCCTGGCTGATGAATCCCTGTACGTCCAGCCGCAGCTGATCGTCTTTGATCATCGGCAACGTGTTCTTGAACGCGTCGACGATGAACTCCTCGCCGGCCGGCAGCAGCAGATGCAGCACGTTGCAGAAGTGGGTGGTGAAGGGCTCGTTCGGCACGTAGTAGAACGGCAGCGTCGCCCAGTCGAAGTCGACGTCACGTGCCTGCAGGACGATCCGCTCGTGGTCGAGCGAGGCGTCATGCGGACCGGTCGCCTGGTCGTCGACGGTAAACATGGTGGACCCCCTTGAGTCGCTAGGCGCTGCGTTGCGCCTCGGCCTCAGCCTCGGTGATCAGGCGCTCACTCCGCAAGAACCGGACGAGATTCTCGACCGTCTCGGTGAGCGCCGGCTCACGCAGGCGGACCGTGGCCAGCGCGCGCGCACGTTGGTATTGGGTGTTGCCGTAGCGCTTGTCCCGCATCGCCGCGATCTTGTCCGCCGAGCGGGTTAGGAAATCGACCAGCGGGTAGATCGGGTCCCGCGGCGTGCATCGACGGTTCATCTCGGCGGCGAACGACGGGATGTCGCGGTAGACGAAGCGGTAGCCGTAGCGCTCGGACAGGACCCGGGTGATGTCGGTCAGGTTGTAGTAGTCGTCGGCGGTCATATTAAAAACATGACCGTAGACGGCATCATCGGCCGGCAGGTCCATCAGCGCGACGATGTGATCGGCGATCAGGTCCGCCGGCAGCAGGCTGAGCTGGTTGAGCGCGTCGGCGGCGACGCCGTGCTCGATCATGAACGCCAAGGTGCGCACCAGGATGTCGTCCTGGCTGCCGAAGCCCGCGCTGGTCGGTGAGATCAACGAGGGCCGGAAGATGCGCACGTCGAGCCCCTGCCGCTGGGCGGCGAAGGCCAACTGCTCGGCGACCCACTTGGTCTGCGAGTAGCCGAAGTCCAGGGCGTTCATCTCCGGGTTCGCGTCGGACTCCCCGACCACCGGCTTGACGCTCCACCCGTAGATGAAGGTGCTGGATACCAGGTGGAAGGTCTTGCGGTGCGCGGTCATGGCCAGGCGCAGCAGCTCGTGCGTCCCGATCACGTTGGCGGGCCGCAGGGCGTCGTAGGTTCTCACGTAGTTGACGAGGGCGCCGTTGTGGACGATGGCGTCGACGCTCTCGGCCAGACGCTGGAATTCCGCCTCACCGAGGCCGAGCTGCGGCTCGGCGAGGTCACCGCAGACCACGCGCACCCGCTCGCGGACCTCGGCGTCGAGAGCCGGGGACCACAGCCGGGCCTTGCGCAGCGACGCGACGATCCGGTCCAGCCCGTGCGCGGAGTCCGTGGCGCGAATCAGCGCGTGGACGGTGTGCGACGTCCGGCCGAGCAGGCTGCTGACCAGGAACGGCCCCAGGAAGCCGGTCGCGCCCGTCAGCAGGATGTCGCTGTGCGCGCCCGACCGCGCCGGCGGCAGCGCCGGCAGGGGAAGCTGCGCGTCGGCCCGCATCCGCGCGAACTCGTACGCCTCGTACTCGGCCGAAATCTGGTCCAGCGCCTGACGTAGTGCATCCAGCGGCTGCCCCGACCCCTCACCGAACTGCCGCATGAGACGGAAGAACTCGGCGACCGTCAGGCGCTGCAGGAGACGGGTGTTGACCTCCTCGGCCAGCTCTCCGGCGCCATGTTCTTCCAGTAGGGCCTGCAGGTCCGAACGGAGCTCGGCCAGGGCCAGCGAGTCGATGCCGAGATCGGCGAAGGAGCAGTCCTCCTGCCCGGTGAGGTCGTAGCTCTCGATGAGGTGGCGGAAACGACCGAGGGGACCCGTGCCGGCGTCCGGCCCTCCGTGGGTTTTCTGGACCCAGCTCGCCAGCACGGGGAGCTTCCCGTCCAGCCAGAGCTGGCGGGTCTCGGCGCGCCTGATCTTCCCCGAGGTGGTCTTGGGGATGCTGCGCGCCGGCACGAACACGAGGGTGTGCGGATCGATGTGGCCATGCCGGCGGATCGCACGCGCGAGCGCCTTGGCGTCCGGCAGGTCGTTTTCGTCGCGCACCTCGGCGACGACGACCAACACTTCCTCGTCCTCGGGCTCGACCGAGAACGCGGCGACGCAGCCGTGACGGACCTGCGCGGCCGAGCGCTCAACGACGGCCTCGATGTCCGACGGGTAGCAGTTGACGCCGCGGACGATGATCAGGTCCTTGGTCCGCCCGCAGCAGAACAGTTCACCCTCGTAGAGGAAGCCGAGGTCGCCCGTTCGCAGATAGGTGTGTTCGTCATCGCCTTTGATCCGGGCGCCGAAGGTCTCAGCGGTGACATCGGGGCGGTGCCAGTAGCCGCCGCCCTTGGACGGGCCGTTCAGCCAAATCTCGCCGATTCGCCCCTCCCCCAGGGCCTGCCTCGTTTTGGGATCGACGATGCGGATCACGTTGCCGGCCACGGACTTGCCGCAGCTGACCACTGCGGCCTGGTTCTTGTTCTCGGCCCGGATCTTTTCGACCCGCACAAGGTTTTTCTCCAGCGCTCGCTTGTTCAGCGTCAGAGTCTGGCGTCCTCGTCCGGTCACACCCAGGGTATTTTCGGCCAAACCGTAAGCGCCGGTCAGCGCTTCGGGCCGCAGACCGTAGGGAGCAAAGCGCTGCCGGAAGCGTGCGAAGGTCTTTGCCCGGAGAGGCTCCGCGCCGACAAATATGGTTTCCAGACTGCTCAGGTCAATCCCGTCCAGCTCGGACGCGGGCAGCTTGTCTTCGCGCACACAGTACTCGAGCGCGAAGTTCGGCACCGGCGTGTCGGTGGCGCGCACTTCGCTGACGAGCCGCAGCCAGGCCGACGGCCTCTTGAGGAAGTCGAGCGGTGACATCCCATGCGTGGTCCCACCGAGCACTACTACGAACAAGTAAGCGGAGATCAGGCCCATGTCGTGGTGCTGCGGCAGCCAGCTGACCGCCACCGGGTGGCCCGTGGCGGCCGCGGCGTTGGCGATGACGTTGGCGTGGCTGACGATCACGCCCTTGGGATCGCTGGTGGACCCGGAGGTGTACTGCAGGAAGAGCACCCGGCCGGGCGTGTCGGCCACGGGCGGGCCGCCGTAGTCTCGCGTGCCATCCGTCGCCACCCACGGCAATTCGGGAAGCCGCTCGGCGTCCGGCCACGGCATTGCGCCCTGTCGGTTACCGAGCAGCAAGCGGAAGTTGTATTCGAACTCCTTGGTCGACAGCACCGCCTTGGCCTGGCAATCCCGCGCGATGTAGCCCAGCTTGGCCAGCCCCGCTTCGAACGACATGGGCAGCGGGGGGCTCACCGGAACGGCGATCACTCCGATGCGTGCGCAGGCGTAGAACGCGGCCACCATCTCCAGGCTCGGCGGGTAGACCAGCAGCGCGCGATCCCCCGGCTTGAGCCCGGCCTCGGCGGACAGGTAGGCCGCCAGCTCGCGCGTCCGCTCGGCGAAACTCTCGTAGGTGTAGCGCTCGAGCTCGCGGCAGTCGTCGTCCACGAAGCGGAAGAGGGTCTTGTCCGGCGTCCGGGCTTCCCACATGTGCAGATAATCAATGAGCGTCTCCATGGCAGGAGCCACCCCCTTCCAGGTTCACTATGAGCGCTAAGAAGTTCCGCATCAATCGATAACGTCTAATGTAACTCCGCTGATAGGCGTCAAGCAAAGCCTTTGAGATCTTTTTGTGGCACTGCACATTAATTTCACAGCATCGACTTATCCGCCATGCCACATTTAGTGCCGACGAGGGCGGAACTACGGACTTCAGTACTTCATGACCACGGGTGAGCAGCGGCTTTGATCTAGTCGCACTCCGCAACCGCGTGAATACTGATTTGCGAATTTGCGGTAATCATGAATTGTCGATCGCGAAAACCAGATGCAATTCAGGCGCTATTGCGTAGGCGCACCGCAAAAGGGCATAAACGAGCCCGAAGCGGTTTTCGAATCTCGCGTCTGCCCGCGCGGGCTCGGACCAAGTTCCGCCACGGGTCACCCCGTCGGCGATGCTGATCTACTGAGATACGGAGTCAGCGGGTCCGGGCGACACGGATGAGCGGGCCGGCGCGGGCCACCAGCCTGGTGATACCGACGAACCTCTCGCCGTCGATGATCGGCGAGAGCGGTTCCCCCTCGGCTTCGATGATCATCTCGCGGCCGTTGACGTCGCGTACCCGACGACCATGGACCGTGCCGTTGGTGAGTGCCGCGGGCAGCTGCACGACGATGCTCGAGGGTCGCACCTCGCCGGCCTGGAAGTGCAGCGCACCGGGATTTTCGGCCTTCGGGAAAAGTCGGAACGGGCCCCCGATCCGCAGGTCGATGGCGCCGGCGTGCAGCAGCCGGTGTGTCCGCGTCGGAACCTCCTCACCGTCGATGACGACCCGGGCGCGCGTCGGGGCGAACAGCACGGACGCGTAATTGGAGTTCCGCGAGCGGCCGACCTTGGACGCGAGATAGTCGCGAAACGAGCGGCCGATCACCCGAGCGACTTCCCCCCGGCCATGGTCGGGCTTTCCGTAGTACATGTCGTAGAACCGGTTTCCGACACCGCCGGCGGCCAGCCCGAAACAGAGGCGATGGAACGGGGCGCCGTCCGCGGTTTCGCCGTCGAGTTGCAAGGTGTCGAGGCGCATCTCGGGCGGGGGCCGATCCGCCGCCGCGGCGGCCGCCAGCGCCCGGATGATGGCATCGGGCCGCCCACGCACCCGCGCCTTGCGGGCGACCGCGTTGACGCTGCCCCCGTTGGTGGGCACGAATGTCGGCCAGCGTTGCGGATCGCTTTCGCACCGCTCGATCTCGTTGATCAACCAGTGCAGCGCACCGTCGCCGCCGTCCCCGACGAGGTGAGTGACCCGCGGATGGAGCCGGTCCAGGGTCTTGCCGAGGTCCTCGATCGAAGCGGTTTCGTGCACCTCTCCCCACGGGCCGACGATGCGGCGCAACTCGGCGACACGGTCGCCTCGCCCGCGGCGATTCCTGCGCGCGAGCGGATTGACGATGACGCCTAGATACATCCGTGGGGTCCAGGTGAGGTTCCGCCGGCCATCCCACGCACGATACCTGCGGCGTTCTGGTGCGCGAGATCGCGTAATTAGGGTGGGCTGCATGCCTGGTTGGACCGCAGCAGACCTGCCCTCGTTCGCCGGACGCACCGTCGTGATCACCGGGGCCAACGCCGGACTCGGCGAGGTCACCGCCCGCGAATTGGCGCGGGTCGGCGCCCACGTCGTGCTGGCGGTGCGCAACACGGAGAAGGGCAAGGTCGCCGCCGAGCGGATGACCGGTGACGTCGAGGTGCGCCAGCTCGACCTGCAGGACCTGGGCTCGGTGCGGCGCTTCGCCGACAAGATCGGCACGGTCGACGTGCTGGTCAACAACGCCGGCATCATGGCCACCAAACACGCGGTGACGGCCGACGGCTTCGAGGGCCAGATCGGCACCAATCACCTCGGCCACTTCGCCTTGACCAACCTGCTGCTGCGCAGGCTCACCGACCGGGTGGTGACGGTGTCGTCGCTGATGCACCACTTCGGCTACATCAGCCTCAAAGACCTGAACTGGCGGTCGCGCCCGTATTCGGCGTGGCTGGCCTACAGCCAGTCCAAGCTTGCCAACCTGCTGTTCACCAGCGAACTGCAGCGGCGCCTGGATACCGCCGGCTCTTCCCTGCGCGCGCTGGCCGCCCACCCCGGCTGGTCGCACACGAACCTGCAGGGCAACTCCGGGCGAAAACTGGGCGATGCGGCGGTATTGGCGGTCGACCGCATCGTGTCCACCGACGCCGACTTCGGCGCCCGGCAGACGCTGTACGCGGTGTCGCAGGATCTGCCGGGCGACACCTTCGTCGGCCCGCGCTTCGGTCTGTATGGCCGCACCCAGCCGACCTGGCGTAACTGGCCGGCCAAGCGGGCGGGCACCGCCGCGGCGCTGTGGGAGCTTTCCGAGCAGCTCACGGGTACCGAGTTCCCGCTCTGAAGCCACGCCCGGGCGGTCGATTTGCCGTAGCTCGATTAGATTAGTGACAAGTCAGTGACGCGCTTGCGGCGCGAGGAGGTCATCCATGTCGAGGACTGATATGGCGGCGATCCTTGCGCTGTGCGCCGCGCTGGCGTCGGCGATCGGCAACGTGGTCCGTCAGCGGTCCGCGCAGGAGGTCACCGACAAACCGGTCGGCCACCTGGCGCTGTTCGGCATGCTGTTGCGCGATAGGCGTTGGTGGATGGGCGGTCTCGGAGACATCGCCAGTTACTGCCTGCTCGCTGCGGCCCTGGACAAGGGCTCGGTGCTGTTGGTGATGTCGCTGCAGGTGACCGCGTTGCTGTTCGCGTTGCCGGTCTATGCGCGGATGAGCCGGCACCCTGTCACCCGCGGGGAATGGACGTGGGCGGTGTTGCTGACCGCGGCGTTGGTGGTCGTCATCGCCGTCGGCGATCCGACCGGCGGCCAGGAGCGGGCGCCGGCCCAGGTCTGGCTGATCGTGGCCGTCGCGATGGGCCCGCCGCTGCTGCTCGGTTTGCTGGGCGCCCGGATCTGGTCGGACCGCCCTGTCGCCGCGCTGCTGCTCGCGGCGGTCGCCGGTTCGCTATTGGCGGTGTTCGCGGTGCTGATGAAGGGCGTCGTCGACATCCTCGAACACAACCCCGATCAGTTGTGGACCAGACCCGAGGTGTACGGCTGGGTGTTCTGCGGAGCGGCCGGGATGATCTTCCATCAATCGGCCTATCGCGCCGGCGCTTTGACCGCCTCGCTGCCGACGATCATCGCCGCCAAGCCCATCGTGGGCGCGGTGCTTGGGATCACCGTGCTCGGCGAGACGTTGGACGCCCGCGGCGCGGACTGGGTTGTGCTGGCGGTGGCGGCGGTGCTGGTGATCGTCGCGACGGTGGGCCTGGCCCGCGGCGAGGCCGCGACCGTGTCGGCGGGCGCCGGGCGCGACGTCAAAATCGACGACGAGCCGAAAGCGGCGTCGCCACAACGCTTGAGCGGGTGAAGCCTTCGCTCTGACGGAACCTTGGTGGCAGGTACAGGATTCGAACCTGTGAAGCTTTCGCGACGGATTTACAGTCCGCTCCCATTGGCCGCTCGGGCAACCTGCCGCCAGACAGGTTACAACGAGGGGGTAGACAAAGCACAAACGGCCATCACCGGATGAAGGGACGGATCGAATGGCGGACTCATCGTTCGACATTGTCAGCAAAGTCGAGCGCCAAGAGGTCGACAACGCACTCAACCAGGCCGCCAAGGAACTGGCCACCCGCTTCGACTTCCGCGGCACCGACACCACGATCGCGTGGAAGGGCGACGAGGCTATCGAGCTGACGTCGTCCACCGAGGAACGCGTCAAGGCCGCCGTCGACGTCTTCAAGGAGAAACTCATCCGGCGCGACATCTCGATGAAGGCCTTCGACGCCGGCGAACCTCAGGCGTCCGGCAAAACCTACAAGGTCAGCGGCACCCTCAAGCAGGGCATCGACAGCGAGCACGCCAAGAAGATCACCAAGCTGATCCGCGACGACGGGCCCAAGGGCGTCAAGACGCAGATCCAGGGCGACGAGATCCGCGTCACCAGCAAAAAGCGCGACGACCTGCAGGCCGTCATCGCGATGCTGAAGCAGGCCGACCTGGACGTCGCGCTGCAGTTCGTCAATTACCGGTAGCGCGCGTCGCCGGCAGGCGTGCGTGCGGTTCGTGCAGTAGAATGAACTGCACGAACCGAACTTTGGAGCGATCCCTATGATCACCGTCGCCGAGCTGACCACCGCGCACGAGCGTGTCCGCGCAAGCGCCCACGCGGTGGGCGTCGCGTTGTCGTCGGTCGCCGTGTACACCGAGCCCGCCGTGGCGCGGGCGGTGCAGGCCGAGCAGAACCTGTACGCCCGCATCGAGGCCGAGTTCGGGATGCTGAGCAGCACCGAGGCCGGGAAACGGATGGGGTCGCGGTCCAGCGCGCCGCGCAACCTGGCCACCACCGCCCACCGCGGTAAGGCGCTGGTCGCCGTGCGACGCGGCAACTACCTCGCCTATCCCGGGTTCCAGTTCGGCCCGGACGGGAAACCGCTGGCGGTCATCGCCCGGCTGCGCGAGGTCGCGGAGGGCAACGGCTGGTCGGAGGCCGGGCTGGTGCAATGGCTCTGCTCGCCCACCACCTATCTGGACGGGGAGCGGCCCGTGGACCGCCTCGCCACCGATCCGGACCGCGTCGTCGCGGTCGCAGCGGAGGCCCTGGCCGTCTCGTGGTGAGGCGACCACCGGACCCGTTCGAACCGGCCACCGCCACCTTGCCGGCGGGACACCCGCTCTACCGGGTGCTGTCGGCGACGCGAACCGCCACCGACTTCAACCCCGGCATCGGCGCCCGCACCCGCTTCGGTTTCTTCGGCGACCCGGTCGTGCCGATCATGTACGCCGCCGACACCGAGGACGCGGCCATCGCCGAGACGCTGCTGCACGACATCCCCGCCGACGGCGGCCTGCTCCCCTACGACCAATACGCGGACAAAGTGCTCGTCCGGCTGGAAGTGACCCGAACCGTGCGCCTGGGCGTGCTGCACGGCACCGGGCTGCGGCGCCTCAAGGTCACCGCCGCCGAGCTCACGTCGGGCCCGGCCTCCAGCTACGACGCGACGGTGCGCTGGGCCGAAGCCGCTCACGGCGCCGGGCTGGACGGGCTGGTGTGGATGTCGCGGCAATGCAACGACACCAAGGCCTACGTCTTCTTCGGCGACAGGTGCGGCAAGGCGTTCAGCCAGGACCCGTCGCATGCGCGTATCTTCGCCAGCCCCGCCGACCAGATCTGGCTGATCGACCGGTGCGCGCCGCTGCACGTCGACGTGCTGATGGAGCCGTTATGACGATCACTGGCCCGGCCAACCGGTGGGTGCCTAATGTAGTGACCAGTCCCACGATGTGAGCGAGGTTCACGATGACCGTGACTCCCCAGGAAGCCGCCGGCCAGACGCCGACCGAGGCCGACTACTCCGACGTCATCATCGTCGGCGCCGGCATCTCCGGCATCGACGCGGCCTACCGGATCGGCGAGCGCAATCCGCAGCTGACCTACACCATCCTGGAGCGGCGCGCGCAGATCGGCGGCACGTGGGACCTGTTCCGCTACCCCGGGGTGCGCTCGGACAGCAGCATCTTCACGCTGTCCTTCCCGTTCGAGCCGTGGACCCGAAAGGAGGGCGTGGCCGACGGTGTCCACATCCGCGAGTACCTGGCCGCCACCGCGCGCAAGTACGGCATCGATCGCCACATCCGATTCAACAGCTACGTCCGCTCGGCCGACTGGGACTCGTCCGCCGACACCTGGACGGTGACCGTCGAGCAGGACGGGGCGCGGAAGCTTTACCGCGGCCGATTCCTGTTCTTCGGCAGCGGCTACTACAACTACGACGAGGGGTACACCCCCGAGTTCCCGGGCATCGAAACGTTCGGCGGCACCGTGGTGCATCCGCAGCACTGGCCGGAAGACTTGGACTACACCGGCAAGAAGATCGTGGTGATCGGCAGCGGCGCCACCGCGGTCACGCTGCTCCCTTCGCTGTCGGAGCGGGCCGCCAAAGTGACCATGCTGCAACGCTCGCCCACCTATCTCATCTCGGCGTCCAAGTACGGCAAGGTCGCCGCCGTCGCGCGAAAAGTGCTGCCCCGCAACCTGGCTCATCTCGTCGTCCGGATGTACAGCGCGCTGACCGAGGCGGTGTTCTTCGCCCTGTCCCGCAAGGCGCCGGGGTTGGTGCGGTGGCTGCTGCGGCGCAAGGCGATCAGCAGCCTGCCCGAGGGTTACGACGTCGACACCCACTTCAAGCCGCGCTACAACCCGTGGGACCAGCGCATGTGCCTGATCCCCGACGCCGACCTGTATAGCGCCATCGCCGCCGGCCGCGCCGACGTGGTCACCGACCACATCGACCATTTCGACAGAGGCGGTATCGCCCTCAAATCCGGCGGACACCTCGACGCCGACATCATCGTCACCGCCACCGGCCTGCAACTGCAGGCGCTCGGCGGGACCGCGATCAGCCTGGACGGCAACGAGATCAAGACGAATGACCGCTTCGTCTACAAGGCGCACATGCTCGAAGACGTGCCCAACTTGTTCTGGTGCGTCGGCTACACCAACGCGTCGTGGACGCTGCGCGCCGACATCACCGCCCGGGCCACCGCAAAGCTGCTGGCGCACATGACCTCTCACGGCTATACGCACGCCTACCCGCATCGCGGCAACGAGCCGATGACCGAGAAGCCGTCATGGGACATCAACGCCGGCTACGTGCTGCGGTCGGTGCATGCGCTGCCGAAATCGGGAACCAAGCGGCCGTGGAACGTGCGGCAGAACTACCTCGCCGACGCCATCGACTACCGCTTCGACCGCATCGAGGAGGCGATGGTGTTCGGCCGGGCGTCCGACCGGGCACCGCTGGCGGGTTGAGCGTCGCCGGCGCGACCGGAAGTACGTGAACTGCTACTAAATGTGAGGTGTCGGCAATACGCTGATCGCCATGGCAGCTGAGAAGCGCGAACCCAAAGTCGTTGTCCTCGGTGGGGGTTCCTGGGGAACCACGGTGGCGTCCATCTGCGCGCGCCGCGGACCGACGCTGCAGTGGGTTCGCTCGGAGGAGACCGCAAGCGACATCAACGAGAAGCACCGCAACAGCCGCTATCTCGGCAACGACGTGGTGTTGAGCGACACCTTGCGCGCCACCACCGACTTCGCCGAGGCGGCGAACTCCGCCGACGTCGTGGTGATGGGCGTTCCCTCGCATGGCTTCCGGGGCGTGCTGACCGAGCTGGCCAAGGAACTGCGGCCATGGGTGCCGGTGGTGTCACTGGTCAAGGGGCTCGAGCAGGGCACCAACATGCGGATGTCGCAGATCATCGAGGAGATACTGCCCGGCCATCCGGCGGGCATCCTGGCGGGGCCCAACATCGCGCGCGAGGTCGGCGAGGGCTACGCCGCCGCGGCGGTGCTGGCCATGCCCGACCAGCATCTGGCGACCCGGCTGTCGGGATTGTTCCGCACCCGGCGTTTCCGCGTGTACACCACCGACGACGTCATCGGGGTGGAGATGGCCGGCGCGCTGAAAAACGTCTACGCCATCTCGGTAGGCATGGGCTACTCCCTGGGCATCGGGGAAAACACCCGCGCGCTGGTGATCGCCCGCGCGCTGCGTGAGATGACGAAGCTCGGCGTCGCCCTGGGCGGCAACCCCGATACCTTCCCCGGACTGGCCGGCCTGGGCGATCTCATCGTGACCTGCACCAGCCAGCGCAGCCGCAACCGCCACGTGGGTGAACAGCTGGGCGCCGGCAAGCCGATCGACGAGATCATCGCTTCCATGAACCAGGTTGCCGAGGGCGTCAAAGCCGCCAGCGTGATCATGGAGTTCGCCAACGAGTTCGGTCTGAGCATGCCGATCGCCCGCGAGGTAGACGCGGTGATCAACCACGGATCGTCCGTCGAGCAGGCCTATCGCGGCCTGATCGCCGAGGTCCCGGGCCACGAGGTCTACGGTTCGGGGTTCTGACCTGGCCGTCTGCCGCCGCGGAATTCAAATCTTTGCATTCCATATGGGCCGGGCCCGTCCGCTTGACCGGGGTTTGCCAGCAAAATACCGTCTATGAGGCAGCCAGGGATTCCCGGCCATGCCCCTGTGGGTACGGCCGGGTCGTAACCGTTTGTGCGCCAAGAGTTTACGCCGACGTAATACAGCGCAATAGGGGCGGATATCGGAACATCCCCCGCAAACACCTAACGAGGGACGCGACCGATGCAACACATCGAACAGCTCGGCAATCAACCTCACGTCAAGGGCAAAGACTCACGCAAGGACCGGGTCCGATCGATCATCCGGCACGACCTGCCTGCGTCGCTTGTCGTTTTCCTGGTCGCGCTCCCGTTGTCCTTGGGGATCGCGATCGCTTCCAACGCACCGGTGCTCGCCGGCCTCATCGCCGCGATCGTCGGGGGCATCGTCGTCGGCGCCATCGGCGGGTCGCCGCTGCAGGTCAGCGGCCCGGCGGCCGGGCTGACAGTCGTGGTCGCCGACTTGATCTCCGACTTCGGTTGGGGCGTAACCTGTTTGATCACCGTCGCCGCGGGCGTCCTGCAGGTGCTGTTGGGACTCAGCCGCGTCGCGCGGGCGGTCCTGGCGATCTCACCGGTGGTCGTGCACGCCATGCTGGCCGGCATCGGCATCACGATCGCGCTGCAGCAAGCGCACGTGTTGCTGGGCGGAAAATCCAAGAGCACGGCCTGGCACAACCTCATCGGGCTGCCGGGTCAGATCATCGGCGCGCATCGGCCCGGGGTCATCCTCGGCGTACTTGTGATCGTCATCCTCGTCGCCTGGCGGTGGGTTCCCGCCAAGGTGCGCCGCATTCCGGGCCCATTGGTCGCCATCGTGGCGGTGACCCTGATTTCGGTCGTCTTTCCCTTCCATGTGCGCCGGATCGACCTCGAGGGGTCACCGCTGGACGCGTTGCAGCTGCCCGACATCCCGCACGGCAACTGGGGTGCGGTTGCGATCGGGGTGATCACGGTCGCGCTCATCGCGAGCGTCGAGAGCCTGCTGTCAGCGGTGTCGGTCGACCGGATGCACAACGGGCCGCGCACCGACTTCGACCGGGAGTTGGTCGGACAGGGCACCGCCAACATCGTGTCGGGCAGCATCGGCGGGCTGCCGATCACCGGTGTCATCGTCCGTAGCTCAACCAACGTCAACGCGGGTGCCAAATCGCGCGCCTCGGCCTTTTTGCACGGCTTGTGGATCCTGTTGTTCACCATCCCGTTCGCCGAGCTGGTCGAGGAGATCCCCACTGCCGCACTTGCCGGGCTGCTCATCGTCATCGGCGTTCAGCTGCTCAAGCCCGCCCACGTCGAAACCGCGATGAAGCACGGCGATCTCGCCGTCTACGTCGTGACCGCGGTCAGCGTCGTCTTCCTCAACCTGCTGCACGGGGTGCTGATCGGGCTCGCGCTGGCCATCGCGCTGACCGGTTGGCGGGTGATCCGGGCCAGGGTCGAGGCCAAGCCCGTCGACAACGAGTGGCAAGTGGTCATCGAGGGTGCGGCGTGCACGTTCCTGGCGCTCCCGCGGCTCACGCGCGTGCTGGCATCAATCCCCGCCGGAACCGTTGTCACCGTTGATGTTTCGGTGCACTACCTGGATCACGCGGCGCATCAGGCGATCAGCGACTGGCAGCGCCAGCACGAGGCGAACGGCGGCACGGTCCGCATCCAGGGAAGGTTCGAGACGGGGCATTCCGCTCGCAAGAACGCAAGTGAGCACATCGAACCCGAAAGGCCCGAGGCCGCTGCTTGATTGAGGGCCGGCCGCCTAGTCGAACCCGGAGAGCCCGAAGGTGCTGCTCGGCACCCTGCCGCTGAGCTTCTGAACTATCCACTGGTTCATCGGCACGCCCTGCTCGGTGGCTTCCAGCGCGAGGCGGGCATGCAGCTCCGGCGACGTTCTGACGATGAATTTCCCGCTATAGCGGCGTTCGGAAAGCGGTTCTGGAGCTGACTCTCCGGAGGCACGCAGGACCTCCACGTGCTCCTGGACGGCCTCCTCAATGGCGGCCACGGCTTGTGGGGCGGTCGGCGCTTCGCGCCTCATGTAGGGCAATTCGATACACACGCCCAGGTACTCGTTGTAGTCGGGCAACCACTGGGCGCGATAGGTGTAGCGCATCACGCGGGATTTGATAGCACGGGCGACACCAAAATCGGGAGTCACTCATCCCCAGGGACGCGCGGCCCTCCGGACCATATGGCTCGCGCCGAATTTGATAGCGCGGGCGATATCAAAATCGGCAACGCACACATCCTTGCAGAGAGCGCCGATAGCGGGGGAATACCTAACCCCGCGCCATCGCCTCCAGCCGGCGGATACGGTCCTCGATCGGCGGGTGCGTCGAGAACAGCGACCCGATTCGCTCGCCCGCGCGGAACGGGTTGGCGATCATCAGGTGCGCCTGGCTGGCCAGCTGCGGCTCCGGCGGCAGCGGGGCGGCCTGAACACCGCCCGAGATCTTGCGCAGGGCCGATGCCAGGGCCAGCGGGTCGCCGGTCAACAACGCGCCCGATTCGTCCGCCTGGTACTCACGCGACCGGGACACCGCCAACCGCACCACTGTGGCGGCGATCGGGCCCAACAACGAAACCAGCAGCAGCGCAAAGGGATTCTCGCCGTCCCGGTTACCGCCGAACATGCCCGCCCACATGGCCATGTTGGCCAGGGCGGTGATGATCGACGCCATCGCGCCGGCGATGCAGGAAATCAGGATGTCGCGGTTGTAGACGTGGGACAGCTCGTGTCCCAGCACCGCGCGCAGCTCACGCTCATTGAGGATCTCCAAAATGCCGGTGGTGCAGCACACGGCGGCATTGCGTGGGTTGCGGCCGGTCGCGAACGCATTGGGCGCGTTGGTGTCGCTGATGTAGAGCCGGGGCATCGGCTGGTGCGCGGTGGTGGCGAGCTCACGCACGATCCGGTACATCATTGGCGCCTGCAGTTCGGACACCGGTTGTGCGTGCATCGCCCGCAGCGCGAGCTTGTCGCTGTTGTAGTACGTGTAGATATTCATCCCGACGGCGAACAGCACCGCCAGGAACATGGCGGTCCTGCCGAACAGCGAGCCGACAAACACGATCAACGCGGACATACCGACCAACAGGACGAAGGTCTTGGCCCTGTTGGCATGGGGATGCCAGGTCATCGGTGTCCCTCCTACGCGAACACTCAGGAATTGGCTACTACAGCCAATTGAACGCCCGAGATGGCCCGTTGGGTTCCGCAGGGTTTCTAGCCGTGCCGGCTGATGGTGTAGTCGACCAGCGTTTGCAGCGCGTACCGGCCAGGGACGTCGGGCAAAAGGGCCAGCTCGTCGCGTGCCTGGGCCGCATATTCCGCCAACGTGCGCTTGGCCTTCGCCATGCCCGGGGACACCCGCAACAGCGCCAACGCCTCGGCCACCGCCGCGTCGTCGTCGATGGGCCCGGCCAGCAGCTCGCGCAGCCGCGCGGCGCCGGGCCCCGGGTCCCGCAGGGCGTAGACCATCGGCAGGGTGTGCACACCCTCGCGGACGTCGGTGCCGGGCAGCTTGCCGGACTCGTGCGAGTCGCTGTCGATGTCGATGATGTCGTCGGAGATCTGGAAGGCGGTGCCCACGATGCCGCCAAGACGGCTGAGCCGCTCGACCTGCTCGGCGTCGGCGCCCGAGAACATGGCGCCGAACCGGCCCGCCGCGGCGATCAGGCAGGCGGTCTTCTCGTAGACCACCTTCAGGTAGTGCTCGATCGGGTCCGCCCCTTCGGCCGCTCCCGTCAGGCCACGCGTCTCGCGCATCTGCCCCGTCACCAGCTGGGCGAACGTCTCGGCGATCAGCCGCACCGCCTCCGGCCCCAGCCGCGACACCAGCCGCGACGCCGTGGCAAACAAGTAGTCCCCGGCGAGGATCGCGACGTTGTTCCCCCAGCGGACGTTCGCGGTGGGCGCGCCGCGGCGGACCTCCGCCTCGTCCATGACGTCATCGTGGTAGAGCGTGGCCAGGTGCACCAGCTCGATGACCGCGCCGGCGATGGTCACCTCGTGCGCGCCGGGGTTCGGTCCGATCTGGGCGGACAGCACGGTGAACAGCGGCCGGAATCGCTTGCCCCCGGCCTTGAACAGGTGCGTCAGCGAGTCGGTCATCACGTCGTCGGCGCTGCGCAGCTCGGTGTCCATGAGCTGCTCGATTCGCCCAACACCGTCGCGCACGGTCGCCGCGAAGGCGGCGTCGCCGAAGTCAACGCCCGCCACCACCGTCGCCGGAGTCCTCACGCGAACAAACATACTGGTGTACATGGAGAGGGGAGCGACCCGAGCCGACCTGGTGGTCGTGGGCGCCGGACCTGCCGGTTCGGCGGCCGCCGCATGGGCCGCGCGCGCGGGCAACGACGTGCTGGTCATCGACTCCGCCAGCTTTCCCCGGGACAAGGCGTGCGGTGACGGGCTGACCCCGCGGGCGGTCGCCGAGTGTGAACGCCTCGGACTGGGCGATTGGCTGGACACCCGCATCAGGCATCGGGGCTTGCGGATGAGCGGGTTCGGCGGCGAGGTGGAGGTCGACTGGCCGGGCCCGTCGTTTCCCTCGACCGGCAGCGCGGTGGCCCGACTGGAGTTGGACGACCGGATCCGCAAGGTCGCCGAGGATTCCGGGGCGCGCATGATGTTGGGGACGAAAGCCGTTGCGGTGCATCATGACGCGTCCAGACGAGTGGTATCGCTGACGTTGGCCGACGGCACGGAGGTGGGTTGCCGGCAGTTGATCGTGGCCGACGGGGCCAGGTCCTCGCTGGGCCGCAAACTGGGCCGGCGTTGGCATCAGGAGACGGTGTACGGCGTCGCGGCCCGTGGGTATCTGGCCACTCCTCGCGCCGAAGACCCGTGGCTGACGTCGCATCTTGAGCTGCGCTCCCCCGACGGCGCGGTGTTGCCCGGCTACGGCTGGATCTTCCCGCTCGGCAACGGCGAGGTGAACATCGGCGTCGGGGCATTGTCGACGTCGAAACGGCCCGCCGATCTGGCGCTGCGACCGCTGATCAACTACTACACCGACCTGCACCGCGACGAGTGGGGCTTCACCGGGCCGCCGCGGGCCGTGTCATCGGCGCTGCTGCCGATGGGCGGCGCGGTGTCCGGGGTGGCCGGACCCAACTGGATCCTGATCGGCGACGCCGCGGCCTGCGTCAACCCCTTGAACGGCGAGGGCATCGACTACGGGCTGGAGACGGGTCGGCTGGCCGCCGAGCTGCTGGATCGCCGCGACCTGTCGCAGGTGTGGCCGTCGCTGCTGCAGCAGCACTACGGCCGGGGGTTCTCGGTCGCGCGCAGGCTGGCCTTGCTACTGACCTTTCAGCGTTTCTTGCCCGCGACGGGACCGATCGCGATGCGCTCCCCGAGGCTGATGACGATCGCCGTGCGGGTGATGGCCAACTTGGTGACCGACGACGACGCCGACTGGGTGGCGCGAGCCTGGCGGGGGGGCGGGCGGCTGTCCCGGCTGCTCGATCGGCGAGTGCCGTTCAGCTGACACGACTGAGCACCGCCATTGACGTGCGCAAACGAGCCTACCGGCCTGGTTGCGGCGGTTGGGAATTTTCCGCGCGCCCCGGATGAGAGGTGTATAGTCCGGCTAATGAGGGGAACGAAGCTGGCTACTATTGGCGGGCTGGCCGCCGCCGCCATCGCGCTGGCTGCGCCAGCGCTGGCCTCGCCGCCGCCGTCCAGCGACTACGACGCGCCGTTCAAGAACACCGTCAACGGCTTCGGCATCTACCAGCCGCAGGACCAGCTCGCGTGGCTGGGCAAGATCACCTGCGAGCGGATCGGCAGGGGCGTGGACGGCGACCCGTACAAGTCGGCCAACTTCATTCAGCACAACCTGCCGCGGGGCACCACCCAGGGCCAGGCGTTCCAATTCCTCGGTGCCGCGGTTGACCACTACTGCCCCGACCAGGTCGGCTTCGTGCAGCGCGCGGGCGCTCACTAGGTCTGGGTCGTTCTCAACGCAGGGGCTTGTATCCCGCGTGTAAGGCGACGATGCCGCCGGTCAGGTTGCGCCACCGCACCGCCGCCCATCCGGCGCGTGAGATCTCGTGCGCCAGGCTCGCCTGGTCGGGCCACGCCCTGATCGACTCCGCGAGATAGACGTAGGCGTCGGGGTTGCTGGACACCGCGCGCGCCACCCGCGGCAGCGCCCGCATCAAGTACTCCTTGTAGGCAGTGGCGAACAGCGCGTTGGTGGGCGTGGAGAATTCGCACACCACCAATCGGCCACCCGGCCGGGTGACGCGCGCCATCTCGCGCAGCGCCGCCTGGGGATTGACGACGTTGCGCAACCCGAAACTGATTGTGACAGCGTCGAATACGTCGTCGCCGAACGGCAGCCGGGTTGCGTCGGCGCCGACTTTCGGCACGTTGCGCGCGGCACCCGCCGCGAGCATCCCGACCGAGAAATCGGCTGCCACGCACCACGCCCCCGATTTCCTCAACTCGACGGTGGATACCGCGGTGCCCGCGGCCAGGTCCAGCACCCGCTGGCCGGGTCCGATCGCCAGCGCCGACCGAGTGGCTTTCCGCCAGTACCGATCCTGTCCCAGTGACAGCACGGTGTTGGTCACGTCATAGCGCCGGGCGACGCCGTCGAACATCGACGCGACATCCCGGGGGTCCTTGTCCAAGGCCGCGCGACTCACGATCAAGACGCTACCGCCTGGCGACAACGCGGCCTGCGGAGCGGTGGCGAACTCACACGTGAGGCAGCCGACAAATCAACTGTTGCTCAGGGCAGCTTGTCGGGGATCTATCGACATATCCTGACCGGCACGTTGGCGTAACCGTTGACATTGGTCATGGACACCCGCCGGAGCTTGTCCGTGGCGACTTCAAACCAGGGCAGAAGGTCAAGCAAGTGGTCGAGGGCGATCTTGCTTTCCATCCGGGCCAAGGCCGCGCCGAGACAGCTGTGAATGCCATAACCAAATCCGAGGTTCTGCGCTTCGGCACGGTCCCGGTTGATATTGAAGGTGTCGGGATCGGCAAAGGCCCGTTCATCGCGATTCGCTGAAGCGGGAAGCAGCATCACCGGCTTATGCGCGGGGATTGTGACACCGTGCAGCTGCACCTCTTTGAGGCTATAGCGGCAGTCGTACTGCACCGGGCCGTCGAAGCGCAGCACCTCCTCGACAGCGTCTGAGATCTTGGTGCGGTCGGCGCGAAGTTGCTTCCATTAGTCTTGATGCTGCGCAAGAATCACCATCGCACTTCCAACGAGCTTGGTGACGGTCTCTGCGCCCGCGCCGCCCAGCAACATACAAAAGCCGACGATCTCGACGTCGTCGAGTTTGGTTTGGCTACCGTCGTCGCGGTCCACTTCCGCAGCGAGCAGCGCGCTGATCATGTCGTCGCGGGGTTCAACGCGGCGTTGTTGAATGAGGTCGTAGTACAGGAGGCTGTTTTTCGTAATCGCGTCCTTTCCCGCCTCGGTGATCGCAGTTGTACCCGCTTCGCGCCCCATCACCAGATCCTGGTAGTGCCTTACGGATTGGCGGTCCTCCTCCGGCACCCCGAGCATCGTGGTGATCACCTCGACTGGGAAATAGGCGGAGAAGTCGGCGACCACGTCGAACGTGTTGGGGTCGAGATTGGAGAAATACCGTTCGATCGTCGCGCGGACGATCGGCTCCTGCGCCAGGACGGCTCGCGGCGTAAAGACTTTGTTGACCAGACCACGCATCCGACGATGCGCCGGTGGGTCCAGGAATTGGACCAACGGTTCCTTGACGACTTCGCCGGTCGAGACCTGGTCCAACGTGACTCCCCTTGCGGACGAGTACGTCTCGAAATCCTTGAATGCCGCTGCGACGTCTTCGTGGCGACTCAACGCATAAAAGTTGAGCTGCTCGCTGTGGTACACCGGCGCTTCATCACGCAGCCGCCGATAGATCGGGTAAGGGTCGTCGAAGAACTCCGCAGAGAACGGGTCGAATGCCACCGTCGAGGTGTTCATCGGCACATCATCTACTACACAGCGCCTAGCCGGACGGTAATCGCCGCGTCAACGCGAGGGCCCCAAGTCCGGCACCGATTGCCCGCTCGGCGCGAATTCTTCAGCGCTATATTGACGAATGGCCAAAACGGGGCAGCAAACGGCGATCGATCCGGCCGAGATGCGCGATCTGCTCGACCGGCAGGCGATCACAGAGCAGATCTACCGCTATTGCCGCGCAGTGGATCGGCTAGACATTCCGCTGGGGCACTCGGTATTTCACGAGGACGCGACAGTCGACTACGGCGATTCGCTGTACCGGGGCGACGGACGCGGTGTGATCGATTTCATCTGCGCCGCGCATCTGTTGGCCCTCAGCCATTCACATCAGGTCTGCAACAGCATCATCGCCCTGGACGGCGACCGCGCGGGCAGTGAAACGTATTTCCATTCCGCGACACGGTTGATGCAGGACGACAAGGTCATGCAGATCAGGGTTTGGGGCCGCTACCTCGACGAGTGGTCGCGGCGGGATGGACAGTGGCGCATCGACAAACGTCTGACTTTGTTCGACTTCGACGAAATCCGGGAAGTCACCGAGATGGTCCCGCGCAACGACGGCAGGCGCGACCGCACCGATCCCTCATACGCCGTGCTGAAAAGCCTGTGACCCCACTGTTGGGGCACCACTCGCCGTGACTATCGCGCCGTGCGGATGACGAACGCGTCTATGCTCTCGTCATAGTCGACCGATTCATCCACGAACAGTTCGCCAACCGAGTGACCGTCCTCAGCGACTGCAATGAAAGTCGCTTCCTCCGGGTCATAAGTCACCGACCCTTGCACGAACATCGCTGCGACCTCGTGCCCATCGGCCCCGAATATCACAAGCTTCAATCCTCCCGCATCCTTGACGTACTCCGCCGCTTCCGCACGCGTCGTGACCATCCTTGCCGAATCCTTTCTGTGCTGCTCAGCCGTTACGGCGCTGGCTGCGAAACCCTTGTCTCCGCGAAGAATCGGCGCAGGGCGTCCGCCATCTGCGCGCGTACCGGTGCGCCTGAGATGACCACGTCGACCATCGCCAGCGACTGGTGGGTGTGGCCGCGCGCGCAGACATACTTCGTCGGGACGCCGGCCGCTTTGAGCGCGGCGGCGTACGCCTCGCCGTCGTCACGCACGGGATCGAACTCCGCCGTGACGACGATCGCCGGCGGCAGCCCGGACAGATCGGCGGCAAGCAAGGGCGCGAAGCGGGGATCACTGCGATCCGCCACGTCGATGTAGTGGTCGTAGAACCACTGCATCAAAGGCGTCGTCAGCCCATAGCCGTCCGCATTCTCGGCGAAGGATGCGCGCGCCGTATCGCCGGACGTGCACGGCGCCAACAACACCTGCCCGACGATGTTCGGTCCGCCCAGGTCCCGCGCTAGCTGGCATACCACCGCCGCGATCCCGCCGCCCGCACTCCAGCCGCACACCGCGAGCTCCCCCGGTATGCCGCCGAGCGCCCGGGCGTTGTCGGCGACCCACCGCACCGCGGCCATGCCGTCATCGACCGCCGCAGGGAAGCGGTGCTCGGGCGCATGCCGGTAGTCCACCGAGATGAGCGCCGCGCCGCTGCGCACGCAAAGGTCCCGGCACAGCGGATCATCCGAGATGGCCTCGCCCAGAACATAGCCGCCGCCATGGAAATACACGACGATCGGGTGCGGGCCCGGGGTCGGCGGCCGGTAAAGCCGGTATGCCAAATCGCCTGCGGCGCCTGGCAGCACACCGTCGACGATCTCGCCGACGTCCGGTCCCGGCGGCAGAGCCTCTAACATCTGCGCGTAGAACGCACGGGCATCCGCCACGGGCATCGATTCCATCGGCGGCAGATCCAGCGCCGCCGCCTCCATGAGGACCATCTCGACGTCCGGTTGCAACCGGCGCACCACTCCGTCGGTGCACCGCGACCCGTCGGGACCAGACAGCCGGAAGCCCAAGTAATCGCGGGCGACCACCTCGTCGCAGCTGAGGTGATAGAAGTCGACGCCCGCGCAGTAGGGCAGGAAAACCCGTGGCTTGCCCGGCACATTGGCGCCCATGTACCAGGAGTTCGCGGCCGGGTAGAGGGTGATGTCGGCGCAGTCGTTGACGTGTTGAGTCCACCCGGCCTCGGCCATCTCGGTGGGCTCGATGACATCGAAGCCGCCCGCACTCAGGTAACCGAGGCAATCGAGCACCCAATCCGCATGCGTTTCGATCGACACGGCCATATTCGACAGCACCGAGGGACTCCCAGGACCGGTGATGAAAAACAGATTGGGAAAGCCGACCGTGGTCAACCCGAGGTAAGTCTGCGGCCCGTTCGCCCATTTGTCCTTCAGCGACAAGTCGTTACGGCCCCTGAAGTCGACGGCCGTTATCGCACCCGTCACGGCGTCGAAACCGGTGGCGAAGACGATCGCGTCGAAGGTGCACGACTCGTCGGCGGTATCGATGCCGGTTTCCGTGACCTGTCGGATCGGATGTTTCCGGACGTTTACCAGGCGCACGTGCGGCAGGTTGTAAGTGGCGTAATAGTTCGTGTCCAGGCAGGGCCGTTTCGTCCCGATGGGGTGATCGGTTGGGCACAGATCGGCCGCCGTCTGAGGATCGTCGACGATGGAGCGGATCTTGTTCCGGAAGAACTCGGCGAACTCGTGGTTGGCCGCGGGATTGCTCAACACGTCGGCGAAAACAGTGAACGTGTCGAACAGCAGGCCACCCTCCCACGCGCGCTCAAAGCGTTCTTGTCGTTCGGACTCCGAGACGCTGAATGTCGGGACGATGCTGCGTTCCCCTGGAATGCCGCCCCACGACACCCGCGCCGCCGCGCGGTATTCCGACTCATTCGCGAGTTGCGCGAGCTTCTCGGGCGACAACGGACCATTGCGCGCCGGGATCGAAAAATTCGGCGTGCGCTGAAACACCACCAGCTCTCGCGCTTCCTGGGCGATGACCGGAATCGATTGAACGCCAGAAGAACCCGTGCCGATCACTGCCACCCGCTTACCCGTGAAATCGACCCGCTCGTGTGGCCAGCGGTTGGTGAAGTAGACCTCACCGGCGAACCGCTCGAGTCCGTCGATCTCGGCCGGCTTGGGCATGGAGAGACAGCCCGTGGCCATCACGACGAAACGCGAGGTGACGTCGCCGCCGTCTGTCCGCACACGCCATAGCGACGCATCGTCGTCCCAGCGTGCCTGCTGGACCCGCGTCGAGAAGGTGATGTGGCGGCGCAGGTCGTGCTTGTCGGCGACATGGTTCAGATAACGCAGGATCTCCGGCTGGGTGGCGTACTTCTCCGACCACTGCCAGTCACGCCGCCAGTCGGGATCGAAGCTGAACATGTAGTCGACGCTCGGCACGTCGACCCGGGCGCCCGGATACCGGTTCCAGTACCACGTGCCGCCGATGTCGTCGGCCGCCTCGAATACGCGAAATCGATATCCGGCGCGGCTGAGGCGATAGGCGAGATAGAGGCCTGCGATACCTGCGCCCACTACGACGACGTCGACGTCCGGCGTCGGTCGGTCTGTCCCGGCTGTATCGGTCATCATCCGATCATCACGCCATGGCGACCGGCTGTCATGGATACCGCACTACTTGGTTCGCTACCGAGCATCCCCGAAATGTGTCACCGTTTCGCGCCGCTGGAGCTCCTACCCGTGAGAGTGGCCCTTCTGGGACCGACCGGCAGGTAGGAGCGACGGATGAAAACCGAGCGAAATGGCGACGACGGCGAGATCCATCACGAGTCAGTGTTTCGTGAGCGATGGCGCGACCGCCAGTCCGCGGCGAGCCGCCCCGGTGAACTGATCAAGCAGCAGGAGCGGACCGAGGCGGGACTCGTCATGCTCGGTGTGCTGTTGGCAGCCGGCGCTCTGACCGCCGGCACGGTCAGCATTGCGCAGACCGAGGCGCTGCCGGCCGTCACGCAAGGCATGACTGTCACGGCGAGCCGTGGCGGCGGCATACCACCTGCCCGGGGTGCTGCCGTCCAATTTCGGGATGCTTCCGGCACAACGCACGGCGCGGTCGTCGTCGACGTGACCGCGACCGAGGTGAAGGCCGAGTTGGACCGGCCCGTTTCGGCGCCGTCCGGTGAACTTGTTGTTCCACAGGGACGGCAGCGGCTGATCAGCACGTTGCTGCCGAGGCTCCGGTGAAGGGGCGCGGGCGCGCGATCCCGTATATCGCGCAGGCCGAGATGGCCGACTGCGGTGCAGCTGCGCTTGCCATGGCGCTCGGCTACCACGGCCGCCACGTTTCGCTTGCCGAGACGCACGAGGCCACCGGGACCGGGCGCGACGGTGTCGACGCCTTGCGCCTTGCCGAAGCCGCGTCCTCGTTCGGGTTGCGTGCCCGCGGGGTGGCCACCGAACTCGATGATCTGCGGGCCCTGCCTCGTGGCACCGTATTACATTGGGGTGCTGCGCATTTCGTCGTTATCGACTCGACATCGCGGCGTGGTGTGACCATTGTCGATCCGGCCGCCGGTCGCTACCGGCTCAGCTGGGACGCGGTCAACGATCTCTACAGCGGCGTCGCGATCATGCTGGAGCCCAGCGACAGTTTCGCGACGGGCGGACGGAGAGCCCCCGGCGCGCTCCATCACGCGCGGCGCCTGCTGGCCCGATCGAACGGAATCGCCCACGTGCTGGCCACTTCGGTGGTGGTGCGGGTGATGGCGCTGGCGGTGCCGGTGCTGACCGGCGTGATTGTCGATCGGGTTGTGCCCAACGACGACAGCCACTTGCTGAAAGTGCTGGCCGCGGTGATGGCCGCGCTGATCGTCTATTCGGTGCTCGCGACGTATCTGCGCGCGCACTTGCTGTTGCGGCTGCGCAGCCGCCTGGACGTCGACATGACGCTCGACTTCCTCGAGCACCTGGTGGACCTGCCGTACGCGTTCTTCCTGAAGCGCGCTTCGGGAGACCTGATGATGCGACTGCGCAGCAACGCCACGGTCCGCGAGATCCTGACCACGGGCACCATCTCCGCGCTGCTCGACGGCACGCTGGCCACCCTCTATCTGGTTGTCATATTCGCCCTGTCGCCGGCTCTGGGACTTCTCGTCTCCGCGCTGGGCGCCGCCCAGGTCGCCGTTCTGCTGGCGGCGCGCCGCCGCAACCAACACCTGATGGGCGAAGCACTGGCCACCGAAGCCCGCTCCCAGTCCTATGCCTACGAGATGTTCTCCGCCGTCGAAACGCTCAAGGCGGCCGGCGCAGAGCGTCGCGCGGTGTCGCACTGGACCAACCTGTTCATCGCCGAACTGAACGTCTCGCTGCGCCGCGGGCGCCTCGAGGCCTTGGTGTCGACCGCAATCCACGGCCTGGCGCTGTTGTCCCCCATCGCGGTGCTGCTGGTCGGCGCCGACCTGACGTCCAGCGGAAAGCTCTCGCTGGGCACCATGCTTGCCCTGGCTGCGCTGGCGACGGGATTCCTTGAGCCACTTGGCATCTTGGTCGCCACCGCGCTGCAGGTGCAGCTGCTCGGCAGCTACCTGGCCCGCCTTGACGACGTGTTCAACACCCCCACCGAAACGGCGGGGCGCGAGCTACGACATGCACCCGAACTCACCGGATCGGTACGCGCCGAGCGGCTCACCTTCCGCTACACCCCCCACGGCCCACCGGTCGTCGATGGCGCCAGCCTCGAGGTGCAGCCGGGACAGGTCCTGGCCATCGTGGGGCGTTCCGGCTCGGGCAAATCCACGCTGGGCCGGCTGCTGCTGGGCCTCTACTCGCCCTCGGAGGGACGCGTCCTGCTCGACGACGTGGACCTCGCCACCCTGCACCCGCGCAGCGTGCGCTCCCAAATCGGAGTGGTGACCCAGGATCCCTACATCTTCGGGCTGCCGATTCGCGACAACCTGGTGCTGGGCAACCCCAGCCTGCCGCTGGACCGGCTCGAGTCGGCAGCAGAGCTGGCCGGCGTCGCCGAGGACATCCGTGCGATGCCAATGGGTTTCGACACACCGCTCGTCGACGCGGGCGCCTCGCTGTCGGGCGGTCAACGCCAACGGCTTGCCCTGGCACGTGCGCTCGCCCCCCGGCCACGGATCCTGTTGCTCGACGAAGCGACCAGCAGTCTCGACACCGTCACCGAGGCCAACGTCCACGCCAACATCGCCGCGCTCGGATGCACAGTCATCGTGATCGCACATCGACTGGCCACCGTGATCGACGCCGACCACATCGTGGTGATGGACGCGGGCCGGGTCGTCGAGGCGGGCCGCCACCACGAACTGATGGCCGCGGGCGGTCATTACGCACAACTCGTAGCCGGACAACTCGTCGGCGAAACAACCCATTAGGAGCTGGAAATGATCGATTCAACGTCCACACTGACGCCGAGCGGCTTCTTCGTGATGCGCGCGCCATTGCTGCCGCTGAACGAATTGGATTGCCTGCGCGCCGATTCCGATTACTGGCGGAGCCTTATCGTGCGGCCGGAGGTTCGCGAGGCCCTGCACCTCGCGTCACCCGGGTTGATGCGCTGCTTGGCCGCCGGCGATCCGGACGAGCGGGTGATCGCGTCGGTGACCGCGTATCTGACGCGCATGTGCACCCGCGCAACCCCTTTCGGGCTTTTTGCAGGGTGCTCGCTGGGAGAGGTCAGCGACACCACCGCGCTGGTGGTCGACGGCCCGGAGGGGGTCAGCCGGCACAGCCGGCCCGACACGGAGGTGCTGGCGGCGCTGGTGGAGCGGCTGCTCGCGGATCCGTCGACACGGCCGGCGATGATGGTGGAGCCCAACTCCAGCCGCTACCAGGCGGCGGGCGCGATGCGGCTCATCGAAAGCCGGCTTCGCGAAGGCCGTCGCACCCATCATCTGGTCGTGGTCGAGGACGACGCGCCATTGCGGTGTGCGCTGGACGCGGCCGCCGGCGGCTGTGCGGTGGACAGCGTCGTCGAGGCCGTTGCCGAAGGGATGGGGGTCGAGCGCGACGAGGCCCGCGAGTACGTCGATGCCCTGATCGAGGCCAAGATCCTGACGCCCGTGGCCGAGCCCGCGGTGACGGGCCCAGAACCGCTGGCGCAGCTGATGTCGTCGCTGAGCGGACCGGACTTCGCCGAGACGTCGGAGGCGTTGCGGTGGGTATCCGACGAGCTCGCCCGCCTGGACGCCGCCGGGCTCGGAAATCCGCCCGAGGCCTACGAGGTGGCGGCCGCACAGCTGCTCGAGCTGGCCGGCGAAGGTGACGACGCCCGGCTGATCCAGGTCGACCTGCACCGGACCGGATCTGGTCTGACCCTGGGATCCGACCCGGTGCGGCTTCTCACCGCGGGGGTGCAACTGCTGCATCGGTTGTCCACGGGCGGCGAGGATCCGGCGCTGACTCGGTTCAAGCAGCAGTTCGCGGCTCGCTACGAGGACCGCGAGGTCGCGCTGATGGAGGCGCTCGACGAGGAGATGGGCATCGGATTCGACCCGTCGACGCACCCGGCGGCCGACGAGTCGCCGCTGCTGGTTGGCTTGGACTTGGGGGGTGTAGCCCCGCAGTATGCCTTCACCGCGCGCGACGCTGCCCTGCTCGATCTGGTGATCCGCACCCGCGAGAGCGGCGCTGCGAGCCTCGAACTCGACGCCCCTACAATCGCGCGCCTTGAATCGTCGTCGCCACCACCGTTGCCGTTGCCCGACGGCCTGGCGGTCAACGCCAACCTGCTCGAGGACGGCGTCGAGATCGACTGCGCCTACGGGCCTTCGGGAGCACAGCTACTCGGTCGGTTCTGTCACGGCGACACGCGACTGCACGACGCGGTACGAGCCCACCTGCACGCCGAGGAGGCCCAGTCGCCCGGTGTGGTGTTCGCCGAAATCATCCACCTGCCGGAAGGCCGAGTGGGCAATGTCTTGGCCCGGCCGGTGCTGCGCGACTACGAACTGGTCCTGTTGGGGCGTTCGGGCGCACCCGCGGATCGTCAGCTCAGTGTCGATGAGCTGACCGTGCGTCTCGACGGCGACCGCGTCGTCCTCTACAGCCCGCGGCTGGGCGCCGAAGTAAGGCCGCGGCTGACCACCGCGCACAATCCGGCGTGGCGCGGCTTCGGGGTTTACCGGTTTCTCGCGGCGCTGCAAAGCGACGGGGTGGCCGGTGGGCTGGCCTGGGATTGGGGCGCCCTGTCCGGGGCGCCGGCGTTGCCGCGGGTCACCTCCGGGCGCCTGGTGTTGGCACGGGCCCGCTGGCGGCTGTCGGCGAACGAGATCTCCCGGGTCACCCAACCCGACGCAGTGGTGGGATGGGCGGCCCTCACTCGTGAGCGGGGGCTACCCGGCGAGCTGCTCATCGCCGACGGCGACAACCGCCTGTACGTCGACACCGCCAGCCCCGCCCTGGCCGCCGCGGCCGCCAAGGTGCTGCGCGGGCGGACCGAGGCGATCATCGAGGAGGTCCTGCCCACCGGGGTCGCCACCGGCCCGCAGGGCCGGTTCGCCCACGAACTCATCGTGCCTTTCATCCGCCGTGGCGAGCCGGCACCCGCCCCCCGGTTGTGGACCGCTCCGAAGGTGCACCGGACCTTCGCCCCCGGCAGCCAGTGGCTCTACCTCAAGGCGTACGCGGGCACCGCGTCCGCGGATCGCATTCTCACCGACACCGTGGGACCCGTCGTCAGACAGTTGCGCGAAAGCGGCGTCGTCGACCACTGGTTCTTCCTGCGCTATGCCGACCCCGAACATCACCTGCGACTTCGGTTGCACGGTGACCCGGCCGCATTGCGCGACCGCGCCCTACCGGCACTGACCGATGCGCTGGCCCCACAGCTCGGCGACGGGACGGTGTGGAAGTTCGCGACCGACACATACCACCGCGAGATCGAACGGTACGGCGGCGACGCCGGCGTCAAACTGGCCGAGCGGATCCACGCGGCCGACAGCGAGGCCGTGCTGCAAGTACTGGGCATGCTCGGCGGGGAGGACACGGCTGACGCGCGCTGGCGGCTGTGCCTTTACGCCACCGACCGCCTGCTGGTCGATGCCGGCCTGGATATGCAGGAGCGCCGCGATTGGGCCAAGAGCGGGGCGGCCGGCTACCGGCCCGAATACCCCAACGCGGCCAACCTGGATCCCGGGATCGGACAGCGCTGGCGCCGCGAGCGCGCCGACATCACCGCGCTGCTCGACGACACCAAAGGGCACCCGTACGAAGCCGCACGCCAAGCGTTCAGGCGGCGATCCGAGCAGATGGCGCCCTTGCTCGCGGAGCTGGCGGACCTTTCCAAACGGGGTGAGCTGACCCAGTCCTATCCGCAGCTGTTGCACAGCTTCAGCCACCTGAACGCCGTGCGGCTGCTGCGCTCGGCCGCCCGTACTCACGAACTCGTCCTGCTGAGCTTCCTTGATCGCCACTACGCGAGCCAATTAGCGCGGGCCAAATAGCGTCACGTTTTGCCCGGTTCGTCGCTCTTACCTATGAGCACGGTCCAAACCCGGTCCGCGCCAACACAAATCACACCAAGGAGAAACCATGAACACCAACCACAAGAGGCTGGCCCTGCGCCGGCAAAGCATCCGCACCCTGACCGCCGACGAGCTGCGCATGGCCCACGGCGGCGAGGGCGGCAACGGCACCGGCACCGGTACCGGCACGGGCACGGGCACGGGCAAGACCACCAAGCACACCACGGTGCCCACCACGGGAACCCACACAGGCACCCGCACCAATCGGACGCTGACGGTGGCCTAGCAAATCACAGTCCCGACGGCTGAGGTCGTCGCCCGAGACAAACTGCCCCACAACCGATTCGGCATCGGTTGTGGGGCAGTTTTCGCTGTGGCGGCAAGTAACCGTCCGGTGCCGCGAGGTTTGCAGGATTCCACGGAAAAGGTGTCACCCTTCGAGGTCGCCGGCGCTCTTACCTATGAGCGGGCCCACCCGGGCTTGCCGTCAACACATCACACAAGAAGGAAAGATCAAATGAGTATCAACCACGACAAAATTGCGCTGCGCCGACAGAGCATCCGCACCCTGACCGCTGACGAGCTGCGCATCGCCCACGGCGGCCGCGGCAACGGCACCGGTACCGGCACCGGCCACGGCACCGGAACGGGAACCGGAAACGGCACCGGAACGCGCACGGCGCACACCAAGACGAAGGCGTGAGCTGCCCAACACACGTCAAAATCGTCGCCACCGCCCCATAACCATGTAACGGTTATGGGGCGGTGGTCGTACGCGTGCTCCAGGTATCGGCTGACCGGTCCCTTACCAAATGGGTAGGAAACCCTTCCCTTGCGGAAGGGGAAACTGGCTTCCTCGGTAATTACGAAATCACCTACCATCCCCGAGCATTTCAGTCATGACTTTCATGACCACAGTGCCGAAGAACCGCATCATCAGCGACACGGAGCTCGCCCGGGCCGCGGCGGCCGGTGATCGCGCGGCGTTGGCCGCGATCTACAACCGCTATGCCTCCCCGCTTCACGCCTACTGCGTCGGCATGCTGCGCGATCGCCACGCGGCCTCCGACTGCGTGCAAGAGGTCTTCTGCATCGCGACGACAGAGTTGCCGAAGCTGCGTAACGCGGACAAGCTGAGGCCGTGGCTGTACGCCATCGCCCGTCGCAACGCCCTGAGGGCCCTATCCGACCGTCGCCGTGAGGCTGCCTGTGACGAGCTGCCCGATGATGCGGCGACGGGTCCGGGTCCGTTTACGCTGACGGCCCAGAACGAACTCCGTCAACTGATCGCCCAGGCGGCCGGCGGATTGTCCGAGCGCGACCGACACGTGCTGGAGCTTGCCTACCGCCACGGCGTGACCGGAATCGAGCTCGCGCAAGCGCTGGGCATCAGCCATGACTCCACCAAGAAGCTCCTGCAACGGCTGCGCGACACCGTCGAACGCTCGTTGGGTGCGCTGTTGGTGGCCCGCCGCGCTCCCCAGAACGGATGCCCGCAACTCGCCGCGGACCTGTCCGGCTGGGACCAACAGTTCACCGTCCTGATGCGGAAACGCATTGCGCGCCATATCGAGTCGTGCTCCACATGCGACGAATACCGCCGCAGTGCCCTCAATGCCGTCGCCATGCTCGGCGGCGGGGTGCTCGACAAGCTCTAGCCACGCGGCCGCTCACTTTTGCTGCGTACGACGGTCACGCAGCATGGAGCGGTTGACAGCCCCGAGCCGGATGGCCGCGTTGGCCAGCCGGACCCGGCGATCTCCATCGGTGTTGATACCGAACTTGTCGTAGAGGTGCTGCAGATGCTGCTTGACGGCTGCATCCGTAACGAATAGCTCCTGGGCCATCCGACGAACCGATGCAGGCTCGGGAAACGGGTCATCGGAGACAAATGGGCGACACAAAACCTTGAGGACCTCGAGTTCGCGCTGGGTCATCCGGGGCGGTCGCAAGATGGACTTGCCGGTTTCGGTTTCTTGATCAGCCGGTGCTTCGTCAGCCCCCCTTGTCATCCAGAAGACCAACCGTGAACTGCCGAGCCGCAATTCGTCTCCAGACCGCAGGATCCGTTCCGCAGGGATCTTTTCTCCGTTGACATAGGTGCCATTGCGGCTACCTAGATCCCGCACGGACCACGCTTGCCCGAAGTTCTCCAAGACCGCGTGTACGCGCGACACGGTCGGGTCGTGCTCGAACGACACGGCATTGGTCAAGGCCTTGCCGAGGGTCACTCGTTCACCGCTCAGCGCGACCAGCTCCCGTCCCGATGGTTTCCAGACCTCCAGATGGGAAGACATACTGACCCTCCTATCAGGCCAATTCTGCCCCTGCGGCTCAGACCTTGGCCGGGATCACCGTCGATGCAGCCGGTGATCAAGTCGCCGCCCTTGCCCCGCCGATCCGGCACCAAACTTGGATGTTAGAGCGCAACACACGGCCGCGAGAAGTGTTCAGCCAAGATTACGACAGCAAATCATCCTGCGACGGTGGCCGGCGCGGGGCTGACCGTTAGCTCACTGGCCCTGCGCGTACCGCTTGGCGAACATCCGCCTGCGGGCAAAGGGCGACAGCACCGCCTCGTAGTGGCCGAGCAGCTCGTCACAGATGACCGGCCAGCTGCGCCCGAGCACGCTGCGCCGGGCGGCCAGTGCGTAGCGGTGGCGTTCGTCGATCAAATGGGTGACGGCCGCGGGCAGCCTCGCCTCGAATTCGTCGACGCCCAGCAACAAGCCGGTGCGCCACGGCGTGACGAGATCACGTGGGCCGCCGGCGTCGGGGGCGATCACCGGCAACCCCGACGCCAGCGCTTCCTGCACGACTTGGCAAAACGTCTCGTGCTCGCCGGGATGCACGAAGACGTCCATGCTGGCGTACGCCGCGGCGAGTTCTTCGCCGTACAACGCGCCTGTGAAAACCGCTGTCGGCATCGCCTTTTGCAGCTTGATCCGGTCGACACCGTCGCCGACGATGACGAGTTGTACGTCGTCTCGGACCGCCAGGGGGATCAGCCGCTCCACGTGCTTCTCGGGCGCCAAGCGGCCCACGAAGCCGACGATCGGCTTACCGTGCGGCGACCATTGCCGCCTGAGCCCCTCGTCACGCGCCGACGGCGCGAACCGCAGCACGTCGACGCCTCGGGCCCACTGGTGGACCCGCGGGAACCGATGCGCCACAAGCTCTTCCATCGTCACGCTGGAGGGCGCCAGGGTACGGTCGGCGAGGCTGTGCAGATGCCGGAACCAGGCCCACGCGGCCCGCGCGGTCATGGGAATCCCATAGCTCGCCGCGAAACCCGGTACGTCCGTTTGATATACGGCGACCGTCGGCACCCCCAGCCATCGGGCCGCCTTCACCCCGCCGTACCCCAGTAAGGCCGGGGAGGCCAAATGCACTACGTGCGGATCGAATCCGCGTAACACGCTCACCATCCGGGGCATAGGCACGCCGAGTGGAAGCGTGGTCACCTTCGGAAACATGCGTGACGGCACCCGATGCACGCGGATTCCGTCATGGATGCGATCCGCCGGGGTGGTACCGGGAGGGCTGTCCGGGGCGATGACGAGGGCTTCGTGACCGGTCCGGCGCAGATGCTCAAGTACCCGGATCACCGAGTTGCTAACACCATTGACTTCCGGGAGGAACGATTCGGCGACGATGGCAACGCGCACGCCACTACGGTGTCAGCGCTGGCTGTCGCGAAGGTTGCCTGCGAGCATACGTCGCGCGAAATCTGCTGGTCGGACGCTAGGCCGGTGTGATGTCGGCCACCGCGCGACGATCCAGGAGTTTGTCCAGCAGTGCCAGTCCCATCAGCAGGACCGTCGCCGCCAGCCAGCACACCACCGCGATGGACCCCGCCGGGATGATGGCCAGCCCGGCGCTGCGGTGCTGCACGCGAACCAAATTGGGATCGTTCTTGTTGTACTCGACGTAAATCCGCATCCCCGTGGCCAGATGCGACGGGTACAGCACGCCGAGCTCCGGGCGATACGTGACCCGCTCGGGTGTCACGAATTCGATGGTGGAACGGCGCGGCCCGGCGCTGAGCACCTCGGCCTGCGCCACCCTCATGTTGTGTTGGATCGCAAGATCGTCGCGCCAGGCGCCCGCGACCAGCAAGACCGACTGCAACGTGACCAAGCCGGTCACGATGAGTACCGCGATGCGCGCCCAGCGCAACGCAATCCTGGGCCGGGTGTTCGGAGGTCGGTCGCTGCGGCCGTGAATCAATATGTGCAGCACCCTTTTCGGGTAGTTCACGAGGTCCTCATAGGGCCGCCTTGATGGCGGCGTGCAGCTGTCGCAGCGACGACCGGTCGGCCTTGACCTCCAGCACCCGCATACCGGCCCCGGGTTCGTCGAGGGCCGCGCCGAGCTGGTCGACCTCGATCTGCCGGCTCTCGACGTGATAGGCGCGGCACAGCGCGCCCACGTCCACATCGTGTGGCGTTCCGAAGATCCGCGACGACACGTCGGAGAACCGCGGGTCGCCTTGCTCGAGCAGTTCGAAGATGCCGCCGCCGTTATCGTTGGAGACCACGATGGTCAGCCGGCGCGGTGTCGGCTCGGTGGGGCCGATCAGCAGCCCGGAGCTGTCGTGGACGAACGTCAGGTCGCCGATCAGCGCGACGGTGCGTCCCTCGTAGGCGAGAGCGGCCCCGATCGCGGTGGAGACGGTGCCGTCGATGCCGGCGACCCCGCGGTTGGAGCGGACTCCGATGCCATGGGTGTCCAGGCCGACCAGCGCCGCGTCGCGGACCGGGTTGGACGCCCCGAGCACCAGCTGGTCTCCCGGCCGCAGCGCGTCGGCAACGGCCGCCGCGACGTGCAGACCGGTGGTGAGCGGGTGCGCCTTGAGTTGGCCGCGCACCGCTTCGTTCGCGTGCCGGTTGATCTCCGCGCAGCGCTTCAGCCAGGCCGGATTCGGGGCCCCAGTGGTGACCGCCCGGGTGCCGGTGGCCTGGGAGTTACCCGAGACGTCCGGCCAGCGCGGTCCGGTGGTCAGCGCGTAGACCGGCAACTGTGGGTCGGCCAGCAGCGCCGACACCGGACGGTGCAAGGTCGGGCGGCCGAGCATGATCACCTGCTTGGGGCGCAGCAGCGGCAGGGCGAGCGGGTGCAGCGGGTTGGCCGGGGCTGGTGCCGTCGGCTCGGCGACGGTCGGCAACTCCGCGAGGTTGGGTTGCGCGCCCGCGCCGTGTCCGGCGATGACGACCGTGTCGGGCGACAGGTCGATGTCCAGCGGCTGGTCGAACGTGACCGGCGGCGTGTAGGTCCACGGCCGTCCGCCGGGCCGTCCCTGCGGAATCACGATGCCGTGGGGCTCGGGATCCGGCACCAGGGGTTCGCGCAGCGGGATGTCGAACTGGACGGGCCCGGCGTTGGCGGTGCGAGATCCCGTGGCGGCGGCCAAGACTCGGCAGGTGGCCGATCGCCAGGTGGCGTTGAGGGCGTCCAGCCGTTCGGGGGCATCCTCGGCCAGGCCCAGGCTGATGTTGGCGCGGACCTGGGTGCCGAAGTAGCCCAGCTGCTCCATGGTCTGGTTGGCCCCCGTGCCCAGCATTTCGTAGGGCCGGTTCGCCGACAGCACGATCAGCGGCACCCGCGCGTAGTTGGCCTCCACCACGGCCGGCCCGAGGTTGGCCACCGCGGTGCCCGACGTCATCGCGACACACACCGGAGCGCCCGCTGCGATCGCCAGTCCGATGGCCAGGTAGCCGGCGGTGCGCTCGTCGATGCGGACGTGCAGCCGGATCCGGCCGGACCGGTCGGCGTCCTGCAGCGCGAACGCGAGCGGCGCGTTTCGCGACCCGGGGCACAGCACCACGTCACGGACGCCGCCGCGAATCAGCTCGTCAACGACGACGCGGGCCTGTGTCGTCGAGGGGTTCACCAGTACAGCCTGTCACAACCCGCCGGACCTAGTTGCTGGCGAAGAACTTCAGTGCCGCCTCGTTGACGGCGTCCGGGCGCTCGAAGAACCCGAGGTGGCCGGCGTCGGGGATCTGCACGTAACGGCCGTTGGGCAGCGCGTCGGCGACCTCACGCCCCAGGTAGGGCGGCGTCAACACGTCGTCGGAGAAGCCGATCACCAGGACTGGCGTCGCGATGCTGCGGTAGGCCGATAGCCGGTTGGTGTACGGGGCGATATCCAGCTGGCAACGCGTTCCCGGGGTGGACTTGACCGGCCACATGGAGAACATCGCGATCCAGTCCGCGGCGGCGACGTCGTCGTTGAGCGTCTTGTGCGAAAAGTTTTCCAGCAGGCGAATTTTCGCCTCGTACGAGCTTGGCAGCTGGATGCCGGCGTCGGCCAGCTCGGCCTCGGCGTCGCGGAAGAATTCGCGGGTTTTGTCCATGCGGCCCCGGGTGCCCATCAGCACCGCCGAGCTGACCAGTTCGGGCCGGGCGAGCATGAGTTCCTGGGCGATGAACGCACCCATCGACATCCCGACGATGCGGGCCGGCGCGGCGTTCAGTCCTTCGATCAGCGCCGCGGTGTCGGCCACCATGGTCTGCGTACTGAAACCCTGCGCGTTCTCGGTGGCGCCGATCCCGCGGTTGTCGAAGGTGATGACGCGGTACCCGGCCGCCAGGAACGCGGGAAGCTGATACGGGTGCCAGGTCCGACCGGCACCGCCGTGACCGCTGATGAACACCACCGGCTCGCCGGAGCCGCGGTCGTCGTAAGCCAGGTTGATCACTCGGACGACGGTACAAGGAGGGGGTGGCAGGCCGTGACCCGGTCGATCCACCACTGCCGCCGGTCCGCGGGGGCGGCGAGGGCCCGCAGCCGCGCCGGATCGGGCGTGACCGGCCCGACCGGCAGGGTGCCGTCGACGGGCAGCGCGACGTCGGCCACATCTTCTAAGAACAGCCCGCCGGTGCCCAGCCCGCACGCATGGCGCAGTACCGGCAGGGCCGCCGCGGCGGCCAGCCCGGCGGCGATTCCCACCGCCGAGTCGATCGCGCTGGAGACCACGACCGGGATGTCGATTTGCGCGGCGATCGAAAGCATGGCCGAAATACCGCCCAGCGGAGCGACTTTGAGGACGGCGATGTCGGCGGCATGGGCGCGGACCACGGCGAGCGGGTCGTCGGCCTTGCGGATGCTCTCGTCCGCGGCGATCGGCACGTCGACCCGCCGGCGCAGGGCCGCGAGTTCGTCGACGGTCGCGCACGGTTGTTCGAGGTATTCCAGCGGGCCGTCGGCGGTCAGGGCGACCGCCGCCCGCACCGCCTGCTCGACGCTCCAGCCGCCGTTGGCGTCCACCCGCACGGTCGGCACGAGTTCGCGCACCGCATTGACCCGCTCGACGTCGTCGGCCAGCGTCTGGCCGGGCTCGGCGACCTTCACCTTGGCCGTGCGGGCCCCCGGGAACCGGGCCAGTACCTCGGCCACCCGGGCGGCGTCGACGGCCGGCACGGTGGCGTTGATCGGGATGCGGTCGCGCCGCCGCGGCGGCGGGCGGCGGTAGGCGGCCTCGATGCCCGAGGCGAGCCAGTGCGCGGCCTCGGGCGGCGCGTATTCGAGGAAGGCCCCGAACTCCCCCCAGCCCGACGGGCCCTCGATGAGGGCGACCTCTCGGGTGGTGATGCCGCGGAACGGCACCCGCATCGGCAGCGCGACCACGTGCAGGCGGTCCAAGATGTCGCCGAGGGTGGCACTCACGCGCCGTAGACCTGACGGCCCGCCAGATACGTCGCCCGCACCTCGAGGTCGGCGATCTGCTCGGGCGGCACCGTCCGCGGGTCGGCCGACAGCACCACCATGTCGGCGTACTTACCCACCTCCAGCGAGCCGGTGACGTCGTCGGCGAACAACTGCCAGGCCGCGTCGATGGTCTGCGCGCGGATCGCCTGCTCGACCGTCAGCCGCTCCTCGGGGGCCAGCACCCGGCCGCTGGGCGCCGTGCGGGTGACGGCGACGCTGATGTTGCGCAGCGGCTCCTCCGGCGTGACCGGGGGGTCGTTGTGCAGGGAGATCCGCATACCGGTGGCCACCGCGGAACCCGCTGGCATCCAACGGGATCCGCGCTCGGGCCCGAACAGGCCGTCGACGATGATGTCACCCCAGTAGTGGATCTGGTCGACGAAGATGCTGCAGGTCACGCCGAGGTCGGCGGCGCGCTGCAGCTGCTCGGGGCGGATGGCGCCGACGTGCTCGAGCCGCAGACGGTGGTCGGGACGGGGGTGCCGGTGCAGGGCTTCCTCGTAGACGTCCAGGATGGTGTCCACGCCGGCGTCGCCCTGCACATGGCAGGCCATCTGCCAGCCCAGCGGCAGGTATGCGCCGACGATCTCGGCCAACTGGTCGCGGGTGTAGTTGGCGCAGCCACAGGAACCGGGCGTGATGCCGGCCGAGCGGGTGGCGGCGGTGTCCAGATACGGAAACGACAACGCGATGTTGCCGATCCACGGCGAGCCGTCCACCCAGATCTTGATCCCGACCTGCCGCAGCATGTCGTCGCCCTCGCCCGGGGTGGCCTCGGTGGACATCTGCGCATTGGAGACCTCATAGGTGCGCAGCCGCACCGTCAGGTCGTTGCGCAGCTGCTCGACCAGCGGCTTGAACTTCGGGTCGAAGGCCATCTCCGAGCAGGTGGTCAGGCCGGCACGGTTCAGCCGGGCGCACTCGGCGCGCAGCATGTCCGGGTAGTTGCCGGCTTGGATCGCGCCGCCCAACAGTGGGAACACGGCTCCGATCTCCTCGGCGGTGCCGTCGAGCTCACCGTCGGCGGTGCGGCCGTACTTGGCCCCTTTGGGGTCGGGGGTGTCGCGCGTGAGGCCGTTGATTTCGGCGGCGCGCGAGTTGAAGTAGGCCTTGTGGCCGGAGTTATGGATGATCACCAGCGGCCCGTCCGGTGCGATCTCGTCGAGCCAGCTCGGGGTGGGATCGGGAAGGCCGGGCTGCAGCAGTGCGTCCCAGCCGTTGAGGTAGGCGCCTTCGGGTCCCCGGCGCACGGCCTCGCGCCGAATGGTGGCGACGACCTGCTTGGGATCGCGGCTGGTGACGGGCCGGATGTCGATGATCCGGTCCGAGAGCGCGATCGCCTCCATCAGGGGATGTCCGTGCGCCTCGACGAATCCCGGCATCACGCAGCCGTCACCGAGGTCGATCGTCCGGGTGTCCGCGCCGATCAGCGCCGCAACGTCGGTCCGGTTCCCTACGGCGATGATCCGGCCGTCGGTAATGGCCAGCGCCTGGGCGGTCGGCCGCTTTTCATCGACGGTGAGAACGGTTCCGGTGATGACGACATCTGCGGCGTTCATGAGGGGGAACTCTACTGATCGAGGGTGCGACGGAGCGGAATTGCAACACGTTCTAGTCTTTGCCTATGAGTGTCGATTTGTTGCGCAACCCGACCCACAATGGCCATCTGCTGGCGGGCGCACTCAAGCGCCACAAGAACCGGCCGGTGCTGTTCCTCGGCGACACGACGCTGACCGGTGGTCAGCTGGCCGAGCGGATCAGCCAGTACGTCCAGGCATTTGAGGCGCTGGGCGCCGGTTCCGGCGTCATGGTCGGCCTCCTGTCGCTCAACCGCCCCGAAGTCCTGATGATCCTGGGAGCCAGTCAGACGCAGGGCTATCGGCGCACCGCGCTGCACCCACTCGGCTCGCTGGATGACCATGCCTACGTGCTTTCCGATTCCGGCGCCAGCGCGCTGATCATCGACCCCAACCCGATGTTCGTCGAGCGGGCGCTGGGATTGCTGGAGAAGGTGGACTCCCTCAAGCAGATCCTGACCATCGGCCCGGTGCCCGAAGCGTTGCGGGGAGTGGCGGTGGACCTGTCCGCCGAGGCGGCCAAGTTCGAGCCCAAGCCGTTGGTGGTCGCCGACCTGCCGCCGGACAACATCGGCGGCATGGCCTACACCGGCGGCACCACCGGCAAGCCCAAGGGCGTGATCGGCACCACCGGAAACATCGCCGCCATGACCCAGATTCAGCTGGCGGAATGGGAATGGCCCGAGCACCCGCGCTTCCTGATGTGCACACCGCTGTCGCATGCCGGCGCGGCGTTCTTCACGCCCACGGTGGTCAAGGGCGGCCAGATGGTGGTGCTGGCCAAGTTCGACCCGGCCGAGGTATTGAGAGTCATTGAGGAACAACGTATTACGGCCACCATGCTGGTGCCGTCGATGCTCTATGCGTTGATGGACCATCCGGACTCACACACCCGTGACCTGTCCTCGCTTCAGACCGTCTACTACGGCGCCTCGGCCATCAACCCGGTACGGCTGGCCGAGGCCATCCGCCGCTTCGGCCCGATCTTCGCCCAGTACTACGGTCAGTCCGAGGCGCCGATGGTGATCACGTACCTGGCCAAGGCCGATCACGATGAGAAGCGACTGACTTCGTGTGGACGTCCCACGCTGTTCGCCCGGGTGGCGTTGCTGGGCGACGACGGCAAGCCCGTGCCGCGGGGTGAGCCGGGCGAAATCTGTGTCAGCGGGCCGCTTTTGGCGGCCGGTTACTGGAATAAGCCGGAGGCGACGGCCGAAGCTTTCAGGGACGGCTGGCTGCACACCGGTGACATGGCCCGTGAGGACGAGGACGGCTTCTACTACATCGTCGACCGGGTCAAGGACATGATCGTCACCGGCGGGTTCAACGTGTTCCCGCGGGAAGTGGAGGACGTCGTCGCCGAGCACGCGGCCGTGGCTCAGGTGTGCGTCGTCGGGGCGCCCGACGAGAAGTGGGGCGAGGCCGTCACCGCCGTGGTGGTGCTGCGCGCCGACGCACCGCGCGACGACGCCGCGATCGAGACGATGACCGCCGAGATTCAGGCCGCGGTCAAGGAGCGCAAGGGCTCGGTGCAATCGCCCAAGCGGGTGGTGATCGCCGACTCGCTGCCGTTGACCGGGCTCGGCAAGCCCGACAAGAAGGCCGTCCGCGCGCAGTTCTGGGAGGGCGCCGAGCGCGCCGTCGGCTAGGACTTCGGTTGCCGAACGTGAAACTAACTTCACGTTCGCGCCCGAGCGTGAAACTAACTTCACGTTCGGCGCCTAAGTGGCCGCGGGGTAACGTCGCTGCCTATGGGAAGCGGCAAACCGATCAAGCCGCCGTGGTGGCTGAAGCCGGCCAACAAGGTCTTCATCCAGATGTCGCGGCTGGGAATGAGTTTCGGCGGCGAGAGCCCCGTCGTGCTGACGGTGGCCGGCCGCAAGTCCGGCGCGCCCCGCTCGACACCGGTGACTCCGATGACCGTCGACGGCCAGCAGTACGTCGTCGCCGGGTTCCCGGGCGCCGACTGGGTGGCCAACGCGCGGGCCGCCGGCGAGGCGACGATCGCGCGGGGCCGTCACGTCCAGAAGATACGGATGGCCGAGCTGTCCGCCGACGACGCGCGGCCGATCCTGCGGGTCTTCCCGATCGAGGTGCCGACGGGCGTCGGCTTCATGAAGCGGGCGGGACTCGTCACCGAGGGCCGCCCCGAGGAGTTCGAGGCCCTGGCCGGCCGCTGCGCCGTGTTCCGCCTCGACCCGGTATAGGAGTTCAAAAACCTTGACTGACAATCCCTTTGACGCGCGGGCCTGGCGGCCCGTGGCCGGGTTCGACGACCTGACCGACATCACCTACCACCGCCACGTCACCGACGCGACGGTGCGGGTGGCGTTCGACCGGCCCGAGGTGCGCAACGCGTTTCGGCCGCACACCGTCGACGAGCTGTACCGGGTGCTCGACCACGCCCGGATGTCCCCCGACGTGGGCGTGGTGCTGCTGACCGGCAACGGCCCGTCACCCAAAGACGGCGGCTGGGCGTTCTGCTCGGGCGGCGATCAGCGCATCCGCGGGCGCAGCGGCTACCAGTACGCAAGCGGAGACACCGCGGACACCGTCGATACCGCCCGCGCCGGCAGGCTGCACATCCTCGAGGTGCAGCGGCTGATCCGGTTCATGCCCAAGGTGGTCATCTGCCTGGTCAACGGCTGGGCGGCCGGCGGCGGGCACAGCCTGCACGTGGTCTGCGACCTCACCCTGGCCAGCCGCGAGCACGCCCGGTTCAAGCAGACCGACGCCGACGTCGGCAGCTTCGACGGCGGCTACGGCAGCGCGTATCTGGCGCGTCAGGTGGGCCAGAAGTTCGCCCGCGAGATCTTCTTCCTGGGCCGCGCGTACACCGCCGAGCAGATGCACCACATGGGCGCGGTCAACGCGGTCATCGACCACGCCGACCTGGAGAAGGCTGCAATAGAGTGGGCGGCCGAGATCAACGCCAAATCACCTCAGGCGCAACGGATGCTCAAGTTCGCCTTCAACCTGCTCGACGACGGGCTGGTGGGTCAGCAGCTGTTCGCGGGCGAGGCTACCCGGCTGGCGTACATGACCGACGAGGCCGTCGAGGGCCGCGACGCCTTCCTGGAGAAGCGGCCGCCGGACTGGAGCCGGTTCCCCCGCTACTTCTAGCGCCGAACGGGCCGATACCCGGGTCAGGCAGTGGTCTGGAAATCGTCCACGCGCACAGGCGGATTCGGCTCCGACATCGTGCGGGTGACCTCCTCGTCGGGCATCGACATGAGTGCTTCGTAACCCGCCATCACCTGGTGCGGCTTGGACCAGTCGATCGGCGGGTTCGGCACCCTCCCACCCTCGTCCCGGTACGCGGCCGGTGAGCGCATCAGGGCCAACTCGTCGTCGCCGATCCCGCACAGGGCCACGACTTCGGGATCGATCCACGCCCGGTCATCGATCGGCGCGGCAGAAGTGGCGATCTCGAGCGACAGGTGCTCGGGCCCGGCGAAGTAAATCGAGTGACACATGCCGTGGTCGAGCGGACCGAACACGTTTATGCCCCGGCTCCGGAGGCGATCCCTCAGCGCCAGTAGGTCATCGAGCGTGTCGACATTGAAGGCAACGTGCTGCATAGTGCCAGGTGCGCACACGTTAGCCGGGTTGCCGGCATGGGTCACGCCCAGCTCGGTCGGGATCTCCTCAATAGGCGGCATGTGCACGAAGGCGATGTAACAGCTGTCGTTGAGCTTGACGAACGCATGCTTGGCGCCCGTAACGCCGTGCATCCAATACAAGGCCTTCAGCTCCGCTCCGAGCACGTCGGTGAAGAACGTCAGCTGGGCCTTGATATCGGCGGTCGAGATCGCCAGATGGTGAATACCGCTAGCCAGTCCCATGAGCAGCGCCAATCGTGAGGTGGTGGAGTAACGGTACGCCCGAAATCCGCGCCGGTGAACGGCTCTGCCTAGACTCGCCTGCTGTGAGTAAAAGCCCGCTGCGCCGCATCACCGACCAGCTGGTGCTGGCCACCATGCGACCCCCGATGGCCCCGCAGGTGCTGGTGAACCGCCCCGCCATCAAGCCGGTCGACCTCGCCGGCAAGCGCGTCCTGCTCACCGGGGCGTCATCGGGCATCGGCGAGGCCGCGGCCGAACTGCTGGCCCGCGAGGGCGCGACGGTGGCCGTCGTCGCCCGGCGGCAGGAGCTATTGGACGCGCTGGCGCAACGGATCACCACGGCGGGCGGCACCGCGCTGTCCATGCCCTGCGACGTCTCCGACATGGACGCCGTCGACGCGCTGGTCTCCGACGTCGAAAAGCGTCTCGGCGGGATAGACATCCTGATCAACAACGCCGGCCGGTCCATCCGCCGGCCGCTGGCCGAGTCGCTCGAGCGCTGGCACGACGTCGAGCGGACCATCGTGCTCAACTACTACGCGCCGCTGCGGCTCATCCGCGGGCTCGCGCCCGGGATGCTCGAGCGCGGCGACGGCCACATCATCAACGTCTCCACGTGGGGGGTGCTGTCGGAGGCGTCGCCGCTGTTCGCGGTCTACAACGCGTCGAAGGCGGCGCTGTCGGCGGTGAGCCGCGTCGTGGAGACCGAGTGGGGCCACAAGGGTGTGCATTCGACGACGCTGTACTACCCGCTGGTGGCCACGCCGATGATCGCGCCGACGAAGGCCTACGAGGGCATGCCGGCGCTGACGTCGGAAGAGGCCGCCGAATGGATGCTGACCGCCGCCCGCACCCGGCCGGTGCGGATCGCGCCGCGGATGGCGATCGCCGCCAAGGCGCTGGACACCTTCGGCCCCCGCTTCGTCAACGCGATCATGCAACGACAACGCATTCAGCCCAACCGCGAAAACGGCAGCTGAACCGGCCCATGTGATAGACACGACGCTATGGAGATCCTGGCCAGCCGGATGCTGTTCCGGCCGGCGGACTATCAGCAGTCGTTGACTTTCTACCGGGACCAGATCGGGCTGGCGATAGCTCGTGAATACGGCGGGGGCACAGTGTTTTTCGCCGGCCAGTCGTTGCTGGAGCTGGCGGGCTACGGCTCCCCGGACCACTCCCGGGGCCCCTTTCCCGGCGCGCTGTGGTTGCAGGTCCGCGACATCGAAGCGACCCAGGCCGAACTTCAGAGCCGGGGCGTGCCGATCGCCCGCGAGGCGCGCCAAGAACCGTGGGGCCTATACGAGATGCACGTGACCGACCCGGACGGGATCACGCTGATCTTCGTTCAGATCCCGCCGGACCACCCGCTGCGCCGCGACACCCGGGGTGAACGAGAAGGAAAGTCCGGTTAACTGAGAGGTAACATCTGGCGACGAGTCTAGATACATCCGCGATTCGGGTCTTGCTGCATTCGACAATGGAATCCCCCTACCACCAGAATCGGGCGCTGTGAACATCCAATTGTTCCTTCTGATCATTGTCGTAATCACGGCACTGGCTTTCGATTTCACGAACGGCTTCCACGACACCGGCAACGCGATGGCGACCTCTATCGCCAGCGGCGCGCTCAAGCCCAAGGCGGCGGTCGCGTTGTCCGCGGTGCTGAATCTGGTAGGCGCGTTCATGTCCACCGCCGTCGCCGCCACGATCGCCAAGGGCTTGATCGACTCGAACATCGTTTCGCTGGAGTTGGTGTTCGCCGGTCTGGTGGGCGGCGTCGTCTGGAACCTGCTGACCTGGCTCCTCGGTATCCCCTCGAGCTCGTCGCACGCCCTGATCGGCGGCATCGTCGGCGCCACGATGGCGGCCGTCGGCGCGCACGGAGTGCTCTGGAAGGGCGTGGTTTCCAAGGCCATCATCCCGGCCGTGGTGTCCGCGATCCTGGCCATCTTGGTCGGGGCCGTGGCGACCTGGCTGGTCTACCGGATCACCCGCGGCGTCCCGACCAAGCGCAGCGAGGCCGGGTTCCGGCGCGGCCAGATCGGCTCGGCCTCGCTGGTCTCGCTGGCGCACGGCACCAACGACGCGCAGAAGACCATGGGCATCATCTTCCTTGCGCTCATCTCCTACGGCTCGATCAGCAAGACCGCGTCGATGCCGCCGCTGTGGGTGATCGTGAGTTGTGCACTGGCGATGGCGACGGGCACCTACCTGGGCGGCTGGCGGATCATCCGCACCCTGGGCAAGGGGCTGGTCGAGATCCAGTCGCCGCAGGGCATGGCGGCCGAGTCGTCGTCGGCCGCCGTCATCCTGTTGTCGGCCCACTTCGGCTACGCGCTGTCGACCACCCAGGTCTGCACCGGCTCGGTGCTCGGCAGTGGGCTGGGCAAGCCGGGCGGCGAGGTCCGCTGGGGCGTCGCCGCCCGCATGGGTGTCGCCTGGCTGGTGACGCTGCCGCTGGCCGGGCTGGTCGGTGCGGTCACCTACTGGATCGTGCACCTGATCGGCGGCTACCCCGGCGCCATCATCGGATTCGCGCTGCTGATCGCGGTCTCCGCGACCATCTACATCCGGTCGCGCAAGGTCAAGGTGGACCACAACAACGTCAACGCCGAATGGCAGGGCGACCTGACCGCCGGGCTGGATGCTCCCGGCGAGCACCTGCCGCCGTCGGATGTTCACCCGACGAACGGCAGCGGCACGTCTCCCCGCTCCGGCTCCGACGACCCCACCCTTAAGGCGAGCGCCTCATGAGTCATTTCAGCGACTGGTTCAACTACGGGGCCAGCCTCAAGATCCTGCTCTTTTCCATGCTGGCCGGCGCCGCCCTGCCGGGGCTGTTCGCCCTCGGGATCCGGCTGCAGGCGGCCGGGGCGGGCGACATCAGCATCGACGGCGACAGCGGGGGCACCCGACGCAATCCGGTGTTCACGGCGATGGCCTGGACGATCTACGCGCTGGTCGTCGCGGTGATCGTGCTGGCGCTGCTGTACATCGCGCGGGACTTCATCGCCCACCACACCGGCACCGCTTTCCTCGGAGCTAAACCCAAGTAGCATCGTTTGATGCCCACCGCGTTACCGAGCCGGACACCGGGGGGAGCTGTACCAGCGTGAACGGATTTCTCAATTCGATCGTCTCGTGGCTGCGCGCGGGATACCCGGAAGGCGTCCCACCGACGGACACCTTTCCGGTGCTCGCGCTGTTGGCGCGCCGGATGTCCAACGACGACGTCAAAGAGGTGGCCTGCGAGCTGATCCACCGGGGCGAATTCGACGACGTGGACATCGGGGTGCTGATCACCCAGATCACCGACGACCTGCCGACACCAGAGGACGTCGAGCGGGTCCGGGTTCGGTTGCAGGCCCGGGGCTGGCCGTTCGATGACGCGAACGAGGTCGAGGACCCCGCATAGCCGTACTGCGCGCACTCACCGTTCCGCCGGGCTCGGCCGTCTCGTCGCTGCTACCCGCCCTGGAACGGGTGCTGGACGGCCGCGACCCCGCACTGGTCGCCCTCGCCCCCGCCTCGGATGCGCTGCGGGCGGCCCTGCGGGTCGGGGAAGACATCGACGACGACGTGGCCCTGGTGGTGACGACGTCGGGAACCACCGGTGCGCCCAAGGGGGCCCTGCTCACCGCGGCCGCGCTGACCGCCAGCGCGGCGGCCACCCATGACCGCCTGGGCGGGCCGGGCAGCTGGCTGCTGGCGTTGCCGCCGTATCACATCGCCGGGCTGCAGGTGCTGGTGCGCAGCGCGCTCGCCGGCTCGACACCCGTCGAGCTGGACGTCACCGAAGGCTTCGACGTCGCCGAATTATCCGGCGCGACAGCACGATTGGGTTCCGGCCGGCGGTACACGTCGCTCGTCGCCGCACAGTTGGCCAAGGCGCTGACCGATCCGGCGGCCGCGGCCGCACTCGCCGAACTGGACGCCGTGTTGCTCGGCGGCGGCCCGGCCCCGCAGGGCGTGCTCGACGCCGCGGCGGCGGCCGGCATCGCCGTGGTCCGCACCTACGGGATGAGCGAAACCGCGGGCGGCTGCGTATACGACGGCGTACCGCTCGACGGTGTCCTGGTCCGGGTGGCGGCCGACGGGCGCATCGTCCTCGGTGGCGCGACCCTGGCCAAGGGCTACCGCAACCCGGTGGACCCCGACCCGTTCGCCGAGCCGGGCTGGTTCCGCACCGACGATCTCGGCGCTGTCGACGAGGCGGGTGTGCTGACCGTGCTGGGCCGCGCCGACGACGCGATCAGCACGGGCGGGTTGACCGTGCTGCCGCAGCTGGTCGAGGCCGCGCTGGGCACCCATCCCGCCGTCGGCGACTGCGCGGTTTTCGGCCTCGCCGACGACCGGCTGGGTCAGCGGGTGGTCGCCGCGATCGTGGTGTCCGACGGTTGCGCGCCGCCGACGCTGCACGCGCTGCGCGCCCACGTGACGCGCACCCTGGACGCCACCGCCGCGCCGCGCGAGTTGCACGTCGTCGACGCGCTGCCGCGGCGCGGCATCGGCAAGGTCGACCGGGCGGCGTTGGTGCGCCGGTTCGCCGGTTCGGACGATCAATAGGCTGGTCGACCGTGAGGGTGGCACGTCGGGAGTTACCGGCCGTCGCGGTCGGGGTGGTGCTGGTGGGGGCGGCGTTCGTGCTGCCGCGGCTGCACTGGGGCGTCCGGCCGCGGACCGATGTGGCCCAGGAACGATTCGGCACGCGCGCCGGGGCCTCACCGATTTTCGGGCCCTGGGAGATCCACGCCAGCTGGGGCACGGGACCGGCCATTGCCATCGCGGTTGCCGCGGTGGTGTGGGGACCGATTCTGGCGCAACGCCTTTCGTGGCGGATTTTGACGCTGGGCACCTGGGCCACCGCCTGCGGGTGGGCCTTCGCGCTGGCGATGATCGACGGCTGGCAGCGCGGCTTCGCCGGCCGGCTGACCACCCGCGACGAATACCTGTGGCAGGTGCCGAGCATCACCGACATCCCGGCCGCGGTGCGCACGTTCGCCAGCCGGATCGTCGACTACCAGCCGAACTCCTGGACCACTCACGTCTCCGGGCATCCCCCCGGAGCGCTGCTGACGTTCGTCTGGCTGGACCGGATCGGCCTGCACGGGGGCGCCTGGGCGGGGCTGCTGTGCCTGCTGGCCGGGTCCAGCGCGGCGGCCGCGGTGCTGATCGCCGTCCGCGCCCTGGCCGACGAGCAGACCGCCCGGCGCGCCGCGCCGTTCGTGGCGGTGGCGCCGACGGCGATCTGGGTCGCCGTCTCCGCCGACGGCTACTTCGCCGGGGTCGCGGCATGGGGCATCGCGCTGCTGGCCGTGGCGGTGCACCGACCGGTTCGCTTCCCCGCGTGGGTGGCCGCCGCGGCGGGCCTGCTGCTGGGCTGGGGCGTGTTCTGCAGCTACGGCCTGATGTTGATGGGGCTTCCGGCGCTGGCGGTGCTGGCATCGGCCGCCGACTGGCGAGCGGTGCTGCGGGCGCTCGGCCCGGCGACGCTGGCCGCGGTTGCGGTGGCCTCAACCTTCGCGGTGGCGGGGTTCTACTGGTTCGACGGCTATACCCTTGTGCAGCAACGTTATTGGCAGGGCATCGCCAAAGACCGCCCGTTTCAGTACTGGAGCTGGGCCAACCTGGCGTCCGTGGTGTGCGCGATCGGGTTGGGCAGCGTCGCCGGCGTCAGCCGGGTGTTCGACGTGGCGGCCATCCGTCGCCGCTCCGGGTTCCACCTGTTGCTGCTGGCCATGCTGGCCGCCATCGCCTGCGCCGATCTGAGCATGCTCAGCAAGGCCGAGGTTGAGCGGATCTGGCTGCCCTTCACCATCTGGCTCACCGCGGCGCCCGCGCTGTTGCCCGTCCGGTCACACCGGGCGTGGTTGGCGCTCAACGCCGCCGGCGCCGTATTGCTCAACACGCTCATCCTCACGAACTGGTAGGCGGAGTTCCTTACAGGCCGGCCGCGCGGGTGACCTGGGCGAAGCGACTGGCGGGCCCGCACGCCTCGCGCACCGCCGCGACGTCGTCGACGACGTCGATGTCGGCCAACCGCCGCACGGAGGCCACGTCAATGCCGTTGCCGTGCAACGCCTTCAGCGTGAGTTCCCCGGTGTCCGGTCGAGACATCGGAACGGTGCGCAGGCATTCCGCCATAGCGGGTGCCGCCACACCGAGCGCCCACCAACCGCCGTCGTGCGCCATGCCGAGCACGGCCGTCGCCTCCAGCAACCGGCGCGCACAGTCGGTCAACAAATCGGCGGTCACCTGCGGGGTGTCCATCCCGATCTGCAGCACCGGCAGCCCGTCTGCGGCGTCGTGGTGGGCGTTGGCGAGCCGATCGGCGAAGTCGTCGCCGCGCTGGGGAATCACCGTGAAGGACCGCAGCCGTTGCCGAATCTCGGCGGCTCCCGCGGCGGCGTCCAGGTCGCCGGTCATGGCCACCACCCGCTTCGCCACCGGCGCGGCGGCCACCGCGTCCAGCGTGTCCAGCAGTGCGGCCGCGGCGATTTCGGCGGCGACCAGGTCCCCGACCGTCGCCGCGAGCCGTGTCTTGGCCCGGCCCGGCTCCGGCGCCTTGGCGACCACCAGCAGCGTCACCGGCAGGGCGCTCACGAGATCACCTTCCAGAAGTCGAGGATGGCGGTGATGCTTCCCCGCAGCGAACCGCTGACCTTCGACTTGCCGCCGGTCCGGGGACCGTAGCTGACGTCGAGTTCGACCACGCGCCAGCCGGCGGCCGCGGCGCGCACCAGCAGCTCCAGCGGGTAACCCGACCGCCGATCGACGACGCCCAGGTTCAGCAGCGCCTCGCGCCGCGCCACCCGCATCGGCGCGATGTCGTGCACCGGCAACCCGTGGCGGGTGCGCAGCCGCCAGCTCATCACCACGGTCCCCACCCGGGCGACCCACGGCCAATGCAGTCCGGCCACCGGCCGGCGCCGGCCGATCACCAGATCGACACCCTGCTCGAGCGCGTCGACCAGCCGGGGCAGGTCACCGGGGTCCATCGAGCCGTCGGCGTCGATGACCGCCACGATCGGGGTCGTCGCGGCCACCACCCCCGCGTGGACCGCCGAGCCGTACCCGGCCCGCGGCTCGGCGACGACCCGGGCGCCGTGCCGCCGCGCGACTCCGGCGGTGTCGTCGGTGCTGTTGTTGTCGACGACCAACGCCCGATATCCGGCGGGTATGGCCGCCAATACCGCCGGCAGCGATTCCTCTTCGTTGAGACAGGGCAGCACCACGGTGACGTCGTCGGGCATCAACGCCTCAGAACCCGTAACGGGTATGCGGCTGCTGCGGGACGAGTGTCTGCTGGGTCTGCGTGTGCGGCGCCACCGTCGTTTCGCGCGTGATGGGCGGCGGCGCCGCCGTTGTCGGCGTTTCTGTCGAGGTGAACGGCTCCTTCGTGCTGGTCGGCGGTGTCGTCGTCACCTGCGCTGGCGTTGTTGTCGTGGGCGTCGTGGTGGTCGGCGTCGTGGTGGACGGCGTCGTCGTCGTGGGCGTCGTGGTGGTCGGTGTCGTGGTCGTCGGCGTCGTGGTTGTCGGCGTCGTCGTGGTGGTTATCGTCGGCGTCGTGGTCGTTATCGTCGGCGTGTTGTATGGGGGTGGCGGATACACCGGGACCGGGACGATGACCGGGATCGGAAGGGGCACAGCGGGATTCGGGTTAGGCACGAAGCCGGGAGTGCCGGGTGACACCGGCGCGACGGGAACGGCCGGCCCACCCCCGCCCTGCGCCGGAAGGAGACCGTTGGCGTCCGGGACGACGCCGCCCTGGAAACCGGCGTTGGGCTGATCAACCGGAGGCGGTGGCACCGGCGCCTGCTGCTGGGTCGGCAACAACGGCATGAACTTGCCCGGAGCGGCGTTCTGGTGTCCCACCACCGGCTGTTGGCTCGCGGTGGGGCGGACCGCAATGGCCACCGCGGCGGCCAGCGACGCGAAACCGATGACCGCGAAGGCGATGACGGCGTTTCCGAGCAGCAACGATCGGCGGCTGAGCCGCGAGGGGATGGCCGTGGTCTCGTCGAAGTCGTCGTATCCGTCCCCGTAATCGTCCATCTCGGGCAGCGGCTCGGCATCCTCGGTCATCGAGTACGCCAGCTGCGGCTCCTCCGCATTCGGCGGGGGCACGAACGTCGTCTCGTCCCCGGCGGGCCCCGCCGCCGGCGCCATCGCGGTCTCGTCGCCGGTGAGTCCCACGGCCGGCGCCATCGCGGTGGCATCCCCGGCCGACAATGCCGTCTGCGCCGCGGCGGCCATGGCCGCGCCACGGGCGAGCGCAAAGGAGGGGTCGTCGGCGACCTGCACCCGCATGGTCGACGCCTCGTGGAACTGTTCGGCGACCTGGGCGAGCTCGGGAGAGGCGCCCACCAGGTACACCTCGCCAGGGGCGTCCGGCCGGGCGCTGAGTTGGGCCATCATCGTGTTGAACGTCGCGGTCGCGTCGCCGCCGGCGAGTGGCTCCTGGGCCAGCACAGTCGGCGGCGCGTCTTGGTCATCGGCGGAACCCGGCACCGACAGCGTCGCCGTCGCGTCGTCCATCACCAGCGCGGCGCCGGGCCGGCCGGCCGCGCGCATCAGGGCCGCGACCGCCTGCGACTCCGAGAGCACCGCGACGTTCGACACGCCGGAGGCTTCCAGCGCTTGCCGCAGCTGGCCGGCCCGCGGATCGTCGCTCCAGCACACCCGGGTGCCCACCAGCCGGTGGTTCTCGTCCGTCAGAAGCCGATTGGTGCCGACGACCGTCTCGGTGAGTTTCCCGACCGGGTTGTCCGCCAGGTCGACGACGGATTGGTCAATCACGTCCGCGCCCGGCCCGACAAGCGCCAAGCGGGCAACGGGGCCCGTGACCGCGACCCCCAACACGACGTCCATCCCGGTTCTCCTTCGGCTGGCGACCCCACGACCAGCAATGTCCCGGCATCATTACACTTGCGATACCGTTGGCAGTATCCGTTATTCGGGCGACAAGGTTTGCCTATAGCGCAGCGTAACCAGCTTCCCGAACGACAGGACGGTCGCCGCGGAATCTGCACGGCGTCCGAACGGAGAATATGTTCGCAAGCGAGCAGTGCGGCCGACTCGGCAGGGTATTCACCCGCCGCGCGATTTCCGGGGGGCATGGTGAGCCAGAGCAGTGACGACGCGCCTACCGGCCCCGTCGATCCCGGACAGGCACAGCAAACCGCACGCATCATCCGGCCGGCCGCCGGCGCTCCGGCCGCAGCGGGGGATTCGACGCGGCGCTGGCACCTCGTCAGCGACCTGACCGCCGTCGCGCTGCTCCTCGTCGCCCTGTTCCTGCCGTGGAATCTGTACTTCGGCGTCGGGATTCCCGACAGCAACCCGACCCTCTCCGCGGTGCTGCTCGCCGTGACGCTGCTGTCCGTCATCGCCGTCGCCGTGGCCGGTTCCTGGAGGTCCTCGGGCGCGCGGTTCAACCCCGCGACGGCCGGCCGGCTTCGCCTGGGCCTCAACATCCCCTACGCGCTGCTCGTGCTGGCCTTCGTCGGGTTCGACGCATTCGAGACCGTCCGGTTCGGTGGCACGGTGAACGTGCCGGGCGGGGTGGGGCCCGGGGCGTGGGTGGGGATCGCCGGCTGCATGCTGAGCGCCCAAACGGTGGCCGCCGGCGCCCGCTCCGGACCGGTTCCCGAAGGCGACGAGCACACCGGCTGGCTGAACTCTGCCCGGCTCATCGGCTACGCGTCGATGGTGTTGGCGGTGCTCAGCTTTGGCCTCAACCTGTACTGGCGGGTGCGCTACGCGCTGCAAAGCGCCGGTGGCACTGCCGAATTCGGCAAGCAGAACATCGCGGTCATCGTGACCGCGGTGGTGTACGGCGTGGTGGCGTTGGTCGCCGTGCTGGTCGCCGCGAGGTGGTTGCTGCGCAGCACCAGGGCCGCTCGGCTGGCCACCGTCGCGCTCGGCGCGTCGACGCTGGTCGCCGGGATCCTGGTGTGGAGCCTGCCGCTGGGGCGGGACATCGACGCGTTCCACGGCATCGCGCAGAACACGTCGACCGCCGGGGTCGGGTTCGAGGGCTATCTGGCATGGGCGGCCGCCGCGGCGATGTTCGCGCCGGCGACCCTGTTCGGTCACCGGAACACGACCGGGGCCGAGGAGAGCGCCTGGCGGGCGGCGGCCCGAAATGGCTTGCTGCTCATAGCCGTATGGGGCCTGGGCTCGATGGTGATGAGATTCACCGATCTCTTCGTCGCCGTGAGCCTGAATTACCCCTTCTCCCGGTACGACAGCGTGGTGCTGGCCGCGTTCGACCTGGCGACCGCGGTCCTTGCGATCTGGCTGCGCATCAACCTGGCCAACGCCGCCCGCTCCGCGCGACTGATCTCCTCGCTGTGCGGGCTGGTCGCCACGCTGAGCATCGCCCGCGTTTTCGTGGGCGTGGTGCTGGCGCCGCGGTTCGCGGATTCACCCAATTCCCCTGCCCAGCACCCGGTCTACGGCAACAACCTCGCCCAGCAGATCACCAGCACCTTCGACGTGGCGCTGTGCGGCCTGGCCCTCTGCATCCTGGGGGCGGCCATCGTCACCGGGCAGCTGCACGGCCGGCGCCTGCGCCGCCGCCGCGCCGTCGCTAAACCCGCCGCCCCGGCGGGCGGCGCTCCCGCCGCGCCCAGGGCGCGCGTACCGGTGGGCCACGCCGCCCCGCCGTCGGCCGCGGCGACCACCCGGATCACCACCGGTCCGCGGCTCTTCCGGGGCGACGACTCCGCGACGCGACAGATACCCGTGCAGAAGCCGCAGATCTACCGGCCGCCGCAGGCCTGAGACACTCAGCGAAGCGGGGCGAACGCGAATTCGCGGAGGCCCTCGGCCGGGTCGATGGCCGCGCGGAAACCCAGCACCTCGGCCGCCCGGGAAGGATCGGCGACGATGTGGCGCACATCGCCGCTGCGGTACTGGCCGGTGATCACCGGCGCGAGCGAACGGCTGGAATCCGTGCGCGCCTCGCACAGCGCGCCGGCCACCTGCAGGATCGAGACAGGCCGCCCCGAACAGACGTTGACCGCGGTGAAGCCGTCGATCGTCGACGTGACGGCCGCGAGATTGGCGGCGGCCACGTCGTCGACGTGGACGAAGTCCCGCATCTGGCCACCGTCTTCGAAGACCCTTGGCGGCTGGCCCTTTTCGAGCGATGACCGGAAGATCGCCGCCACCCCGGAATACGGGGTGTCGCGCGGCATCCCGGGGCCGTAGACATTGTGGTAGCGCAGCGCCACCACCGAGCCGCCCGTCGCGTCCGACCACGCCAGCGCGTAGTGCTCCTGCGCGGTCTTGCTGGCCGCGTACAGGCTGCGCGGCCGCAGCGCGGCGTCCTCGTCGACGAGGCGCCACTGCAGCTCCTCGCCCCCGATCGGGCAGCGGTGTTCGAAGATCCCGGCGTCGAGGTCGGCGCGCCGCCGCGGCAACGGGTCGACGTGTCCGTGCTGCGCGCAGTGGTAACGGCCCTGCCCGTACACCACCATCGACGACGCCAGCACCAAACGGCGCACCCCGGCGGCGAACATCTGCGCCAGCAGCACCGTGGTGCCCAAATCGTTGTGGGCGCCATAGGCGGGGGCGTCGGCGGCGTCCACGCCAGCGCCGACCATCGCCGCCTGATGACAGACCAGGTCCACCCCGTCCAGCAGGGACGCCAGCGCGTCGGCGTCGCGGACGTCGACGCGGTGACACCCCTGCGGCAGAACGGGATTCGGGCCGTGCGCCGCGGGCAGCAACGCGTCGACGCCGACCACGTCGTGGCCCGCCGCCCGCAGCGCCGCGTCCACCCGCGAACCGATGAAACCGGCCGCCCCGGTGAGCAGCACCCTCATGGCAACTCGACGGGCAGCGTGACGCCGGTGTGCGGCAGGCAGTGTGTGCAGTTGCGTTCACCGGCAACGCGGCCGATCGCCTCGCGCACCAGCTCCTTGAATCCCCCGATGTTCTTCTCGAATTCGGCGAACACCTCGACGGTCGTCACACCCTTGCCGGCCGTGACACCGGCGTCCAGGTCGGTGACCAAAGCAATTGTCGCATAGCACATTTCGAGTTCCCGGGCCAGCACCGCCTCCGGGTAGCCGGTCATGTTGACCAGGGAGAACCCGGCGGAAGCGAACCACTGGCTTTCCGCGCGCGTGGAAAACCGCGGTCCCTGGATCACCACCATGGTGCCGCCGTCGACCACGCCGGGCAGGCCGGTGACCGCGGCCCGCAGGGTCGGGCAGTACGGGTCGGCGAAGTCGACATGAATGCCGCCGGCATCGAAATACGTGTCGGGGCGGCCGCTGGTGCGATCGACCAGCTGATCGGGCACCACGATGGCGCCGGGGCCGTTTTCGCGTTGGAGGCTGCCGACGGCGCAGGGCCCGAAAATCCGTCGCACCCCGAGCTTGCGCAGCGCCCACATGTTGGCCCGGTACGGCACGGTGTGCGCCGAGAACTGGTGCGTGGTCCCGTGCCGGGGCAGGAACGCGACCTCGTGTCCCCCGACGACGCCGATCGTCACCGGAGCACTGGGCGGGCCGTACGGGGTGTCGACGTCGAGGGCGCGGGTATCGGACTCGAAGAAGGTGTAAAAGCCGCTGCCGCCGATGACTCCGAGCATCCGACCATTGTGGTGCATGGCCCTGGCCCGATTGCGGGTGCGGGTTCGCGCCCGGCTCCTGGCAGGATGCGTGCGTGGCCAATTTCGGGCAGTGGATCTCCGGTGCGCGACCGCGGACGCTCCCCAACGCGGTGGCGCCGGTGGTCGCGGGCACCGGCGCGGCGGCGTGGCTGCACTCGGCGGTGTGGTGGAAGGGGCTGCTGGCGCTGGCCGTCGCCGTCGCGCTGACCGTCGGCGTCAACTACGCCAACGACTACTCCGACGGCATCCGCGGCACCGACGACGACCGGGCCGGCCCGGTGCGCCTGGTGGGCTCGCGGCTGGCCACCCCGCGGTCGGTGCTGGTCGCCGCGGTGGCGAGCCTGACGATCGGGGCGGCGGCCGGCCTGGCGCTCGCGCTCGTCAGCGCGCCGTGGCTGATCGCGGTGGGCGCGGTGTGTATCGCCGGCGCGTGGCTGTACACGGGCGGCTCGAAACCCTACGGCTACGCGGGTTTTGGTGAGGTCGCGGTGTTCGTGTTCTTCGGCCTGGTGGCCGTGCTCGGCACCGAGTACACCCAGGCGCTGCGGGTGGACTGGGTGGGGCTGGCGCTGGCGGTGTCCGTCGGGGCGCTGTCGTCCTCGGTGCTGGTGGCCAACAACCTGCGGGACATTCCCACCGACGCGCGGTCGGGAAAGATCACCCTGGCGGTGCGGCTGGGCGATGCCCGCACCCGCATCCTGTACCAGGCGCTGCTGGCGACCGCCGGGGTGTTGACCCTGGTGCTGATGGCGGCCACGCCGTGGTGCGCCGCGGGACTGGTGGCCGCGCCGCTGGCGCTGCGCGCCGCGGGTCCGGTGCGGTCAGGACGCGGCGGCCCGGAGCTGATTCCCGTGCTGCGCGATACCGGCCTGGCCATGGTCGCCTGGGCGATCGCGGTGGCAGCGGCCCTGGCGTTGGCCGGCTGATCGACCGCGCGCCCACGGCGTTGACTGTGCACTGGCGGCGGGGTTTGTCGGCGTGTCGCCGCCCGATATGCACACTCGAGTGAAACGCCGGGACCGGATCCGATAACAATGAGGGACCGGCGTCGGAACCGATGGCCGTTCACAGCGAGCACCGATCGGGGACAGCAGTGAAGCAGATCGCCGTGACCAGTGGACCGAAGAACATCGGATTGCTCAGTGTCGGGGCGTACCGCCCCGAACGGGTGGTCACCAACGACGAGATATGCGAGAACATCGAATCGTCCGATGAGTGGATCTTCTCCCGGACGGGAATCAAGACCCGCCGATTCGCCGCCCGCGACGAATCCGCCGCATCCATGGCCATCGCGGCCGGGCGACAGGCGATCGCGAAGGCCGCGTTGACGCCCGCCGACATCGACTGCGTGATCGTGGCGACCAGCACGCATTTTCTGCAGACCCCCGCCTGCGCCCCGGCGGTCGCCGCGGCGCTGGGCGCCACCGGCGCGCCCGCGTTCGACGTCTCGGCGGGGTGCGCCGGCTTCGGCTACGCGCTCGGTGTCGCCGCCGACATGATCCGCGGCGGAACCGCCGCCAAGGTACTGGTACTCGGTTCGGAGAAACTCTCCCCCACGGTGGACATGCAAGACCGCACCAACTGCTTCATCTTCGCCGACGGCGCGGCGGGAGTGGTGGTGGGCGAGACGCCCGATCAGGGCATCGGCCCGACCGTCTGGGGCAGTGACGGCGAACAGGCGCTGGCGATACGCCAGGACATCGACTGGATCGACTACACGGACAGCCCGACGGGCCCGCGCCCGTTCCTGCGGCTGGAGGGCAGCGCGGTGTTCCGGTGGGCGGCGTTCGAGATGGGCAAGGTCGGCCGGCAGGCGATGGACGCGGCGGGCATCAGGCCCGACGAGATCGACGTGTTCGTGCCTCACCAGGCCAACAGCCGCATCAACGAGGTGCTGGCCAAGAGCCTGGACCTGCGGCCCGACGCCGTCGTCGCCAACGACATCGAGCACACCGGGAACACCTCTGCGGCCTCCATTCCCCTGGCGATGGCCGAACTGCTGGAAACCGGGGCGGCCAAGCCGGGCGATCTGGCCCTGCTGATTGGCTACGGCGCGGGCCTCAGTTACGCCGCGCAGGTCGTGCGGATGCCCAACTTCTGACCGGCCTCACGCTTCGTCGCTCCCCTCATCGGGCTCCGCCTCACCCTGCAACCTCGCCCGCAATTGTTCGCGCTCCCGGCGCCGCCGCTCGCCTGCGATCGCCAGCGACGCGGTCGCGCGCCGGCGCAGCGGGCCGAACAACCAGATGCCCAGGGGCATCGCGATGATCAGAGCGAACAACGCGGCGACCGCGAGCGGAAACTGGCTGACACCCATCACGCGCGCCACCCCGTAGATCGCGGCGGCGAGCGCCACCGCCAGCAGCAGCCGCGCCGCCGCGTAGAGCAGAACGTCGAGGACCGCCCGCTGGCCGGGGCGCTGCGCCCGGCCCTCGTCCACGCCGTCCCCGGTGCTGTTGTCGCTAGCTCCTTCTGACACAGGCCGAGCCTACGACGCGGGTATATTCGTCGAAGGAGGTGTTGAGTGCTCTACCTGCTGCTCGTCCTGATGTTGGGGACGCTGATCTACGTTGGCTGGCGTACGGCGCGGTCGCAAACCCATCGGCCGAAGACGCGCGTTATCGGGCCCGACGACGATCCAGAGTTCTTGCGGCGGTTAGGGCACGGCGACAACAACCCCCGTTAAAGCCCGTTCTACGCGACTCCGGGGTTGCGCTGGTCGCCCGGGAACCCGTCGGCGACGATGGCCGCCAGCTCGGTGAGCGCCTCGCGGGTCGACCGCTTCAGCCGGTCCAAGTCGATCTCGGCGCCCTCTTCGAGGTGCGGGTCGAACGGCACCACCTGAACCGCGCGGCAGCGGCGGGAGAAGTGGTCGACCACCTTGTTCATGTCGACCTTGCCCGTCCGCGGACGCACGCCGTTGATGACGGCGACCGAGTTGCGGACCAGCTCCTCGTGGCCGTGCGCGTCCAACCAGTCCAGCGTCGCCGACGCGCTGCGCGCGCCGTCGATGGATCCGGAGCTGACCACGACGAGAACGTCGGCCTTCTCCAGCACCGAGGACATCGCCGAATGCAGCAGTCCGGGGCCGCAGTCGGTGAGCACCAGGCCGTAGAACCGCTCCAGGACGTCCAAAACCCGGGTGTAGTCGTCGGCGCTGAACGCCTCCGAGATGGCCGGGTCGGTTTCTGAGGCCAGCACTTCCAGCCCGCTCGGGCCCTTCGAGGTGTAGCGGCGGACATCGCTGTAGCGCTCGATGCTGCCGGCGTCGTGCAGCAGCTGACGCACCGTCGCCGCCGTCTCCAGCGGGATCTTGTGGCTCAGGGTGCCGCGGTCGGGGTTGGCGTCGACCGCGACCACCCGGTCACCGCGGATGGAGGCGAAGGTGGCACCCATCGTCGCGGCGATGGTCGTCTTGCCGACACCGCCCTTCAGCGACACCAGCGCGATCCGGTAGCAGCCCCGCAACGGCCGGTTCACCTGCGCCAGCAGGTTGTTGTAGCGGGCGGCCCGGGGGCTCTCCCCCAGGTTGATCAGGTGGCCGGACAGTTCGTAGAGCAGCCGGCGCCAGCCCTCGGAGGGCGGCGGCTTGACGGGCCGCAGCAACATGCCGGTGGAAAGCTCCGGGTACGGCGTGTGCGGCAGGGACTCGGGCCGCGGCGGGACCTGCGCGGGCGGCGCGTCGGCCGGGCCGTTGTAGTAGGCGCCGTACGCGGTCGGGTCGACCCGCGGGATACCGGTCACCGGGGTGGCATCCCACGGCGGCATCCCCGCGGGCCTGGCCGTGGTGAGCGGCGCCGCCTCGCGCTGCTCGGGGCCGGGAACCCGCCGCTCGGTGCGGAATCCGGCGAAGGCGCGGGTCGGCGCTTCGCCGCCGTCGGAGGGCGATTCGTCAGCGTTTTCAGGCGATGGCGAGGCGGACGGCCCCTGCGGAGGCAATTGCGTGGTCGGTGGATCGGCCGCCCCCACGTCCGTCGTCGGATGGTCGGACACCTGTACTCCCCCTTGTTGTGCTACTTGGGTCGGTCGCTTGCGGTCACCCCACGCCCGCATACGAATGCAGGCCCACAGTCACCAGGTTAACGAAGAACAGATTGAAGACCATGGCCACGAACCCCGCGACGTTGATCCAGGCCGCCTTCCTGTCCCGCCATCCCGCGGTCGACCTGGCGTGCAGGTAGGCGGCGTAAATCACCCATGCCACGAAGGACACCGTCTCCTTGGGGTCCCAGCCCCAATACCGGCCCCAGGCCTCCTCCGCCCAGATCGCGCCGAAGATGACCCCGAAGCCGAAGACCGGGAAGGCGAAGATCGTGGTCCGGTAGGCGACGCGGTCCAGGGTCTGCGCGTCGGGGAACCGCCGCACCATCCGGGCCAAGGCGCCCGCAGTGTCTTCCGGGTCCGGGCCCTCCCCTAGCCGCGACGTGCGCAGCAAGAACAGGATGCTGGCGATGCCGGCGACCATGAACACCCCGGAGCCCAGGCTGACCACCGACACGTGAATGGGCAGCCAATAGGACTGCAGCGCGGGCATCACGGGCGCGGCATTCGTGTAGAGCCAACGCCCGGACACCGTGAGCAGGATCAGCACCGGCACCAGCAGGAAAACCCACAGCGGGCGGTATTGCGGGCGGCGCAACACGAAAGCCCCGGCGAGCAGCCCGCACATGCAGGTCAGGTTGATGAACTCGTACATGTTGCCCCACGGCACCCGCAGGGTGGCCAGGCCACGCAGCACGATGCAGGCGAGCAGCAGCCCGATGCCGAGGTAGACGACGGCCAACCCGGCCCGCCCCACGCGTTCGTCCAACGGCCGGCCGGGGGCGTCCTCCACGATGCCGGGGGTGAAGCTGTCGGAGGAAACCGCACCGGCCAAGACCCGTTCGCGCTGGTCGACGCGGCGACCGCCGGCATATGCCAGCTCGAAGGCCAGCAGCAGCAGCGCGATGACGAGCGCCACGACGGCCGACGTGAACGCCCAGTCCGAGTAGCGCGCCAGGCCGATGTTGACGTGCACCGTGTTCATTTGACGTCCACCTGAGAACTCCTTCTGGACGCGGCGGGCTCACCAAGGCCATCCAGTAACCGCTCGGTCAATCGCTCGAACTCGTCGCCCCACCCGGAGTTGTCGGTGCGCGCAAGCCCGCCCAGTTCGACGTCCACCGTACCGGCCGCCTTGCCACTAGCCGGAGTGAGCCTGACCCACACCCGGCGCCGGCGCACCAGCAGCGATACCACCAGGCCCGCCATCATCGTGATCGCGAAGACCAGCACCCAGGTCTGGCCGGGGTCGTGGGAGACCTGCAGGTTGACGAACGGCACGGCGCCGTCGAAGCGGACGACGGTGCCGGCCGCCGGTCCCGCCTCGATCCGCACCTCTTGGCCTGCGCGCAGGTTGACGCGCTTTTCCTTGGTCAGCCGGCCCTGCTGGATCAGCCGCGGGTCCAGCGTGAACAGCGATTGGGGCCGCCCGGTGTCCAGGCCGGTGTCGCCGCGGTAGATGTCGACGGCCACCGCGGGGGCGTTCAGGGCCGGGAACCGCGACGACAACAGCGTGCCGTCGAGCTGCTCGGTCGGCGCCAGCAGGCCCTGGATCGCGATCTCGTGCTGGCGACGCTCGGCGGCGGTGGGATAACTGCCGGCGGGCGGGTCGATGCGCACCACCCCAGACGAGAGCAGCGTCTGCGGGTTGTCGGGTCGCCATTGCACGGTCGAGGTGCGTGTCTGCCCGTCCGGGAACGTGACGGTGAAGGTGGGTGCGTAGCCGTGCCCCTGCAGGTACACCCGGTCGCCGCCGACGCGCAGCGGGTGGTTGACCTCCAGCCGGTAGGGCCGCCAGCTGTTGGCCGCCAGATCGTGCCCGGCTTGGTAGTCGATGTCGGCGGCGAACGAGGTGGCCTGCCCCGACGGCAGGTAGTGCGCGTGAAAGTCGTTGACGCGTATGCAGATTGGATTCAGCGACGTGCCGTCGACGGTGTTGCCGGCGCGGAACGAGTCGAACGCGGCCGGCGAGGCCGAGCAGAAGCCCGGGCCGGAGTCGGCGATGACGATGACGTTGCCCTCGTAGCCGAACAGCTTGCCGACGGCCACCGCGACCAGCAGGCCCAGCAGCGAGAAGTGGAAGACGATGTTGCCGAACTCGCGCAAGTAGCCCTTCTCGGCGGACACCTCCGCCGTGCTGGCCTCATCGTCGTCCGGGTGACGGATGGCGGTGCGCCAGCCGCGGAGCCGGCCGGTGATCGTGTTCGCCAGGGCGTTCAGCTCGTCGGGGTCGGCTGGGATCTGGGCGCTGGCGTGCTTGGGCAGCCGGGCCAGGTTGCGCGGGGCGGCCACCGGGGTGGCCCGCAGGCTGCGGGCATGCTCGATCATCCGTGGGGTCAGGCAGCCGATCAGCGAGACGAACAGCAGGACGTACACGGCGGTGAACCAGAAGCTGGAGAACACATTGAAGGCCTGCAGCCGATCCAGCCACGGCCCGATGACCCGGTGGGCCTTCAGGTAGTCGTCGACCTTGCCGGCGTTGAGGCTGCGCTGCGGCAGCAGCGCCCCGGGTATCGCGCCCAGCGCGAGCAGGAACAGCAGCACCAGCGCGGTGCCCATCGAGGTCAACGCGCGCCAGGTGTTGCGCCCCCAGGCGAGAAGTCGCGCCATCAAATCGGCAGCCTCACGTCGGATACGAAGGCGTCGCGCAGCCAGGAGATGAAGTCGTTCCACACCCCGCTGACCAGCAGGGCACCGACCGTGATGAGCAGCGCGCCGCCGAAGATCTGGATGGCCCGGGTGTGACGCCGCAGCCAGCCCAGGGCCCCCACCGCGCCCGCCGAGCCGAAAGCCAGCAGCACGAACGGGATCCCCAGCCCCAGGCAGTACGCGATCACCAACGCGGTCCCGCGGGCCACGCTCGCGCCGTCGGTGGCCGAGGCCACGGTGATCACTCCGGCCAGCGTCGGCCCCAGGCAGGGCGTCCAGCCCAAGGCGAACACCGCCCCCAGCAGCGGCGCCCCGGCGACCGTCGTCAACTGCCGCGGGCTGAACCGGGCCTGGCGTTGCAGGGCCGGGATCAGGCCGACGAACACCAGCCCCATGACGATCGTCAGCACGCCACCGACCCGCTGCAGCAGCAGCTGGTTGGTGATCAGCGTGGTCGTCATACCCAGAACGGCGACCGTGCCCAGCACGAACACCGTGGTGAACCCGGCGACGAACAACGCCGCCGAGCCCGCGACCCGCCACCGCGCCGACGGCGGGGCCTTGACCGCACCCGGGGGCGGCTGCTCGTCCACCCCCACGACGGCGGCCAGGTAGGACAGATAGCCGGGTACCAGCGGGACCACGCACGGCGACGCGAACGACACCAGCCCCGCCAGCAGACACACGCCGAGGGCCACCAGGAGCGGCCCGGCGGCGGCGATCTGGGTGAACCCGGTCATTCCCGGGCCAGTTTCTGCACCACGGGCTGCAGGTCGGCGGCCAGCAGTTCGCGCAGGAACACCGCCGCGACCCGGTGCTGACGGTCCAGGACGAGCGTGGACGGGATGACGGTGGTGGGGTACTTGCCGCCGAACGCGATCAGCGTGCGCATCGCCGGGTCGTAGATGGACGGGAACGTCACATGGCGGTCATTGACGAAGTCCAGCGCCGCCTGCCGGTTGCTGTCGCGCACGTCGATGCCGAGGAACGACGCCCCGGTATCGCGGGTGGCGTCATAGACCTGCTGCAGTTGGCTGACCTCGGCCCGGCACGGCCCGCACCACTGGCCCCAGATGTTGATGACGACGACCCGGCCGGCGAAGATCGGATCGTCCAGCGACAGCTGGTGGGCCGGGTCTGCCAGGTCGGGCCCGGACAGCGGACCCGGGTGGCCGCGGCTGGACGGCGGGTTGTAGGAGATGTCGGTCTTCCCGCCGGGCGAGACGAACTCGAAGGTGCCGCCCTGGGCTACCGCGTCGCGCCCGGAAGAACAGCCGGCAACCAGGGTCGTCAGTACGACCCCGGCCATCGCCAGTCGCCGCATGAAGAAGGCGCCGCTCCTCTTCATCGCTTCGCTCTGCATCGTCGCCTGCGCAACTAAGCGCCCGCCGGTTCCTGGTACTCGACGTCGACCAGCCGGTCGCCCTCGTACACCAGGGTGGTGATCGAGCACAGCCCACACTCCCGCCGGCGCGGGTCGTGCCACAGCCTCCTGCCGGTCAGGTGCAGGCGCAGCGTCCACACCGGCAGTTGATGGCTGACGCACACCACCTCGCTGCCGGCTCCACGGGCGCGGGCCTTGTCCACCGCGGTCGTCATCCGCGCGGCGATGTCGGCGTACGGCTCACCCCAGGACGGGGTGAACGGATTGCGCAACTGCCACCAGAACCGCGGGTCACGCCAGGCGCCGTCGCCCGGGCCGACGCGGCGGCCCTCGAAGAAGTTCGCCGATTCGATCAGGTCGTGGTCGGTGTCCACGGCCACGTCGTGCTTCGCGGCGATGGGCGCGGCGGTTTCCTGGGCCCGCTGCAGCGGGGAGGCGACCACCGCGACGATGTCTCGGCCGGCCAGCGCATCGGCGACCGAGGCCGCCTGCTCACGGCCCCGGTCGGACAGGTGGAACCCGGGCAGCCGGCCGTAGAGGACGCCGCTGGGGTTGTACACCTCGCCGTGGCGCACGACGTGGACCCGGGTTTGCTCGGCCATCAGGGCTTGTCCTCCTGGGCGGCCGCGCGTGCCGCGGTGGGCAGGGCTTCGGCGATCCGGTCGAACGCCGCGTCGTCCAGCGCCGCCGAGACGAACCATGACTCGAAGGCGCTGCACGGCGGGTAGACGCCCGCGTCCAGCAGGGCGTGGAAGAACGGAGGGAAACGCCACGTCTGGCTGGCCCGCGCGGACGCGAAGTCGGTCACCGGCGTGTCGGAGAAGAAGACGCTGAGCATGTTGCCGGCCCGCGGAATCTGGTGCGGCACACCGGCGCCCGTCAACGCGTCGGAAAGCAGGGCGGCCAGCCGGTCGGCGTTGGCGTCCAGCGCGGCGTAGACGGCGGCGTCGGCGGCGCGCAGCGTCGCCAGGCCGGCGGCCACCGCCACCGGGTTGCCGGACAACGTGCCGGCCTGATACACCGGCCCCAGCGGCGCCAGCCGCTCCATCACCTCGGCCCGCCCGCCGAACGCGGCCGCGGGCAGCCCGCCGCTCATCACCTTGCCGAAGGTGAACAGGTCGGCGGCGACGGGATCGATTCCGTACCAACCACTTCGGCTGACCCGGAACCCGGTCATCACCTCGTCGACGATCAGCAGCGCACCGTGCTCGGCGGTGATCGCGCGCAGCGCGGCGTTGTAGCCGGCCGCGGGTGGGACGACACCCATGTTGCCGGGGCTGGCTTCGGTGATCACCGCGGCGATCTGGTCGCCGAACTCATCGAACGTCTGCCGGACAGCTTCGATGTCGTTGTACGGCAAGACAATTGTGTCGGCCGCCGCCGCGCCGGTGACCCCGGGCGAGGACGGCAGACCCAGCGTCGCCACCCCGGAACCCGCGTCGGCGAGCAGCGCGTCGACGTGGCCGTGGTAGCAGCCGGAGAACTTGACGATCTTGGGCCTGCCGGTGAACCCGCGGGCCAGCCGGATCGCGCTCATCGTGGCCTCGGTGCCGGAGTTGACCAGGCGGATCCGCTGGACGGGCGACACGCGCCCGATGATCTCGGCGGCCAGTTGGCTCTCGGCCGGCGTGGGCGCGCCGAACGACAGGCCGGACGCGGCTGCCGTGGCGACGGCTTCGACCACGGCGGGGTGCGCGTGGCCCAGGATCATCGGACCCCAGGAGCAGACCAGGTCCACGTAGCGGTTGCCGTCGGCGTCGGTGAGCCAGCAGCCGCGCGCCTCGGTGATGAAGCGCGGGGTGCCGCCCACCGCGGTGAACGCGCGCACCGGGGAGTTCACCCCGCCGGGGATGACGGCGCAGGCGTCCTCGAACAGCCGGGCCGACGCCGCCGTCGTCGCGGCGTGCGCGGTCGCCTGGTCACTGCTTCCCATGACGACCAGTGTCCCAGCCTCCGCGGCGGGTTCAACTACAGGGTGTAGCAGGAAGGGGTCAGGCGCCGCCTTGCCGGGCGGCTTCGCGCTCTCTTTCCGCCGCTAGCCGGTGGGCGGCCAGGTCCCCGAGGCCCTCGGCGACCGCGAGCTCGTCGACCTCGGCGCGCTGGGCCGCTTCGTCACCTGGCGAGCCGCTCAGGGAAAACACCCGACCCGTTCGCCATCAAAAGTTTGGTTGATGCGGGGCGGCGCAGGCGAGTTGGATAGCGGTATGCAGATGCCGCAGGGGCTCGCCCGATTCAACCGTTACGTCACCAACCCGGTTCAGCGGCTATGGGCCGGCTGGCTGCCACCGTTCGGCATCGTCGAGCACGTCGGCCGCCGCTCGGGCAAGCCGTACCGCACCCCAGTGAATGTGTTCAGCACCAACGTCGACGGCAAGCCCGGGGTGGCAATCGTGCTGACCTACGGCCCGGACCGGGACTGGCTGAAGAACCTGGTCGCGGCGGGAGGCGGACGGATGCGCCGCAACGGCAAGAGCTTCGGCATCGCCGACCCGCATGTGGTCAGCAAGGCCGAAGCGGCGGGGCACGTAAGCCCCGGAATGCAAGCGATTTTCGCGAGGCTGCCGTTCGAGGAGGCGGTACTGCTGACGAAAACCGACTGACCGTTCGTCACACCAGTCGCGTTAGTACCAGCAGCCGGCCACCAGGCGGTTCCGAAAATTGATAGCGCATGCGATATCGGTTCTGCGGAAGTCTTAATCCTCGGGGCGCACCGGGACCCGGCCTCGGGCCCGGGCTGCGAAGTACAGCCCAATCACCACCGCCCACGAAAGCAGGCTGAGCCAGAGCTGGCTGCGGGCCGAGCGGTCGAAGGCCATCTGCACCAGCACGGCTGTGATTCCGGCAAGGGTGAGGATCGAGAGCACCGGGAAGAACCACATCTTCACTCGCAGCTTCTCGGCGGGGGTGCGGCGGCGCAGGACGATCTGCGACAGCGCGATCAGCCAGTAGACGAACAAGATGATGGCGCCAGACGAGTTGAGCAGGAAGAGAAACACGGTGTTGGGCGCGACGCGCGCCATGATGACGCAGCCGAACCCGACCGCCGAGGAACACAGGATGGCGATGTGCGGAACGCCACGCCCGCTCAGCCTGACCAACCGCATCGGGGCCTCGCCCCGTTCGGCGAGCACGAACAGCATCCGCGACGCCGTATAGAGCCCCGAGTTCAGGCACGACAGCACCGCGGTGAGCACCACGGCGTTCATCACCTGATCCGCGCCGCGCAGCCCCAGGCGGTTGAGCGCGGCAACATACGGCGAGGCGCCGAGTTCCACTGAGTCCCAAGGCAAGATCACCACCAGCAGGAAGACCGAACCGACGAAGAAGACACCGATCCGCGCCACCACCGATCTCGTCGCCTTCTGGACCGCGAGTTGCGGGTCCCGGCTTTCGGCGGCGGCCACGGTGACGATCTCGGCGCCGACCATGGAGAAGATCACCACCACAATCGCGGCGAAGACGGCCCCGACACCCTTGGGGAAGAACCCACCGTGCGAGGTGAGGTTGGCCAATCCACCGGGATGGCCCGGCACGAGGCCCAGCACGAAGGCCGTGCCGACGCCGAGAAAGATCACGATGGTCGCGACTTTGATTCCGGCGAACCAGAATTCGAATTCGCCGAAGGACGAGACCGAGAACAGGTTGGTCGCGGTCATCAAGACCATCAGGCACAGCGACAGCAGCCACAGCGGCGCGTGAAACCAGAAGTTGAGGACCTTCCCGCCGGCGACCGCCTCGAAGCCGACCACGATCACCCAGAAGTACCAGTACAGCCAGGCAACCGAAAACCCCGCCCAGCCGCCGAGGGCCTTGGCCGCGTAATCGGCGAACGATCCGGTCGACGGGTTCGCGGCCGCCATTTCGCCCAGCATGCGCATCACGAGGACGATCAGCAGCCCGCACAGTGCGTACGTCAGGAACGCCGCGGGGCCGGTGTCTTTGATCACCACACCGGAACCGACGAACAAGCCGGCACCGATGACGCCGCCGAGGGCGATCATGCTGAGCTGGCGCTGCGACAGCCCTTGGCGCAGTCGTGCAGTGCTAGCCATGCCGGACCTTGCGGCCGTGATCAGTCCAGACGGGTGGCCACCACGGACCACACCGGAAGGTGCACGCGGTGGTCCTCCAGAAGCGGGTCGATAACGCCCAGCCGATGCACCAGCGGCCGCATCCGCTGCAGAATCTCGCCCTGCTGCTCGGATGCGAATTCCTTCATGGCGTCGAACGTCTCCTTGAGGAAGCGGGCCTGGTAGGTCGTGCCGCCCAGATAGTCGATGCGCCAGCCGTTGGCACCGAACACCCGCTCGAAGTTGTCGGCGGGTATGGCGGTCCACTGAAGGCCGTTGACGTTGTGGGGGCTGAACTCGAACATGTACAGACGTGCCCCGGGCTTGGTGGCCCGGTGCAGCGCCTGCGCGTACCGCGTCTGGATAACCTCGTCGTTCAGGAACACGTGATAGAACGCGCTGTCCACCACCGTGTCGAATCGGCCCTCGAACCCTTCGAGCTTGGTGGCGTCAGCCACCTGGAAGTCGACCTGGACTCCGGCCCGCTCGGCGTTGTGTTTGGCGCGCTCGATGGCCGAGGCCGAATCATCGATCCCGGTTGCCGAATATCCTTGCGCTGCAAAGTGAATGGCGTGATGGCCTGGGCCTGTGCCCGGATCGAGTACCTCGCCGCGGATCCCGCCGTATGCCACCAACTGCTGCACCGCCGGCTGCGGGCCGCCGATGTCCCAGGGGATCCGGCGGCCGGTCTGTTCGGCCTCGTCGTACAGCGGTTCGAAACCGGCGACGTTCGCGTCAGTCATTGTGTGCTCGCTTCCTCGCGACTCCGACGGGAACGACACTACTGCCGAGACAGCTCAGAGGTGCAGGTCTTGCTCGCGGATCAGTGCCGTGGCGAGCACGCTGATGACGGCCGTCGCCACCAAATACCCACACGCCAGCCATGGCGCGCCGCCGACGGCCGCGATGAGCGCGGTCATGATCATCGGGGTAACGCCGGAGGCGTAGATGCCCGAGAACTGATAGACGAACGACAGACCGGTATAGCGGGTGCTGGTGGGATACAGCGACGAGTACAGCGTGCCCTGCGCCCCATAGAACAGCGCATGCACCACACCGAAAACGACGATCAGGGCCACCCCGAACCAGACCAGGTTCCTCGTGCCGAACAGCGCGAAGGCGGGAAACGCCGCGATGCCGTAGCAGGCCACACCGACCAGATAGACCCTGCGGGCGCCGAACCGGTCGGTCAGCGCGCCGGACACGGGCAGCAGTATCGCCATCAACAGGGCCGCGATGGTCACCACCACCAGCACCGACACCCGATTGAAGCCCAACGCTCCGGTGGCGTAGCTGATCGCGAAAACGCCCCAGGTGTTGAACGCCGAGCCTTCGGCCCAGCGAGACAGCAAGCCCAACACGGTGTTTCGCCGCGACCGGGGTTCGCGGACGATCTCACGGATGGGCACGGTGGCCGTGGCCTCCAGGTTACGCAGCTCGCAAAAGGCCGGTGTCTCGTCGACCCGCAACCGCACCACCACGCCGATCACGACCAGCAACAGGCTCAGCAGAAAACCGATGCGCCAGCCGTAGGCGAAAAAGCGGGCCGGACCCAAGGAGATCTGCAGGAATGCGAATATGCCTGTGCCCAATGCCAATCCGAGCGCCAGGCCGATCTGGGGAATCGCGCCGAAGCGGCCGCGCCGGCCTTCGGGGCTGTGCTCCACAGCGAGCAACACGGCACCGGCCCATTCGCCGCCGAGGGCGAAACCCTGCAAGATCCGCAGCGCCAACAGCAGCAGCGGCGCCCACACCCCGATCTGGGCGGCGGTGGGCAACACCCCGATCAACGCCGTGGCGATGCCCATGATGAGCATGGTCAGCGCCAGGCTGCGCTTGCGGCCGATCCGGTCGCCGATGTGGCCGAACACCAGCCCGCCTACCGGCCGCATGACGAACCCGACGGCGAATGTCGCGAAGGCCAGTAGCGTGCCGACCAAAGAGCTCTCGCTGGGAAAGAAGACCTTGTTGAACACCAGGCCCGCGGCGGTCGCGTAGAGGAAGAAGTCGTACCACTCCACGGTGGTGCCCAACAGGCTGGCCGCGATGACGACGCGCAGGCGCCGGCGTTGCTGCGCGGCGGATTCGTCGGCCGCGTCGGCGATCGCGTTGCGGCGCGCGCCGGTCGCGGGCGCCGGCAAGGTGGCCGCCATGGCCTTAGTGGGCCGAGGCGACCGCGAACGGCGTCGCCGATACCGGATGCGACTGGCGGTTGGGCCGGTTGGGGTGACGCCACAGGCCCTGTCGCTCCAGCAGCGGCAGGACGCCCTCGCCGAACCAGTAAGCCTCTTCCAGGTGCGGATATCCCGACAGGATGAAGTGGGTGATGCCGAGTTTCGCGTATTCAGACAGCCGTTCGGCGACCTCGGCGTGCGACCCGACCAGCGCGGTGCCCGCTCCCCCGCGGACCAGGCCCACGCCGGCCCACAGATTGGGTCCGACCAGCAGTCGACCGCTGCTACCGCCATGCAGGTCGAGCATGCGGCGCTGCCCCTCCGATTCGCTGCGGGCCAGGCTGCCCTGCACCCGCTCGACGTCGGCCGGGTCGACAGCCGCCAGCAACCGGTCGGCCTCGGCCCACGCCTGCTCGGAGGTGTCGCGGGTGATCACATGAATCCGCAAGCCGTACTGCAGGATTCGGCCGGCGTCCACGGCCAGCCCACGGATCCAGTCGAGCTTCTGCGCGACCGCGTTCACCGGCTCCCCCCAGGTGAGATACACGTCGGAGTGCTGCGCGGCGACCGGACCGGCTGACGCCGACGATCCGCCGAAGAACACCGCCGGTATCGGATCGGGCGGGTTGTTCAGCTGGGCGCCCTCGATGCGAATGTGCTCTCCCGCAAAGGTGACCGGCTCCGATGAGGTCCACAGTTGGCGCACCACGTGCAGGAACTCGGCGGTGCGCGCATACCGCGCCTCCTTGTCCAGGAAATCCCCGTAGGCCCGTTGCTCGTGCGGTTCGCCGCCGGTGACGACATTGAGCAGCAGCCGCCCACCCGAGTGCCGCTGGAAGGTCCCGGCCATCTGGGCGGCCAGGCTGGGGCTCAGCAGCCCGGGCCGGAAGGCGACCAGAAACTTCAGCGTCTCGGTGGCCTCGACCAGCATCGCCGTCGTCAACCAGGCGTCCTCACACCACAATCCCGTGGGTGTGAGCACCGCCTCGAAGCCGTTGTGTTCGGCGGCCGCACAGATCTGGTGCAGGTACTTCAGCGTGGCGGGCCGGTCGCCGGACATCGGCGTGCCATGCCCGCCCGCCACCAAGTTCCGGGAATCGCCGTAGGTCGGCAGGAACCAATGGAACGCCAGACTCATCCTCAATCCTCTTTCAATCCACGACGCGGAGCACGAAAGCTCCATCCTGCGAAACTTGCCTCCAGCGCGGGAGGGTTGAAACCGTGGAGATTGCATCCCCGCCCGGCGGCGGTGGCGCCATGGCGGGGAGGCGGTGGGCGGGGCGAATCGATCTCCGCGCCGCTTCGTCGCATCCCAGTTGACTTCTGTTGCGGCACAAAGGGATAGGATCGGCGTTAGCCGGCACCGTCACACCGGTCGGCGCGATGATGATGGCCCTATCACGGTGCCGCAACTCGGCCGCTAGGCCCACCCTTGGGCGGAAATCCGGTGCATCGCAGGTAACCGGTTGGAGACCGGCAGATAACGCGAGATCACACAATGCTTCCATTTCGGCGTGGCTCGGGCGGCAATGCCCGGTCAGCGCGGCATCATTGCGATCATGCCTGACCTGACACGCCGGGCGGTGCTGCGGATGGGAGCCAGCACCGGCCTGGGAGCCGCTGGCGTGTTCGCCCTAAGCGCCCTGCTCGATCCGGTCAGACCGCTAGCCGCGACACTGCCGCAAGCTCCGGCGCCGTTCGAGCCGTCGGCGGCGAGCAGCAACCTGCCGACCAAGCTGACCGGTTCGTTCGTCTCCGCCGCCCGCGGGGGCGTGAAGACGAATTACGTGATCGCGTTGCCGCCGGGCCAAACCGGGATGCTGCGTCCGGTGATCGCCCTGCACGGCAAGGACGGCGACGCGAACATGATGCTCGACTGCGGTGTCGAGAAGGGCCTCGCCCAACTGGTCAAGGAGGGCAAGCCGCCGTTCGCTGTGGTGGGCGTCGACGGCGGCAGCGATTCCTACTGGCACAAACGGGCCGACGGCACCGACTCCGGCGCGATGGTGCTCGAAGAGCTGTTGCCGATGCTCTCGACGATGGGTTTCGACACCTCCCGGGTGGGCCTCATGGGGTGGTCGATGGGTGGATACGGGGCGCTGCACCTGGGCGCCAAGCTCGGGCCGGCGCGGACCGCGGGGATCTGCGCCATCAGCCCGGCGTTGTACGACTCGTTCGCCGAAAGCGCTCCCAAGGCCTTCGACAGCTACGACGACTGGACGCAGAACAGCGTGATGGGCGTGCCGGCGTTGTCGCAGATTCCGCTGCGCGTGGATTGCGGCACCTTCGACCGGTTCTATTTCGCCACCCGGCAATTCGTTAATCAGCTGAAAACGCCGCCGGCGGGCAGCTTCTCGATCGGCGGCCACGACATCGGCTACTGGCGGGCACAGTTGCCCGGCGAACTTGCCTGGATGGCGTCCTAGCGGAGACCGATGACCGTCCGGCCGAACCAACTCCCCACCCGCCAAGTGGAGCGGGCGGTGAAGCGGACCGGATTTCGCCCCGACATCGAGGGCTTGCGGGCCGTCGCGGTCATCGCGGTCGTGCTCTACCACGCGGGCATCCCGGGTGTCACCGGCGGCTACATCGGGGTGGACGTGTTCTTCGTCATCTCCGGCTTCCTCATCACCGGGCTGCTGTTCCGCGAAGTGAGCTCCACGAATACCGTTGCGCTGGGCCGCTTTTACGGGGCGCGCGCCCGTCGCCTGCTGCCGGCCGCCGCCGTCGTCGGCGTCATCACCGCGATCGGTGCGGCCGTCGTGCTGCCGCCGCTGCAGGCGCGAAGCGTGTTCCTCGACGGCATCGCCAGCGCCCTCTATGTCGGCAACTACCGGTTCGCCACGCAGGGCACCGACTACCTGGCCCCGCACCTGGCGTCACCGTTCCAGCACTACTGGTCACTCGGCGTGGAGGAGCAGTTCTATCTGGTGTGGCCGGTGCTGATCATCGGAACGGCCTGGCTGGTCCGGCGCATCCCACCGCTGCGGGGCGCCGCGGCGCGGCCGACACCGTATGCGGTGGCCCTGGGATTGGTAGGGGCGGTGTCGCTGACCGCGGCGGTGCTGTGGACCCGGACGGCGCCGCCCTGGGCGTTCTTCTCCCTGCCGACCCGCGCCTGGGAGCTGGCCGCCGGCGGACTGCTGGCCCTGTCGATCCAGCACTGGCGTCACCTGTCGCTGCTGACCGCATCGATCGCCGGGTGGGGCGGTCTGGCGCTGATCCTGCTGACCTGTACGCAATTGGACGCCGGGACCCCCTACCCCGGCACCGCGGCACTGATGCCCGTGCTGGGCACCGCGCTCGTCATCGGCGGCGGCAGCGTCACGCGCGGCCTGGGGGCCGGCCGACTGCTGTGCCGGCCGGCGATGCGCGCGATCGGCCGGATCTCCTATTCCTGGTACCTGTGGCACTGGCCGGTGCTGCTGCTCATGCCGGCGCTGCTCGGTGAGCCGGCCGGCCTGCCGGCCAGGCTGACCGCGACGGCCGTCTCCGCGGGGCTCGCCATCATCACCCTGCATCTGGTCGAGAACCCCGGCCGGTTCGCCGCCGCCCTGCGCCGGTCGGCGAAGGCCAGCCTGGCCCTCGCCGGCGCCGCCAGCGCGGCCGCGGCCTGCGCCTGCATGCTGCTGCTGAACGTCGTGCCGGTGCCGGCCGGTCATGGGGCGGCCGCCCCGCGGGCCAACATCCTCGCGGTACCGCCAAGCACCGTCCCGACCGTCAGCGCGCAAGAGGCGGCGGTTCGTCAGGCCTTCGCTCAGGTGCGCGCCGCCGTCGCCGCGTCGGCGAACCTGAAAGCCGTTCCCGCCAATCTGGATCCCCCGCTTGCCAAAGCGCCTGCCGACAAGGCCGCCGTCTTCGTCAACGGGTGCGTGCGCTCCTGGCGCGAGGTCGGGCAAAATGAGTGCGCCACAGGCGATCTCGCCTCGACGACGACCGTCGCCCTGATCGGCGACTCGCACGCCGCCATGTGGGACCCGGCCTTCCAGCAGGTCGCCGAACAACGGCACTGGCGGTTGGAGACGCTGGCGAAAGTGACCTGCCCGCTGCAGGATCTGCGCATCGTGAGCCCATACCTGGGCCGCGAGTACACCGAGTGCGAACAATGGCGCAGCCAGATCATGGGACGCGTGGCCGCCGAACACCCGCGCCTGGTCGTCGTGGACATGAGCCGGCGCTACGGCGCGGACTTCAGCTTCACCTCCTACGACCCGGCGTGGATCGACACCTTGGGCCGCACCGTGGCGCAGTTGCGCAGCACCGGTGCGGCGGTGCTGATTCTGGGCCCCGCCCCGGATCCCCATTCCTCCCTGCCCACCTGCCTTTCCGCCCACCTCGACGACGCAGCCGCCTGCGCACCGCCGCGGTCCGCCGCGGTCAACGACGACGGCATCGCCGCCGAGCAGGCGGCAACTGCGGCGGGCGGCGGCCAATACGCGGATCTCACCGACCTGTTCTGCACCCCCGACCGGTGCCCGATGATCGTCGGCAACACTCTGGTGTTCCGCGACGACAACCACGTGACGACCGAGTACGCGCAGTTGCTGGCGCCGGTGATGGGCGCGCTGGCAGACCGCGCCCTGGCGGGTGGGTGAGCGGCAATGAACTTCTGGTGGCCGACGAACGTCATATCAGAGAAGGGTTTTGGGAGGTCCCGGGGATGACTCAGCTACTGCTGGTCTGCATTGCGGCCGCGGCTCCGATCGCCGGGTTCGGCTTGCTGAACTTGCAAGCCCGCCTGGAGCGATGGGACTACGAGCGGCACGCCGAAGACTGAACCGCCCGAGCGAATTACTCAGGTCGACAGCTGCGTGCGGATCAGCGGCGCGATCTTGTCCGCCATGTATTGATGCCCCGCGTCGTTCGGGTGCACGCCGTCCGCGCCGATCAGGTCGGGCCTGCCGACGAACCAGCGTTCAGCGATCGGGTCGACCCACGTTGCCCCCACGGACCCGGCCGCCGCGCCCAGAACGTCGCGAACCTGCAGCATCGGTAGGGGCACATCGGCGGTCGGCCAGGGCGGCCCAATCACCAGGAACCGTGCGGCCGGCGCCAGACGACGGGCCAAATCGAATGTGCTGCGGGCCTTTTGAGCGACCACACCCGGATCGATGGTCTCGTCGTTTCGGGAGCCGAAGAACACCACCAGCACGTCGTCGCCCTGCACAGCCCTGGCGGTCAGATCCTCGAAGACGCTGCCATGGTCGCCCGGCATGCCATAGCCGGCCCTGCCCTCGGCCGCGACGTCGGCCGAGATCCGTTCGCCCCGCGCGGCGAGCGCGTCCCAGGCGCGAGCGGGCCATGACCTCGGGCCCAGCCCACCCTCGCCGGTGCCGGTGGTATATGAGTCCCCGACCACAGCCACGTGGTTCAACCGGAAATCCAGGGTCAAGGTGTCATAAGTACGCACCTGAGCCGGGTATGCGATGCCGATGCCCGCCAGAAAAGTCAGACCGATGACAAAGGTGGCCAGACGACTCACTCCTACCTCCCCTGTCAACGGCATCGTCATGTGCCACCGCATTTTCATCGATTATCCGCCGGGCTCGCGGCCGGGCGCTGAGGCAACCGTCACACGGCGCGGGCCGAAACCGCTTCCAGCGAGCGGTCGATCGGATGGACCTTGCCGCTCGGCGCCTCTTCGGGCCCGCTTCTCGCGGTCACGGCTTTGACGTCGACCATCCTGCGCATCCAGCGGCGGGCGGGTTCTTCGACGAAGTGATACATCACGATCGAGATAATCACGGCGATCGCGAGCAGGCCAATGACGTTCCATTTCCACGGATTGTCCTGCGGCCGCAGCTCGAACTGCTCGACGGACCATCCCCACGCGGTGTGCACCAGCTCGTGAACCATGTACAGGCAGAACGAGATCTGGCCGCCGTACACCATCCACCGGGTTGACAGCGCCCTCGGCAGGCTGCCGACGCCGATGGCCAGCGTGATCACCAGCGGAATGAACAGGATGTCGACCACCCCGCCGCTGTCGTTCTCCACGACACCGGAGATCGGGTGCGCGTCGAACCAGTAGAGGACGGCGACCATGGCGCCCAGGAGCAGCAGGGACACGTAGCCCGCGACGCGGCGACCGCGATCGGTCAGCCGCAGCCTGCGCACGGCGGCGCAGGCCAGCGCGCCGGCGACGAACTGCGTGACGATCCGCGGCAACCAGCTCCACGGCGTGTAGAAGTGGCCACTGGCCAGCAACATGACCACGGGCGGCAACGCGGCCGCGAACGCCAGCACCATCAGGCTCCGCGCCCGCGTCGCCTGCTTCATGCGCAGAATCACCAGCACCAGAAAGCCGAAGATCAGGTAGGCCAGCCATTCCGCACTGATCGACCAGGCCGGCCCGTCCCAACTCGAGTCATCAAAGAACGGCACGAACCACAGCTGCACCAGCAGAATCTGGCGCACATAGCTGATCGCGGTGAGCTGACCGGCGTCGGGCGACGGCACGTGGCCGACGTGCAGGGTGAAGATCACCCAGAGGGCGGCGAGGTGCAGGGTGACCAGGTACACCGGCCACACCCTGGCCAGCCGCAGCCACAGGAAGTGCAGGGTCGCGCGCGCCGACCAGGACCGGCCCATCCGGTCGAGGTAGTTCCAGGTCAGGACGAATCCGCTGAGGATGAAGAAGAGGTCGACGCCTTGGGCCCCGCAGTTGAGCACCGGCGCAAGGGCGTCGCGGAAATCGGGCCCCACGTCGCCCAGCATCGGCCGGAAGTGAAACAGCACGACCCACAGAGCGGCGACGATGCGGAGTCCCGTCAGGGCTTTGATCTCTCCCCTGATCTCTGCGCCGCGCACGATGCTCTTTCCGCCTGGACTCTGCTGTTCCGTTCGCCTTATCGCTCGGCTGACCGGGCGACCACGCGATGTCACAAGCCCCCGCCTCGCAACCGGTAGCCTTGGCAGCCTAGCAGCGCAACGGCCCCGACGCGCGGACGGTGGTGGTGTGGCATGCCGTATTTCGCCGAAAATGGGCGCCGGCGGGGCTTTGCTCGGATACCGCGAAAATCGCGGTGAGAATTGCTTCTTAGCGAAACGTTAGGTGCCGCTTTCACCCTCCTTAAGCTTGCGGTTTAGCGTCAAAGGCATAGCGAACGCCACGGAGAGCGAGGGGTGTTCATGACGATCGCCGACGTTCTGACGCGGGAGCAAAACGGCATCTTTCACTGCGGCGGCGCTTGGGTGCGGGCCCACCGTCGGCAGCTGGCCACCGTGGTGACGATTCGGGGTGAAATCGACGCCTTCAATGCCCACCAAGTGGGCGACCACATTCGGCGTTTCATCCTCGGTGAAGACCGTGTGGTGCTCGACATGGGCGATGTGAGCCAATTTTCTGCGGCGGGTATTTCGCTCTTGGAGACCTTCGATGAGGACTGCCGCGCCGAAGGGGTGCAGTGGACCTTGGTCGCGGGCCCGGCGGTCACCGAATTGCTGGGTGACTGCGGTGACGGGACCGATTTTTCGAGCACCTGCTCGCTGCCCCAGGCGCTGCACGAGGTGGCCGACGCCGTCGCCAGGCGTCGTCGTCTGGTACTGCCGCTGGTCAGGACGTCGTAGAACGCCGCTCGCGGCGCTGTCTGGCGGTTCCGACCACCGCCAGCACCCCTGCACTGGTCAGCAGCAGCAGGGTCAGCAACAGCAGCTGAGGGTCATACACCATTGACGTGGTGAACGGCTGCCCGTCCGCGACGGGCGCCACCGTCACCGGGTGATGCGAACGCGACCAGCTCACTCCCGCGCCGACAAGCGCCGCGCAGGCCAGGCCAAGTTCGACCAGGGCCCTGGTGCTCCACTGTCGGGCGCTCACTGTGCGGATCCGGCGTCGTCGTCACGATCGGCGTCGAAGGCATCTGAGCGGGCGGGCTCGACCCGCTCCTGCACCAGCGGGGTCAGCGCCGCGCGGAGCTGACGATGCCGGCGCGCCCAGGCCTGCACGGTGCGCTTTCCGGTGAGCTGGAGGCCGATGCCGATCCGGCCGCGGGGCACCCCGACCAATTCGCCGAGCGCCCTCGCCGACTGCCACCGGGCCAGCTCCTTCCCGGAGGCTTCGTGGTTCTCGGGTTCGGGATACACCTTGAGGATCTCGCGCACCAGGATGGTTTCGGTGCCCTGACGCAGGGCGTCTTCGGTCAGTTCGACCGAGACGTGGATCCGCGCCGCCTTGATCTGCAACCCGACGAACCCCGACACCAGGACCAGGAAGATCACCGGAATCACGAACGACACAGGGGCGCCACTCCAGAGTTCGATCAGGATCATCGCGCCCGCGGCTACCGGGCCCCATCCCACCCACCACCAGCTGGCGCCCGGTTCGTAGAACAACGGCTTCGGTTCGGCGCCCCTCGCTGTCGTCTCGGAATTCAAAGCAAGCCCCATCTCACGAAAGCCACCCGGCCGCGTCCGCGGCCCAGTAGGTCAACACGATATCGGCTCCGGCGCGGCGGATGCTGGTCAACGACTCCAGCGCAGCGACGCGCTCTTCGATCCAATTGTTCGCGGCCGCAGCGCAAATCATGGCGTACTCCCCCGAGACCTGGTAGGCGGCCACCGGCACCGGTGAGACGTCCGCCGCGGCGGCCACCACGTCGAGGTAGCTCATCGCCGGTTTGACCATGATGATGTCCGCGCCTTCGTCGAGATCCAACCGGATCTCGCGCAGCGCCTCGCGGAAGTTGCCCGAGTCCTGCTGATAGGTGCGCCGGTCCCCGGACAGGCTGGAACTGACCGCGTCGCGGAACGGGCCGTAGAACGCCGAGGCGAATTTCGCGGCGTAGGCCAAGATCACCACATCGGTGTAGCCCGCGGCGTCCAGTCCGTCGCGGATCGCGGCCACCTGGCCGTCCATCATCCCGCTCGGCCCGACCACGTGTGCGCCCGATTCAGCCTGTGCCACAGCAAGTTTCACGTATCTGGCCAGCGTGGCGTCGTTGTCCACCCGACCCCTGGCGTCCAGGACGCCGCAGTGGCCGTGGTCGGTGAATTCGTCCAGGCAGGTGTCGGCCATCAAAACCGTCGCGTCGCCGAGATCCTTGGCCAGGTCCCGCAGGGCGAGATTGAGGATGCCGTCGGGGTCGGTGCCGGCCGATCCCGTCGAGTCCTTGTCCTCGTCACGAGGCACGCCGAACAGCATCAGCCCGCCCACCCCTGCGGTGACGGCATCGGCGGCTGCGCTGCGCAGCGAATCGCGGGTGTGCTGCACAACGCCGGGCATCGACGCGATCGGCCGTGGTTCGTCGATACCGTCAGCGACGAACATCGGCAGCACCAAATGCCTTGGCTCCAAAGACGTTTGCGCCACCAAACGACGCAACGCGGGGGTGGAGCGGAGCCGGCGCGGGCGCTGCCGCGGATAGGCCACTAGCGCCTGCGGCTCTTCTTACGCGGCGGTGGCAGCGCGCCCTCGGCGCGCAACCGCGCGGCGTGCTCGGCCAAAGCGTCGACCAGCGGACCGACAGCGGCCGTCTCGGGCTGCACGTCCACCCGCAAGCCGAACTCGGCGGCGGTCTCGGCGGTCTTGGGACCGATGCAGGCGATGATCGTCCGCGCGTGCGGTTTGCCGGCGATGCCGACCAGGTTGCGCACCGTGGAGCTGGAGGTGAAGCACACGGCGTCGAAGCCGCCGGTCTTGATCATCTCCCGCGTCTCCGCCGGCGGCGGGGCCGCCCGCACCGTCCGGTAGGCGGTGACATCCTCGATCTCCCAACCGCGTTCACGCAGTCCCTCGGCCAGCGTCTCGGTGGCGATGTCGGCCCGCGGCAGCAGGACCCGGTTCACCGGGTCGAAAATGCTGTCGTAGGGCGGGAAGTCGTCCAGCAGACCCAGCGACGACTGCTCGCCGGCCGGCACCAGCTCGGGACTGATCCCGAACGCCCGGACGCGGTCGGCCGTCGACTCGCCGACACAGGCGATCTTCACGCCGGAGAAAGCACGGGCGTCCAGACCGAACTCGCCGAACTTCTCCCACACCGCGCGCACCGCATTGGTGGAGGTGAACACCACCCACTGGAAGCGGCCGTCGACCAAGCCCTTGACGGCGCGCTCCATCTGCGCGGGGCTGCGCGGCGGCTCGACGGCGATGGTCGGCACCTCGATCGGCAGCGCACCGTAGGACGTCAGCCGCTCGCTCATCTCGCCGGCCTGATCCTTGGTGCGCGGCACCAACACGGTCCAGCCGTACAGTGCGCGGCTCTCCCACCAGTTCAGCTTGGCCCGGCTGGCCACCGTCTTACCGATGGTGACCACCAGCGGCCCGGTCAACGGGCCCGCCGGGTCCGTCGCGCCCAGCACGGCCGAGTCGGTCAAACCGCCCAGCGTGGTTTCGATCGAACGCTGCTGGCAGGTGGTGCCCTGCGCGGTCACCACGCACGGCGTGGTCTCGGCCAGCTCGTGCTCGATCAGGGTGCGCGCCGCGTCGGCCAGATGCGACGTGGTGGCCTGCAGGATCAGCGGGCCGGGCGACGCAGCCAGCGCCTCCCAGTCCACGTCGCCGCGCACGTCGGCAACGGTGTGCGACGAGCCGAGCGGCAGCCCCGCGTAGGTGGGCACGGCGCCGGTGGGTGCCAGCCCGGGCACGATCTCGATGTGCAGGTGGCTCCGCGCGACGGCGTTCACCTCGGTGGTGACCGCGTCGACCGTCAACGGGTCACCGGCCACCAGCCGCACCACGTCGGCGCCGGTACGGGCCTCGGCGGTCAGCGTCTTGGCCACCTCGGCGGGTTCACCCAGCGCCGGGCGGACATCGGGACCGGCCGATATCACCGCGGGTTGCTCTCCGCCGCCGGCGGCGGCCTCGCCGTTCCCGGCAGCCGCCTCGGCGGGCGCCGGGCCGGAAACCGGTGGCAGGTCTTTGCCGATCAGCGCCAGCACCGGCTCCGGCACGTCGGGGTCGGTGAACACCAGAGCGGCATTCGCCAAAACCGTGGCGGCCCGGGTGGTCAAGAGCCCCGGATCGCCGGGACCGGAACCCACGTACGTGATGCGGCCGGGTCTCGGCTTACGCCCTCGCGTCGTCATTGTCGCTCCCACGTCACTCGCAATTAATTTCCTCGTGCCGGGTCCTGCCGCGCTTCCTGCATCAGTTCTCGGGCGCCGAGTTCGAACAACTCTGCGGCGACCGATACCCCCAGCTCTCGCGCCCGATCAGCGGACCCGATGCCGGACGCGCGGATCACGTCGGACCCGTCCAGCGCCGCCACGCATCCGCGCAGCGACAGCTCTTCGAAGACGCGGCCGTCCTCATCGATGGACTCGACCACCTCGGCGATCGCGCCCACCGGTGCGGAGCAACCCGCCTCCAGTTCGGCCAGCAGGGCTCGCTCCGCGATGACCGACGCGCGCGTGTCGGCGTCGTCCAACTCCGCCAGCACTGCCGCTAACCCGTCACCGGCGCGGCATTCGACGGCGAGCGCGCCCTGAGCCGGTGCTGGCAACATCTGCACCGGCTCTAGCGTCTCGGTGACATCGTCGAGGCGACCGAGCCGGGCCAATCCGGCCCGGGCCACCACGATCGCGTCAAGATCACCACTGCGTACCCTGTTCAACCTGGTATCTAGGTTGCCTCGTAGGGGGCGGATTTCCAAACCGAGACCCAATGCTCTAAGCTGTGCGGCCCTGCGCGGGGACGACGTGCCCACCAGCGAGCCCGCCGGCAACTGCGCGAGCACCAGCCCGTCGCGGGCCACCACCACGTCGCGGGGGTCGTTGCGGGGCGGTATCGCCGCGATGGTGAACCGCGGGTCGTCCGCCGTGGGCAAATCCTTGTGCGAGTGCACCGCGGCATCCACGCGGCCGTCGTTGATGGCCTCGCGCAGCGCGGTGGTGAAGGCGCCGACGCCCAGGGTCTCGATCGGCGCCGACGAGCGGTCGCCTGCGGTGGTGATGATCACCAACTCCGCGGGATGACCGTTGGCGATCAAGGCGTCCCTGACGACGCCGGCCTGGGTGGTGGCCAAGAGACTGCCCCGGGTACCTATCCGGATCACGTTCGCCAATCGGCTACTCGGCGGACGGTTCTTGCGTTCCGACGTCGAATCCCGTTGATATGACGGGTAATTCGCCTGCGGCAACGGCATCGACGGCGGTCTGGTCAAGTTCGAAGAGTTCGCGCAACGCTTCGGCGTAGCTGTCGCCGCCGGGGGCGCTGGCGAGTTGTTTGATCCGCACGGTGGGCGCATGCAGCAGCTTGTCCACCACCCGCCGCACGGTGCGCGCCACCTCCTCGCGGTGGGCGCTCTCCAGGCCGGGCAGCCGGTTGTCCAGGCGCAGCAGCTCCGCCTCCACCACGTCGGCGGCGCGCTGGCGCAATGCGGTCACCGTCGGAGTGACCTCGGCCATTCGCTGCCCCGCCAGGTAGGCGGCGACTTCGGCCGCCACGATGTGGCGCGCGGCGTGGACATCCGAGGCCGCGGCGTGCGCCGACGGCTCGTGCTGCACCCGGTCCACGTCGACCACCCAGACACCGGGCAGACCGGCGACCGCCGGGTCCACATCGCGCGGCATCCCCAGGTCGCAGATCACCAGCGGACGGGCCGACTCGTCGCGGCGCGCGGCGGCCAGCGCGTGGTGCACGTCGGCGAGCGTGACCACCGGGCTCACCGCGCCTGTACAGCTGACCATGACATCGGCATCCGCCACCGCGTCGGCCAAGCGGTCGAGTGACATCGCGTCGGCCTGCACGCCGGACTCGCGGATCTTGCGGGCCAACCGCTGCGCCCGGGACGACGACCGATTCAGGACGTGCACATGCCGGATGCCGGCGCGGGTCAGGTGGGCCGCCGCCAGGGCGCCCATCGCGCCGGCGCCGACCAGCGCGGCGGTCTTGCCTTCCAGGCCGCCCAGCCGGCGTTCGGCCATGTCCAGGGCGACCGAGACCACCGAGGCGCCGGCCGCGTCGATGGCGGTCTCGGAATGCACCCGCTTCCCCACCGACAGCGCCCGCTGGGCCAGCTCGTGCAGCACCCGGCCGACGGTGCGATTGGTTTCCGCGGTGGCGTACGCGCGGCGCACCTGGCCGAGCACCTGCTGCTCACCGACCACCGCGGAGTCCAGACCGCTGGCCACCGCGAACAAGTGCTCGACGGCGGCCTCGCTGTAGCGGACGTACGCGTATTTGGTCAGGTCCCCCATTGACATTCCGGAGTGATCCGACAGCACCTGCCCGATCGCCGCCAACCCGCCGTGGAACGCATCCACCACGGCGTAGACCTCGACGCGGTTGCATGTCGACAGCACCATCGCCTCGGTCACCAGCGGCGACTGCAGCACCCGGTCGACGATCTTGCCCTGATCGGATTCGTCGATGGTGAGTTGTTCCAGGACGGAGACCGGCGCACTGCGGTGCGAAACCCCGAAAAGCAAGACGCTCACGGCAGCATCACCTGGCCAGCTCCCTTGCTTCCTCCAGTAACTGAACTGGGTTCCAAGGTAATCGTTTATCAGGTGGGCTACCAAATAATTGCCCGGCGGCCGGCGGGCTCCGGCGCTCGCGAGACCTCACTGGCCCAGGTCCGCGCGCAGCCGGGCCTCATCTATATCCCAGTAACTGTGCTCGCGGCCGTCGAGCAGGACCACGGGCAGCCGGTCGCCGAACTCGGCCCGCAGCGCCGGACTGCCGGCCGACGCGGCGGCGTCGACATCGGTCGTCGAGAGGTCGAAGCCCAGCTCAACGGCCAGTTCGGTGAGCCGGTCGTGCACGCGTTCGCAGATGGTGCAGCCGGCGCGGGTCAACAGCTCCACCTGCGGCCGGCGGGTCGCTTCGGTCATGGGCACCAGTGTGGCATCGGTGACTTGTGGGGCCATCTACCAGGCGTTATGTTCCGGTTATGGCCGACGACACTGTGCGGGTTGATCCTGTGGTGATGCAGGGCTTTGCCGTCTCGCTTAGCGGTGCGGCCGAGCATCTTTCGGGTCAGCTGGCCCAGCTGGGCGATCAGGTGGGACAGATGTTGGGCGGCTGGCAAGGAGCGTCGGGGACGGCGTATGCCTCGGCGTGGGAGCTTTGGCATCGGGGGGCTCGCGAGGTACAGCTCGGGTTGTCGATGTTGGCGCACCTGGTGGGCCAGGCCGGCGAGGGCTACCAGGCCAACGAGGCCGGGTCCGCCCAGGCGGAGCGGGCGGTGCGCGGTGGCTGAGGCGTTTCGGGTGGACCCTCAAGCGTTGGCCGATGCGGTGCAGCGGATGGCGGCGTTTCAGCGCTACGCCGAGGACATGATCACCGAAATCGATTCTCGGGTAACGCGTTTGCACACGGCCTGGACGGGTCAAGCTGCTGCGGCTCATGCCGAGGCGCATCAGCACTGGGTGCGCGGCGAGGCGATGATGCGCGAGGCGCTGGCGCAATTGAAGAAGGCCGCCGCGACCGCGCACGGCAACTACACGGGCGCGATATCGACGAATCTGGGCATGTGGTCGTGAGCTGAGGGCGCCGGGCGACTTTCGCTCAGCCTACGAGCGTGAAGCTGGCGTGACACTCGACAGCGCGGGGTATCGAGGATCGGACGTGAGCGCACCGGGCATGCACAGCCCTCCCCCACGCCTGCCGGATAGGGTTGGTGTCGGGACCCACTGGGTCGCCGGGCAACACAGCGATCTAGGAGGTTTGGCGATGACTTCCTCTGACCCGGTCAACGGAGACGTCAGTCACGTTGACTTGGAGTCGCTGGCCGCCGACGCCAGCGCCGCCCGCGCGCTGGAAGGCCTACAGGCGGACACCGCCGCCGCCGAGGACCGCCCGCAGCCGCCGATCGACCTGACCGCGGCCGCCTTCTTCGACGTGGACAACACGCTGGTGCAGGGCTCCTCGGCGGTGCACTTCGGCCGCGGGCTCGCGGCGCGCAACTACTTCACGTATCGCGATGTGCTCGGCTTCATCTATGCCCAGGCCAAATTCCAGGTCCTCGGCAAGGAGAACAGCAACGACGTCGCCGCCGGCCGGCGCAAAGCCCTCACCTTCATCGAGGGCCGATCGGTCGAACAGCTGGTGGCCCTGGGCGAGGAGATTTACGACGAGATCATCGCCGACAAGATCTGGCCGGGCACCCGCGAGCTCACGCAGATGCACCTCGACGCCGGCCAGCAGGTCTGGCTCATCACCGCCACCCCCTACGAACTCGCGGCGACCATCGCACGCCGGCTCGGCCTCACCGGCGCCCTGGGCACCGTCGCCGAGTCGGTCGACGGCGTATTCACCGGCCGCCTCGTCGGCGACATCCTGCACGGCACCGGCAAGGCCCACGCGGTGCGTTCGCTCGCGATCCGGGAGGGTCTCAACCTCAAACGCTGCACCGCCTATTCCGACAGCTTCAACGACGTGCCCATGCTGTCGCTGGTGGGCACCGCCGTCGCCATCAATCCCGACGCCCGGCTGCGCACCCTGGCCCGCGAACGCGGCTGGGAGATCCGCGACTTTCGCACGGCCCGCAAGGCCGCCCGGATCGGGGTGCCGTCAGCTTTGGCGCTGGGGGCGGCCGGCGGCGCACTGGCCGCTGTGGCGTCCCGGCGGCAATCGCGCTGATAGGCTGCGCCGCTGAGACCTATTCGAGCGGAGAGCGACAGCGGCATGACGACCCCCAAAGAAGCCGAAGGACTCATCGGCAGCCACTACCGGGCACCGGATTACTTCCTTGTCGGACGCGAGAAAATCCGGGAGTTCGCGCTCGCGATCAAGGACGACCATCCGACGCACTACAGCGAGGCCGAGGCCGCCGCCGCGGGATATGACTCGCTGGTGGCTCCGCTGACGTTCCTCGCTATCGCCGGACGGCGCGTGCAGCTGGAGATCTTCACCAAGTTCAGCATCCCGATTAATATCGCCCGGGTGATCCACCGCGATCAGAAATTCAAATTCTACCGGCCTATTGTGGCGGGCGATAAACTGTACTTCGACACCTATCTAGACTCGGTGATCCAATCCCATGGCACCGTGCTCGCTGAGATCCGCAGCGAAGTGACCGATGTCGATGGGAACCCGCTTATCACCAGCGTCGTCACGATGCTGGGGGAAGCATCAACCGAAGCCGACACTGAAGCAACGGTGGCCGCAATTGCATCCATATCAGCCGGAAAGTAGGTTCGATTCAATGACGTCACAGGGGGAAACGGGTAGCACCCGGCTGAAGCCGCCGGTCGAGGCGGTCCGATCCCATTACGACAAGTCGAACGAATTCTTCAAGCTTTGGCTTGACCCGTCGATGACCTACAGCTGCGGTTACTTTGACGAGAAGCCGGACCCGCAGCATCTGACCAAGACGCTGGAAGAGGCGCAGTACGCGAAGCGCAAGCTCGCCCTGGACAAGCTCAACCTCGAGCCCGGCATGACGCTGCTCGACATCGGCAGCGGCTGGGGCTCGACCATGCGGCACGCGGTGCAGGAGTACGACGTCAACGTCATCGGCCTGACGCTCAGCGAGAACCAGTACGCCCACTGTGTGGCTGAGTTCGACAAAATGGACAGCCCCCGCCGTAAAGAGGTGCGAATCCAGGGCTGGGAGGAATTCCCCGACGAACCGATCGACCGCATCGTGTCGCTGGGCGCGTTCGAGCACTTTGCCGACGGAGCGGGCGATGCCGGATACGAGCGTTACGGCGTCTTCTTCAAGAAGTTCTACAACTTGCTGCCCGACGACGGCCGGATGCTGCTGCACAGCATCGTGGTGCCCACCGCCGAGGAGGGCAAGGAAATGGGGCTGAAGACGACGATGACCCTTTTGCGGTTCATCAGCTTCATCCTGAAGGAGATCTACCCGGGCGGTAGGTTGCCTCAGGTCGAACAGGTCGACAGGTACTCGACCGAGGCCGGTTTCAAGATCGAGCGCCATCACTTCATCGGCAAGAACTACGTTCCGACGTTGACGGCCTGGGCGGATGCGCTCGAGGCACACAAGGACGAGGCGATCGCCCTGAAGGGGCAGGAGACCTACGACATCTACCTGCACTACCTGCGGGGTTGCTCGGACCTGTTCCGCGACGGCTACACGAACGTCTGCCAGTTCACGCTGGTCAAGTAATTCGCCCGAGGACGCCCCGGAAGCCGTTGCTTCCGGGGCGTTTTCGTGTCAGAAAACGAAGAGCCTCAGCCCAAGAAGATGTTGCGACGGCCGGCGAGCAACCGGTACAGCGTCTGCTGGATGGTCTCGCGCACCTGGTCGGTCAACTCGAAGGTGACCATCGGGTCGTCGGCGTCGGAAGCGGCGTAGTCGTTGGTGTAGATCGGCTCACCGAACGCGATGCGCCACTTCGACGGCAGCGGCACCAGGCCAGCCGGCCCCGCCAGCGGGAACAACGGCGTGATCGGGAAGTAGGGCAGGCCGAACAACCGCGCCAGCAACTTCACGTCGGTCAGCATCGGGTAGATCTCTTCCGAACCGATGATCGAGCACGGGATGATGGGCGCCTTGGTGCGCAGCGCCGCCGTCACGAAGCCCCCGCGGCCGAACCGCTGTAACCGGTAGCGGTCCTCGAAGCGCTTCCCCAACCCCTTGTAACCCTCCGGGAACACGGCGGTCAGCTCGCCGGCGGCGAGCAGCCGGTGCGCGTCCGTCGTACAGGCCATGGTGTGGCCCGCCTTGCGGGCGGCTTCACCCACCACGGGCAGGTCGAACACCATGTCGGCGGCCAGCAACCGCAGGTCCCGCTGCGCGGGATGCTCGTCGTGGACGGCCACCGACAGCATCAGCCCGTCGAACGGCAACACCCCGGCATGATTGGCCACCAACAATGCGGCCCCGTCGCTGGGCAGGTTTTCGACACCGCTGACCTCGACCCGGAACCACGACCGGAAGAAGAACCTCAGCAACGGCCGGACGATCGCGCTGTTGAAGTGCGGATCGAAGCCGAACTCGTCGACGGTGTAGTCACCCATGAGCCGCTGGCGCATGAATCCGGCCACCGCGGCGACGCGTTGAGCCAGTTCGTTGAGCGGCACCTCCGCCGACCCCGCGGCCGCGGCACGCCGGTGCTCATCGATTTCGCGGACGACAGCGGCGATCTGTTCGGCGGACGCCCGACCGTTTGGATCCGATAGCGAGGAAGGATGCTGGCGAGATGACTCCGCGCGTTGATCGGCTCTCCGACGCGCCGCTACCCGACCCCGATTCGTATGCAGTGGAATGACATTCGCTCTGGTTTCACCCGCCACGATACCTACCTGACCCCACCCCATGAAACTGGATTTCGGCTACCCCAGCGCTGAGCTAAAGATATGGCACGACCCTCCAAGGAGAGTACCCGATGCGGGTCGATAATGGGAGTCATGCCGCGGCCGCGGACGTAGTCGTCGAAGGCCTCGGCCGTTGTCCATTTCGGCTGGTAGCCGAGTTCCGAGCGCATCCGGGTGGTGTCCATGACCCGGCCGTAACTCAGGTAGGCAAACTGATCGCGGCTGATCTCGTTGTAGCGATTGGCCCGCCTCAGCGAATCCAGTGCCCAGACGCCAAAACCTGGCACCGGCAACGGAATCCGGCCGGCCCGGCGGATCGCCTGCGACAGCATGATGATCCCGTCGGCGCCGATGTTGAAGGTGCCGGCCTTGCCGGCCATCGCCGCACGCTCCAGCGCGCCCAACGCATCCTGCTCGTGCAGCAACTGCAGTCGTGCGTCGCGGCCGAACATCGTGGGCACCAACGGCCCGGCCAGATACCTCGACAGCGTGGTATCCATCGCCGGTCCGATCATGTTGGCCAGGCGCAGGATCGTCACGGCGATATCGGGCCGGCGCCGTCCCAGTCCGCGGGCGTAGGCCTCGATGTCGAGGCTGTCCTTGGCGAAACCGCCACGCAGCGGCCGACGGCTGGTGCTGTCCTCGGTGAACATCACCGGGTCGTGCGCACTGGACCCGTACACCTCAGACGTCGACTTGAGCACCACGCGGCGCACCGAGGGCGCCTTCTGGCAGGCCGCGAACAGCTGCATCGCGCCCATCACGTTGATTTCCTTCAACGCCGCAGTGCCCCCGGACCGCGGGGCGTACGACGCCGCCGCCGCGTGCACCACCGTGTCGACGTCGCCGTTGCGAATCACCTTGGCTATGAAGGGATTACGGATGTCGGCACGAACGAACTCCGCACGGCCCATCCGGCGCAGCATGTCCTTGCTGGGCGCGATCGCGTCCACCGCGATGACCGTATTGATCATCGGGTTCTGCGCGAGCCGAGCGGTCAGGTAGCCGCCCAGGAACCGGCACGCACCGGTAACCAGCACCACTTTGGGGTAATGCACCGTGTTGCTCGCGGTGTCGCCGGTTCCGGCGCCTTCCCCACTCGACTGATCCACCAAGACAGCCTATCGACCGGAGGAGACCGCAGCACTACGCCGCGGGCGGGCCTTACTTGCCGAGTTTTCTGCGCTGCACCCGGGTGCGGCGCAACAACTTGCGATGCTTCTTCTTCGACATGCGCTTGCGCCGCTTCTTGATTACTGAACCCATGAACTCCGCTATCTGACCCGTGACCTGCTTGGACTCGGACACTTTACCCGGCGGGACGCACCGAACACCAAACCGGCGTCGATGACCGCCGCGTAACCGCGAAGCGCACGACTGGCTGCGCGCGCACCGGGCGCACAGCCAGTTTCAGGTCAGCCCGCGTCGAAGTAAGACGTCTCCAACATGTCGTGCACCGCCTTGGCGTGCACCCGGAAAGACCGCCCAACCCGGACCGCGGGCAGCTCGCCGTTGTGCACCAGCCGGTACACCGTCATCTTCGAGACCCGCATCAGCGCCGCCACCTCGGCGACCGTCAGAAATTGTGTCCTACCCTGCTGGCCCTCGCCGGAACCGGTGTCCCGCTTACCAGCAGAATCTCGCGCCGATGGCCCGTTCGTAGACGTCATCGCAACCCAATCGTGTCAGGCCCGCGCAACGCCAGCGGCTTCCCCTCCGCTGGCACCCACACGGGCATACAAGAGGAGAATAGCGGGACTAATGGGGTTACTGGTACTGGTGGGGGACAATCAGTTCAAAATTCTTGGATTACTCCGATGTAATTCTTAGCTGCTCAGAGCGCGTTTTGGCGGCCTGAACCGCCGCATCGACGGCCGCCCGGAGGCCGCCCCTTTCCAGTTCGCGAAGCCCCGCTGCGGTGGTGCCACCAGGCGAGGTGATGGTCGCCCGCAGCTGCGTTGCCGTGGCGTCCACCCGCAACCCCGGCGCCTCCCCCTCACCCGGTCGCCGCTCCGCGTCCATCCGTTCCAGCAGCATGGCCGCCGATCCGGCCATCGTCTGCGCCGTCAGGTCGGAGGCCACGTCCCGGCTCAGACCCGCGGCGACCCCCGCATCCACCAGGGCCTCGACCATCAAGAAGAAATACGCCGGGCCAGACCCCGATAGCGCGGTCACGGCGTCCATTTGGGCTTCCGGCACGGTCAGCACGCCGCCGACGGAATCGAACAGGGCCGAGACCCCTTCGAGCTGCGGGGCGGTGACGAACCGGCCCTTGGCCAGCGCGGTCACCCCCGCGCCGACCAGCGCCGCCGCGTTCGGCATCGCCCGGATCACCGGCGTCCCGGCCGGGAGCTTCGACTCGAAATACGAGATGCCGATCCCTGCCGCGACGGTGACGAACACCTGCTCAGCGCTGTCGCTCTCGGACGCGCCGGCCACCCGGGCCAGCTCCGCCATCACCGGCTCGACATCGCCGGGCTTCACCGCCACGACGACGAAGGACGCGTTCTCCACCGCATCGGCCACCGAAGTGATCAACACCGAATAGGTGTCCGCGAGATACTGGGCGCGCTCGGCAACCCGTTCGGCCACCACCAGGTCTTTGACCTGCCGGCCCGCGCGCAGCAGACCCGACAGCAGCGCCTCCCCGATGCTGCCGCCACCGATGATCGCGATTCTTGCCATGCCCGACAGCATCGCAGACACCGGCGGCTACCCAGCGGCAGGGACCAACGCCAGTTGGCGGGCTTGCACCACGAGGCGGCCCAGACTGTCGACCACGGTGTGGTCCTCGTCGAACCAGTCATGCCCGATCTCCGTGCACGTCGCGATGATTCGCAGCCACCCGTCGGCGGGCAGGCCGCGCAGGAAGGCGGTCAGCTGGACGGTGGGAGCCCAGCCGGTGCGCTCCACGGCGAAGGTCACCGGCGCCGACAGATCCCCGCACATGAGCGCGAACAGCGCGTCCGGAGCCACGCCCCGGGGGCGCGCCCACATCTGGATCACCGGCGGGCCCCCGCCGGCGGACGGCCCAAGGGTCGATAGCACCGGGCGCACGTCGCAGCCTTCACCCAGGTGCACCAGGCCGGCCAGCGGGTGGCCGGGACCGATCGGCGCGACGTCGTCCGGGGGCTCGGGCGCCATCAGGTCCACCACCGGGTTGGCCGACAGCAGCGGCTTGGCTACCCCTTCCGAGCCGTCCGGATGCCAATGCTCCGGCTCGCCGAGGTTGACCACGGCATGCACCGCGGTGCGGTCGCCCTGGGTCAGCTCGACGTCGGCGACGCTGATCCGGCGGCCGCGCTTGCGGATCGACGTCACCAGCCGCATCGGCCCCGGATCGGGGGCCCACAGGAAGCTCGCCGACACCGCGACGGGTTGCTGGACCGGTTCGACGCCGGCCGACGATCCGCCGCAGGCGGTGCGGGCCGCTTTGGCGCAGAGCGCCAGCATCGCGCCCCCGTGCACCTTGGGACCGATGGTCCAGTGCTTGTTGAGCTCGCCCTCGAAGACGCCCGGATCAACCTCCCGCAATGTCATTGCCGTGGTGAATAACGCGTTCATGGTCTCCTGGATTGTCAGCGCAGCAGGTGCGTGCGGGCGAACTCCAACGATTCGGCGAGCATGCTTTCGCGCTCATTGGCTGAACGCGCGCTGGACGTGGACACCTCCAGGATGACGTGGCCGGCGAAGTGGCTGCAGGCCAACATCTGGCATACCTCGGCGGTGGGCTGCGTGCCGCGTCCGGGCACCAGGTGCTCGTCGGCGGGCAGGCCGCTGCCGTCGCACAGGTGCAGGTGGACCAACCCGCTTCCCATCCGCTGCGCCATGTCCAGCGAGTCGCTGCCCGCTGTCGAGGTATGGGACAGGTCCAGCGTGTAGTGCGCGTGATCGCCGTCCAACGGGTCGTAAGAGGGCGCGAACGCCGATATCGCCGGGCCCGGGCCGCCGCCACGCCGGCGCATCCGCTCCCGCGATTGGCCGAGCCCGAAGAACCGGTCCGCGCGGAACGGGAACATGTTTTCCACCGCGACCATCACGTCGCTCGATGCTTCCAGCGCGGCGACCTGGTCGCTGAATCCCTCGGCGTAGCGACGCTGCCAGCGAAACGGCGGGTGCACGACGACGGTCTGCGCGCCGAGTTGTTCGGCGGCCCGCACACTGCGGTCCAGCTTGGGGATCGGGTTGGCGCCCCACACCCGTTGGGAGATCAGCAGGCAGGGCGCGTGCACGGACAACACCGGTACGCGATAGCGCCGGGACAGTTTCTGGACAGCGTCGATGTCCTGACTGACCGTCTCGGCCCACACCATCAGCTCGACCCCGTCGTAGCCGAGCCGGGCCGCGTACTCGAACGCGGCCTCGGCCCGCAATGGGTACACCGAAGCCGTTGAAAGTCCGACTTTGATAGCTGGGCGCAACGGTCCGTGGGGTTTCCTGGTCCGCCTAGCCCGACTGCAACGACAGCGCCAGGGGACCCAGGGTGATCAGGGCCCCCACCGCGACCGCGATCAACGTGCTGGCGATGTCCTCGGTCTTGCGCACCACCCGAACGCCGACCACCAGGCCAAGGATCACCAGGACCGAGAGCACCAACGCCACGATGCTGTTCCAGCGCCAGAGTTGGTCGAAGGCGACGAACAATCCCGCACCGAACGCGACCGCCAGAATCGACTGGAATACGACCAGGCTGCCGCGCCACAGCGCCTCGAGTCTGCCCGGCGCTGTGTGGACGTCGGCGGCCGCGTCCGCCCGCTCGGTCTCGAGATCGAGGTGGTCTTCCTCGCCCGGCAGCAGTCCGGTGGCCAGCGGGTCCGCGTCCTCCTCGACCTCGTCGGTCTCGGTCTGCAGGTAGGAACGCACGTACGCGGAATCCTCCAGCGCGGGTTCGGCTTCGCGAACCTCCGAATCCATCACGTCCACCGGGAGATCGCTGTAATGGTCCAGCGGGTCGGGATTCATGCCCTCGGCACCGGATCGCCAGGTGCCACTGGTCTCCCCCGCCTCGACATGGCTCAGGGGGCGGGGGTAAGCGCTGCGCTCGGGCCCCATCGCCTTCTTGGGCTGCGATGGCGACTTGGGCCAGCGCGGCTCCGGCTGCGACCAGTACGAGGGGGCGGGCTTGTCTTCGACTTGCCGCTCGGGCGGGGCCTGCTCGGCGACGGGTTCGGCGCTCGGCTGTTCGGCCGTGCGGGGGTCCTCGTCGTCGTCACGGATGACGGGAATCTCGCCGGTCAGCTCGGCGACGGTCACCGCATCGCTGTCGCCGCGCCGGCGGCGTCTGCGCCGCGTCACTGCGGGCGCACCGATGGTTCCATTCCTGGCCAGAAGTTCGGCCACCGAGATGGGCCGAGTGCCGGGGCTCTCGGTCTCGGAGTGTGGTCCGGTCATGCTTTGTCGCCTCTCGATCGGTTGCCGTCCCGATCACCTGCCTGGCCTCCAGCATCGCGCACGGATCGCTTCATGAGGGGCGTTCCGTCGGCTTCGCTGTCGAGTTTGCGCAAGATGAGACCTTCCCGTAACGCCCACGGGCAGATATCCACCGATTCAATCGACAGCGCTCGCATACTCGCCTCCGCCACCAGCGCACCCGCCACGATCTGCGGCGCCCGCTCGGCGCTCACCCCTTCCAGTTCTGCCCGGTCGGCGGTCGTCATCCTAGAGATGAAAGATATGAGTTGCCTGAGGCCGTTTGCTGTGAGCGTCCTCTTCGCCCGCGGCCCGGCCGCCGACGGCGCCGCGCCGGTGAGCCTTGCCAGCGAGCGAAACGTCTTCGACGTCGCCACCGCCAGGTCGGGCCCGCCGGCTTCCAGCACGGTCACGGCGGCATCGGCGATCTCGGCGTCCAGCCAGTCCCGCAGCATCCCCACCCGCCGCCTGCCGGGTGGATCGTCGGGCAGCCACTCACGGGTCAATCGGCCGGCGCCCAGCGGCAGCGACAGGGCGACCTCGGGCTCCTCGTCCACGCCGCTGGACATCTCCAGCGAGCCGCCGCCGATGTCGAGGTTGATGATCCGGCCCGCGCTCCACCCGTACCACCGGCGCACGGCCAGGAAGGTCAGCCGCGACTCGTCGACCCCGCTCAGTGCCTCCAGCTCGACACCGGTCTCTTTGCGGACGCGGGTGAGCACGTCGTCGGAGTTCACCGCGTCACGCAGCGCGGACGTGGCAAAGGCCATCAGCTCGGCGCAGCCCGAGCTGTCCGCGATCTTGGCGAACTCGTCGATCGTGGAGATCAGCTTCTCGGCGCCGCGCTTGGTGATCTTGCCGGAGCTGTCGATCGACTCCGCCAGACGCAGCGTGGCCTTCGTCGAACTCATGGGCGTGGGATGCCCGCCACGGTGCGCATCAACCACCAGGAGGTGAACCGTGTTGCTGCCCACGTCGAGCACGCCCAATCGCACGAAAAACAACCTAGTCGGATAGGGGTGGGTCTCGCGTTGCGGCCCGCTGTGGGCGTTGCCGATCTTGCGCCGTCGGGCCCCGAGTGTCAGCGGGTCGAAGAGCCGGAATCGTCGTCTAACGTGGACCCGTGGCGAATTCCTACCCGGAGCCGGGACACGAGGTCGAACTGGACTTCGCCCGTGAGTGGGTGGAGTTCTACGACCCGGACAATCCCGAGCACCTGATCGCGGCCGACCTGACGTGGTTGCTATCCCGCTGGACGTGCGTGTTCGGCACGCCCGCCTGCCACGGCACGGTGGCCGGCCGCCCGGATGACGGATGCTGCTCGCACGGGGCGTTCTTATCCGACGACGACGACCGCGCCCGGCTGGACGACGCGGTGAAGCACCTGACCGACCAAGACTGGCAGTTCCGCGAAAAGGGCTTGGGCCGCAAGGGGTATTTGGAGCTCGACGAGCACGACGGGCAACCCCAGTACCGCACCCGCAAGCACAAGGACGCCTGCATCTTCTTGAACCGGCCCGGCTTTCCCGCCGGCGTCGGATGCGCCCTGCACAGCAAGGCCCTCAAGCTGGGCGTCGCGCCACTGACCATGAAGCCCGACGTCTGCTGGCAGTTGCCGATCCGGCGCAGCCAGGAGTGGGTGACGCGGCCCGACGGCACCGAGATCCTCAAAACCACTGTCACCGAATACGATCGGCGCGGCTGGGGCTCCGGGGGTGCCGACCTGCACTGGTATTGCACCGGCGACCCCGGCGCCCATGTCGGCGCCAAGCAGGTGTGGGAGAGCATGGCCGACGAGCTCACCGAGCTGCTCGGCGCCAAGGCCTACGCGGAACTCGCGGCGATGTGCAAGCGCCGCAGCAAGTTGGGACTCATCGCGGTGCACCCGGCCACCCGCCTCGCCGAATAACCCCTAGATCACTTGAGTCTTGTTGTACGACAAGACCATTCGTTGTGCGCTAGCGCGCAGGTACTCCTCGACGGCGGCCGCGGCCGCGGGCTCGTCGCCCGCCAGCACGGCGTCGGTGATCGCACTCAGGCCGGCCACCACGGGCGCGGCGTCGTCATAAGCGGCGGTGAGTTCGTGCTCCCGGCCGCCGAAGGCGTGCTCGACCCAGCGATAGAGCAACACCAGTGCGCGGTTGCGGCTGTGATGGATGAGCACCCGGAAGTAGGCGAGGTCGGCGGCCTGGCGCGCCGGTGCGCTATCGGCCTCCCGGACCGCGGCCAACGCGGCGCGCAGAGCCTCGGCATCCTCGGGGGCGCCACGCCGCGCGGCCGACCGGCCGATCAACGGGCCCAGGGCGGCCCGGATCTCGAACAGATCCATCAGAAAGTCGGGCCCCAGTTTGCGGACCAGCGCCTCGACCACCGCGGGATGGGTCAGCGCCTGCGGGTCCGCGACCACGTTGCCGCTGCCGTGCCGGGCCTCGATCAGACCCATCTGCTGCAGCCGGGCCAGACCCTGCCGCAGCGATGTGCGGTTGACACCGAGCTGTTCGGCCAGGTCGCGCTCGGGCGGCAGGGCCGAACCCGGCGGAAACGCGCCGTCGAGGATGGCGTCGGCGATCGACGCGGCGATCTGTTCATCGACGCGTTGGCGGTCGAGCGGACGCAGCGGACTTGACTGGTTCATTGGCTCAACCAATATAGTGGACGAACCCACGAAAGGTGAGCAATGGACGGCGACATGCGATCGGCAGCGACCCCACGCTGGCGCGGCAAGGCCGGCCGCCTGGAAGTCTGGTACGCCACCCTGTCGGATCCGGCGACGCGCGCCGGCCTGTGGGTTCACTGCGAGACCGTGGCGCCGCTACAGGGCGCCGCCTACGCGCACGGCTGGGCCACCTGGTTTCCGCCCGACGGCCCGCCCCGCACCGAGCGGTTCGGGCCCGAGCCCGTCCAGCCCGCGGCCGGCACCGACTGGTTCAACGCCGCAGGTGTCCGGGTGGCCGACGGGCAGCTCGCCGGACGTGCCCGGTCACTCGCCTGGGATCTGTCCTGGACCGACGCCGGCGCTCCGCTCTGGACGTTTCCCCGCGCGGCCTGGGACCGCGAGCTGCTGCCGGGCGCCCAAGTCGTCGTCGCCCCCACCGCCGACTTCACCGGCTCGCTGACCATTAACGACGCCGCCGCGCGCATCGAGGGGTGGCGCGGCGGCGTCGCCCACATCTACGGGCACGGCAACGCCAAGCGCTGGGGCTGGGTCCACGCCGACCTTGGCAACGGCGACGTGTGCGAGGCGGTAACCGCCGTCTCGCACAAGCCGGGGCTGCGCAAGCTTGCGCCAATGGCCTTCGTGCGCTTCCGTATCGACGGAAAGGATTGGCCCGCAAGCACCTTGCCGTCGCTGCGGATGCGGACGACGCTCGGCCTGGAGCACTGGCAGCTGGAGGGGCGCATCGGCGGTCGCCGGGTGCTCATCCGGATCGACCAGCCGGCGGAGAAGTGCGTTAGCCTGGGCTACACCGACCCCGACGGCGGCAAGGCGGTGTGCACCAACACCGAACAAGCCGAGGTCCACATCGAGATCGACGAGCGGCGCTGGTCGGTGCTAGGACATGCCGAAGTCGGCCTGCGTGGCCCCGAGGCACCCGACGTCAACGAAAGGATTCCGACATGAGCTTTCTACTCGACCCACCACTGCTGTTCGCCGCCGGAGCGCTAATCGAACGGCAGGTGCCCTCGGATCGTCGCGATGTCGCCGAGGCCGCCACCCTGGGTGTCTTCTTCGGCGGATCGTTCGGGCTCTACAACAACGTCCCCGGGCTCGGCATGCTGTGGCGGCCCTTCCGCGCCCGCAACGGCCGCGACTTCATGTGGAACAGTGGCGTTTTCGGTGTACAAACCGAACAGCTCGACTGGCCCATGCATGCCGCCGCCGGGGCCATCTTCGCCACCTACCCGTTCTTCATCAAGATGGGCCGCCGGCTCGGACGCCTGCTATGAGTCATCTGGCCGAGCGGGCAACGGCGTCGTTCGGCACCGCTCTGCTGCCGGAGGAGTACGGCGGCCCCCCACCGGCTCAGCTGGTCGAGCGCATCGAGCGCTACCTCACCCAGCTCCCGGCGACGTCCCGGCTGGGTGTACGGGCCGGTATGGTATCGGCCACTGCCGCAAGCTATCTCACCACCGGCCGGTCACTGTCGCGGCTGAGCCCCGACCGACGCGATCAGGTGCTGCGCCGGGTGGCTTCGCTCAGCCCGGAGGCCGGTGCGGCCATCGAAGCCATCAAGGCAATCGTGTTGCTGGCCAACGGCGCCGACGCCTACGCGCCGGAACTCTTCGCCCGCGCCCACCGGCACGACGTGGCGCGCCCCGACGCGGATCTGACCGTCACCGTTTCGGCCGACAGCCCGTCCGTCGTCACCGCCGATGCCGTGGTCATCGGTTCCGGCGCCGGCGGTGCGATGGTGGCCCGCACCCTGGCGCGGGCGGGACTGGACGTCGTCGTTCTCGAGGAGGGACGGCGGTGGACTGTCGAGGAATTCCGCACCACCCATCCGATCGATCGCTATGCCGGGTTGTACCGGGGCGCCGGAGCCACCGTCGCCCTGGGACGCCCGTCGGTGGTGCTTCCCATCGGCCGGGCGGTCGGCGGCACCACGGTGGTGAACTCCGGTACCTGCTACCGGCCGCCGCCGGCCGTGCAGCGGCGCTGGCGCGACGAATTCGGCCTTGCTCTTGCCGATCTCGACCGGCTGGCCGAGCGCCTCGACGACGTCGAACGCACGCTGCGGGTCGCCCCGGTGCCGCTGGAGATCATGGGCCGCAACGGGCGGCTGCTGTTGGACGCCGCCGACACGCTGGGTTGGGAGGCGGCACCCATCCCGCGCAACGCGCCGGGCTGTGAAGGCTGTTGCCAGTGCGCGATCGGCTGCCCCCGCAACGCCAAATTCGGCGTGCACCTCAACGCGCTGCCCCAGGCCTGTGCGGCCGGCGCCCGCATCATCTCGCAAGCCCGGGTCGAACGGGTGCTGCACCAGCACGGACGCGCCCGCGGGGTGCGCGGCCGCCGGCCCGACGGCACCGCACTGGACATCATCGCCGACACGGTCGTCGTGGCCGCCGGCGCCACCGAGACACCGAACCTGTTGCGGCGCAGCGGCCTTGGCGCACACCCGCGGCTCGGCCGCAACCTGGCGCTGCACCCGGCGACGGTGCTCGCCGGGCGCTTCGAGGAAGACGTCGTCGCCTGGCACGGGGTGTTGCAGAGCGCCGCGGTTCACGAGCTGCACGAATCACACGGCGTGCTCATCGAAGCGACCTCCACCCCGCCCGGGATGGGGTCGATGGTCTTTCCCGGCTACGGCGCCGAGCTGCTCGGCTGGCTGGACCGGGCACCCCAGGTGGCGACGTTCGGCGCCATGGTGGCCGACCGCGGTGTCGGCTCGGTGTCGTCCGCGCGCGGCGAGACGGTCATCCGCTACCCCATCGACCGAGCCGATGTCGCCAAGCTCATGACGGCGATGGAGGCCATGGGCCGGTTGCTGTTCGCCGCGGGTGCCGTCGAGGTGCTCACCGGTTTACCCGAGGCGAAGACAGTCACGTCGCTGCCCGCCCTGCAGGACGCGCTTCGTCGGACCGGCCCGAGAAGCCTGCACTTGGCCGCTTTCCACCCGACGGGCACGGCGGCCGCTGGCGCCGGCGATCAGCTCTGCCCGGTCGACGAGACCGGGAAGCTGCGCGGCGTGGACGGGGTGTGGGTCGCCGACGCCTCGATCCTGCCGAGCTGCCCGGAGGTCAACCCGCAGGTGTCGATCATGGCGCTGGCGCTGGGCGTGGCCGACGAGGTGGTGGACGCCCGCCGCATCCGGTGACCGTTGCCATCAAGGCCTGCCGGAACGTGCGTCCCGGCGACATTCCCGGGACGACCGGCGGGACGGCATTGACGCTGAAATCCGGTGAAGAAGGCGGAGTCGATTCGACCTTAGAGGCGATCATCGTCCAGGCCGGCGGCACCGACAGCGGACCGAGCGGAGCCGCCTCGCCGACTCCCGCGGACGGCACGCCAATACCGGACGAGGGGTGAAACGGCCATACCGCCCGGGATTTGGCATCCTCCTGCATGTTCCCGCCTACCACGATTTGCCTACCCTCAACCGGCACCCGCCAGGTTGGCGGCTAGGTCGGCACCGGAAACGGTTTGAGCCCATTCCATCAGCCCATCGACGTTGAGCTGAGGCTGAATTCCTGCGGTACCCGCCAGGCCTGGCGCGGCCAGCCCGCCTAACGGGGCCACCAATGTGCTCGACGAGCCGGGGATGGGGGTCACGGAAGCGACGGCGACGGTGCCGAAGACGTTCGTGATGGACGCGCCGGCGGGGCCGGCGATAGCGGTGGCGGTGTTCCCGATGGTTTGGATGGCGACCTGTTCCGCGCCGACAACGGGAAGTGTGGCGGAGCCGTTGACGAGGGTGACCAAAACCTCCTGGAAAGATCCAGGGGTGAGGATGAGGGGGCTGGCGTCGGCAGTGACGTCGACGCCGCCTGGGATCAGCACACCGCCCTCGGAACAGTCGATGAGCGTGTGAATTGTGCTGCCGGGGTTGACAATGACGCTGCCGAAGCTGATGAGGTTGGTGCCGGGCCCCGTGATCGTGATCGAGCCGCTGTTGACGTACACGCCCGTGTCGGTGCCGATGTCGATGATGCCGCCCGGCGAGACGGTCACAGTTTGGCCGGGAGCGACAGGCCCGACGGTGTCGGCGCTGGCCGAGCCGAGGGTATGCATCGTGGCATTGGTCGAGGACAGCTGCTGCGTGGCTCTGGTGGCGTTGTCCGTGGCCTGCGCCACCATCTGGGCCTGGGCGTCCTGCCCTGTCGAGTTGGCCGTCTGCGGCGGGTCGTCAAACGGGGTCAGGGTGCTGGCGGTCTCGCACGCGGCGGCATAGCCATACATCGCCGTGGCGTCTTGGACCCACATCTGCATGTATTGAGCTTCGGTGGCCGCGATCGCCGGGGTGTTCTGCCCGAAGAAATTGGTTGCGATCAGCGCCATCAACTGCGCCCGGTTGGCCGCGATCACCGGCGGCGGCACCGTCATCGCAAACGCCGCCTCATAGGCCGCCGCCGCCGCGTAGGCCTGGACGCCGGTCTGCGCGGCTTGGGCTGCGGCAGTGGACAGCCACTCCACGTAGGGGGTGGCCGCGGCCGTCATCAGCAGCGACGAGGGACCGGACCACGCCTGGCCGGTCAGTCCGGCCAGCTCGGCTGCATAGCCACTGGCGGTGGACTCCAGCTGGGCGGCCAACGCGTCCCAACCGGCCCCGGCCGCCAGCATCGGCCCTGACCCGGGGCCGGCACACATGAGCCCGGAGTTGATCTCCGGGGGCAGCGAAGCGAAATCCATGTCGTCGGTCCCTCTCCGGGCCAAGGTTCTTTTTTCAACAGCCATAGAATAACTTTTCAACGGCAGGAGAAAAAGCCCCCACGCGGCTCAGTTCCGCGCGTCAACACCGCGTGACGGCACGCCGCGTCCCATTACGGGTGGACCGGCCCGGGCGGCCGACGAGGGGTGACCGACGCCCGGTAGTCGTGTTAAGAACGGTGCGTGCCGATCCCTGGCTTCATCGTCGAGCTTCGGCGGGCGGTCGGGACCGCACCGTTGTGGCTGGCCGGCGTCACGGCGGTCACCATTCGCGACGGACAAGTATTGCTGGTACAGCGCTCAGATAACGGCGCCTGGACGGCGGTGACCGGGATCGTCGAGCCCGGAGAGAACCCGGCAGACTGCGCTGCTCGTGAAGTGACCGAAGAGACCGGGGTCAGCGCGCGAGCCACCAGGCTCGCCTGGGTGCACGTGACCCGGCCGACGGTGCACGCCAACGGCGATCAGGCCCAGTACCTCGATCACGTATTCCGGATGCAGTGGCTATCGGGAGAGCCGTTTGCAGCCGACGACGAGACCGCGGCAGCGCAGTGGTTCGACCTCGATGACCTTCCGCCGATGACAGCGAACATGCGTCGGCGTATTGCGTTGAGCGCCAGCGACGATTCCCGGACCGTGTTCGACACCAACGCGCCCGCTGAGCGGGCCTAGCCTTCGAGCTTGTAGCCCAGCCCCCGCACCGTCACCAGATGGACCGGGTTGGCCGGGTCGGCTTCGATCTTGGACCGCAACCGCTTGACGTGGACGTCGAGCGTCTTGGTGTCGCCGACGTAATCGGCACCCCACACCCGGTCGATCAACTGTCCGCGGGTCAGCACCCGACCGCTGTTGCGCATCAGGTACTCCAGCAAGTCAAACTCCTTGAGCGGCAAGGTGATTGTGTCGCCGTTGACCGATACGACGTGTCGCTCAACGTCCATCCGTACCGGTCCGGACTCGAGCACACCGTCGCTGATCTCGGAGTCGTCGTCACCGCCACGGCGCAGCACCGCGCGGATCCGGGCGATCAACTCGCGCGCCGAATACGGCTTGGTCACATAGTCGTCCGCGCCGAGCTCCAACCCGACGACCTTGTCGATCTCGCTGTCCCGCGCGGTCACCATGATCACCGGCACGCTGGAACGGGCACGCAGCTGCTTGCACACATCCGTCCCCGACATGCCGGGCAGCATCAGATCGAGCAGCACGATGTCGGCGCCACCGCGATCGAACTCGGCCAGCGCGGCCGGCCCGTCGGTCACTACCGTGGCCTCGAAGCCCTCCTTGCGCAACAGGAATGCCAGCGGATCGGCCAGCGACTCCTCGTCCTCCACGATCAGCACACTCGTCATGCGCGCCACTCTCCCCCGCAAGCGGGAGGTGCCCCCACCTCATCGCGTCTGTTTGCATTGTCGTTAGCGCGGGTCATCTACTTGGTTCTTCCTCTCGTTGTGACCTGTTGGGCCGCACTTCGCGACCCTGCGGTTGCTCCGGTTGTTCGTCATTGTCCTTATAGGCCGGAATCGACAGCGTGAATGTGGATCCGGTCCCCGGTTTGCTCCACACACCGATGCTGCCGTTGTGATTGGCCGCGACATGTTTGACGATCGCCAGGCCCAGCCCGCTGCCGCCAGTGGCGCGCGAGCGTGCCTTGTCCCCCCGGAAGAACCGCTCGAAGACCCGCTCCTGGTCTTCCAGTGCGATCCCGATGCCACGGTCGGTGACGGCGATCTCGATGTTGTCGCCGCGGCGGCGGCGGCTGATCGAGACCGGCGAACCGGGCGGCGAGTAGGCGATCGCATTAGACACCAGATTGGCCAGCGCGGTGACCAGAAGCGTTTCGTCGCCCAGCACCCGCAAGCCGCTGGGCGCGTCGGTGCGAACCTCGATCTGAGCGTTGTCGGCGGCCACTTTGTGACGTGAAATGGCCTCCGACACAACGGTATCCACATCGACCTCGGTCACGTTAGGTAACCGCTCGGCGCCCTGCAGCCGGGACAGCTCGATCAGCTCGGCGACCATGTCCCCCAGCCGGTTGGCTTCGACGAGCACCCTCTCGGCAAACCGGCGAACGGTTTCGGGGTCGTCCGCGGACGCCAACAGGGCCTCGGCGAGCAGGGCCATGGCGCCAACCGGGGTCTTGAGCTCGTGGCTGACATTGGCCACGAAGTCGCGCCTGGTCGCTTCCATGCGCGCGTAATCGGACTGGTCGTGGACGAACACCACGGCGAACCGGCGGTCTTCTTCACTGAGCAGCCGGGCCTGTCCGTGCACCGATAGCCCGGACCGTCCCGCCGCGCGTTTGGCGGGCCGCAGGTCGAATTCGACGTCGACGCCGCTCAGCGCCTGCTGCGCCGCCTCCCACGCCTGGTCGTCGAGCTGCCGGTCGCGCACCAGGCCCAGCTCCCCGGCCCGGTCGTTGAGGTAGACGACGTCGCGGTGGGAATCCACCACCGCCACCCCCAGCGGCATCAGGGCGACGATCCGTTGCAGCATCTGCGCGACGGTGATCCCGGTCCATTCGGTGCTCACTCGCTGCCGGCGCTGGGCCGCTTTCGGCGACAGCCGGGTCCCGGCTGCTACACCTATGGCCAGCCCCAGCAGGGACAACACCCCGGCCAGCAACAGCGCCGAGAACACAGTCACATAGCAAATCCTACAAATCTTCCTGAACGCCGCCCTAGCGGAACGAGGCCAAAATCGGACAAGTCACACTTTGCGCTTCAGGTGTTCCACTCCCGTTCACGCGATGTTCGGCGAACAGGCCTTTAAAACCCGCAATGGGCCCGCGGGCCACCTTCACCCGCGTCCCTGGCTGGCAACCGCCGCGGCACCCGCGGCGGCGGCCTCCGGATCGAGGTAGGTACCGCCCGGCACCACCGGCCGCAGGTCGGCATCCAGGTCGTAGCGCAGCGGAACCCCGGTCGGAATGTTCAGCCCGACGACGTCGTCGTCGGACATCTGGTCGAGGTACTTGACCAGGGCTCGCAGCGAGTTGCCGTGCGCGACGATCAGGACCGTTTTGCCGCTGCGCAGGTCCGGGACGATGACGTCGGTGAAATACGGCAGAAACCGGACCACCACGTCGGCCAGGCATTCGGTCAGCGGGCCGCCGCCGATGTTGGCGTACCGGGGGTCGGTGTCCTGGCTGAACTGGCTACCCCGCTCGATCGGCGGCGGCGGCGTGTCGTAGCTGCGCCGCCACGTCATGAATTGCTCCTCGCCGTAGCGCTCCTTGGTCTCGGACTTGTTGAGGCCCTGCAGCGCGCCGTAGTGGCGTTCGTTGAGCCGCCAGCTGCGCCGCACCGGGATCCACAGCCGGTCGGCGGCGTCCAGCGCCAGGTGCGCGGTGGTGATCGCGCGGCGCAGCAGCGAGGTGTAGAGGACGTCGGGCAACAGGCCTTGTTCGGCCATCAGCTCGCCGCTGCGCACCGCCTCGGCCCGGCCCTTTTCGGTCAGCCCGACGTCCACCCAACCGGTGAACAGGTTCAGGGCATTCCAGTCGCTCTCGCCGTGGCGGAGCAGCACCAGCGTGGCAGTGTCTCCCATGCGGGCAAGTCTCTCACGGCCCCCGAACGCGCTACTCGTCGTCTTCGTCGATCAGGTGAGCGAACGCCTCGAGGTTCTTCAGCGACTCGCCGCGGGACACCCGCCACTCCCACTCTTTCTGGATCGACGAGCGAAAACCCAACTCCAGCAACGTATTAAAGTCCGAATCTACCGCTTCGAGCACCTGTCCGAGCACTCGATCGATCTCGTCGGCATCCACCGACGCCAGCGACATGCGGCCCACCAGATAGATGTCGCCGACCTTGTCGAGCGTGTAGGCCACGCCGTAGAGGCGGCGGTTCCGCTTGAGCAGGAAACGGTAGACGCCCTCGTGGTTTTCATCGGGCTTGCGGCACACGAACGCCTCGATGCGCACCGAATGCTCGCCGACACTCAAGATGGTGTTCGTCTTGAGTTTGCGCTCGCCGGGCAGCTCCACCAGTAGGCCGGACAGGCCGCCGTGGGCCCCCTCGTGTTTCGAGTACTTCAGCCCACTGGCCTGCAGCGCGTCCTCGATCACGCGCTCGACGCGCTCGACGGCAACGCTCATGAGCGCCGCTCCTCAGCATCGCTCCGCTCTGCATCGTCGCCGGCGCGGGTCATGCGCCCACCCCGCGGCGCTCGGCGGTGTACTCGCTGATCGCGCGGCGATAGCTGGCCAGCAGCGCATCGGTGGTGCTCTCCCAGGAGAAGGTGGCGGCATGCGCGGCGGCCGCGCGGCTCATCGCCTCGGCCTGCGGCGCGCGCAGGCGCAGCATCCGGTCCAGGGCGTCCGCCCACTGATCGACGTCATGGCCGGACACCAGCGTGCCGGTGATCCCGTCACGCACGGCCACCGGCAGGCCGCCAACGGCGGCGGCCACCACCGGCGTGCCACATGCCTGCGCCTCGACGGCTACCAGGCCGAACGACTCCGAATAGCTCGGCACGGCGACCAGGCTGGCGGCCTGGAACAAGGTGGCCAGGTCGGTGCGGGACTGCGGGGGCAGGAACGTCACCCGCGCCGTGATGCCGAGCTCGTCGGCCAGCTGCCGCAGCCCGTCCGGGGAGGCCAGGCCGCTGCCCGACGGGCCGCCGGCCACCACGATCCGCACGCCCGGCAGTTTCGCGGCGGCGCGCAGCACGATGTCGGGCGCCTTGAGCGGCTGAATCCGCCCGACGAACGCCACCACGTCCCCGTCGAGCGGCAACCCCAGCGCGGCCCGGGCCGCCCGTCGGTCACCCGGGCGGAACACCTCGAGATCCACTCCGGGGTGGACGACATCGATTCGCGCCGGGTCGGCGCGGTGGACCGAAATCAGTTGCCTGGCTTCGTCGTCGGTGTTGACGATCAGCCGGTCCGCCTCGTCGACGACCTGCTGCTCGCCGACCGTGCGCAGCGGCGGCTCGGGCGCGTCGCCCGCGGCCAGTGCCGCATTCTTGACCGCGGCGAGCGTGTGCGCGGTGTGCACCAGCGGCACTGCCCAGCGGTCGCGGGCCAGCCAGCCGACCTGTCCGGAGAGCCAGTAGTGCGAGTGCACGATGTCGTAGTAGCCCTGTTCGTGCGACGCTTCCGCGCGCAGCACCCCCGCGGCAAACGCGCACAGCTGCGTGGGCAGATCGTATTTGTCCAGGCCCTCGAACGGCCCCGCCACCACGTTGCGCACCAGCACGCCGTGCGCCACCCGCGCGACCGGCGGGTCGGCGGACGCGGTGGCCCGGGTGAAGATCTCCACCTCGATGCCCCGCCGCGCCAAGTGCAACGCAGTTTGCAGCACGTAGACGTTCATGCCCCCGGCGTCGCCCGTGCCCGGCTGGGCCAGTGGTGAGGTGTGCACCGCCAAGACTGCGACGCGGCGCGGTTTCAGCCGGAATACGTCATCGTGCCGCACTCTGACATCTTTACAGGACGTTTGGTTCACCAGCCCAACGCCCAGGACATGGCTTCGCCTTAAGCAGAAGACTCGTCGGCCGCGACGTCGCGCAGCCGCGGATTGAGCGCCCCGGCCCGCCGCATCGCGCCGAGCGGATCGGCGTACAGCCCGCCCAGCGACACGGTCCCCGCGCCGGCCTCCTGCACCCGGTTGCCGAAGACGGTGACGCGGATATCGCGCGGCGGCAACACCGAGTGTTCGGCGAATGCCGCCTCGACGTGCCCCATCGCCTCGGGATACTCGGTGAATGCCTGGCCACCGACCACCAGTGCGTCGGGGTTGAGCATGTCGCGCAGCAACGCCACCGCCCCCCCGAGCACGCGGCCCCGCTCGTTCAGCAGTTCTTTGGCCTGCCCGTTGCCGGCCCGGGCCACCCGCAGCAGGTCGGCGATGCCGGCGGCCGGTGCGTTGGCGCGGCCCGCGGGGGCAAACGGCAGGATCCGCAGCCGGCGTGCGGCGGCCAGCACCGCCTCGTCGCTGACCGTGGATTCCAGCTGGCCGGTGCCGCCGAGCAGCTCAGAGTGCGCGGGCAGGGCCGCGATGGTGCCGGGACCGCTGGCCGGGCAGTGCACCCGTCCACCGATCACCAGCGCGTAGCCCACGGTCTCGCGGGCGTAGACATACAAACTGGTAGGCGAGCTGGGCAGGAACCGTCGCATGCCGAGCAGTAGCTCGGCCCCGGCCATCGCGTCGACGTGCGAGGCCACCGATACGGGCAGTCCGAGCGCGTCGGCCAGCACGGGACCGACCGGCGCCTGCCGCCAGCCCAGCCGCGGGTGGTCGACGTGGCCGGTGGCGCTGTCGACGGTGCCACCGATCGCGACGCCGACCCACAGCGGGCGGCGCCGATGCCAGCGCCGCAGATAGCGGGCGGCGCTCTCGGCCAGCGACGCCAGCGCGGGCCCGGCGGGGCTGAGCGGTGTCGGCGTCTCGACGGTGTCGAGCGTGCGACCAAAGAGGTCGGTGGCCACGATGCTGGTGGTCCGGGCGCCGATATGGACGCCCAGCGTCACGAACGGTTCGTGGTTGACCTCGACCGGCACCCGTGGGCGGCCGATCGCTCCGGAGACGGCCAGGTCGGCGCGTTCCCGCAGCAAACCGGCTTCGAGCAGGGAAATGACTTGGCGGTTGACCGTCGCGATGCTCAGCGAGGTGACGCCGGCGATGACGTCACGCCCGACCGGGCCCCGCAATCGGACGGCCCGGAAAACCGAGGCCGCCGCCGAGTCGGGGATATACAGTGCCGGCGGCACGATCTGACGGCGTACCGACCGGTGGCCCTTGTAGCCGGCATGGCTGGGCAAATGGAGAGTCTGAGTGAGGGTATTCGAGCGCACGAGCGTCCTTTTGTCCGATTTTTCTGGCCGTCACTGGCCACACCTGAAAGTCAGGAGCGGCAAAGTGCGCGACAACAACACGCACCCGCCGCGCAAAGACACGCGGTGGTGGTGCTGGACAGGGCGCTGAGGTGCACACCGAAAACTTAGCACGTTCACTAAGGTTGCTTCGATGGCTGGAAATGTCAGGAATGAACGCGTCGCGGTCGTCACGGGCGCCAGCTCCGGAATCGGGGAGGCTACCGCCCAGACCCTTGCTGGGCAGGGCTTTCACGTGGTCGCGGTGGCGCGCCGGGCGGACCGGATCAACGCCCTGGCCAGGGAGGTCGGCGGAACGGCCATTGTGGCCGACGTCACTGACGACGCGTCGGTCGCGGCTCTCGCCGACGAATTGAGCCGGGTCGACGTGCTGGTCAACAACGCCGGCGGCGCCCGCGGGCTGGCACCGGTCGCCGACTCCGACCTCGAGCACTGGCGGTGGATGTGGGAGACCAACGTGATGGGCACGCTGCGGGTCACCCGAGCCCTGCTGCCCAAGCTCATCGACTCCGGCGACGGCCTGATCGTCACGGTGACTTCCGTTGCGGCACTTGAGGTTTACGATGGGGGCGCCGGGTATACGGCGGCGAAGCACGCCCAGGGGGCGCTGCATCGCACGCTGCGCGGCGAGCTGCTGGGTAAGCCGGTGCGGCTCACCGAGATCGCGCCGGGTGCGGTCGAGACCGAGTTTTCGCTGGTTCGCTTCGACGGCGATCAACAACGCGCCGACTCCGTCTACACCGGCATCACTCCGCTGGTTGCCGAAGATGTCGCCGAGGTGATCGGCTTCGTGGCCTCGCGGCCGCCCCACGTAGATCTCGACCTGATCGTCATGAAGCCGCGCGACCAGGCGTCGGCCACCCGCTTTAACCGCTGGGGCTAGCGGTCGTGGTCGTCGTCGTGGGCGTGCCGGACAGGCTCGGGGCGGTCGACGGGGTGACCGGCGCGGTCACCGGAATCTGCGTGGACGGCGGACGCGCGGTGGGCGGTGGCAGCGCCGACATGGCGACCCAGGTGTCCCAGTCGACTGCCCAGTCCCAGATGTCGCCGTCGGAGTAGGACAGCTGGATCGAGCTGCCCGTCACCTCGACCGGGTCGCCGTACATCGCCGTCTGGTAGTACTGCTCCGCATCGCCCGTCGACAGGTTGATGCAGCCGTTGGTCACGTTGGTGTTGCCCTGCGCGCCGGCGCTCGAAGGGTTGGCGTGGATGAACTCGCCGTTGTTGGAGATCCGCACCGCCCAGCGTTCGTGCACGTGGCTGTAGCCGGCTGCGGGGTTGGACATGTAGAAGTCGGCGTACTTCTCGGTGACCACGTGGATGCCGTTGCGGGTGACGTTGCGCGCCTTGTCGGCCTCGCCGTAGCTGCACGGGAAGTCCATGATGACGCCCTCGTCCCTGACCACCTGGATGCGGTGCGACGAGACCTCGGCCTTCACCACCTGCTTGCGACCGATCTGGACGTTCAGCGAGATGTCCTCGGACCCGTACGCGCTGTCGCCGAACGGCAGGCCGTACAGCTTGGCCTCGACGTTGACGGTAGTGCCCGCGGGGTAGTACTCGCGGGTGCGCCAGTGCACCCGGGCGCCCTGCGCCTCGTCGGGCAGCCACGCCCAGCTGCCCTCGACGGGCGGATTCGTGGTGACGGTCAGCGCCTTCTCGACGGCGGCCTTGTCGGTGATCGGCGCGTCGAACTGGATGATGATCGGCGCCGCGACCCCGACGGTCTGGCCGTCAGCCAGTTGGAATGCCCCACCGATCTTCTTGGTGGGCGACACCGTGGTGAACTTGCCCGCGACCGGGATCGCCTTGCCGTCGTGCCCGACGGCCGAGCCGCTCCAGGTGTAGGTCGCGTCGTAGCCGAGCGACTCGGTGGTGGTGTACACGGTGCGGTCGGAGTTGAACCTGCCCGCCACGGCCTTGCCCGCGGAATTCGTGAGGGCGACGTGCTGGAACCAGCCGTCGCTGATCTCGACGCTGATCGGCGCGATCGGCACCACGTTTTCGGTCTTATCGGCCGGCTGGAACTTCAGCTGCGGCGCGGGCTGCTCCTTCTTCTCGGCCTGTTTGGCCGGATTGCCGCCGCAGGAGGCCAACAGGCTCGGGGCTAACACCCCCAGCCCGAGGGTCGCCAAAGCCACACGCCGGTTGATCGGCGGCGGGGTGTGCGACGTGCTCACAAGAGTCAAAGATACCGGGCAAAATCCATCAACCCCGCCGAGACAAATCGGGTTCGGGCCAGTCGTGGGAAGGATTCGCAGCTATAGCCTGCAGCCGAGCAGAACGGGTTCGGGTTTCAATGTGACACCAAACACATCACGAACTCCGTCGCGGATGATGCGGGCCAGTGCGATCACCTCTTCTGTGGTGGCGCCGCCGCGGTTGGTCAGCGCCAGCGCATGCTTGGTGGACAGCCGGCACCGGGCCGTCGGATCGTCGGGATAACCCTTGGCGAAGCCGGCCAGCTCCACCAACCAGCCGGCGGCCAGCTTGACGCCGTCCGGTGCCGGGTAGTGCGGAACCGGCCCCTGGACATCTCCGACGCTCCCGGCCAGCCGCTCGTACACCTCGGGTGCGACCACCGGGTTGGTGAAGAACGAACCCACGCTCCAGGTGTCGTGGTCGTCCGGGTCGAGCACCATGCCCTTGCGGCCCCGCAGCGTCAGCACCGCCTGGCGGACCTGCTGCGGGTCGGCGCGCTCGCCGCCGCTCACCCCCAGCGCGGCGGCAAGCTCGCCGTAGCGCAGCGGTGCGCTGCGGCCCGACGCGTCCAGCGCGAACTCGACTTCCAGTACGACCCAAGGGATTTCGAGCCCGTCGTGGGCGGCCTGCTTGAACACGCTGGTGCGGTAGCCGAAGCCGAGCTCGTTGCCCGGCACCCAGCGGACCTCCCCGCTGCCGCGGTCCAGCATCCGGACCCGGGTGATGGTGTCGGCGACTTCCGCACCGTAGGCCCCGACGTTTTGCACCGGGGTGGCCCCCGCCGATCCGGGGATGCCGGACAGGCATTCCAGCCCACCCAGACCGTGCTCGATGGTGCGGACCACCACGTCGTCCCACACCGCGCCCGCCTCCGCGCGCACCAGGTTGCCGTCGATGGTGATGCCGCTGTTGGCCAATCGCACCGCGGTCAGGTCGGTCAGGGTGTCGGCGATCACCAGGTTGGAACCGCCGGCGAACACCAACACCGGGGGCTGGTCTCCCCCGCGGCGTTCGGCATCCAGCTCCCGCACGACGGCGACCACCTGTTCGGTGCTGGTGCAGGTGATCAGGCGGCGGGCGACCGGCCCGACCCGCAACGTCGTCAGCGGCGCGAGCGACACCGCCTCGGCGACATGCGCACCGGCGAATGTTGAACCGGCATCGCTGGATTTCATGGCCCGTAACGGTAGCCTCACCTGCTATGCCGCGTTCATTCGACTTGTCGGCCGACTACGACGGCAGCGTTGAAGAGGTCCATCGGGCGTTCACGGACGAGACCTATTGGCGGGCACGGCTGGCCGGATCCGGTGTCGACTTCGCCACGCTGGAGTCGATGCGGGTCGGTGGCGAAACCGGGGACGACGACACCGTCGAGGTCGTCACCGTGCAGGTGATCCATAGTCACAAGCTGCCCGGGATGGTCACGCAGCTGCACAACGGTGATCTCCGCATCAGGCGCGAGGAAATCTGGGGACCGGTCGCCGACGGCGCCGCGCAGGGTTCCGTCGTCGGCTCGATTTTGGACGCCCCGGTGAATCTCACCGGCAAGGCCATGCTGTTGCCGATCCTGCAGACGGGCGGCGCCCGGCTGACGTTCCGGGCCACCGTCCAGGTGCGTATCCCGATCATCGGCGGCAAGCTGGAGAACATCATCAGAACCCGACTCGCCGAGCTGGTGGCGGCAGAGCAGCGGTTCACCACGGAATGGATCGCCAAACCGGCCTGAGGAGGCCGAGCCTAAGCTGACGCCCATGCGAATCGCGTTGGCGCAAATCCTCAGCGGCACCGATCCGGCGGCGAACTTAGAGCTGGTGCGCGAGTACAGCGGCCGGGCCGCCGACGCGGGCGCGCAGTTGGTGGTGTTCCCGGAGGCGACCATGTGCCGGTTCGGCGTTCCGCTGGCGCCGATCGCCGAGCCGGTCGACGGGCCGTGGGCGACCGGTGTGCGGCGGGTCGCGACCGACCGCGGGATCACGGTGGTCGCCGGCATGTTCACCCCGGCCGGGGACGGACGGGTGAAGAATACGCTGATCGCGGCCGGTCCGGGCAGTCCCAACGACCCCGACGCGCACTACGACAAGATCCACCTCTACGACGCCTTCGGCTTCACCGAGTCGCGCACCGTCGCGCCCGGCCGCGAACCGGTGGTGATCACGGTCGCCGGCGTCCGGGTGGGGTTGACCGTCTGCTACGACATCCGTTTCCCGGGGCTGTACACCGAGCTGGCCCGTCGCGGCGCCCAGCTGATCGCCGTCTGCGCGTCCTGGGGTGCGGGCCCCGGCAAGCTCGACCAGTGGATGCTCTTGGCGCGGGCCCGCGCGCTCGACTCGACGAGCTACGTCGCCGCGGCCGGCCAGGCCGACCCGGGCGAGTCGCTGACCGCGTCGGGCGCGCCCACCGGGGTGGGTGGCAGCCTGGTGGCCTCCCCGTTCGGCGAAGTCGTCGCGTCGGCCGGCTCCGGGCCGCAGTTGGTGGTCGCCGACATCGACGTCGACCGGGTCGCCAAGGCTCGCGAGAGCATCGCGGTGCTGCGCAACCACTCAGATTTCGCTCAGCTCGATAGGGCAGAATCAGTCGGGTGACGAACCCACAAGGACCGCCGAACCAGGACCCGTCGAGGTGGGGCCGTCCCGGCAACCAGGGCCCCTTCGGCCAGCCCCCCACCGAGCGGCCGACCGAGCGGATCAGCACCGGTGGCCCGGCCCCTGCGCCGCCGCCCCCGGCTCCCGGTCCGCCGCCGGGTCAGACCGAACGGATCGGCACGCCGCCGCCGAACATGCAGCAGCCCGACTACCGGCCGCCGCCGCCCATCCCGCCCGCGGGGCCGACGGAGAAGCTGGCCACTCCCGGCGACGAGCCGACGCCGGGGAAGAAGCGTCGCTTCCTGCGTGACCCGCTCTCGGTGGTGCTGGTCTGCATCATCGTGGTCTGCCTGGTGATCGCCGGGCTGGTCGGGGCCGAGCTGTACGTCCGTCATGTCGCCAACAGCAAGGTCGCCGAGGCGGTGGCGTGCGAGGTCAAGGACCAGGCCACCGCGTCGTTCGGGGTGGCGCCGTTGATGCTGTGGCAGCAACTCACCAAGCACTACACCAACATCTCGGTGTCGTCGGCCGGCAACCAGGTCCGCGACGCCAAGGGCATGAAGATCGACATCAACATCCGCAACGTCCAGCTCAAGGACACGCAGGACTCCAAGGGCACCATCGGATCGCTGGATGCGACCGTCACCTGGACGTCGGACGGCATCAAGGAATCAGTCCAGAACGCGATTCCGGTGCTGGGCCCCTTCGTCACCAACACGGTGACCACGCATCCCAACGACGGCACCATCGAGATGAAGGGCATGCTGGACAACCTCACCACCAGGCCGGTGGTGTCGGGCACCGGCCTGCAGCTGCAGATCGTCAGCTTCAATGCGCTCGGCTTCACGATGCCCAAGGAGTCGGTGCAGTCGACCCTGGACGACTTCACCTCGAACTTCACCAAGAACTACCCGTTGGGCATCCACGCGGATAGCGTGCAGGTCACCTCTAGCGGCGTGACCAGCCACTTCTCGACGCAGAACGCAAGCATCCCCACCGGCAACAACAACGACCCCTGCTTCGCAAACCTCTGACCCCAGGGGCCTAACCCGTCCGGTAACGATGCGCGCCGGCACGGCGGGCTGAGGCGCCGGACAGCCTAACCAAGCCCGTCGAGCACCGCACGGGTGCCGGACAGGCCGAGCCGGGTGGCACCCGCGTCCAGCATCGCGAGCGCGTCCGCGGTGGTGCGGATGCCGCCGCTGGCCTTGACGCCCAACCGGCCGCCGACGGTCTGACTCATCACGGCGACCGCACGCACCGACGCGCCGCCCGCGGGATGGAATCCGGTCGAGGTTTTGACGAAGTCGGCACCGGCGTCCTCGGCCGCGCGGCACACCTGCACCAGCGTGCCCCCGTCCGTCCCCGATAACAGCACCGCCGACTCCACTATCACCTTCAGCACGGCACCGGGGACGGCGGCGCGCACGGCCGCGATGTCGGCCCGCACCCCGTCAATGTCTCCGGCCTGCGCGGCGCCGATGTCGATGACCATGTCGACCTCGACGGCGCCGGATGCCACGGCCTGTTCGGCCTCGTGCGCCTTGACCGCCGAAATGTGCTTGCCCGACGGGAAACCCGCCACGCTCGCCACCGGGAGGCCTCCCCCGGCTCGCACCGCGACCGGAACCATCGACGGCGAGACGCACACGGCGTAAACGCCCAATTCGGCGGCCTCGGCGACAAGGGCGGCCACGTCGGCCTCGGTGGCCTCGGGCTTGAGCAGGGTGTGGTCGATCACCGCCGCCAGCTGGGCGCGGGTGGGTTTGCTCGCCACTAGAACCTTTCTTCGGGTGCGCCCGGATTACATCCGGACGCGACCATTTCGGCATCGTCGACGACGGGTCGCCACGGCTCCAGGTTCCAGCTGGTCTTGCCGGGCTCCGCCAGTTCGGCGAACTGCCAGTGACAGATGAACTGCGCGCGCATCCCGGCGGTGTCGGCATCCGGCGACAGCGCCAACACCTCGGTCCACGCCTCGTCGGCGAGGGCCGCATTTCCGGGCTGCCCGGCGGCCAGCCGTCCCGACGGTGTCGGGAAAACCCGCAGGCTGCTCAGGCCGTGCCACTGCGCCCACTCGGTGTGGTCGACGAACGGCGGGGACATCGTGGCCGGGTCCGCCGCCCCGGAGCCCGCCGGGCCCCAAAGTGCGACAAGCACCGCCGCCGGCGCCGCCAGCAGGGCCTTCATCGCGCTAGCGCGACTTACCTTGAATTTCCAGAAGTTTCGGCCGCACGTCGACCAGATAGACGCCCGCCGCGCACGCGGCGATCGCCATCCCGAGTACCCCGAAAACGAAACTCAGGATGGACGTCAGGGCAACGGCCAGACCGAGGATCACCAACCACACCGGCTTGGTCAGCTTGTCCGCAGCGGTGTAAGCGTCGGGCCGCTGTAGCGCGGCATGGACGAATGCATATACCGCCGTGACCAAGACGGCGATCTGCAAGACCAACATGACGGTACCCACGAGGTGGCTCACGCCTTAAGCGTATGCGGGCGCCATCCCAGACGTCGACTCGGAGTTGCCCGCAGGACAACTCCGAGTCGACCGTCTCGACCTACTTCTGGGTGACCTTCTTGGCCGCAGCCTTCTTGGCCGGAGCCTTCTTGGCCGTAGCCTTCTTGGCGGGCGCCTTCTTGGCGACGGCCTTCTGAGCCTTCTTGGCTGCCTCGTCGGACTTCTTGGGCAGCTCGATGCCGACCAGCTTGGCCGCGCGCTCACCGACCGCGCGGGTCTGCGATGCGACGGTGCCCAGCGCCTCCTGCGTCAGCTCGACGGCCTGGTCCACGTAGCCCTCGGCGCGCGCGGAGGCGTCGTCCAGGCCCGTCTGGCTGCGCAGCCGCTGCAGCGCGGCCTCGCCCCGCTCGACCAACTCGTTGTAGCGGTTGGTCGCCGCGTCCAGGTAGCCCTCGGCGGCCTTGCGCAGCTCATCGCTGGTGAACCGTTCGCGCAGCTCGTCGAGCTGCTCGGGCAGGTCCTCCTGCAGCCGGGTCAGCCGTGCGCGGCTCTCCTCCACCCGGGTGCGGGTGTCGGCGCGGGTCTCTTCGGCTCGCTCACGCAGGGTGGCGATCAGGTCATTGACAGTGGCCAGGGCCAGGTCGGCCGCGCCCAGGGCCGCGAGCAGGGGAGCCCGCAAGTCTTCGATGTTGGTGTTGTCCGCCATGGTTTTTCCTTTCATGGTTTTCCGTTTTTGGCGTTCTTGGGTGTTTGTTGTGGAAGCTGAGGCGGGCGTCTCCTTCTGGCTGGCGGCCGCCGGACCCTCGCTCCTGGGTAACCCGGGCGGCCGGTGCTTTATACATCACCACGCCATGGCGCGATGTGGAAGTCCTGCCGGCGGAACGGACTTGTCACTCGTCGCCGTAGGGTTCGGTCGAACACTCCTCGTTGCTGGATTCGCCGGCTTCGTTCTGGTGGGTGAACGATGTGTAGATGTCGAGCAGAATCTGCTTCTGCCGCTCGGTGATCGCGGTATCGGTGATGATGGCGTCGCGCACTTGACTTTTGTCGCTGGGCTCGAGAATCCCGGCCCGCACATAGAGAACCTCGGCGGAAACGCGCAATGCCTTCGCGATTTGATTGAGCACCTCGGCGGACGGCTTACGCAATCCGCGCTCCACCTGGCTCAGATACGGATTGCTGACCCCCGACTTTTCGGCGAGTTGGCGCACCGAGACTTGCGCGAGTTCACGCTGGCTCCGGATGAAGCTGCCGATGTCGGAGGCGGCATTGGACACCTTGGCGGAGAGTTTCTCCTCGGGTGCCATGGCGTGCTCCTGGGTCGGACGGTCGATCGTGATGGCCCCAGATTACTACAAGTGCTTGCTTTTGCAAGCACTTGTTAGCACTGCTAGAAAAACAGCTGCGCGACGGTGTAGATCCCCAGACCCGCCAGGGAGCCGACCACGGTTCCGTTGATCCGGATGAACTGCAGGTCACGGCCCACGTGGAGCTCGATGCGCCGGCTTGCCTCCTCGGCGTCCCAGCGCTCGATGGTGTCAGTGATGATCGCCGTGATCTCGACCCCGTACTGCGAAACCAGGTGCTGGGCCGCGCGCACGATCCAGTTGTCCACCTTGTCGCGCAGGTCGGCGTCGTCGCGCAGCGATTCGCCGATGCGCACGACCGTGTCGGCGATGCGGGTGCGCAGCGTGCTGGACGGGTCGTCCACGCCCTCGAGCACCAGCCGTTTCAGCGTGTTCCAGGCCGTCGCGGCGGCGTTGGCGATCTCGTCGCGCGCCATCAGCTGCCCTTTGATCGCGTCGGCGCGCGCGATGGTCTCCGCGTCGTATTGCAGGTCGTCGGCGAATTCGAACAGGAAACGGGTGGCCGAGCGACGCAGCTCGTGGTCGGGACTGCGGCGCACCTTGTCGGTGAAGTCCATCAGCTCACGGTGGATGCGGTCGCCGACCAGTTGGTCGATGAAGCGTGGCGACCACGTCGGCGAGTCGCGCTCGACCACCCGCTGGATCACCTCGCCGGCGTTCAGCGACCACTGAAAGGCCCGGTCGGCCAGCAGCTGGATCAGCGCCTCCTGCCGGTTCTCGGCCAGCAGGGTCGCCAGCACCCGTCCGACGGGTGGCCCCCACTGCGGTTCGGCGACGCGGCGCACGATCATCCGGTCGATCACCTGCTGGACGTCCTCGTCGCGCAGCAGCTCGACCAGCACCCGCAGCACCGTGGCCGTCTCGCCGGCCACCCGCGCGGCGTGCGCGGCCTCCGACAGCCACTTGCCGAGCCGACCGGGCACCTGCGCATCCCGCAGTTTGGTCTCCACCACCGGCGGCGACAGGAAGTTCTCCCGCACGAACGTTCCCAGGCCCTCGCCGAGCTGGTCCTTCTTGCGCTTGATGATCGCGGTGTGCGGGATAGGAATGCCCAGCGGATGCCTGAACAGCGCCGTCACCGCGAACCAGTCGGCCAGCGCGCCCACCATTCCGGCCTCCGCGGCGGCACCGACGTAGCCGACCCAGGCGCCCAGATGGGCGTGGGCCTGGGCCCACCGGCAGGCGAGGAACAAGACGCTGGCGGCGATCAGGAAGCTCAGCGCCACTGCCTTCATCCGGCGCAACGCCACCCGGCGCTCCGCGTCGGCCTGTGGGTCGGCACCGGCGAAGGATTCGGCCAGCGACGGGTGAGAGCGCCCGGTTGAGGTCACCGGTGTCGTCGAGTCCGGCCCCGCCGCTCGCGGGCCCGGCGCTTCGCCTCGAGGCGAGGCTCTGTGTACCACCACTCCATCATTCATCGTCCCGGCCGATTAGTGTGACCGCACTGTTCACAGAGCCTGCACCAGCGCGCGGCCGAAACCCGAAACAGTCGCGCACGCCGTAGTATCGAGGACGTCTAGTGAATGGGATATCGGCGACAGTGGCAGAGCGAACGTTGGCTGCGGTGGCGGCCAAGACGGATGGTCGCAAGCGGCGCTGGCACCAACACAAGGTGGAGCGCCGCAACGAGTTGGTAGACGGCACGATCGACGCGATTCGGCGGCACGGCGGCGCGTTGAGCATGGACGACATCGCCGCGGAGATCGGCGTCTCCAAGACGGTGCTGTATCGCTATTTCGTCGACAAGAACGACCTGACGACCGCCGTGATGATGCGGTTCACCCAAACCACCCTGATTCCAAATATGGCCGCGGCGCTGACGTCCAATCTCGACGGCTTCGACCTGACCCGCGAGGTGATCCGCGTGTACGTCGAGACCGTCGCGAACGAGCCCGAGCCGTATCGCTTCGTGATGTCCAACAGCTCGGCCAGCAAGAGCAAGGTGATCGCCGACTCCGAGCGGATCATCGCCCGCATGCTCGCGGTGCTGATGCGCCGCCGCATGCAACAGGCGGGGATGGACACCGGTGGCGCGGAACCCTGGGCCTACCTGATCGTCGGCGGCGTGCAGCTGGCCACTCACTCCTGGATGTCCTCCCCGCGCATGAGCCGCGACGAGTTGATCGACTACCTGACGATGATGAGCTGGAACGCGCTGAAGGGCATCGTCGAGGTCGGTGGATCGCTGCAGAAGTTCCGCGAAGAGCCCCATCCTTCGCCGATCGTGCCGCCCCGCGGGCATGAGGATCGGTCCCAGCTCTAGGGCTCGCAACGCCGCACGGCGGGCCTTCTTTTGTGAATTGGGCCCATCTCGTGTGACGCTAAAGACCCGCTGGGAGGACGACTTGCATCGACGCAGCGACTACCATCCAGGGGTGCATCGGGGGTGACGCATGGGTGCGTCGTGCTGGCTGGCAATCCCTGCCTCCGCATAACGAAAGGCTCTTCTCGACATGTCCGTCCAGCTCACGCCGCATTTTGGAAACGTGCAGGCCCACTACGACCTGTCTGACGACTTCTTTCGGTTGTTCTTGGACCCAACCCAGACGTACAGCTGCGCCTACTTCGAGCGCGACGACATGACGCTGGAAGAGGCGCAGCTCGCCAAGATCGACCTGGCGCTGGGCAAGCTGAAGCTCGAGCCGGGGATGACGCTGCTGGACATCGGCTGCGGCTGGGGCGCCACCATGCGACGGGCCATCGAGAAGTACGACGTCAACGTCGTGGGCCTGACGTTGTCGGAGAACCAGGCCGAGCACGTGCAGAAGACGTTCGACGAGCTGGACACCCCCCGCACCCGGCGGGTGCTGTTGGAGGGGTGGGAGAAGTTCCACGAGCCCGTCGACCGCATCGTCTCCATCGGCGCCTTCGAGCACTTCGGCCGCCAGCGCTACGGCCGCTTCTTCAAGATGGCCTACCAAGTGCTGCCGTCCGACGGTGTGATGTTGCTGCACACCATCGTTCGCCCCTCCTTCAAAGATGCCCGGGCGCGGGGCATGAGGCTGACCCACGAGATCGTTCATTTCTCGCAGTTCATCCTGACCGAGATCTTCCCGGGCGGCTGCCTGCCGACGCCCCAGACCGTCGGCGAGTACGCGGTCACGGCCGGCTTCGAACTGACCCGGGTCCACTCACTGCAGCCGCACTACGCGAGGACCCTGGAGACGTGGGCGGCCGCTCTCGAGGCCAATCGCGACGAGGCCATCGCCATCCAGTCCGAAGAGGTCTACGACCGCTACATGAAGTACCTGACCGGTTGCGCGAAGCTCTTCCGCCAGGAATACACCGACGTCGACCAGTTCACGCTGGAAAAGTAGCCGCGAGAGAACCCAACGTCACGGCCTACTTCACGAGGGTGAACTGCCCGACGTTGCTGATGCCCTTACGGAAGAAGTTCTCGCAGCCCGTCAGGTAGTGCATGTACTTGTTGTAAACCTCTTCGGACTGCATCTCGATCGCCTGTTGCCTGTTCGCCTCGAGATTGGCCGCCCAAAGGTTGAGCGTGCGCTCGTAATGCTCCTGCAGCAATTGGACTTTCTCCACCGAGAATCCAGCGCCCTGCCCAAACTTGAAAATATCCTCCTGCGCCGGCAACTGCCCGCCCGGGAAAATTTCGGTGCCGATGAACCGTGCGAATCGAATATCGCGCATCGTGATGGAGACACCGCGCTCATACTGCTGCTTTTGGGTGTACGTCAAAATCGTATGCAACAACATACGGCCGTCATCGGGAAGAATATTGTAGGCGCGTTCGAAGAACGCGGCGTACCGCTCCATCTTGAAAGCTTCGAAGGCGCCGATGGTGACAATCCGATCGACCTTGTCCTCGAACTCTTCCCAGCCCTGCAGGCGCAGCTCAACGTTGCGGTTGGTCCGCAGTCCGGCCAGTTTGCTCTTGCTGTACTCAAACTGGTTGCGGCTCAGCGTGATTCCGATGACATTGACGTCAAATTTCTCCACAGCCCGTTTCAGCGCCTCGCCCCAGCCGCAACCGATGTCCAGCAGCGTCATCCCGGGCTCGAGGTCCAACTTTCCCAGCGCCAGGTCGAACTTCGCGATTTGCGCCTCTTCGAGTGTCATATCGTCACGGGCGAAGTATGCGCATGTATAGGCCATCGTGGGGTCTAGGAATAGTGCGAAGAATTCATTCGAGACGTCGTAGATAGATTGCGACTCCTCGTAAAATGGCTCCAATGCCGTCATGCCCGCTCCATATCTTTCGCCCCGTTATTGAACTCAAGCATAATAACCGATTCGCAGGATGCTGAAGCCCAGCGACCCAACTTGGCGCGGTCAGCTGGCCATCCAGGCGCCGTTAGATCATCAGTACGTGTAGAAGCCCCGGCCGGTTTTCTTGCCGAGCCGGCCGGCCTCGACCATGCGCAGCAACAGCGGCGGCGGGCCGAACTGCGGTTCCTTGAATTCCTCGAACATCTTGTCCGCGATCAGCTTCAGGGTGTCCAGACCCACGAGGTCGGACAGCCGCAGCGGGCCCATCGGGTGCGACAGCCCGGCGACAACCGCCTTGTCAACGTCTTCGATGCTGGCAAAACCGGCCTCCACCATGCGAATTGCCGACAACAAATAGGGAACCAGCAGCGCGTTCACGACAAAGCCGGACCGGTCGGAGCAGCGCACCACCTGCTTGCCCAGGACCGCGCTTGCGAACTCCTCGGTGCGCGCGGCGGCCGCTTCGTCCGTGACCAACGTGCTGACCAACTCCACCAGCGGGAGCACCGGCACGGGGTTGAAGAAGTGCAGGCCCAGCACCCGCTGCGGGTTCTTGGTGGCCGCGGCGATCTTCATGATCGGGATGCTGGAGGTGTTGGATGCCAGGACCGCGTCGGGATCGCTGATGGCGCCGTCGAGTTCGGCGAAGATGTCCGCCTTGACGGCCTCATCCTCGATGATCGCCTCGATGACCAGCTGGCGGTCGGCGAGGTCCTTCAGATCGGTGGTGAAGGTGAGCTTGCTCAGCGCGCGGTCGCGCTCCCGCTCGGTGACCTTGCCCGCGCTGACGCCGCGCTCCAGCGACTTCACGATGCGGTTACGTCCGGCCGCGATCAGGGCCTCGGTGGTCTCGAACACCGTCACGTCGACACCGGCACGGACCGAGACTTCGGCGATGCCGGATCCCATCTGGCCGGCCCCGACAACCCCTACCCGCTGAATCGCTGCGTCACTCACTGTCATCTCTTTCGGTGTCGTATCGTCTTGCACCGCAATAGGCCCCGCCCAGGTTCGCTGGGCGGGGCCTACGCTACTTCACCGCCGAACAAGCGCGGAATCGCGTCAACTGAGCCGCAGGAGCGCGATTCCGTGCCTGTTCAACACCCCTCAGTGACTCAATCCATCGGTTTCACTTCGTCCTCGCGGGCCAAGGCCCGCTCGTCCTCAGTGAAACTGACCCTCTTCGGTGGAACCGGTCAGCGCGGTGGTCGACGAGGTGGGGTCGACCGTGGTGGCGATGCGGTCGAAGTAACCGGCACCGACCTCCCGCTGGTGCTTGGTCGCGGTGTAGCCGCGCTCCTCGGCGGCGAACTCGCGCTCCTGCAGCTCCACGTACGCGGTCATCTGGTTGCGGGCGTAGCCGTAGGCCAGATCGAACATCGAGTAGTTCAGCGCGTGGAAGCCGGCCAGCGTGATGAACTGGAACTTGAATCCCATTGCGGCAAGCTCCTTTTGGAACTTGGCGATGGTGGCGTCATCCAGGTGCTTCTTCCAGTTGAACGACGGCGAGCAGTTGTACGCCAGCATCTGGTCGGGGAACTCGGACTTGACGCCCTCGGCGAACTTGGCGGCCAGGTCGAGATCTGGCGTGCCGGTCTCCATCCAGATCAGGTCGGAGTACGGCGCGTAAGCCTTGGCCCGGGCGATGCAGGGCTCGAGGCCGTTCTTGACCCGGTAGAAGCCTTCCTTGGTCCGCTCACCGGTGATGAACGGCTGGTCACGCTCGTCGACGTCCGAGGTGATCAGGGTGGCCGCCTCGGCGTCAGTCCGGGCGATGACCACGGTCGGCACGTCGCAGACGTCGGCCGCCAGGCGGGCCGAGGTCAGCGTCCGGATGTGCTGCTGGGTCGGGATGAGCACCTTGCCACCGAGGTGGCCGCACTTCTTCTCCGAGGCGAGCTGGTCCTCCCAGTGCGAGCCCGCGACGCCCGCGGCGATCATCGCCTTCTGCAGCTCGTAGACGTTCAGCGCACCGCCGAAGCCGGCCTCGCCGTCCGCGACGATCGGCGCCAGCCAGTTCTCCACCGACCGGTCACCCTCGACCCTGGCGATCTCGTCGGCGCGCAGCAGCGCGTTGTTGATGCGACGCACCACCTGCGGCACCGAGTTGGCCGGGTACAGGCTCTGGTCGGGGTAGGTGTGGCCGGACAAGTTGGCGTCACCAGCGACCTGCCAACCCGACAGGTAGATGGCCTTCAGGCCGGCGCGGACCTGCTGGACGGCCATGTTGCCGGTCAGGGCGCCGAGCGCGTTGATCCACTCCAGGTCGTGCAGCTGCTCCCACAGCACTTCCGCGCCGCGGCGGGCCAGTGTGTGCTCCTCGACCACGGTGCCCTGCAGGGCGACGACGTCCTCGGCGCTGTAGGTACGGGTGACACCCTTCCAACGCGGGTTGGTGTCCCAGTCCTTCTGGATCCGTTCGGGGCTCTTCGGGGTGCCAACGACAGACATTGGGCATGCTCCTTAACGATCTTCACTACATGGGCTTGGTGACCGCTTCACCGGCGGTAGCTAGAGGCTCAACTTCGCTGGTGTGCTAACACGAAGATGGCACAGCTGTTGACGCAGGTCCAGCCGTTTCATTTGCCAATTTCGGCAACGACTTGGAGCCGATTAGCAAATCTTGCGAAGATGAGCGCAAACTTAACCGTTTCAGAAGCTACCCGTCAGTAACCCCATATTCGCAGGTCAGAATGGAAATTGACGGAGGTGACGGTTTGGCTACCGAGTGAAGATCGCGGCGACCGCTTTCGTCTCGTCGCCAACGGCGTATGTGAGCGTTGTAACAGTGCGATCGGCCAGGTCGGGACCGAATTGATCGGTCGAACCGGGCGGGTGCACGTGCGAGATGATCTCCAGTTTGTCGCCCAGCGCCACCGGCGCCTCGTGCTCGATCGTGATGCGCAGCGGCAGCTGCATGACCTCCAGGTGCGAAGCCAGGTAGTCCTCGATCACGCTCCAATAGACCGAGTTGTTCATGTGGTCGAACAAGTCGATGTCGGTGACCCGGACGGGAAACTCGTGGATCTCCGCAGCATCGTCGCGGCTGCCCGGCTTCAAATAGCCCTTCCACCGCAGCCGGTCGACGGACGTGGTCTTGTGCAGGCCCGCGAGGAAGTCGTCGGAGATGCGCGACGGCATCTGCGTTTCCCGGTTGATGTTGATCCAGAAGGCCTCGGACTCGATCAGGCCGCCCTTGCGTCCGTCGACGCGAACCCGCATCTCGCACCACCGGTTCGACGTGCCCGAACACCACCTACGACACCGCAGAATGTCCTGGAACTCGATCGGACGGATCAGGTCAAGCATCGTGCGGCGAACGATCCATAGCGGGTGGGTCTCCTCGAAACCCATCTCACGCAGCTGGTCCTGGCCGATGTCCTGGATGTGCCGGCACGCGGCGTCCAGTCGCAGCCGGCCCGTGCGGTCGATGTCGGCCACCCGCAGCGGCCATTCGCGATCGAACACGTCGGGGTGGCCGTCGGGAACCGGCATCAGTTCTTTGTCCAGGCTCACGGCTTCGCTCCCCGTTTCCTCCTCGTGGGCACCCCAGGCCAGTCCTGAGGCCTCCGTTGCGAATCATGCCAACGACCTGAGGCAAAAACCAATCGCGACGCGACTCCTGGCCGCTGCGAACTCTGCCAACTTCCGCTTAGCAGCCCCGGTACCCTGGGTAAAGTGTCCAAGACCTTCGTCGGCTCCCGGGTCCGCCAGCTGCGCAACGAGCGCGGGTTTTCTCAGGCCGCGCTGGCCCAGATGCTGGAGATCTCGCCGAGCTATCTGAACCAGATCGAGCACGACGTTCGCCCGCTGACGGTGGCGGTGCTGCTGCGGATCACCGAGGTGTTCGGCGTGGACGCGACGTTCTTCGCCTCCCAAGACGACACCCGGCTAGTCGCGGAGCTGCGCGAGGTGACCATGGACCGGGACCTGGACGTCGATGTCGACCCGGCCGAGGTCGCCGAGATGGTCGGCGCCCACCCCGCCCTGGCCCGCGCGGTGGTCAACCTGCACCGGCGCTACCGGATCACCACGGCGCAGCTGGCCGCCGCCACCGAGGAGCGGTTCTCCGACGGCAGCGGCAGCGGCTCGATCACCATGCCGCACGAGGAGGTGCGCGACTACTTCTACCAACGCCAGAACTACCTGCACGAGCTGGACACCGCCGCCGAGGACCTCACGATCCAGATGCGACTGCACCACGGCGACCTGGCCCGCGAGCTGAATCGCCGGCTGACCGAGGTGCACGGGGTGCACATCAACAGACGGATCGACCTCGGCGACACCGTACTGCACCGGTTTGACCCTCAGACCAAGACGCTGGAGATCAGCAACCATCTCTCGCTCGGTCAGCAGGTTTTCAAGATGGCCGCCGAGTTGGCCTACCTCGAATACGGCGATCTCATCGACAGCCTGGTGGAGGAGGGCAAATTCACCAGCGACGAGTCGCACACGCTGGCCCGGCTGGGGCTGGCAAATTACTTCGCCGCGGCCGCGGTGCTGCCCTATCGCCAATTCCACGACGTCGCTGAGAATTTCCGCTACGACGTCGAGCGGTTGTCCTCCTTCTACTCGGTGAGCTACGAGACCATCGCGCACCGGCTTTCGACGCTGCAGCGGCCGTCGATGCGCGGCGTGCCGTTCTCGTTCGTCCGGGTGGACCGGGCCGGTAACATGTCAAAACGCCAGTCCGCCACCGGTTTTCACTTCTCCTCCAGCGGAGGCACCTGCCCGCTGTGGAACGTGTACGAAACGTTCGCCAACCCCGGCAAGATCCTGGTCCAGATCGCCCAGATGCCCGACGGCCGCAACTACATGTGGGTGGCCCGGACCGTGGAGCGCCGGGCCGCGCGGTATGGTCAGCCGGGTAAAACCTTCGCGATCGGCCTGGGCTGCGAGCTTCGCCACGCACACCGGCTCGTTTACTCGGAAGGACTCGACGTCTCGGGGGATTCAGGAACAGTGGCCACACCGATCGGCGCGGGCTGCCGGGTCTGCGAACGCGACAACTGCCCGCAGCGGGCCTTCCCGGCCTTGGGGCGCGCCCTGGATCTGGACGAGCACCGCAGTACGGTCTCCCCGTATTTGGTGAAGCAACCGTGACCGGCGCTCAGAATGGCCGCATCCCGTCGGGGCGGTTCCGTGAGCTGGGCCCGATCAACTGGGTACTCGCGAAGGCGGCCGCGCGCACGGTCCGGGCGCCCGAGATGCATCTGTTCACCACGTTGGGTCAGCACCGGTTGCTGTTCTTGGCGTGGAGCGTTTACAGCGGCCGCGTGCTGCGGGGCCGGCTGCCGGCGATCGACACCGAGTTGGTGATCCTGCGGGTCGCCCACGTGCGCGGTTGCGAATACGAGCTGCAGCACCATCGCCGGATGGCCGCCAAGCAGGGGCTGGACGCGGACCTGCAGGCCGCGATCTTCGCGTGGCCCGAGCGGCTGGACCGGGTCGAGGGGCGGCTGACCGTGCGGCAGCAGGCGCTGTTGACGGCGACGGACGAGTTCGTCAAGGACCGCACCATCGGCGACGCCACCTGGCGGCGGCTCGCCGAGCATCTGGACCGGCGTCAGCTGATCGAATTCTGCTTGCTGGCAAGCCAATACGACGGGCTGGCCGCGACGATGGCGGCACTGGACATCCCGTTGGACAACCCGCGCTAGTTACAGGTAGACGTTGGCGAACACGGCCAGGGTGAGCAGCAGCGGCGGCACGGGCAGCCCGAACCCGAACCCCGACCACGCGTATTTCCGCCGCCGGCGCAGGAACGACGCCCACGTCGTGGCGCACACCGCCAGCGCAAGCGACAGCAGCAACACCGTCGGGGCCCACTGGCCCACCGCCGCGTTGTCGTCGGCGATCGAAAAGGCCGCCAACCACAGGACATAGCCCGCGGCGAGGCCGCCAATGGCCCCCAGAACGATGTCGCTGCGCATGGGGCTCTAGAAGTTGATCATGTGGCCGACCAGGCCGTGGAAGCACTCCTGCAGCGCCTCCGACATGGTCGGATGGGTGTGCACGTTGCGGGCCAGCTCGGTGGCGGTCAGGTCCCACTTCTGCGCCAGGGTCAGCTCGGGCAGCAGCTCGGACACGTCGTGGCCGATCAGGTGCCCGCCCAGCAGCTCGAGGTGTTTCGCGTCGGCGATCAGCTTGACGAAGCCGCTGGGATCACCCAGGCCGTGCGCCTTGCCGTTGGCGGTGAACGGGAACTTGGCCACCACGACGTCGTGGCCTTCGTCGCGGGCCTGTTGCTCGGTCAGCCCGAAGCTGGCGACCTGGGGCTGGCAGAACGTCGCCCGTGGCAGCATCCGGTAGTCACCGAGGGCCAAAGTCTCTGCGCCGGCGATGGTTTCGGCCGCCACCACGCCCATGGCCTCGGCGACGTGGGCGAGCATCAGCTTCCCGGTGACGTCACCGATGGCGTAGATGTGCGGAACGCTGGTGATCATGTAGTCGTTGATCCCGATGGCCTTGCGGTCGGTCAGCGCGACTCCGGTCTTCTCCAGCCCAAAGCCCTCGACGTTGGGTGCAAAACCGATGGCCTGCAACACTTTCGCAGCCTTGAGTTCCTGCGCGTTACCGTCCTTGCTGACGGCGACGGTGACCTCGGCGCCGTTGTCGGAGATGGACTCGACCTTGGTTCCGGTGAGGATCTTGATGCCCAGCTTCTTGAACTGCTTCTCGATCTCCTTGGAGACATCGGCGTCCTCGTTGGGCAGCGCGCGCGGCAAGAACTCCACGATGGTCACGTCGACGCCGTAGTTCTTCAGGACGTAGCCGAACTCCATGCCGATCGCGCCGGCGCCGGCGATGACGATCGAGTCGGGCAGCTCGCGGGACAGGATCTGCTCTTCATAGGTGACCACGTTGGCCGACAGCGACGTCCCGGGCACCAGCCGGGTGCTGCTGCCGGTGGCGATGATGGCGTTGTCGAACGTAACCGTGTCGGTGCCACCGTCGTTGAGGTCCACCGACAGCGTGTTCGCGTCGGTGAACCGGCCATACCCGTTGATCTCGGTGATCTTGTTCTTCTTCATCAGGAAGTGCACGCCGGCGACCCGGCCCTCGGCCACCGTGCGGCTGCGGTCGAAGGCGGCGCCGTAATCGAAGGTCGCCTCGCCGTTCATCCCGAAGGTCTTGGCCTCTTTGGTGAAGATCTGCACCAGCTCGGCGTTGCGCAGCAGCGCCTTGGAGGGGATGCAGCCGACGTTGAGGCAGACTCCGCCCCAGTACTTCGGCTCGACGACTGCGGTGTTCAGGCCGAGCTGTGCGGCGCGAATGGCTGCGACATATCCGCCGGGACCGGCCCCGAGGACGACGACGTCAAAATGGGTCACGGCCCCTACCCTAGTGGCCGCCCGGGCGAGGCGTTAATACGGAATGAGGCCGACGAGGCAGTGGCCCGCCCGCGCGCAGTGGTAGTAGCCGAGCAGGGGCGCCGCGGCGGCCAGGGAGGCGAATGGCCCCGACATCACAGCCAGCGACAGCGCCGAGGCCAGCGGCCTGCCCTCGATCATCGCGAGCAGCACGCCGGCGACGGCGCATGCCACCACGTACACCAGGACCACGAAGAGCGCCGGGGTCTTGTCGCCCGAGTGGTACCACCAGTAGAACAGGCCGAACCCGATGTCGGCCGCCACGAACCACACGCCGAGGATGACCAGCAGCAGCTTCCACCACTTCAGGTAGAGGTAGCGCCCGGGAACGGTGACCGGTTGTACCGGCAATACGACGGAGTCGGCGGCCGCATCGTCGGGGGCCGGCTCAGTCGTCTCCGGCTCGTCCCTCGCGGCGGGCTGCGCGCCGGTGTCGTCGGAATCCGAGAAATCCGGCACCCACGACTGCGTCCCCGTCTCCTCGTCGGAATCCGAGAAGTCCGGCACCCATGACTGGGTCCCCGGACTCGACGGGGTGTCGTCGTCAGCCACGCGAGGTCACCTGGAGGGCGACGAGCACGCCGAACCAGCCGGGCGCCACCGACAGGATGAACGCGCCCAGCATCGTCACCCATCGGCGCCCGGAGAACAAGATCGTCACCAGCCCGGCCGCACTGGGAATCCCGACCACCGACGCGAGGGCGAAGGCCGGGCGGATGCTCGGGTGGACCGCCACGGCGAATCCCACCCCCACCAGCAACCCGACCGCGGCGCCGATCAGCATGGCGGCGGCCAACAACCGCGGACGCGGGAGGGGGATCACGCTTTCGACATTACTGCTGTCACCGACCCGGAGGGCACGTTCGGAATGCCGCGTCAGTCACGACCTGACCGCGCACGCAAGGGCGTTCGCCACGCTCGTAATCGGCGCCGGTGATGACCGGTGCGGCCCGCAGCGCGGCCTGTTCGTCGTCGGTGAAGACGCGGCCGCGGGACAGGAACCGCACCCCTTCAGGCGCCTCAAGGCTGAATCCGCCGCCGCGGCCCGGGACCACGTCGATGACCAGCTGGGTGTGCTTCCAGGTCTCGTACTGCGGGCCCGAAATCCACACCGACACCCCGTCCTTGACGTCGAGCACGCCCAGCAGCACGTCGCGGTCGCCGACGATGAAGTCCCCGAGCGGGTAGCACATCGGCGACGACCCGTCGCAGCAGCCGCCGGACTGGTGGAACATCACCGGACCGTGGCGGTCCTGCAGGCGGGCCAACAGTTCGGCGGCGCCGGCGGTGATGACAACCCCTGGTGGGGGCCCGGGATCCATCTAGAAGAAGCCCTGCGCCCTTTCGGAGTAGGACACCATCAGGTTCTTGGTCTGCTGGTAGTGGTCGAGCATCATCTTGTGGTTCTCCCGGCCGATGCCCGACTGCTTGTAGCCGCCGAACGCGGCGTGCGCGGGATACGCGTGGTAGCAGTTGACCCACACCCGGCCGGCCTGGATGTCACGCCCGGCCCGGTAGGCGGTGTTGCCGTCGCGGCTCCACACCCCCGCGCCCAGACCGTAGAGGGTGTCGTTGGCGATCGAGATCGCGTCGTCGTAATCGGAGAACGACGTCACCGCCACCACCGGGCCGAAGATCTCCTCCTGGAAGATCCGCATCTTGTTGTTGCCGGCGAAGATCGTCGGCTGCATGTAGTAGCCGCCGGACAGGTCGCCGCCCAGCTCGGCGCGCTCCCCGCCGGTGATGATCTTGGCGCCCTCGTCCTTGCCGATCTCGATGTAGGACAACACCTTTTCCAGCTGATCGTTGGACGCCTGTGAACCCAGCATGGTCTCGGTGTCCAGCGGATCGCCCTGCCGCACCGCCTTGGTCCGGATCGCGGCCAGCTCCAGGAACTCGTCGTAGATGTCGGACTGGATCAGGCTGCGCGACGGGCAGGTGCACACCTCGCCCTGGTTGAGGGCGAACATGGTGAAGCCCTCGAGTGCCTTGTCCTGGAAGTCGTCGCCCTTGGCCATCACGTCGGAGAAGAAGATGTTGGGGCTCTTGCCGCCGAGCTCGAGGGTGACCGGGATCAGGTTCTGCGAGGCGTATTGCATGATCAGCCGCCCGGTGGTGGTCTCCCCGGTGAAGGCGATCTTGGCGATCCGGTTGCTCGACGCCAGCGGCTTGCCCGCCTCGGCGCCGAACCCGTTGACGACGTTGACCACCCCGGCCGGCAACAGGTCGCCGATCAGTGACATCAGGTAGAGCACCGAGACCGGCGTCTGCTCGGCGGGTTTGAGCACCACCGCGTTGCCGGCCGCCAGCGCGGGCGCCAGCTTCCAGGTGGCCATCAGGATCGGGAAGTTCCACGGGATGATCTGCCCGACCACGCCGAGCGGCTCGTGGAAGTGGTAGGCGACGGTGTCCTCGTCGATCTGGGACAGCGAACCCTCCTGCGCGCGGATCGCCCCGGCGAAGTAGCGGAAATGGTCGACCGCCAGCGTGATGTCGGCGCCCAGCGCCTCGCGGACCGGCTTGCCGTTGTCCCAGACTTCGGCCACCGCCAGCGCGGCCTTGTTCTCCTCGATCCGGTCGGCGATCTTGTTCAGGATCGCCGCGCGCTCGGCCGGTGCGGTCTTGCCCCACGCCCTAGCCGCCCCGTGGGCGGCGTCGAGCGCCTTCTCGACATCGGCCTCGTCGGAGCGCGCCACTTCGCAGAACGGCTGGCCGGTCACCGGCGTCGGGTTCTCGAAGTAGCGACCCTGCGCCGGCGGGACCCACCCACCCCCGATGAAGTTGTCGTAGCGGGATTCATACGACATCAACGCCCCAGCGGAACCTGGACGTGCGAAAACAGTCATATGCTCTCACTCCTCGCTCGTCGGTGTAATACACCTCACACTACCGCCGGAGGCCACAATGGCTTCCATGACGTCACAAGCCGCCGCTCCCCCCGACGACGCCCAAGACCCCTACCTGTGGCTCGAGGACGTCACCGGCGACGAGGCGCTGGATTGGGTGCGGGCGCGCAACGAACAGACACTGGCGACGTTCCGCGATGAGGATTTCGAGCGGATGCGCACCCAGGCGCTCGAGGTGCTCGACACCGACGCCCGCATCCCGTACGTGGTCCGCCGCGGCGAGTACCTCTACAACTTCTGGCGCGACGCCGCCAACCCGCGCGGGTTGTGGCGGCGCACCACGCTGGAGAGCTATCGCACCGATGCCCCCGAGTGGGACGTGCTGATCGACGTCGACGAATTGGGCCGAGCCGACGACCAGAAGTGGGTGTGGGCCGGCGCCGGCGTCATCGAACCGGAGTACACGCTCGCCCTGGTCGCGCTGTCCAGGGGCGGCTCGGATGCCTCCATAGTGCGCGAATTCGACATGAAGACACGCGAATTCGTCGACGACGGATTCCAGCTGCCGGAGGCCAAGTCGCAACTCGCCTGGGTGGACGCCGACACCGTCCTGGTGGGCACGGACTTCGGCGACGGCTCGCTCACCGACTCGGGCTACCCGCGGGTGATCAAGCGGTGGCGCCGGGGCACCCCGCTGACCGACGCGGAAACCGTGTTCGAGGGCGCCCGCACCGACGTTCGCGTGTCCGCCTCGGTGGATCGCACTCCCGGCTTCGAGCGCACCCTGCTGGGGCGGGCCCTCGACTTCTGGAACGAAGAGGTCTACGAACTGCGGGGCCTCCCGGAAAACCCCGAGCTGATCCGGATCGACGCGCCTACCGACGCGAGCCTGTCGATACACCGCGAATGGCTCCTGATCGAGCTGCGCACCGATTGGTTCTACGGCGCCCAGAGCTATCCCGCCGGTGCCCTGCTGGCGGCCGACTACGACGATTTCTTGTCGGGCACAGCGGAATTGAGCGTGGTGTTCGAGCCCGACGAGCACACCGCGTTGAATCACTACGCGTGGACGCGGGACCGCCTGTTGATGGTCACCCTCGCCGACGTCGCCAGCCGGGTGGAGTTCGTCACGCCGGGCACCTGGCGGCGCGAACCGGTCCCCGGCATCCCGGACGCGACCCACACCGTCGTCGTCGCCGCCGACGACACCGGCGACGAGTTCTTCCTCGACTCCAGCGGATTCGTCACCCCCTCGCGGCTGATGCGCGGCACCGGCACCGGCCCGCTCGACCAGATCAAGTCCGCTCCGGCCTTCTTCGACGCCGAAAACATGGCGGTGGCACAGCATTTCGTGGCGTCGCAGGACGGCACGCCGATCCCGTACTTCGTGGTGCGACCCGCCGACGCACAAGGACCGGGCCCGACCATGCTGTACGGATACGGCGGCTTCGAATCCGCCAACACTCCCGCCTACAGCGGCGTGCTCGGCCGGCTGTGGCTGGCCCGCGGCGGCACCTACGTACTCGCCAACATCCGCGGCGGCGGGGAGTACGGGCCCGGGTGGCACACCCAGGCGATGCGCGAGGGCCGGCACAAGGTGGCCGAGGACTTCGCCGCGGTGGCAACCGATTTAGTGAACCGGCGCATCACAAGTGTCGACCAGCTCGGCGCGCAGGGCGGCAGCAACGGCGGCCTGCTCATGGGCATCATGCTGACCCAGTACCCGGAGAGATTCGGAGCGCTTGTCTGCAGCGTGCCGCTGCTGGACATGAAGCGCTACCACCTGCTGCTGGCCGGCGCCTCGTGGATGGCCGAGTACGGCGACCCGGACAACCCTGAGGACTGGGCGTTCATCTCCGAATACTCCCCCTACCAGAACATTTCGGCGACGCGCCACTACCCGCCGGTGCTGATGACCACGTCCACCCGCGACGACCGGGTGCATCCGGGGCATGCCCGCAAGATGACGGCGGCGCTGGAGGCTGCGGGACATCGGGTCTTCTACTACGAGAACATCGAGGGCGGCCACGCCGGCGCGGCCGACAACCAACAGGTCGCGTTCAAGTCGGCACTGACCTATTCGTTCCTGTGGCGGATGCTGACTGGCCCCGCTGCGGTTAATCCCGGGCCATAGGATCGTCGACGTGTCAGCGACCCAACGCATCGAACTCACCCTGCTGGCGACCGGATTGATCTTCATCCTGGTCTCGGCGGCGCAGGCACGCTACCGCTTCATCAGCCACCGCCGCGCCGGCCGGCGGTTCTACTGGACGACCTCGATCATCGGCACCGTCTGTTTTGCGCTCGGCACGGGCAGGATCTGGCCCAACGCCGTCTGCGTTGCGGTGATCTTTTCCGGCCTCCTCGTCCTGTCGGCCTACCTGACGACGCCATACCTCAAGATCGGCGACCGCATCTACGCGTCGTCACCGGAAAACCGGCAGCCCGACCCGTAAGGAAGCCATGCCAACCAGCGAGTTCGAGACGCTCCTGTACACGACGGCCGGCCCGGTTGCCACCATCACGTTGAACCGTCCGGAGCAGCTCAACACCATCGTGCCGCCCATGCCCGATGAGATCGAGGCGGCCGTCGGCCTGGCGGAGCGCGACCCGGCCGTCAAGGTCATCGTGCTGCGCGGGGCCGGCCGGGCCTTCTCCGGTGGCTACGACTTCGGCGGCGGCTTTGCGCACTGGGGCGAGGCGATGATGACCGACGGCAAGTGGGACCCCGGCAAGGACTTCGCGATGGTCACCTCCCGCGAGACCGGGCCGACAAGTAAGTTCATGGCCATCTGGCGGGCGTCCAAGCCGGTCATCGCCCAGGTGCACGGCTGGTGCGTCGGCGGGGCCAGCGACTATGCGCTGTGCGCGGACCTGGTGATCGCCAGCAACGACGCGGTGATCGGCACCCCGTACAGCAGGATGTGGGGCGCGTACCTGAGCGGCATGTGGCTCTACCGCCTCAGCTTCGCCAGGGCAAAGTGGCATTCGCTGACCGGGCGGCCGCTGACCGGCGTCCAGGCGGCCGAGATCGAGCTGATCAACGAGGCGGTGCCGTTCGAGCGCCTCGAGGCCCGGGTCGCCGAGATCGCCGCCGAGCTGGCCCGCATCCCCCTGTCGCAGCTGCAGGCGCAGAAGCTGATCGTCAACCAGGCCTACGAGAACATGGGGTTGGCGTCCACCCAGACGCTCGGCGGCATTCTCGACGGCCTGATGCGCAACACCCCCGACGCCCTCGACTTCATCAAGACCGCCGAAACCCAGGGCGTTCGGGCGGCGGTCGAGCGCCGCGACGGCCCCTTCGGCGACTACAGCCAGGCCCCGCCGGAGCTGCGGCCCGACCCCACGCACGTTATCGTGCCTGATCGCGGCCAATGCTGAGATGAACTAGGAACCTGTCCCCCGCCGCCCAAAAAGTGTTACCGTGACAGCTATGTCTTGGCTGAGTTCTGGCCTGCGTGCAGGCGCCGCTGTCCTCGCCCTGGGTATCGCCGCTACGGCGTTCCCGAAAACCGCCGTGGCCGATTCCACGGAGGACTTCCCGATTCCGCGCAGGATGATCAACACCACCTGCGACGCCGAGCAGATCATGGCGGCCACCCGCGACACCAGCCCGGTGTACTACCAGCGGTACATGATCGACTTCAACAACCACCCGAACGTTCAGCAGGCGACGATCGACAAGGTCCACTGGTTCTACTCGTTGTCGCCTGAGGACCGCCGGACGTATTCCGAGAACTTCTTCAACAACGACCCGCTGTGGTACGCGTGGCCCAACCACATGAAGCTCTTTTTCAACAACAAGGGCGTCGTTGCCAAGTCCACCGACGTGTGCGGCCAGTACCCGCCCGGCGACATGTCGGTGTGGGACTGGGCCGAGCCAACCGGTCCACCCGGCTGGCCAGGACCTCCCAAAGGTAGGGTTCAGTAATTCAGTAATACGGTGACGCCGCCGGGGAACCGGTCGGTCTTGGCCGAACCGGCGTCGTCCTCGCGGGGCAGCATGTAGGCACGAACCGCCGAACGCGACCCGTACGGCCGCAGCATCTGGCTGGCGGGCCGGGTGCGTACCTGCGTCGGCCACCAGAACCATCGGCCCATCAGCGCGGCGACCGACGGCATCATGAACGACGCATCGACACTTCTCACCGCGAAGTGTTCCAACCACGTCCTGAGGCCGATTCGCAGTCCTTCACGCCGGCAGGGATCTCGACATTCGCGCGCCTCGTAGGATCAGCGCGGCTGTACCAATCCGCCCGCCGGGCGCTCCTCGACGTTCTTGAGGAGCAAATCGCGCACAGCGGGACGCGGTCCGTACGGTCGCAGCATTGTGCTGGCCGGCCGTGGACGCACGTGCTGCGGCCACCAGAACCAGCGCCCGAGCAGGGTGGCCAGCGACGGCGTCATGAACGACCGCACGATCAAGGTGTCGAACAACAGGCCCAGCGCGATCGTCGTCCCCACTTGGGCCATCACCAGCAGCGGGCTGAACATGAACGTGGCCATGGTCGCGGCGAACACCAGACCGGCGGAGGTCACCACCGAGCCCGAACCGGCCATCGCGCGGATCGTCCCCGTTCTGAGCCCGGCGTGGATTTCCTCCTTGAACCGCGATATCAACAGCAGGTTGTAGTCCGAGCCGACCGCCAGCAGCAGGATGATCGCCATCGCCAGCACCATCCAGTGCAACTTCATGCCCAGGATGTACTGCCATAGGAGCACGGAGAGTCCGAATGAGGCGCCTAGTGACAGCAACACCGTACCGACGATCACAAAGGCCGCCACGACGCTTCGGGTGATCACCAGCATGATGATGAAAATCAGTGTGGCTGCGGCAATTCCGGCGATCAGCAGGTCGATGTTAGAGCCGTCGTGCATGTCCTTGTACGTCGAGGCGGTGCCGCCGAGGTAGACCTTGGCGCCCTCCCAGGGCGTGCCCTTGATCGCCTCGTGCACGGCCTGCTTGATCGGTTCGATGTGTTTGATGCCTTCAGGACTCGCCGGGTCGCCTTCATGGGAGATGATCAACCGGACTGCGTGCCCGTCCGGCGAGATGAACTGTTTGAGACCCCGTTCGAAATCCGGGCTCTTGAACGCCTCCGGCGGAAGGTAGAACGTGTCGTCGTTCTTCGCTTTGTCGAAGGCATCGCCCTGGGCGGTGGCATTGTCAGACTGCGCTCTGGCCTGTTCGTTGAGACCCATAGTGGTCGCGTAGTTCGACATGATGGTGTCGAGGTTGCGCTGCTGACTCTCGATCTGCGGCGGTATGAGGGCCACCAGCTTCGGCTGGATCCGATCCAACTTGTCGAGGTTCGCGCTGAGGTTCACGATGTTCTGGGCCACCTGGTCGATGCCGTCGAGCGCGTTGAAGATCGATCGGAGCGCCCAGCAGGCGGGGATGTCGTAACAGTGCCTCTCCCAGTAGAAGAAGCTGCGGATCGGCCGGAAGAAGTCGTCGAAGGTGGCGATGTCGTCGCGCAACGATTCGGTGATCTGCACGGTCTCCTTGGTGAGCCTGGTGGTTTCATGTGTCGTGTTGCTGAGATCCTGGGTGACCTGCATCTGCTCATGCAGCGTTGCCATCGTCTTGCGCAGCTCGTCCGCCTGCTTGAGCAGGTTCTTCGCCTGTTCGTCTTGATAGTGCTGGGTCTGGATCCGCCCGGCGGCTTGTGCACTCATCTGAAAACCGAGGGTGCTGTGGTCCAGCGGCGTGCCCAATGGCCGGGTAATGGTCTGCACCCGGCCGATACCGGGAATGTGGAAGATCGCCTTGGCAACCTTGTCCAAGACGAGGAAATCGGCCGAGTTACGCAAGTCGTGATCGGTCTCGATCATTAACAGCTCAGGATTGAGCCGAGCCTGGTCGAAGTGCCGGTCCGCGGCGGCATAACCGACATTGGCCGGGGTGTCCGCCGGCAGGAAGTGGCGGTTGTCGTAGTCCGTCTTGTAACCGGGCAGGGCGAGCAGACCAACCAACGCGACCGCGATGGTCACCGCGAGAACCGGTGCGGGCCAGCGGACGACCGCGGTGCCGATGCGACGCCAGCCCCGGGTCTGCAGCTTGCGCTTCGGATCCATGAGCTTGAAGAACGAAGCCACCGTCAGCATCGCCGGAGCCAGCGTCAAAGCCGCCAACACCGCAACCAGCATGCCGACCGCACAAGGCACCCCCAGCGACTCGAAGTACGGCAGCCGGCAGAAGCTCAGGCAGTACATCGCGCCTGCGATCGTCAGCCCCGATCCCAGCACGACATGCGCGGTGCTGTGGAACATGGTGTAGAACGCTTCTTCGCGGGTCTCGCCCAGACCACGGGCCTCCTGATAGCGGCCGACCACGAAAATCGCGTAATCCGTCCCGGCGGCGATCGCCATAAGCACCAACATGTTGTTGGCGAAGGTCGACAACCCCATGACGCCGTAGTTACCGAGCGTCGCGACGACACCGCGGGCCGCTGCCAGCTCGATGAACACCATGGCCAGCATGATCAGAACGATGCTCACCGACCGGTACACGAACAGCAGCATCACCACGATCACCAAGAATGTGACGAGCGTGACCTTCGCTACGCCCTTCTCACCCGCGTGGGACTGATCACCGAACAGCGGACCCGCGCCGGTGACGTATGCCTTGATTCCCGGCGGCGCGGGCACCGAGTTGACGATCTTGCGGAGGGCCTCGGAAGACTCGTTCGCCTGCGGGCCGCCCATGTTGCCGGCGAGGTAGACCTGGACGTACGCGGCCTTTTGATCGTGGCTCTGCGAACCCGCCGCCGTCAGCGGATCACTCCAGAAATCCTGGACGTGCTGAACGTGTTTCTTGTCTTGCTCGACGCGCCTGACGATCTCGTCGTAGTAGCGGTGCGCTTCGTCCCCGAGTGGTTTGTCGCCCTCCAGCAAGATCATGGCCGAGGCGTCGGAGTTGAACTCTTTGAACGTCGATCCGACCCGCATCATCGACTGAAAGGATGCCGCGTCAGTCGGACTCATCGACACCGAGTGGGTTTTGGCGACGACCTCCAGCTGCGGGGCCACGGTGTTGGTGACGAACACGATGCCCAACCACACCAGGACGATCGGCAGGGCAAGCCGATGGATCATCCGCGGCAGGAACGGCGGGATCAGCGGCTGATCGACGCGCGGCGGAGCCTCGCCTGGCCCGCTCATGCGGACTTGTCCAGGCAGTAGACGAAGGCGTTCACGGTTTGGTTGGAATCTGAGCGATTCGGAGCCTTGATGACGTCACCGTGGCCGTCGTGGTTATTCACGACGAATCGGCAGGCGATCCAACTGCCGTCTCCTTGCGCCACAAGGTTTGCCGGGATGCCGGGCTTCGTTGAACTCAATACTTTGCTCCAGGGCAAGGGCACGTTCAGCGCCTGCTGCGGATGGGTGTTTTCGTCGAGGTAGTTGATGGTTGCAGTGCTGCCCGGTGAGCCCCAGACCTCGAGCGTGATCGTCTTGGCGTTGAACTCGTCGAGGACCTCGCCCGAGGTGCCACCACCGAACGAACCGCTGTGAACGCCAAAGACGCCGTGCAATCGGTATACGACGAATCCTGAGACCGCGACGACAGCTGCGATCGTGAGCACCAGCCAGAAACGCCCCAGAAGCCCCTGTTTCCTAGCGCGCTGCGGGGCCACCTCGTTGCCCTCGCTGCCGGCGGAGCCCTGCTTCATTAGCGGCTCCGTCCTTGACTCAGTCGTCGTCATGGGCGCTCCAAGTCCTTCCCGTCTTCCGGTCGCAGTTCGCCAAGCCATAGCTCCCCGTCCTCCTTGTTCATGGCTTCTCCGCGATGAGGCCGATGCACGTGGCAGTCAGCAGGCGGGTGAGGGCGGATGCGAAGTCCAGATTCCACTCGGGGGGAACCACTTCCGGCTCCTCGGCATAGGCGTCGGTGAGGCGCTCCGGCGGGTTGGCGACCTGCCACAGCGTGGCCGCCAGCGAGTACGCGGCCAGCAAGATGTCGAGCGACCCCGATCGGCCGAGTTCCGGCAACGCGCTCTCGATGGAATCGGCGAGGGAGAGCGTGGCGGCGGTGCTGATCCGCTTGACCTCGACCACCCGTTCCGCGTCCACCTCGTGTTCGAGGTGCAGGTGCAGGTTGGCCAGCAGGTCGCAGAACAGCGGGTCCTCGGCCAGGGCGTTGGCCAACGTCTCGGCGATTCGCGATGGCGACTTCGGGCCAGCCTCGGCCAGCTTGTCGGACACGGTGTTCGACCAGCGCACCCACCCTTCGGCGGAGAGGTGCAGCAGGACTTCCTTGTGCGAGCTGAAGTAGCGGCGGACCGCGGAGTAGTGAATTCCGGCTCGGCTGGCGACGGCGGTCAACGTGACGGAGGCGACGCCGGTCTCGAGCGCCAGTGAACGCGCGGCTTCCACGAGTGCCTCCGCACGTTGGCGCTTCTTCTCCTCGGTGCGGGCGCGCTGGAAGGTTAACTGCGCCACCGACCGAGGATAACGCACATTGTGTGATTTGTATAACGCACGGCGTGTGATTTGTGCCAGGTCACTCTGCCCCTGGCCCGCAAGCCTTTTCGTTCACCTTCGGGCTAGCCTGCCGGCTTCTTCCGCAGGCTTCCCAGCATCGCGACGAGCACCCCAGCGATCGCCAGCGCGGCGCCGGCGAGCAGCGTGAGGTTGAGCCATTGGTGCAGGCTTGCTTCGGCGTGGCCGACCATCACCTCGGCGATGCGGCGGATGTCGCCGGTGGTGCGGTTGAGCCCGTCGTTGACGTAGCGGCGGGCGATCTCGATGCCCGCCCATCCGCCGGCGCCGACCAGCAGCGCGGAGACACCCAGGCTCGTGAGCGCCTTGCCGCGGCGGCGGGCGACGCCCAGCGTCAGCACGGCACAGACGACGCTGAGGGCGACCGCGCCGATGCTCACCCACGGACCCCACGTGGCAAGCGGACTCAACCGCCCCTGCCGCAGCGACCCGTGAGTTGAAGGCGCCGATGCCGTCAACGGAACGTTCAGCGTCGCAGGCACTTTCACGTTATGGCTGGTCAGTATCCGCTGCAACGAGGCGTCCTTGAGCATCGGGGCCACGTCGATCTCCCACGACTCGCCGGCCCCGCCGGTGGCGAACAACCAGCGATGCGCCGCCCGATTCGCCTGCGCGAACAGCGCCGGAAACGCCGGCCCGGCCGTGAATGCGGCGGCGGCCTCGTGCAGCTCCGCGCTGTCGACGGGCCGGCCCCCCGCGTTGTGGGCCGCGATCAGCGCCATCGCGCGGTTGGTCAGTTCGTCCGCCGCGGCGGACTGCAGCGCCGGATCGCCTGCGGCCTTCTGGGCCAGCGCGGCGTAGCCGCCCTCGCTGACGACGTTGCACTGCAGCCACACCGCCGGGATCGCCACGGCGAGCGCGACGGTGGTGGCCAGCCACAGCACCGCCCGCAAAACCGCGGCCACGAATCGCACGCTGCGAAACCCAAGACCTAGGGCGCGATTCCGCGAACGTAGGCGGCCTGCCCGAGGTGTTGGGCGCAGTCGTCGATGATGCTCACCAGCCGCGCGCTGGCCGTCACCGGCGGGTCCCAATTGGTGTCGACCACCCGCTCCAACTCGGCGGCCGTCACGCCGGCGACGTACTCGAGGGTCAGCTTGTGCACCGCGTGGTAGTAACCGGACAGCAGATCCGCCGGTGCCTTGACCTTCGCGACCTGCTCGGGGCTGTGCCCGTAGCCGGTGTCGTTGCGCGGCAGGTCCAGCCCGAACCGGTCCACCCAGTCGTCGCGCAACCACACCTGCTCGACGCCGGCGACGTCGGCCAGCTGGATGTCCTGCACCCGCGCGCTGTGCCAGATCAACCAGGCAATGCTGTTGGCGCCCGGGGTCGCTCGATAGTTGGCGACCTCGTCGGTCAACCCGTCGGCGATTTCGTCGACGTGTTCGATCAACCGGGTGAAGGCGTCGCGGAGCACTTCTTGGACGGCGGCGTCGGGGCTGGAGGTGTTGGCCATACCAGCGACACTAGATCCTGGCATGACCCACCGGCACGGTCGTAGATTGTTTGGATGACTTACGACCTGATCATCCGCAACGGCACCATCGTCGACGGGCTGGGCGGTGAGCCATACGTCGGCGACGTTGCGGTGCGAGACGGCGTCATCAAGAAGGTGGGAGCCGTCGGTCACGACGGGTCACTTCAAGGCGAAGCCGCGGAGCGGGAGATCGACGCCACCGGGCTGCTGGTCACCCCGGGCTTCGTCGACCTGCACACCCACTACGACGGCCAATCCATCTGGTCGGAACGCCTGACGCCGTCGTCGGCGCACGGGGTCACCACGGTGGTCATGGGCAACTGCGGGGTCGGCTTCGCCCCATGCCGCCAGGAGGACCACGACGTCCTCGTCGACGTGATGGCCGGCGTCGAGGACATTCCCGGCGTCGTCATGACCGACGGCCTGCCCTGGACGTGGGAGACGTTCCCCGAATACATGGACGCGCTGGACTCCGGCAGGCGTGACATCGACGTCGCCGCGTACCTGCCGCACTCCCCGCTGCGCGTCTACGTGATGGGCCAGCGCGGCGCCGACCGCGAGCCGGCCACCGCCGAGGACCTCGCCAAGATGCGGGCGCTGGCCAAGGAGGCGGTCGAGGCCGGAGCGCTGGGCTTCGCGTCGTCCCGGTTGACCATCCACAAGACGGAAAGCGGCTCGCCCATCCCGAGTTACGACGCCGCCCGGGAGGAGATCGAAGAGATCGCCCGCGGTGTCGTCGACGGCGGCGGTGGCCTGCTGCAGTTCGTGCCGGACATCCCGGCCGGCGGGTACGAACACGTGCTGCAGACGGTGTTCGACGTGGCCGAGGACGTCGGCCTGCCCCTCACCTTCACCCTCGTCGTCGCCAACGCCGGCGACCCGACGTGGGAGGACGCCATCACGATGATCGAGAAGGCCAACGCGGCGGGCGGCGACATCACCGCGCAGCTGCTGCCACGCCCGATCGGGCTGATCATCGGGCTGCAGCTGTCCGCCAACCCATTCGTGCTCTACCCCAGCTACCGCGAGATCGCGCACTTGCCGCTGGCCGAGCGGGTCGCCGAGATGCGCAAGCCGGAGGTGCGCGCCCGCATCCTGGCCGACAAGCCCGGCCACGGTCACCCGATCCTGTACGTGGCTCAGATGTGGGACTGGATCTACCCGCTGGGCGACACCCCCGACTACGAGCCCGACCCGTCCACTTCCATCGGCGCCCGCGCGCGGGCGCGCGGGGTGAACCCGATGGAGGAGGCCTACGACCGGCTGCTCGACGACGACGGCCGCGCCATGCTGTTGGTGGCCACCAGCAACCTGCAGGGCAACTCGCTGGACACCGTCGGGAAGCTGCTGCACCGCGACGACGTGGTGCTGGGGCTCGGCGACGGCGGCGCGCACTACGGGATGATCTGCGACGCCAGCTACTCGACGTACTTCCTGGCGCACTGGGCACGCGACCGGAAGTCGGGGCGGTTCACGGTTCCGGAGGCCGTCCGCGAACTCACCTCGGTGCCGGCCCGCGTCGCCGGGCTGGGTGACCGCGGCCGGATCGCCGCCGGGTACAAGGCCGACCTCAATGTCATCGATCACGCCGCGTTGCGGCTGCACAAGCCCGTGATCACCTACGACCTGCCGGCCGGGGGGCGGCGCCTGGACCAGACCGCCGACGGGTACGTGGCAACGATCGTGGCCGGTGAAGTGATCGCGGAGAACGGCGTGCCCACCGAGGCTCGCCCGGGCAAGTTGGTCCGCGGTCGGCAAGCCCGCCCGGTACCCGCGCAATAACGCCACCAAAACCGCCAGATCCCGGGTAAGTTGAGCCGGTGACGAGCCCGCATTTTGCGTGGTTGCCGCCAGAAGTCAACTCGGCACGAATCTTCTCGGGTCCCGGAGCCGGGCCGCTGCTTGCTGCCGCGGAAGCCTGGGACGGCCTGGCCGAAGACCTGGCATCGTCAGCGTCGTCGTTTTCTTCGGTGACGTCAAATCTTGCCAACGGGTCCTGGCAGGGCCCGTCGTCGGCGGCGATGATGGCCCTCGCCACGCACTACGTGAGCTGGCTCAGCGCGGCGGCGGCCCAGGCCGAGGCGGTATCCAGCCAGGCCTCGGCCGTCGCGGCCGCGTTCGAAGGGGCGCTGGCGGCCACGGTGCAGCCCGCGGTCGTCGCGGCCAACCGCGCGCTGGCGCACGCGTTGTCGGCCACCAACTGGCTGGGCCAGAACACCCCCGCGATCGCCGACATCGAGGCCGCCTACGACCAGATGTGGGCGTCGGACGTGGCCGCGATGTACGGCTACCACGCCGACGCGTCGGCGGCCGTGGAGAAATTGGCGCCGTGGCAGCAGGTCCTGCAGAACCTGGGTTTCCACTTCAGCAGCAGCGGTCAGCTGACATTCGGCCTCCCGGCGGCGCGGGTCCCGCGCACGCTCTGACGGTGCCGCCCGCGCCTATCCTGAGCATCATGCGCACGAAAAAGAGGGTGGACATCGAACGGCTCGCCGCCGCTCTCCCCGACTACCCGTACGCGTACCTGGTCACGGTCGACGACGACTATCGCGTGCACACCGTGACGGTCGAGCCGCAGATGCGCGAGGCGACCATCGACGTCGGCCTCATCGGCGGCCGCACCCAACAGAATCTGGCCCAGCGCCGCGACGTCACCCTGTTGTGGCCCCCGACCGAGCCGGGCGGCTATTCGCTGATCGTCGACGGCGCGGCCGAGGTGACCCTTGAAAACCCAGCCGGGGACACCGTTCGCTTGAGCGTCGTGCCCACCCGCGCGCTGTTGCACCGCGACGCCGACCCCGACTCGCCGGAGGCGGCCAAGGGCTGCCTGCACGACTGCGTGGTGTTCTCACTACCCGCCTAGGGCGCGCCGTACAGTCTCATCCGTGAGCCGCGTTGCACCGATCGCCCCGCCGTGGAGCGAGGAAGATGCCACTGGAATCAACAGCTGGGGTCACCCGGACCGCACCTATGAGCCGCTGCTTTTGGTGCGCTGCCTGCAGCGCCACCCAGTACTGGCCACCCGGCTGCGCAAACTCGGCGAATCACTTTATGTCGCAGCGCTTTTGCCGGCCCGGACGCGCACGATCGCGATCTTGCGCACCTGCGCGCTGGTCGGTTGCGAGTACGAGTGGGGCGGGCAGGCGGCGTTCTGGGGTCCGATCGCGGGCGTCAGCGACGACGAGTGCGACGCGTTGGTGACCGGCGGCAAGGAGGCTTCTGCCGACCCGCGGTGGAGCCCGGCGGAACGGACGCTGATCGAGGCGGTGGACGAGCTGGAGCGCACCGGTTCGTGGTCGGAGGCGACGTGGATAGCACTGGGGCGCTTCCTGACCGACGAGCAGCGAATCGAATTGCTCACGGCCGTCGGCTGGTATCGCACGATCTGCACGCTGTGCAACGCACTCGCGCTTCCGGTGGAGGGCTGGATGCGGCGCTGGCCCTCAGCTGGCTGACCGGTCGCGGCCCAAGTCTCTTCGAAGGCCCGGATGCTGGTTCTTCAACAGCGGCAGCAGCAGCCGTCGCGGCATGAACTGGAACAGCCGGGTGCTGAGTTGGCTTGGCAGCCCGGCGATCACCGTGCCGCGGTCGTGCTCGAGCGCGTCGACTCCGGTGCGCGCCACCTCACGCGACGGCATCCAGAGGAACTTCGGGAAGGCGTCGGCGAATTTACGCTCGTCCATGCCCGCGTTCTTCAGGAACTCGGTGCGCACCGGTCCCGGGCACAGCAGCGCGACGGTGACACCGGTGCCGGCGAGTTCGCCACGCACTCCCTCGGTGTAGGTCTTCACGAACGCCTTGGTGGCGGCGTAGCCGGCTTGCCCCGGGAAGGGGTGGTAGCCCGCGGTGGATCCGACGTTGAGGATCGCGCCGCGTCCGCGCGGCACCATCTGCTGGACCGCGCGGGTGGTCAGATCGATGACGGCCTCGACGTTGACCCGCACCTGGGCGATCTCGTCGTCGACACGCGTCTTCGTCACCGATCCGATGGTGCCGATGCCGGCGTTGTTGACGAGGATGTCGGTGGTCAGCCCGCGGCGGTCGACCTCGTCGAGGAGGCCGGCGCGGGCTGCGGAATCCGCGACGTCGCAGGCGATCACCTCAACACGGACGCGGGAGGCGAGTTCGTCGGCCAGCTCGCGCAACCGGTCTTCGCGGCGGGCGACGAGCGTGACGCCGTGACCGCGGTCGGCCAGCTCGCGCGCGATGTCGGCGCCGATGCCCGACGACGCGCCGGTCACGACGGCGGTGCTGGTGGGTGAGGGAGTCGGAAGGGCCACGCGTTTCTCCTATGTCAAGCCGCTGCCGGTTGGCACGGCCGATTGTGGGTTTGTTGGTCGGTGTGGAGGTGGCCAAAGACA
>NZ_LQPH01000174.1 GCF_002102255.1 Mycobacterium nebraskense
ATTATCCCTTGCAGGACAGGCACTTTCGCGTATCTACACCCCGACACTCACAATAATCCACGAAAAATCCGGGTTAGCACCGCGAGGTTGCGAACGAGGTCGGCGCCGGTATCGATAACGGCCAGATCCCGGCGCAGCCGGGCGGTCTCGGCAATGACGTAGGCGTCCTTGGCGTCGGTCTTGCCCTCCCCGGCATAGGCAGCGCTCATCGCCGCGACCACCCGTCCCGACGCGTAGCGCACCGAGTGGCCGGCCCGAGCCAGCAACGCCAGCAGCAACGCCGAGGGCGCACCGATGATGTCGACGGTCCAGATCAGCTGCACCGCCAGCGAGCCCGCGGTGGTCAGCAATGCCATGATCTCGGCCTCGTCGTTGGCGACCTTGACCGACAACAAAGTCTTTCCTTCGGCATCCACTACGCAGACCCAATGATGAGTTTTGCCGACATCGATGCCGACCCAGGCTTTGTCTTGTTGTGCGGCCACGCTTCTCCGTCCGTCGGTCCAGGTTGCTGACATGGCCCGTGGAACACCCCGCCGACGCATCCGTAACCAGCGACCGAGCGCAGATCTCAATTAGCAGCCAGGGCACCCCGGAGAGCCGAGCGGACATTCCCAGTTAGCGACCACAGCGCAAGGCGATCTCAGCCACACCCGGCTCTCTTGGGCCATTAACAGTCTTACGGAAGGTGATCTGATCTTGGGTGTCGGCGGTGCCAGCGCGATCGGCACCTTGGTGGAACGCAGCACCCGTTTCACGATCCTGTTGCACCTACCCGCCGACCACAGCGCCCAGGCCGTCGCCACGGCGATGATCGAGGCGATGAGCGAGCTGCCCGACCACCTGCGGCGTTCCATCACTTGGGATCGTGGCAGCGAAATGGCTAACTGGCGCGAGATCTCGCTGCAACTCAATGCCCCGGTTTACTTCTGCAACCCCCACTCACCCTGGCAACGCGGCAGCAACGAAAACACCAACCGGCTCTTGCGATTCTGGTTCGAAAAGGGCACCGACTTGTCCGGCTACACCAAGGCCGACCTCAAACGCGTCCAAGACACCCTCAACCGCCGGCCCCGACCCACACTCAACCTCGACACTCCCGCCCAACGACTCGCCCAACTCCTCGAACAAGCCGCCTGACCGGATGTTGCACTGACCGATTGACATTGCCCCGCAGAGCGGCGCCGCGGTTTAAGTTTCGCGGACACGCGGCGCGGAAGGAGCGGGGTGCGAGGGAGGCGAACTCAGTCCACCCGGGTGGCGTGCACTTCCCAGAACGGGGCGTGCACCCGGCCACCCTGAAGCCACGGCTCCATCGCCCGGAATCGTTCCAGCAACCCCTGCGCCTGATCGGCCATGTCGGGATTTCGCGCCGCCATCATCTCGATCTGCTCGACGCTCATGTTGACCAGGTAGGTCGTCGGCCCGAGATACGTGATCTCCCAGCCGCCATGCGGCAGCACGTCACGAAAGTCGTTCTCGGACAACGACCGCATCATCTTGAACCCGTTGACGTCGTGTTCCCCGAACTCGAACATGTACAGCCGCGCCCCCGGCTTGGTGGCCCGGTGCAGCGCCTGCACGTAGGACCTCTGCAACTCGGGATCGGTGCTGAAGGTGTGGTAGAAGGCGCAGTCGACGACGGTGTCGAATCGGCCTTCCAGGCCGTCCAGCTTGGTGGCATCGGCCAGCTCGAAATTGACCGAAACCCCGGCCTTGCGCGCGTTTTCGCGGGCCCGCTCCAGGGCGCCCGCCGACCCGTCGATGCCGGTCGCCGAGTAACCCTTGGCGGCGTAGTAGATCGCGTGGTGGCCCGGTCCGGTGCCCGGGTCGAGCACCTCGCCCTTGATCGCGCCCAGCGCGACCAGCCGCTGGACCACCGGCTGCGGGCCGCCGATGTCCCACGGCGTGGCGGCGGGCAATCCGTGTGACGTCCGGTCGTCGCGGTACATCTCCTCGAAGCGGGCCGGGTCGGTGACGTCGGGGTGGGTCATGGCAGCGAGTTCACCAACTGCTCGACCGGCACGCGCGGTCCGGTGAAGAACGGTGTCTCCTCGCGGGTGTGCCGACGGGCGTCGGTGGCGCGCAGCTCGCGCATCAGGTCGACGATGCGGTGCAGTTCGGGGGCCTCGAAGGCCAGGATCCATTCGTAGTCGCCGAGCGCGAACGCCGGCACCGTGTTGGCGCGCACGTCCTTGTATTCGCGGGCGGCCATGCCGTGTTCGGCGAGCATGCGGCGCCGTTCCTCGTCGGGCAGTAGGTACCACTCGTAGGACCGCACGAACGGATACACACAGATGTAGTTGCCGGGCTCCTCGCCGGCCAAGAACGCCGGGATGTGGCTCTTGTTGAACTCGGCCGGCCGATGCAGCGCCACGCTGCTCCACACCGGGGAGCAGGCTCGCCCCAGCGCGGTGGTGCGCCGGAAGTCGGCGTAGGTGGCCTGCAGCGCTTCGATGGTCTCGGCGTGGGTCCAGATCATGAAGTCGGCGTCGGCCCGCAGGCCCGCCACGTCGTAGAGGCCGCGCACCACGACGCCGCGCTCCTCCTGCTGCTTGAAAAATCGCGACGCGTCATCGATAACGCTGTCGCGCTGTTCTCCGAGCGCGCCCGGCCGCACGGAGAAGACCGAGAACATCAGGTAGCGGATCGTCGCGTTGAGGGTGTCGAAGTCGAGCTTGGCCATGGAACCTATCGTGCCACTTGCGCGTCTAAGTCCCCGATGGCCCTGATCACACGCTCGGCGGCCCGGCCGGCCGCCCCGACGCACGCCGGCACCCCGATGCCGTCGAGGTAGCTGCCGGCCACGGCGAGCGTCGGCGGCAGGCCCGCGCGTATCTCGGCGACCAGCTCCGCGTGGCCGGGGCCGTACTGCGGCATAGCCTCGATCCAGCGCTGCACGCGGGCGTCGACCGGGTCGACCGCCAGCCCGAACACGTCGACCAGGTCGCTCAACGCCCATCCCAGCAGCTCGTCATCCGAGATGCTGGTGGCCACATCGTCGCCGCACCGACCGAACGACAGCCGCAGCAGCTGCGTGTCCCCGCGGGCGCCCCACTTGCGCGACGAGAGCGTAATTGCCTTGGCCCGCAAGCGCTCTCCGGTGGCCACCAGCACACCGGAACACTCCGGGAACGGGGTGTCGCCCGGCACCGCGAGCGCGACCACCACCGACGACGCGCTGGTGATCCGGGTGGCCGCGGCGGCGGTGCCCGGGGCGACGTCGGCCAACAAAAGTGCCACCCGAGGGGCCGGGACGGCCAGAACCACCGCATCGGCCTGCCAGCGGGTACCGGTGTCATCCAGCAGCGACCACCCCGCTCCGGCGGGCTCCAGCCGTTGCACCGCGGCGCGGACCCGGTGCGGCCGGGCGCGCTCGACGAGCGCGTCCAGCAGGACCTGGTAGCCGCCATCCAGCGCGCCGAACACCGGCGCGCCCGTCGCCGGCGGCAGCGCCTGCCGGACCGCGTTCGTCAGGCTGGTGGCGCCGCCGTCCAAGGCCGCCGCGACGCCCGGGGCCGCCGCCCGCAGACCGATCGTGGCCGCCGAACCCGCGTACACACCGCTCAGCAGCGGATCCACCGACCGGGCCACGACCTGCTCGCCGAACCGCTCGCCCACCAGATCAGCCGTCGCGGGATCGGCACCGGGCCGCCAGTCCAGCGGGCGGCCGGGTTCGGCTTCGATGCGCGCGACCGTCGCCTCGTCGACCAATCCCGCCACCGAGGCGGCCGACGACGGAATCCCGACCACCGTCCCAGTGGGCAGCGGATGCAACTTCTCCTGGCTGTAGATCAACGGCCGGGCGCCGGTGGACACCAGTTGACGCCCTGAGAGGCCCAGCTCGGCCAGCAGCGCCGGCATCTCGGGCCGGCGCAGGATGAACGCCTCGGCGCCCACGTCCATGGTCTGCCCGCCGACCGTCTCGGTGCGCAGGATTCCGCCCACCCGATCGCCGGGATCGAACAGCGTGATCGCCGCGTCGTCGCCCACCGCCGCGCGGAGCCGGTACGCCGCAGTCAGACCCGAAATCCCTCCCCCGACAACGCAATACGACGGAGAAGTCATAGGGAGTGGACCAGTGACACCAGATCGGTCAGCACACCGGGCTCCGTGTCCGGCAGCACGCCGTGGCCAAGGTTGAAGACATGTCCGGTCGCGCCCGCGTCGACGGCGCGGCGCCCGTCCTCGACGACGGCCCGGGCGGCGCGCTCCACGGCCGGCCAGCCCGCCATCAGCACCACCGGATCGAGGTTGCCCTGCAGCGCCGTGCCGGGCGCGACCCGGGCGGCCGCATCGGAGAGGGAGGTTCGCCAGTCCACGCCCACCACCGTCGCGCCAACGCTCGACATGGCACCCAGCAGTTCGGCGGTGCCGACCCCGAAGTGCGTCATCGGCACGCCGTGCTCGGCCAGCGCGCCGAAAACCCGGGCGCTGTGCGGTTGCACGTAGGTGCGGTAGTCGGCGAGCGACAGGGCGCCCGCCCATGAGTCGAACACCTGAATGGCGTCCACCCCCGCCTCCAGCTGCGCCCGCAGGAAGCCGACGGTGATGTCGGTCAACTTTTCCATCAGCGTATGCCAGCTGTCCGGTTCGGCCAGCATCATCGCCTTGGTGCGGGCGTGGTGGCGGCTCGGGCCACCCTCGATCAAATACGACGCCAGGGTGAACGGCGCACCCGCGAACCCGATCAGCGGGATGTCACCGAGCGCGGCCACCAGCAGCGTGACCGCGTCGGATACCGGCTGAATCCGTTGCTCGTCAAGGGGTTTCATCGCGTCGATGTCGGCCGCGGTGCGCACCGGCGACGCGATCACCGGCCCGACGCCCGCGACGATGTCCAGGTCGACGCCCGCGCCGAGCAGCGGCACCACGATGTCGGAGAACAATATCGCCGCGTCGACGCCGTGCCGGCGCACCGGCTGCAGGGTGATCTCGCAGACCAGCTCGGCGTCGAAGCAGGCCGGCAACATGTCGGTCTGGGCCCGCAGCGCCCGGTATTCGGGCAGCGAACGACCTGCCTGCCGCATGAACCACACCGGGATGCGGCCGGGTTTACGACCGGTGACGGCGGCCAGATACGGCGACTCGGGGAGGTCGCGGCGAGTACTCATTGTCGTCAATGCTGCCACGACGGCAGACCCTTCCTTCGCGCTGCGTACTATCAACGACCGTGCCCGTCAGCCACCCCCCTGTGAATTACGACGAGTTCCCCAGCCTGCGCTGCGAAGTGGGCGACAACGGCATCCTGACGCTGGTTCTCGACGCCCCCGGCCTCAATTCGGTCGGGCCGCAGATGCACCGCGACCTCGCAGACGTCTGGCCGGCGATCGCCCGCGACCCCGACGTGCGCGTCGTGCTGGTCCGCGGCGAAGGCAAGGCCTTCTCCTCCGGTGGCAGCTTCGACCTGATCGCCGAAACCATCGGCGACTACGAGGGCCGGATCCGCATCATGCGGGAAGCCCGCGACCTGGTGCTCAACATGGTCAACTTCGACAAGCCCGTCGTCTCGGCGATCCGGGGCCCGGCCGTCGGGGCGGGCCTGGTGGTGGCCCTACTCGCCGACGTCTCGGTGGCGGGCCGCACCGCGAAACTCATCGACGGGCACACCAAGCTGGGCGTGGCCGCGGGCGACCACGCCGCGATCTGCTGGCCACTGCTGGTCGGCATGGCCAAGGCCAAGTACTACCTGCTCACCTGCGAGACGCTGCTGGGCGAAGAAGCGGAGCGCATCGGCCTGGTGTCCACCTGCGTCGACGACGATGACGTTTTGTCCACGGCGACGCGGATCGCCGATGATCTGGCGCGGGGCGCGCAGAACGCCATCCGTTGGACGAAGCACAGTCTCAACTACTGGTACCGCATGTTCGCGCCCACGTTCGACACCTCGCTGGGCCTGGAATTTCTCAGCTTCAGCGGCCCCGACGTGCAGGAAGGCCTCGCTGCGCATCGCGAGAAACGACCCGCCCGGTTCACCGGCGGATCCGCCTCCTGAGCAGGCCCGATACACTTCTATGGGGTCCGGTAACGGCTTGGTCGCGGTCGGCGCGCCTGATTCCGCGTGTCGGCCGATGGGTCTACCGTCGGACCCTGTGACCCGTGTCGCGACGATGGAGAGCGGCCCGGATGAACAGGAGCGGCGCCAAGTGACCTCAGCTGAACCGGAGCAATTCCGCGAGGCGGTAGCGGCGATGAACACCGTGACGGTGCGGCCGGAGATCGAGCTGGGCCCCATCCGCCCGCCCCAGCGCCTGGCGCCCTACAGCTACGCGCTGGGGGCCGAGGTCAAGCATCCCGACCGTGAAATTGTCCCCGAGCGATCCGACGGCGACGCCTTCGGCCGGCTGATCCTGCTGTACGACCCGGAAGGCGCCGACGCCTGGGACGGCACCATCCGCCTGGTCGCCTACATCCAGGCCGATCTGGATCCCAGCGAGGCCGTCGACCCCCTGCTGCCGGAGGTGGCGTGGAGTTGGCTGGTCGACGCACTGGAATCCCGGATGGAGCAGGTCACTGCCCTGGGCGGCACGGTCACCGCCACCACGTCGGTGCGCTACGGCGACATCTCCGGGCCGCCGCGCGCCCACCAGTTGGAGCTGCGGGCGTCATGGACGGCCACCACGCCGCAAGTCGGCGTCCACGTCGAGGCCTTCTGCGAAGTACTGGAACACGCGGCGGGCCTCCCGCCGACGGGCGTCACCGATCTGAGCTCCCGGTCACGCGCCTGACATGTGCGAACCGGAGGCCCACGGGCCCGGCAGCACCGCGCCCGACAGCACCGCGCCCGACAGCACCGAAACCCAGCCCACACCGCTGCTGCACCCGGCCGAAGGGGTTCCGGACCTCTCGGTGACGGTCCGCGAGATCGAGGCGGCCGCGAAGCTCCTGGACCGTGGGCGCGGACCGTTTGCGGTGGACGCCGAGCGGGCGTCGGGTTTCCGGTACTCCAACCGGGCCTACCTGATTCAGATCCGCCGGGCCGGCGCCGGCACCGTGCTCATCGACCCGGTCAGCCACGGCACCGACCCGCTGACGGCGCTGCGGCCCGTCGCCGAGGTGCTGAGCGAAGACGAATGGATCCTGCACTCCGCCGACCAGGACCTGCCCTGCCTGGCGGAGGTGGGCTTGCAGCCACCGGCGCTGTACGACACCGAGCTCGCCGGGCGGCTGGCCGGGTTCGAGCGGGTAAACCTGGCGACCATGGTGGAGCGGCTGCTGGGTTCCGGGCTTTCCAAGGGCCATGGGGCGGCCGACTGGTCCAAACGCCCCCTGCCCGCGGAATGGCTCAATTACGCGGCGCTGGACGTGGAACTGCTCATCGAGCTGCGCGCCGCGATCGCCGACATCCTCGCCGAGCAGGGCAAAACTGGTTGGGCCGCAGAGGAATTTGACTATTTGCGGGCGGTGGGTTCCAGGGAGCCCGGCGCGGCGACCCGACGGGACCGATGGCGACGGACGTCGGGCATCCATCGGGTGCGCGACCAACGCGGCCTGGCCGCGGTCCGTGAGCTGTGGTTGACGCGCGACCGCATCGCCCAGCGCCGCGACATCGCGCCGCGACGCATCCTGCCGGACTCGGCCATCATCGACGCCGCCATCGCCGACCCCAAGACGGTCGAGGACCTCACCGCGTTGCCGGTGTTCGGTGGGCGCAATCAACGTCGCAGCGCCGCCACGTGGTTGGCGGCGCTCGAGGTGGCCCGCCAAACGAAAAATCCGCCCGTCGACGCCGAACCGCCGAACGGCCCGCCACCGCCGGCGAGGTGGAGCAGGCGCAAACCAGAGGCCGCCGCACGGCTGGAGGCGGCGCGGGCGGCGCTGTCAGAGGTGTCCGAGCGGGTCAACGTCCCCACCGAGAACCTGGTCTCACCCGACCTGGTGCGGCGGCTCTGCTGGGACTGGGAGGCCGCGCCCGACCCTTTCGAAGCCGTCGAGACGTTTCTGCGCACCGGGCAGGCCCGGCCGTGGCAGCGCGAGCTGGTGGATCCCGTCCTGGCCCGCGCGCTGCAGCCGCCCGAGGCGCCCCCTGGCGAACGCGACGACTAGTCCAGGTGCTCGCGGATCTCCGCTTCGGTGACGGAGCTGCCCAGCGCGGCGACCCAGCCGGTGATGCGGCGGGCCACGTCCTGATCGGTCAGCCCCAGGTCGGCCAGCAGCTCACCCCGTGAGGCGTGCTCGTAGAACCGCTGTGGCAGGCCGACGTCGCGGCACGGCACGTCGATCTCCGCGCGTCGCAGGGCCGCCGACACCGCCGACCCCACGCCCCCGTTGACCCCGTTGTCCTCACACGTCACGACCAGCTTGTGCTGCGTGGCAAGCTCGAGGACTCCCTCGGACACCGGCAGCACCCAACGCGGGTCGATCACCGTCACGCCGATCCCCTGGTTGTGTAGCCGCTTGGCCACCTCCAAGGCCATCGGGACGAACGCGCCGACGCCCACCAGCAGCACGTCATGGTTCAGCCCCGCGGCAGGCACGGCGAGCACGTCGATGGCCGAGACGCCCGTGCCGCGGCGCTCGAGGGCCGGAATGTCTTCGCCCACGTCACCTTTGGGGAACCGGAGCGCCGTCGGACCGTCGTTGACGTCAAGCGCCTCACCGAGTTCCTCGCGCAAGCGGGTGGCGTCCCTGGGTGCGGCCACCCGCATGCCGGGCACGATGCCCAGCATCGACATGTCCCACATGCCGTTGTGGCTGGCACCGTCCGAACCGGTGATCCCGGCCCGGTCGAGCACTATGGTGACGGGCAGTTCGTGCAGCGCCACGTCCATCATGATCTGGTCGAAGGCCCGGTTGAGGAACGTCGAATAGATGGCCACCACCGGGTGCATGCCGCCCATCGCCAGGCCGGCCGCCGACGTCAGCGCGTGCTGCTCGGCGATGCCGACGTCGAAGAGGCGATCCGGGAACTGTTTTCCGAACGCGCTCAGCCCGGTCGGGCCGGGCATCGCCGCGGTGATGGCCACGATGTCGCGGCGCTTGCGGGCGTAGCCGATGAGCGCGTCGGAGAACGTGGCCGTCCAGCCGGGGCCGGCGACCTTGGTGGCCTGCCCGGTGACCGGGTCGATGACGCCGCACGAATGCATCTGCTCGGCTTCGTCGTCCTCCGCCGGGCCGAAACCCATGCCCTTGCGGGTGACGACGTGCACGATCACCGGCCGGCCGAAGCCGCGCGCGTGCCGCAGCGCCATCTCCACCGCGCGTTCGTCGTGGCCGTCGACCGGGCCCACGTACTTCAGCCCTAGATCGGTGAACAACAGCTGCGGGGACAGGGAGTCCTTGATGCCGGCCTTGACGCTGTGCATGAACCGGTAGGCGATCTTGCCGAACAGCGGCATCGAGCGCACGACGTCGCGACCTCTCTCGAGCATCTGCTCGTAGGCCGGCTGCAGCCGCAGCGTGGCCAGATGGTCGGCGACGCCGCCGATCGTCGGTGCGTAGCTGCGGCCATTGTCGTTCACCACGATGATCACCGGCCGATCCGATGCGGCGATGTTGTTCAGCGCCTCCCAGCACATGCCGCCCGTGAGCGCGCCGTCGCCGACCACGGCGACCACATGCCGGTTGCGGTGACCGGTCAGCTCGAATGCCTTGGCCAGACCGTCGGCGTACGAGAGCGCCGCGCTGGCGTGGCTGGACTCCACCCAGTCGTGTTCGCTCTCCGCGCGCGACGGATATCCCGACAGCCCGCCCTTTTTGCGCAGGCTCTCGAAGTCCTGCGAGCGCCCGGTCAGCATCTTGTGGACGTAGGCCTGGTGTCCGGTGTCGAAGATGATCGGATCGTGCGGGGAGTCGAACACCCGGTGCAGCGCCAGCGTCAGTTCGACGACGCCGAGGTTGGGCCCCAGGTGTCCCCCGGTGGCAGCGACCTTGTGGATCAGGAATTCGCGAATCTCGGTGGCAAGTTCGCGCAGCTGCTGTTGGGACAGGTACTGCAGATCAGCGGGCCCGCGGATCTGTTCCAGCATCCCGATAGTCTACGCAGCGACCGCCGGAAGAGCAGGGACGCGGCCGAAGGTAGCCGGCCTACGGGGGGCCAAAAAGTCCAGCCAAGGTGTCATGTAGTTCGGGATCTGCCAGGACGACGACCTCGTCGCCGGCCTGAAGTTCGGTGTCGCCCCGAACCGGCACCAGGCCGGTGGTGCGGACCACGATGCTCACCCAGATGTCGCCGACGCGGTCACCGAGACCCTCGACAGTGCACCCCTCGGCGGCGGACCCAGAGGCAACGCTGAAGCGATGGGCCCCCTGCGGTTCGTCCGCGAGCCGGACACCTATCTCCCACGGCCGGGTCTCCACGGTGCGCATGGGCAGCTGCAACAGTCTTGCGACGCCAGGCACCGAGCCGCCCTGCACCAGCACTGAGAAAATGACGACGACGACCACGATGCCGTACAGGCGTTCGGCGTCGGCGACGTGGGCGGCCCGGAGGAATTCGCCTAGCAGAATCGGCACCGCACCCTTGAGCCCGGCGACGAGAACGAAGATGCGTTCGTTTCGCTCTAACCGGACTGGAACCAGGCAGGAGCCCACCGCCAACGGGCGGATCACCAATGTCAGGGCCACACCGAGGGCGAGCCCGGGAATCCATACACCGGGATGGGCAAGCACGTTCAGGTCGACGGTCAAACCCAGAACGGCAAACGCGACGATCTCAGCCAGACCGGCCAGGGCAGCGTGGAATCGCTTGATCTCCGGCTTGTAGGGCGTGCGAGCGTCGCCGATCACGATGCCAGCAACGAACACCGCCAGAAACCCCGAGCCGTGCGCAAGCGTGGCAATGCCGTACAACATCAGACAGGATGCCAGCGTTCGGAGTGAGTAGAGGCCTTCGCTCGGTAACGCCACGCGGCGCATGAAGATGAGCAGGGCACGGCCACCGACCACTCCCACGGCCAGGCCGATCGCCATCTGCAGAGCGAATTGGGTTCCCACACTGGCGAATCCGGCTGCGCTGAGACCGCCGGCGGCGATCAGGCTGGACATCAAGGAGATGCCGACCGGATCGTTGGCACCGGACTCGCCCTCCAGGATGGTGCTGCTGCGACCCCGGATCTCGCGTTTACCCAGGACAGAGAAAACCACGGCCGGATCCGTGGGAGCCACGGCCGTGGCCACGAGCACCGCCGGAAACCAGCTGATTCCGCATCCGTAGTGCAGCATCAGTGCCGCCCCAGCGGCGGTGAGGGCGGTTCCCACCACGCCCACCGACAGGATCGGGACAGCCGCCGCGCGGAACCGCGACGGCCCGATGTGCATGCCGCCCTCGAACAACACCAACACCAGCGCGATGGTGATGACCCGCTCCACGGTCGGCTCGGACGGTGACTGCACCGCCGGCACCGCGTGCACCGCCACGGCGGCTCCGACCAGCACGAGCAGGGGCACGGGCACCTTCACCCGCTCGGTGAGACGGTTCGCCAACACGGCGATCAAACCGACTGCACTGCAGAACAAGATGATCAACGCGTAACGAAAAGTCTCGTTCACGATGGCCACACTCGGAAAAGGGTGCATACGTAGCGCGCCGTCAACCGACACGGCTCGACGGTCAGAGACCGCTCCTTCGTGGTAGGCACCTAAGCCTTTCGGTCGGTCGACAACGACATCGCCGACCAGACTTCCCGGCACACCGCGACGGAGTCTAGCCGCTTCCCGGAGCCATCGCCCGCAGAGGCATTGCGGTTGCGCGTTTCTCGTTCGCTCTGGGCGCGCCGCACAAACACATGGCAGAGGTTTAGGGCAACCCGCGAACCACGATCACCTCGTAACGGACTCGTCGACGTCCTTCCTGCTTCCTAGCGGGTCAGCAGCGCGACGCATTCGGTGTGATGGGTGAGCGGGAATGCGTCGAACACCTTGATCTTCTCGACGGCATAGCCATGGCCGAGGTAGAGCCCGATGTCACGGGCGAAAGACGCGGCCTCGCAACCGATGTGCACCACCCGCGGGACCTCGGCGGCGGCCAGGAGATCGATGACTTCGCGTCCGGCGCCCGCTCTCGGCGGATCCAGCACCGCCACATCGGCGCCCGATCGTGGCGCGTTGAGCACCCGCCGCACCGAGTCGGTGACGACCTGCACCTGCGGCAGGTCATCCAGCGCGGCCCGGGCGGCCCGCGTGGCCGCGCGCGAGGTGTCGACGGTCAGCACCCGCCCGGACTCCCCGACCGCGGCGCCGAGCGCCGCGGCGAAAACGCCCGCACCGCCGTAGAGATCCCAGGCGGTCATGCCGGTGCCGGGCTGCGCCCAGTCGGCGACCAGACGGCTGTACACCGTGGCCGCGCCGCGGTGCGCCTGCCAGAAAGCCGTCACCGGGATCTGCCAACTGCGCCCGTCCACCCGCTGCACCGCCTCGTAGCTGCCCTCCACCACCTTGGTCGCGGTCCGTCTCCCCTGCCGCAGCGTGCGCACCACGTGCCGCGCACCGTCGTCGTCCACGACAACGTGCAGCTGCGCGGTCGGCGGCCAGTCGGATTCGGCGATCCCGTCGAGCATGCCGGCCGCCAACTGCGCGCAACGCAGGTCGGTCACCAGCTCGTCGCTGTGATACCGGTGAAAGCCGGCGTGGTGGTCCGCGCCCACATCGAGCCGGACCCGGGTGCGCCAACCCGTCGGCCCGGAGTCCGACAGCGGTTCGGCCTCGCCATTCCAGCGGTGTCCGCCCAGCCGCTCCAGCTGATTGGCCACCACTTGCGCCTTGAGCGCGCGGGCCGCATCCGGGGCGGCGAACGCCAAGTCGCAGCACCCAGCACCGTCCACGCCGGCGATGGGGCACAGCGACTCGATGCGGTCGGGCGCCGGCTCCAACACCTCGACAACCTCGGCGTGCCAATAAGATCCACGGTCGGCGGTGACCCGGACCCGCACTCGCTCACCCGGCAACGCGTAGCGCACGAACACCACGCGTCCTTCGTGGTGCGCCACGCAGCTGCCGCCGTTGGCCGGGGCGCCGGTGACCAACGTCAACTCCTCGTACGGGGGCAGCACCGCGTTGGGTGTGCGAGGTGACTCGCGGGTCAATCGAAGATTCCCCGACGGGTGTCACCCGGGGCCACATGGTGCTGCAGCGTCCGAAGCCGTTCCGACGAACTCAGTTGCCACGGAACAGAAGTCACCATCACGTTGGGCATAAACAACAGCCGGCCCTTGAGCCGCAGCGCGCTTTGGTTGTGCAGCACCTGCTCCCACCAATGGCCCACCACATACTCGGGAATGAACACGGTGACGACGGTGCGCGGCGACTCTTTGCTGACCCGCTTGACGTAATCCAGTATGGGACGGGTGATTTCGCGGTAGGGCGAGGCGATGACCTTCAGCGGCACACTGATGTCGCTTTCCTCCCACTGGTGCACCAACTCGCGGGTTTCCCCGTCGTCGACGCTGACGGTGACCGCCTCGAGCGCATCGGGACGGGTCGCGCGGGCGTAGGCCAGCGCGCGCAGCGTCGGCAGATGCAGCTTGGACACCAGCACCAGGGCGTGATTGCGGCTCGGCAACACCACGTCGTGCTGGGCGGCGGCCTGCTCCTCCAGCTCCTGGGTGACGGTGCCATAGTGCCGGTGGATCATCTTCATCATTCCGAACAGCAAAGCCATGGCGAAAAGCGCGATCCACGCGCCGGCGACGAACTTGGTCACCAGGACGACCAACAAGACCGCGCCGGTGGAGAGCAACCCGACCGTGTTGACGACCCGGGAGCGCATCATCTTGCGCCGCGCACGCGGATCGGTCTCGGTGCGCAGCAATCGCGTCCAGTGCCGCACCATGCCGATCTGGCTCAGTGTGAACGAAATGAACACGCCGACGATGTACAGCTGGATCAGGGCGGTGACCTCGGCGCGGAACGCGATGATCGCCAACAGCGCCGCCCCGGACAGGAACAGGATTCCGTTGGAGAACGCCAGCCGGTCCCCGCGGGTGTGCAGCTGACGCGGCAGGTAACTGTGTTGCGCCAGAACCGAGCCGAGCACCGGGAACCCGTTGAACGCGGTGTTGGCCGCCAGCACCAGGATGAGCGCGGTCACCGTGGCGATCAGCAGGAAGCCGATGTGGAAGCTGCCGAACACCGTTTCCGCCAACTGGGTGACCAGGGTCTTCTGGTAGTAGCCCGGCGGCGCGCCGGTCAGTTGCCTGGCGGGATCCTCGACCAGCTGCACCCGGATCTGCTGGGCCAACACGATGATGCCCATCAGCAGGGCCACCGCGATCCCACCCAGCATCAGTAGCGTCGTCGCCGCGTTGCGCGACTTGGGCTTCTCGAAAGCCGGAACGCCGTTGCTGATGGCCTCCACACCGGTCAGTGCCGCGCAGCCCGACGAGAACGATCGCGCCACCAGGAATGCCAGCGCGAAGCCGACGACCTGGCCGTGCTCCGCGTGCATCTGGAAGCCGGCGGATTCCGCCCGCAGCGGGTTACCCAGCACGAAGATCCGGAACAGGCCCCAGCCGATCATGATGAAGACGCCGACGATGAACGCGTAGGTCGGCACCGCGAAGGCAACCCCGGACTCGCGGATTCCGCGCAGGTTCAACGACATCACCAGCAGGATGGCCGCCACGCAGAACCACACCTTGTGCTGGGCCACGAGCGGGATGGCGGAGCCGATGTTCGACATCGCCGATGCCGTCGAAACGGCCACGGTCAGAACGTAATCCACCATCAGCGCGCTGGCGACCACCAGCCCGGCGGTGTCACCGAGATTGGTCGTGACGACCTCGTAGTCGCCGCCGCCCGACGGGTAGGCGTGCACGTTCTGCCGGTAGCTGGCCACCACGACCAGCATCACCGCGGCCACGGCGAGACCGATCCAGGGCGTCAACGCGTACGCGGTCACGCCGGCCACCGAGAGCATCAGGAAGACCTCCTCGGGTGCGTACGCCACCGAGGACAATGCGTCGGAGGCGAACACCGGCAAGGCGATCCGCTTGGGCAGCAGGGTGTGACTCAGCCGGTCGCTGCGTTGCGGCCGACCGATCAGCAACCGACGCGCTGCGGTTGAAAGTTTGGACACGAGAGCCAAGAGTAAGCCCACATGGGTTTGGCGGTAGCTTCGTAGGCGAGAATGTTTGCCGACCCGAAATCGGCTGGCCGACGTGGGTTGCTGATTGGGAGCGCAGGACGCAGCCGAGAGGATCGGAAAGTGCGAGTAGTGGTGATGGGCTGCGGCCGGGTCGGTTCCTCGGTGGCCGACGGGCTATCGCGGATCGGCCACGACGTCGCGGTCATCGACCGCGACAGCACCGCCTTCAACCGGCTCAGCCCCGAGTACGCCGGAGAGCGGGTTTTAGGGCAGGGGTTTGACCGGGACGTATTGCTAAGGGCCGGCATCGAGGAGGCGGACGCGTTCGCCGCCGTGTCGTCCGGGGATAACTCGAACATCATCTCGGCGCGGCTGGCCCGGGAGACCTTTGGTGTCAAGCGCGTCGTCGCCCGCATCTACGACGCCAAGCGCGCCGAGGTCTACGAACGCCTCGGCATCCCCACGATCGCCACCGTGCCGTGGACCACCGATCGCCTGCTCAACGCGCTGCTGCGGGACACCGAAACGGCGAAGTGGCGGGACCCGACCGGCACGGTGGCCGTCGCCGAGGTCGTCCTGCACGAGGAGTGGATCGGGCACCGGGTCACCGATCTCGAGCAGGCCACCGGCGCCCGCGTCGCGTTCCTGGTCCGGTTCGGTGCCGGCGTCCTGCCCGACCCGAAAACGGTCATCCAGGCCGGCGATCAGGTCTACGTCGCCGCGATCTCCGGCCGCGCCGCCGAGGCCGTGGCCATCGCGGCCCTGCCACCCAGTGAAGATCTCTGATGAACTTGAGCGACGGGTTTAAGGAGCGGCGAAAATGAAGGCCGCCGACGACGAAGAAGCCGGCGCAGCCGGGTTTAGGGAGCGGCGAAAATGAAGGTAGCTGTCGCCGGGGCCGGCGCGGTCGGCCGCTCCGTCAGTCGCGAACTCATCGGCAACGGCCACGACGTGACGCTCATCGAGCGCAACCCCGATCACGTCGACGTCGACGCCATCCCCGCCGCGCATTGGCGGCTCGGCGATGCCTGCGAGCTGAGCCTGCTGGAATCGGTGCACCTGCAGGAGTTCGACGTGGTGGTGGCCGCCACCGGGGACGACAAGGCCAACGTCGTGCTCAGCCTGCTGGCCAAGACCGAATTCGCGGTGCCCCGGGTGGTGGCCCGGGTCAACGACCCACGCAACGAATGGTTGTTCACCGACGCCTGGGGCGTGGACGTGGCGGTGTCCACGCCGCGCATGCTCGCCTCGCTGATCGAAGAGGCCGTTGCCGTCGGTGATCTGGTGCGCCTCATGGAATTCCGCAGAGGGCAGGCCAACCTCGTCGAGATCACCCTGCCCGACGACACGCCCTGGGGCGGCAAGCCGGTGCGCCGACTGCAGCTGCCCCGGGACGCCTCGCTGGTGACGATCCTGCGCGGCCCGCGGGTGATCGTGCCCGAGGCGGACGAGCCGCTGGAAGGTGGTGACGAGCTGCTGTTCGTCGCGGTCGCCGATGCCGAGGAGGATCTGCGCAAGCTCCTGCTGCCCGACGGCCCGGCGCTGAGCGACTAGGGCGTGTTTGACAAATAGGGTAGCCAGATGGTGACTGCCCTGAGTACGGCGGCGGCGCGATAGACGATGGCGAGTTTGTCGTAGCGGGTGGCCAAGCCGCGCCATTGCTTGACGATGTTGAAGCTGCGTTCAATGACGTTGCGGCGCTTGTAGTCTTCAGCGTCGAAGGCCGGTGGGCGGCCGCCGCGTGCACCCCGTCTTTTGCGGTGGGCGATTTGATCTGAGGGCTCGGGAATTACGGCAACGATGCGCCGGCGCCGCAGCTGCGCGCGGGTCGCTCGGCTCGAATAGGCCTTGTCGCCGCGAACCCGGTCGGGACGTGTACGGGGTGCCGCTGCGGTACCGCGGGTGACCTTCAGGTGCGCCAGCAAATGCTCCAACACGGGGCCATCGTGGGCCTGCCCGGCGGACACCAGGATGACCAGCGGGCGCCCCGCGCCGTCGACGAGGTGGTGGATCTTGCTGGTCCATCCGCCGCGCGAACGGCCAATCCCGTGGTCAGGCGGCTCGATGGCCGGATTCTTGTAATTCGACCCAGCCCCCTGTGTGACGGGCGACGTTCGTGGCGTGCTGATGCGCACGGGCGATCGTGGAATCCACCGCCACCGACCAATCGATGATCCCCGCCTCCTGGGCTGCGGCCAGCAATCGTGCCAGCACCTGATCCCAAATACCCTCAGCACTCATCCGCCGATGCCAGGTCCAGATCGTCTGCCACGGCCCGAACACCGCAGGCACATCCCGCCAGGCGATCCCGCACCGGTACCGGTAGATGACGCCCTCCACCATCTGCCGGGCATCCCGAAACGGCCTGCCCCGCTTGCCGGTCCGTGCCGGCAGCAGATCCTCGATCAACGACCACTGAGCATCAGAAAGCAACTGGAAACGCGACATCCCGTAAGCCTCAGGCACAAAACCCGAAACTTTTGTCAGACACGCCCTAGTCGCGGACGGGACCGGCCTCGACCTGGAGGCCGGTGTCACCGGCCGCGGACATGGCACGCTGCGCCGATTTGATGGCCACGTACGTCGCCAGCGCCGCCGCCACGGTCAGCGGCCACCCCATCGCGATTCGCGCCACCGCCAGCCAACCGGTCTGGTCGGCGTCGTAGAGCAGGCCCTGGACCACGAACCGGGCGGCGAAGACCAGCACCCAGCAGATCGAGGCGATGTCGAACGCGTAGACGGCCCGGGATACGGCGCGCCAGTCGCGACCCCGCCCGCTGGCCCAGCTCCACACGTAGCCGACCAGAGGCCGCCGGATGACGATCGACACTGCGACGACCACCGCCCACAGCAACGACATCCAGATGCCGATAAGGAAGTAGCCCTTGGACTCCCCCACGACGTAGGCGACGAGCGCGCAGATGGCGACGCCGAAGAACCCGGAGAACGCCGGCTGCGGAGATTCCCGCCGAATCAGCCGCCACAGCAGGACAAGTGCGGCCACGGCCAGCGCCGACGCGATCGCCACGAACAATCCCGACACGCTCGAAGCAATGACGAAGATCACAACGGGTAGCGATGAATAGATGACGCCGCTGACCCCGCCGACCTGTCCGAGAAGACGTTCCGGTGTGATGCGGCTGGCGGTCGAGCGTGCGGGCGAGCCCGGCTCGTGGGGTCCCGAACTTGACCCCCAATCGGCGGGTTGCGTCACCGCTGAATTTCGTAGTGCGGGTTGTAGATGGCCTTGGTTCCGTTCTCCAGCTCGCCCAGCCGACCCCGCACCCGCAGCTTGCGGCCCGAGTCGATGCCGGGTATCCGGCGCTGGCCCAACCAGACCAGGGTGACGGTGTCGCTGCCGTCGAACAGCTCGGCGCGGACACCGCCCGCGCAGGCCTTACCGTTACATTCCACGCTGCGCAGCGTGCCGATCATCGTGACCTCCTGGCCACGCTCGCAATCGACAACTCGTTGTGCGCCGGTACTTGCGACCTCGTCCGACAACTCCTCGGAGTCGCGTTGCTCCGGAGCCTCCGTCAAGCGACGGGTGAGCCGGCGCAGATATCCTTGGGCCCCCATGGCCACTCCTGACAATGCTGATAAGCCTCGGCGCTTCCACTTATGCCAACGGACACCGTAGACCTCTTGGTTCCCGCGCGCCAACCGACTCAAACACCGATTTTGGAGCGCTGAGGAACGCCGGGGCACTATCAAGGGGTGGCTGTCGATCTGCGGGGTGTCACGACCGTCTTGTTGCCTGGTACGGGGTCCGACGACGACTACGTTCACCGGGCGTTTTCGGGTCCGTTGCGTGAGGTCGGTGCCGTGCTGGTGACCCCTCGGCCCCACCCGGATCGGTTGATCGACGGCTACGTGTCCGCTTTGGATGCCGCCGCGCGCACGGGTCCGATCGCGGTCGGCGGCGTCTCGATCGGCGCGGCGGTGGCGGTCGCCTGGGCACTGGCGCACCCGGACAAGACGGTCGCCGTCCTCGCCGCGCTGCCGGCCTGGGCCGGGGCACCGCAAGCGGCGCCCGCGGCCCTCGCGGCGCGGCATACGGCATCGCAGCTGCGCGCTGACGGACTGGAGGCGACGACCAGCCAGATGCGGGCGTCCAGCCCCTCGTGGCTGGCCGACGAGCTGGCCCGTTCGTGGCGCGCCCAATGGCCACAATTGCCCGACGCCATGGACGAGGCCGCCGGCTATGCGGCCCCGAACCACGCCGAGCTGGCCCGGCTGACCGCACCGCTGGCCGTGGCGGCCGCCGTCGACGACCCCATTCATCCGCTGCAGGTCGGCGTGGAGTGGGTCGACGCCGCGCCGCGGGCGGCGCTGCGGACGGTGACGCTCGACCAGATCGGCTCGGACCCCGCCGCGCTGGGCGCGGCATGCCTGTCGGCTCTCGCCGAGCTGGGGTAAGAGTCTCCGGTCAGCCGCCGGTGGTGGTCCGCAGCTGCTGCATGGCCGAGCCCTCGACGCTGCGGCGCGCCGCCGGCTCGTTGGGCCCCTGCTCCGCCGCGGCCTGTTGCGCCTCGGCTTGCTGGGCGGCCGCGGCCTCCCGCAATTGCTGCGCCATCGGCTCGGGTAGCTGCACGGTCAACGGCGTGCGCACCGGAAGCGGTGTGTCACCGCGCCGAACCACGGTGTCCGCCAACGCTGCTCGCGCCTCTTGCTCGAGCGCTTCCATCGTCTCGTGGGGGCCGTTGATGACGCAGCGGATCATCCAGCGGTAGCCGTCGACCCCGATGAAGCGCACCGCACCGGAGGCGGAGCCGACCACCTCGCGACCCCACGGGCCGTCCTTGATGCTGACTTTGGCCGAGTCCTTGCGCAGCGAATCGGCGAGCTCACCGGCCACTTCACGCCACAGGCTGCCGGTCTTCGGTGCCGCGTAGGCGGCGATGGTGAAGCGGCCGTTGGGTGTGACAACCCACACGGCGCTCGGGACCCCGGCCTCGGTGAGTTCGACCTGCAGCTGGCCAGCCTCCGGCATCGGAATGAGCACCGAGCCAAGGTCCAGGCGCGCCAGCTCCGCGACCGACGGGTCGTCGAAATCGTCGATGTCGAACGGGCCCTCGAGTTCTTCGATTTCGTCGGAAGCCTCGTCGTCGGCCGGGCTCACGATGCCGTCCGCCGATCGGGTGTCCTCGCCGGCGGGGGCGACGGGGGTTTCTTCGCTGTCTTCATTGCGTGAGCGTTTACCGAATGCCACCATCACAAACTCGCATGTCCGCCGGAGGAACCGTGGCCACCATCGCCACGGGATGTTTCGGCCAGGCCGGCCTCGTCGAACGACGACACCTCGACCAGCTCGACCAGCTCGACCCGCTGCACGAGCAGCTGGGCGATGCGGTCGCCACGATGCACCACGATGGGCTCGGCCGGATCGAGGTTGATCAGCGCGACCTTGATCTCGCCGCGATAGCCCGCGTCGATGGTGCCCGGACTGTTGACGATCGAAAGCCCCACACGCGACGCCAATCCCGAACGCGGGTGAACCAACCCGACCATCCCGAACGGAATCGCGACGGCCACGCCGGTGCGTACCAGCGCACGTCGCCCTGGCTCCAGCTTGAGGTCTTCCGCGCTGTAGAGATCAACCCCGGCGTCGCCGGCGTGGGCGCGCGTGGGCAGTGGAAGCTCGGGATCAAGGCGGACGATGGCCAGACTGGTCGACACGGGGCCACAGATTACCCTTGACTGCGTGTCCGGTACGCGCGTCGCGCCGCACAGTGTGCGATATCGCGAACGACTGTGGGTGCCATGGTGGTGGTGGCCGCTGGCCTTCGGGCTGGCGGGCCTCATCGCTTTCGAAGTCAACATGGGTGTCGCCCCCGGACCTTCCTGGCTGCCGTACGCAACGCTTTTCGCCGTGGCGGCCGGAACGCTGCTGTGGTTGGGCCGCGTCGAGATCCGGGTTACCGCTGATCCGAACGTCCCGGGCGGGGTGGAACTGTGGGCCGGCGAGGCGCACCTGCCGGTCAACGTGATCGCCCGATCGGCCGCGGTAGCCCCGTCGGCCAAGTCCGCTGCCCTGGGCCGCCAACTCGACCCGGCGGCTTTTGTGCTGCATCGCGCGTGGATCGGGCCGATGATCCTGGTCGTCCTCGATGACCCGGACGACCCGACGCCGTACTGGCTGGTGAGTTGCCGCCATCCGGAGCGGGTGCTGTCGTCATTGCGCAGCTGACCCCGAAATCGGTCAGGCCGCGCAGTCGGTACAGATCATCAGGCCGTTCTTCTCGCTGGCCAGCCGGCTACGGTGTTGCACCAGGAAGCAGCTCGAGCAGGTGAACTCGTCAGCCTGCTTCGGAATGACGCGAACCGACAGTTCTTCCCCGGACAGGTCGGCGCCAGGCAGCTCAAAAGATTCAGCGGTTTCGGATTCGTCGACGTCGACCACGGCCGAAGCCGCCTCGTTGCGTCGCGCTTTGAGCTCCTCCAGCGAGTCTTCCGAGACGTCGTCCGTCTCGGTGCGCCGTGGAGCGTCGTAGTCGGTAGGCATATCTCTTCCCCTGCCCTATTGCCTCTGCATGCCCTCGTTAGCTCAAGCATCGCTTTGTACCAGCGTCGAACGCATCCACCAAATGATTCGTGCCCGTATAGCGGTCCGTTAATGTGTGATTTACGTCACACACCCATATTGACCCTTGCGTTCGCCTTTGAACAGTGCGTTTAGGGTGCGGTTAGAGTGCACCTGTGGTCGCACAAATCACCGAGGGTACCGCCTTCGACAAGCACGGTCGGCCCTTCCGGCGACGCAATCCCCGGCCCGCCATCGTCGTGGTGGTTTTCCTGGTGGTGGTGACCGCCGTGGTGTGGACCATTGCGCTGACCCGGCCGGCGAAGGTGCACGAGGTCGCGGTGTGCAACCCGCCGCCGCAAGGGGCCGGATCGGCGCCGGCTCAGCTCGGTGAGCAGGTGTCGCGGAGCGCGATGATGGACGCCACGCCCGCCAAACTCGGCGACACCAAGGTCCGCGTGCTCAACGCCAGCGGCCGCGGCGGACAAGCCGGCGACGTCGCCGGCGCGTTGAAGGACATCGGGTTCGCTCAGCCGACCGCCGCTAACGATCCCCTCTATGCCGGCACCCGGCTCACCTGCCAGGGCCAGATCCGGTTCGGTACGGCCGGGCAGGCCAACGCGGCCGCGGTTTGGCTGGTGGCGCCGTGCATGGAGTTGTTCAGCGACAGCCGCGCCGACGACTCCGTCGACCTGGCGTTGGGCACGGACTTCACCGCGCTGGCCCACAACGATGACATCGACGCCGTACTGGCCACCCTGCGCCCCGGCGCCACCGGGCCCTCAGACCCCGCGCTACTCACGAAGATTCACGCCAGCAGCTGCTGACGGGGCGTCAATCGAGAATCGGGTCCAGGCCGTCGATTTCGGCCAGCGCCGCCAGCAGCTCATCGGCGATACCCGGTGCGGCGGCCAGCACCAGCCCGGCACCATCAATGTTGCTCGGGGGCAAGGAAACTCGCGCCCCGGCCTCGGCCGCGATCAGCGCTCCCGCGGCGCAATCCCACGGCTGCAGGCCGTGCTCGTAGAACGCGTCGAGCCGGCCCGCCGCGACCATGCACAAATCCAGCGCCGCCGAACCGATGCGGCGAACGTCGCGGACCACCGGCAGCAGCCGCGCCAATAACGCCGCCTGCGCCGCCCGACGCTGCCTTGAGTAACCGAAACCGGTGCCCAGCAACGCCATCGACAAATCATCGACCGCGGCGCACCGCAACGGTCTTGCCCCTTGCTCGTCGATGACATGCGCGCCGAGACCGATTGCGGCCGAGTACACCCTGCCGCCGACGACGTCGGCGACCGCGCCCGCCACCGACACGCCGTCAACTTGCACACCGACGGACACCGCGTATGCCGGAATGCCGTAGACGAAGTTCACCGTGCCGTCGATGGGATCGAGCACCCAGGTGACCGCGTCCGCGGGGGTGGCCGCCGGATCGGCCGGACCGCCGCCCTCTTCGCCGAGAATCGGGTCACCGGGCCGTAATTGAGCCAGCCGATCCCGCAACAGGCGCTCCGTCTCGGTGTCGACGACGGTTACCGGATCGGTGGGGGTGCTCTTCGACCGCACCGCTCCGTTCCCTGGAAATTTCGAGCCTGCCGCGGCCGCGCCGAACACCTCGACGCGGCGACGCCGCACGAACGCGGCGGCTTCCGTGGCCAATGTCTCGGCCACCGTGCGCAACCGGGCGGGCTCGTCATCAGGTGGGGTCACCGGTCTATCGCATCACAGGCGCCACGGCCCCGCAGATACCCCGTAGCCGCATCGGCGCCGGGCTAAGGTGGGCGGACAGCCCAAGTCACGCCCAGGAGCTTCGATGACCAGCACCGACTCGACCACGGATACGCCCGGCACCGCCGCCGCCGTCGGCACACCACAGCGTCGGGGATTCGGTGTCGACGTCGGCGGCAGCGGCATCAAGGGCGGCATCGTCGACATGGACACCGGGCAGTTGATCGGCGAGCGGGTCAAGCTGTTGACCCCGCAGCCCGCAACGCCGCCGGCGGTCGCCAAGACCATCGCCGAGGTTGTCAACGCGTTCGGCTGGACCGGTCCGCTCGGGGTGACCTATCCCGGGGTCGTCACCCACGGCGTCGTTCAAACGGCGGCCAACGTCGACAAGTCGTGGATCGGCACCAACGCGCGCGACATCATCAGCGCCGAACTAGACGGCCAGGACGTCACGGTGCTCAACGATGCCGACGCCGCCGGGCTGGCCGAGGAGCACTACGGAGCGGGCAAAAACCGGTCGGGCCTGGTCGTGTTGCTGACGTTCGGCACGGGAATCGGCTCCGCGGTCATTCACAACGGCACGTTGATACCCAACACCGAGTTCGGGCATCTCGAGGTCGGCGGCAAAGAAGCCGAAGAGCGGGCGGCGTCGTCGGTCAAAGAGAAGAACGATTGGAGCTACGAAAAGTGGGCCAAGCAGGTCACTCGGGTGCTGGTGGCCATCGAGAACGCGGTGTGGCCGGACCTGTTCATCGCCGGTGGCGGCATCAGCCGCAAGGCCGACAAGTGGCTACCGCTGCTCGAAAACCGCACCCCGGTGGTGGCTGCGGCCCTGCTCAACACCGCCGGGATAGTCGGCGCGGCCATGGCCTCCACCTCCGACGTGACCCACTGATTTTTCCCCGGCAGAGCCGTTCGCCCGCTCGCTGTCGTTACAATGGTCATCGGCGACCGCCCGAACGATAGCGTGCAATACCCACGCTGATCCAACGCCGACATCGACATAGCAGACACTTTCGGTTGACCATGCCCAATACCCACCGAAGGTGAGCCCAAACGAAGGGGTGTAAGTGGCAGCGACCAAGGCAAGCCCGGCAACCGATGCGCCGGTGAAACGGACCGCCACGAAATCTCCGCCCTCCCCCGCTAAGCGATCGGCGGCCAAGGCCGCCCATGGCTCCGCCCCCGCCAAACGCGCCGCCAAGGCGCCGGCACGGACCGCCAAGTCCGAGGTCGAGGCCGCTGCCGAGCCGAAAAAGACGCGCGCCGCCAAGGCCCCGTCGGGCCGCGGGACCAAAGCGGCCAAGGGCGCTCCCGCGGACTCCGACGTCGAGCTGGAGGCCGTCGAAGATCTCGACGATGCGGAACTCGACGCCGAGCCCGGCGACGACCTCGAGATCGACGCCGCCGACCTGAGCCTGGATGACCTGGAGGAGGTCGTCGCTGTCGACGCCGACGCCGACCCGGCCGACCCGGCCGACTCCGACGACAGCGAGGAAGAGGGAGCGGCTCCGGCCGCCGCGACCGGCGAGGCTTCCCCCGACGAGGAGGAGGAAATCGCCGAGCCCTCCGAGAAGGACAAGGCCTCCGGCGATTTCGTCTGGGACGAAGACGAGTCCGAGGCACTGCGTCAGGCTCGTAAGGACGCCGAACTCACCGCCTCCGCGGACTCGGTTCGCGCTTACCTCAAACAGATCGGCAAGGTGGCGCTGCTCAACGCCGAGGAAGAGGTCGAGCTGGCGAAGCGGATCGAGGCCGGCCTGTACGCCACACAGCTGATGGCCGAGATGGCCGAGCGCGGCGACAAACTGCCGGCCGCTCAGCGCCGCGACATGATGTGGATCTGCCGCGACGGCGATCGCGCGAAAAACCATCTGCTGGAAGCCAACCTGCGTCTCGTGGTGTCGCTGGCCAAGCGGTACACCGGCCGCGGCATGGCGTTCCTGGACCTCATCCAGGAAGGGAACCTGGGTCTGATCCGCGCGGTCGAGAAGTTCGACTACACCAAGGGCTACAAGTTCTCCACCTATGCGACGTGGTGGATCCGCCAGGCGATCACCCGCGCTATGGCCGACCAGGCCCGCACCATCCGCATCCCGGTGCACATGGTCGAGGTGATCAACAAGCTGGGCCGCATCCAGCGCGAGCTGCTGCAGGATCTGGGCCGCGAGCCCACGCCTGAAGAGCTGGCCAAGGAAATGGACATCACGCCCGAAAAGGTGCTGGAGATCCAGCAATACGCCCGCGAGCCGATCTCGCTGGACCAGACCATCGGCGACGAGGGCGACAGCCAGCTGGGTGACTTCATCGAGGACAGCGAGGCCGTGGTGGCCGTCGATGCGGTGTCCTTCACCCTGCTGCAAGACCAGCTGCAGTCGGTGCTGGAGACCCTCTCCGAGCGCGAGGCCGGCGTAGTACGGCTGCGCTTCGGCCTCACCGATGGCCAGCCCCGCACCCTCGACGAGATCGGCCAGGTCTACGGCGTCACCCGCGAGCGCATCCGTCAGATCGAGTCCAAGACGATGTCAAAGCTGCGCCACCCCAGCCGTTCCCAGGTCCTGCGCGACTACCTCGACTAAGGGAGCCACCGACCGTCCTCGCCGGACCCGTTGCCGCGCAAGGACGGTCAACCTCCACGGAAAATCCGTCGCGCCGGTGGCCGCGCCGTCGTACCGTGACTCCCATGTCAGGCAACCGCACAGTGGTCTCATCCGACTCCGAGTTCGAGACGGCCGTCGGCTATTCGCGCGCGGTCCGCGTCGGCCCGCACGTGTCGGTGGCCGGAACGACCGGCGCCGGGCCGGCCGGGGATATCGCGGCCCAGGCGCGAGACGCGTTGCGCCGCATCGAGATTGCGCTCCGCCAGGCGGGCGCGGCGCTCACCGACGTGGTCCGCACCCGCATCTACGTCACCGACATCTCCCGCTGGCGCGAGGTCGCAGCGGTGCATGCGCAGGTCTTCGGCGCCATCCGTCCCGCGGCGACCATGGTGGAAGTGTCCGCGCTGATCGCACCCGCGCTGCTGGTGGAGATCGAAGCCGACGCCTACGTGGACTCCCCTGCCGGCGGGAACGTTCCGTCGGGCGCCGGGCGGTAGGCGGTGACCCGGATCACAGCATCTGTGGGCAGCGGACCGTACAGGTGAGGGAACAGCATCGACTCCGGATCCGTTGCTACGCCGGGCTCCCAACGCACCTCAGAGTGCAGCCGCGCCGGGTCGATGTGCAGTAGCAGCAAGTCGTCGCGACCCCGGTAGAGCCGGTTGGCGGGCAGATGGACCTGCTCGGGCGCCGACAGATGGATGAACTGGCCGCCGCCGGACGCGTCGGGGCGAATCCCACCGGAAGCGCGGGCGCGGGACCACTCGTCGAGCCCGCACAGATGTACCAGCAGGTCAGGAGCGAAAGTCACGGGTGATCACTTTAGAGAACGCGACGAAACGAAATGTTTACAGCCCGTGAGAAACGACACACCCGATAACGATCGGGGAACAAGGCGAAAACCCCATACGTCTGAGAGAGTGAATGAAAGCAAGAACGGAGAAGCCATGAATGCAACTCTGACCAGTCCCGAGCTAACCCGTGCGGATCGCTGCGATCGCTGCGGTGCCGCTGCTCGTGTCCGTGCCACGCTGCCTTCCGGAGCTGAGCTTCTCTTCTGCCAGCATCACGCCAACGAGCACGAGGCGAAACTGACCGCGCTTTCCGCCGTCCTGGAGTTCAGCGGAAGCTAATTCCGCCGAACTCACCCGCCGGCAATGTGGGCGAGCGGGGCGGTCTTCGGTAATGCTGGACGGGTATGAGCGATCAAGTCGCAAAACCGTCGCGCCATCACATCTGGCGACTCAGTCTGAGGACTCTCTCGAAAAGCTGGGATGATTCCATCTTTTCCGAGTCGGCTCAGGCCGGTTTCTGGTCGGCGCTGTCGCTACCGCCACTGCTGCTGGGGATGCTGGGCAGCCTGGCCTACGTGGCACCGCTGTTCGGCCCGGACACGTTGACGGCGATCGAGAAGAGCATCATCTCCGCGATCCGCAGCTTCTTCTCGCCCAGCGTCGTCAACGAGATCATCGAGCCGACCATCCGCGACGTCACCGCCAACGCCCGTGGCGAGGTGGTGTCGGTCGGCTTCCTGATCTCGATGTGGGCGGGATCGTCGGCCATCTCGGCCTACGTCGATGCCGTGGTGGAGGCGCACGACCAGACTCCGCTGCGGCATCCCGTACGGCAGCGGCTCTTCGCCCTTTTCCTGTACATGGTGATGCTGGTCTTCGTGGTGGGGGCCGCGCCGGTGTTGGTGGTCGGTCCGCGCAAGGTGAGCGAACACATCCCCTACGACTTGGCCAACGTCCTGCGCTACGGCTACTACCCGGCGCTGATCCTCGGCCTGCTGGTCGGGGTGGTCATTCTGTACCGCGTGGCGCTGCCCGAACCCCTCCCGACGCACCGGCTGATCTTCGGCGCCGTTCTCGCCACGGCGGTCTTCCTGGTCGCCACGCTGGGCCTCCGGGTCTACCTGCGCTGGATTACCAGCACCGGCTACACCTACGGTGCGCTGGCCACACCGATAGCGTTCCTGCTGTTCGCGTTCTTCGGCGGTTTCGCGCTCATGCTGGGCGCCGAACTCAACGCCGCGATCCAAGAGGAGTTCCCGGCGCCGAAGACGCACGCCCACCGGCTGCGCAAGTGGCTGGAATCCCGCATCACTGTGCCGAAACGGGCGCCGGGTTCCCAGCCGGAGCCGGCGCCCGACAACGCAACCCTGTGACGGCTGAGCTGTCGCGGCGGGCCTAGCCCTTCTTCATCCGCTCGTAGATCTGCTTGCAATCCGGACAGACGGGCGAGCCCGGCTTGGCCGCCTTGGTGACGGGAAAAACCTCCCCGCACAATGCCACCACGTGGTTACCCATGACCGCGCTCTCGGCGATCTTGTCCTTCTTGACGTAGTGGAAGTACTTCGGCGTATCGCTGCCGGTCCCGTCGTCGACGCGTTCGTCGGTCTCGGTGCGCTCGATCGTCTGGGTCTGCATACCTGACATTGTGCCCGTAACTCGTTTCTGCCGGAATCAACCGGGTGTGGGAGAGTGGAGAAATGAAGCGCGAATCCGATCTGGGGTTCGACGATGATGGCCGGCCGGTGCTCATCACCGCCGCGGAACCCTCCTACGAGGAGCAGCACCGCGCCCGGGTCCGGAAATACTTGACGCTGATGGCGTTCCGAATCCCGGCGCTGATCCTGGCCGCGCTCGCGTACGGCGCCTGGCACAACGGTCTGATCTCACTGGCGATCGTGGCCGTTTCGATCCCATTGCCGTGGATGGCCGTCCTGATCGCCAACGACCGGCCACCGCGCCGTCCCGACGAACCTCGGCGGTTCGAGGATGCCCGGCGACGCACGCCGCTATTCCCGAGCGCCGAGCGGCCGGCGCTCGAGCCGCCGCGGCAACCGCACTCGACCTGGCCTCCTGGACCGCAGGGTTAAGAATAGTCGCACTTCTCAGGACATTCTCAGGTCGACGGGCACATTCCTGCACGTCAAGACGTGTGAGATGGCAAACGGCTGGGAACTCTCAGGGCTGATCTGTCGTTGAACTTGATGACAGTACAAGCTGAACGGGAGGTCGCTATGGCGAACGCCAGCACGAGCAGATTTGATGGCGATCTGGATGCTCAAAGCCCCGCCGCGGACCTCGTGCGCGTATATCTCAATGGCATCGGTAAGACGGCGCTGCTGAACGCGGCGGGCGAAGTTGAACTGGCCAAGCGCATCGAGGCTGGGCTCTATGCCGAGCATCTGCTCGAAACTCGCAAGCGCATCGGCGAGAACCGCCGACGCGACCTCCAGGCCGTAGTGCGCGATGGCGCGGCCGCGCGCCGTCACCTGCTGGAAGCGAACCTGCGTCTGGTGGTGTCGCTGGCCAAGCGCTACACGGGTCGCGGGATGCCGCTGCTGGACCTGATCCAGGAGGGCAACCTGGGCTTGATTCGCGCGATGGAAAAGTTCGACTACACAAAGGGTTTCAAGTTCTCCACCTATGCCACGTGGTGGATTCGCCAGGCCATCACCCGTGGCATGGCCGACCAGAGCCGCACCATCCGGCTGCCCGTGCACCTCGTTGAGCAGGTCAACAAGCTGGCGCGGATCAAGCGGGAGATGCACCAGAACCTCGGACGTGAGGCCACCGACGAGGAACTCGCCGCCGAGTCCGGCATCCCGGTCGAGAAGATCAACGACCTGCTCGAGCACAGCCGCGACCCGGTAAGCCTGGACATGCCGGTCGGCTCCGAGGAGGAAGCCCCGCTGGGCGATTTCATCGAGGACGCCGAGGCGATGTCCGCCGAGAACGCGGTGATCGCCGAGCTGCTGCACACCGACATCCGCAGCGTGCTCGCCACTCTCGACGAGCGCGAGCACCAGGTGATCCGGCTGCGCTTCGGCCTCGACGACGGCCAGCCACGCACCCTCGACCAGATCGGCAAGCTGTTCGGCCTCTCGCGCGAGCGGGTCCGGCAAATCGAGCGGGACGTAATGTCCAAACTCCGCCACGGCGAGCGCGCCGACCGGCTACGGTCGTACGCAAGCTAAGGCCCCGAAGCTAGTACAAGACGGTATGCCCGCCGCGGACGCGGCGGGCATACTGCTTGTCGGGGATGCGTTACACCCATTCGTGCAGCTGGCCAAGTAGACTCGGCGGCGATGGAAGGTGCTGAATGAACGACCTGGTTGACACCACCGAGATGTACCTGCGGACCATCTACGACCTCGAAGAAGAGGGCGTGACGCCCCTGCGTGCCCGTATCGCGGAACGCCTCGACCAGAGCGGGCCGACTGTCAGCCAAACCGTATCCCGCATGGAGCGCGACGGGCTGCTCCACGTCGCCGGCGACCGCCACCTCGAGCTCACCGACAAGGGACGGGCGCTGGCCATTTCCGTCATGCGCAAGCACCGCCTCGCCGAACGATTGCTCGTCGACGTCATCGGGGTGCCCTGGGAGGAAGTGCACGCCGAGGCATGCCGGTGGGAGCACGTGATGAGCGAGGACGTCGAGCGGCGGCTGGTCAAGGTGCTCAACCACCCGACCACCTCCCCCTTCGGTAACCCGATCCCGGGCCTGCTGGACCTGGGCGTGGGCCCCGAGTCCGGTGCCGACGACGGCAACCTCGTGCGGCTGACCGAGTTGCCGCCCGGCTCGCCGGTGGCCGTGGTCGTCCGCCAACTGACCGAACATGTGCAAGGCGACATCGACCTGATCACCCGTCTGAAGGACGCCGGCGTCGTCCCCAACGCCCGGGTGACCGTCGAGACCGGCCCCGCCGGGGTCACCATCGTCATCCCGGGCCACGAGAAGGTCACCCTGCCGCACGAGATGGCGCACGCCGTCAAGGTCGAGAAAGTCTGACCGCTCAGCGGGCTGCGTCGCCGTACGGCTAGCACGCCCTGCGGCCGAACGGCCGTCGCGGCGGTAACCGCACACCGAGCTCTTTGGCCAGTCGGTAGCCGGTGAGCGCCAGTTCCCGGATGTCCTCGGGCCGAAGCCCCGACTGCAACGCGGTGTCCAGCATGCCCGCCATCCGATGCTCGGGCTCGCAGCGCAGCGCGGCCTCCAGCGATACCCCGGCCAGCGGCCCGTCGCCGCGGGCGTAGGCGCTGAACGCGAGCAGTACCAGCGCCTCGACCCGCCAGGGTGGGGGTAGCGTGCGCGCCAGCAGCGCCCACAACGACTCCGCCTCGTCGGCGCTCTCGCCGACCGCCAGCGCGTAGAGGATGTCGCGCACCTGCGCGTCGCTCAGTGCGCAGCCCAGTTTCGCCAGCTCAGCTTCGGACAGTGCTTGGCCGGAGGCGACACGGGACGCGGCCACCATGGCGTGTTTCACGTCGCCGCGGGCGCAGCGGGCCGGATTCGCGCGATGGGCCGCCTGGCGCCTGGCCGCCTGCCGGTCGATCACGCGGGTCAATTCGGCGCTGCGCGCCATGTCCTCGACCGCGATGACGGCCTGCAGGTCGGCGCGCCGTGCGTAGAGCCGCCTGCCGTCAAGCACCGCCGCGGCGGCCAGCGGCGACGCCGACGGATCGTCGACGAGGCCGCTCGAACCACAGCCGTCCACACAATGCCAGCGCCCACCGAGCGCGACCCGGTCTACCACATGGGCGGCCAACAGCTCAATATCGTTCTCCGACAACGACTTTGCCAGCTCATCGCACAGCTGCCGGTATTCCTCGTTGCAGCACGGACAGTGCGCGCCCGCCGCGTCGACGATCACCGCGATCGCGGCGTCGGGCCGGGCCGCGGCGGCGACCTCCGCGAGGTGTCCGACCCGGGCGGGCAGCTCTTCGGAAAGGTCGACCCGCATCACCGCCCCGAGGTCGCCGTCGTCCAAAGACACTAATACCAATGAATTTTCGGGAACGAAGCCGAGAACGGCCGGCAGCGCGGCGATGAGTGCGCCGGGTCGGTTCAGTTTGAAGTCAGGTCGATGCGTCGTCATGGGCACCACGCTGACGGCCCCCACCGTCAGCCGGTGCTCGCGGGAACGGGTGGAATCCCGCGCCTGTGAATGAACCCAGCACTGTGAGTTGTGCTGCTCTACTGTTACCCCATGAGTTCGGCGCAAGAGTACGACATGGTGGTCATCGGTTCGGGGCCCGGCGGGCAAAAGGCCGCCATCGCCTCGGCCAAGCTCGGCAAGTCGGTCGCAATCGTCGAACGCGGCCAGATGCTCGGCGGCGTGTGCGTCCAGACCGGCACCATCCCGTCAAAGACGTTGCGCGAGGCCGTCCTTTACCTGACCGGGATGAGCCAACGCGAACTGTACGGCGCGAGCTACCGCGTCAAGGAGAAGATCACCCCGGCCGACCTGCTGGCCCGCACCCAGCACGTGATCGGCAAGGAAGTCGACGTGGTGCGCAACCAGTTGATGCGCAACCGCATCGACTTGTTGCTGGGCCACGGGCGGTTCGTCGACCCGCACACCATCGAGGTCGAAGACCCCTCCCGCCGCGAAAAATTAACCGTCAGCGGCAAATACATCGTCATCGCCACCGGCACCCGGCCGGCGCGGCCGTCCGGCGTCGAGTTCGACGAGGATCGGGTGCTCGACTCCGACGGGATCCTCGACCTCAAATCGCTGCCCACCTCCATGGTGGTGGTCGGCGCGGGTGTGATCGGCATCGAATACGCCTCGATGTTCGCCGCGCTGGGCACCAAGGTCACCGTCGTGGAGAAGCGGAACGACATGCTGGACTTCTGCGACCCCGAGGTCGTGGAGGCCCTGAAATTCCACCTGCGCGACCTGGCGGTGACGTTCCGGTTCGGTGAGGAAGTGACCGCGGTCGACGTCGGCGCGGCGGGCACCGTCACCACCTTGGCCAGCGGCAAGCAGATCCCGGCCGAGACGGTGATGTATTCCGCCGGGCGGCAGGGCCAGACCGACCACCTCGACCTGCAGAACGCCGAGCTGGAGGCCGACAACCGCGGCCGGATCTTCGTCGACGACTTCTTCCAGACCAAGGTGCCGCACATCTACGCCGTCGGCGACGTGATCGGCTTCCCCGCGCTAGCCGCGACCTCAATGGAACAGGGCCGACTGGCCGCTTACCACGCCTTCGGCGAGCCGACCGACGGCATCACCGAACTGCAGCCGATCGGCATCTACTCCATCCCCGAGGTCTCCTACGTGGGGGCCACCGAGGTCGAGCTGACGAAGAACGCGATCCCCTACGAGGTCGGCGTGGCCAGGTACCGGGAACTGGCCCGCGGCCAGATCGCCGGCGACTCCTACGGCATGCTCAAGCTGCTGGTGTCCACCGACGATCTCAAGCTGCTGGGCGTGCACATCTTCGGCACCAGCGCCACCGAAATGGTGCACATCGGGCAGGCCGTGATGGGCTGCGGCGGCACCGTCGAATACCTGGTGGACGCCGTGTTCAACTACCCCACTTTTTCGGAGGCCTACAAGGTGGCCGCGCTCGACGTGATGAACAAAGTGCGCGCGCTCAACCAGTTCCGCCGCTAACAGCTGTCGTCGAGTTCGCCCGGAATCAGGTCGCCGGGGCCGCCGGCATCGGCGCGGGCCAGCAACTGCGCGGTCTGCGCGTCGAACGGTGCGGAATAGGACACGTTCGCCGCGCACCCACCGCGCTCAAAACCACCGATCACCCCGGTGAGCGTGGTACCGCTGACCCAGGGCGCACCGCTGGTGCCGTCCACCAGCCCCTCGCACGGAAACGACGGGAACCCGCCCTCGGTCAATGACGTGCTGGCCTGACACCCGATGGGCGCGCCACCCACGCCGGCCGGATAGCCCATCACGGTGACGTGACTGCCGGGCGGCGGCGTCGTGCCCAGCGTCAACGCAAGGCCCGCGCGCGCTTCGACCGAACCCCCGGCGTCGTTACTCAGCCGTGCGATCGCATAGTCCGCGTTGGGATCCTTGCTGGCGGTCCAGCGGGGGTCGAGGTAGACGGCGTCGGCCTTCCACACGTCAGTCGGCGCGGGGGGCGCGTCGCCGACGAAACCCGGCACGAAAGTGATCTTGGTGGCCCCGGCCAGGCAGTGCGCGGCGGTCATCATCAGGTTGCCGCCCGCCGAGTGCACCACCGAACCCGTGCAGACGTGCAGCGGCCCGCTGTCGATGAAGATGGCGCCGACGCGCTTGTCCGGGTCCACCGGCCCCGCCACCGCCTTCTGCTGGGGCTGACCGAGCCGCTGCACCGGCGCGCTGCTCCGCGGCGGAGGCACCGGCGGAGCCGACGCACGATCGCCGGGCGGCCGCTTGCACGACGTCACCGACGTCGCCACGGCGACCACCAGGCACAGCATCACGGTCGGTACGCGCATCGGATTCATCATGCCTGACACCTGCGCGGCGGGCAGACTCCAACGCGTCGCGCGCCGCCCGACTTGCCGGCAAGACCCACTGGCGACCCCCGAGATGTGCTCATCAGTGATGAAACGCGAACTTCACATCGCTGTTTGATATTGGTGCCCACTGATTCGGGGGACACTGGTAGGGCACCCTGGAGAAACCCCCGAGAGGAGGCGATCCCGATGGCTCACGACCAGGAACCGCAGGAGCAGAACTACCAGCCGGGACAGGCCGGCATGTACGAGCTCGAGCTGCCGGCGCCGCAGTTGTCGACGTCGGATGGCCGAGGCCCCGTGCTGGTGCACGCGTTGGAGGGTTTCTCGGATGCCGGCCACGCGATCCGGCTGGCCTCGTCGCACCTGAAGGCGGCTCTGGACACCGAGCTGGTTGCGTCCTTCGCCATCGACGAACTGCTGGACTATCGGTCGCGGCGGCCGCTGATGACCTTCAAGACCGATCACTTCACCAACTACGACGACCCGGAACTGAGCTTGTACGCGTTGCGCGACACCATCGGCACCCCGTTCCTGCTGCTCGCCGGCATGGAACCGGATCTGAAGTGGGAGCGCTTCATCACCGCGGTACGCCTGCTGGCCGAGCGGCTCAACGTGCGTCAGACCATCGGCCTGGGCACCGTCCCGATGGCGGTTCCGCACACGCGGCCCATCACGATGACGGCGCACTCCAACAACCCCGAGTTGATCGCCGAATTCACGCCCTGGATTTCCGAGATCCAGGTCCCGGGCAGCGCGTCCAATCTGCTGGAATACCGGATGGCCCAGCACGGCCACGAGGTCGTCGGCTACACCGTGCATGTGCCGCACTACCTGACGCAGACCGACTACCCGGCCGCCGCCGAGGCGTTGCTCGAGCAGGTAGCCAAGATCGCGTCGCTCGAGCTGCCACTGACGCCGTTGACCGAAGCGGCGGCGGTGATTCGTTCCAAGATCGACGAGCAGGTCGAGGCGAGCGCGGAGGTTGCTCAAGTGGTGACCGCGCTCGAGCGCCAGTACGATGCCTTCATCGACGCTCAGGAGAACAGGTCGTTACTAACTCGGGACGAGGACCTGCCTAGCGGCGACGAGCTTGGCGCAGAGTTTGAGCGATTCCTCGCCCAGGAGGCGGAGAAGAAGCGGGACGACGACGACCAGGTCTGACCTTTCCACCCGGCCTTTGCCCGGCCCGACACGAAGGTTGGCGACATGACCGAGCGGAAGCGCAAGAGCACTCTCCGCCCGGTGCGCGAGGTCGCCGCACCCCGGCTTGAGTTTCGCACCATCCATGGCTACCAGCGGGCCTACCGGATCGCCGGTGATGGGCCGGCGATCCTGCTGGTCCACGGCATCGGTGACAACTCCACCACCTGGAATACCGTGCAGGCCAAGCTCGCCCAGCGGTTCACGGTCATCGCCCCGGACCTGTTGGGCCACGGGCGATCCGACAAACCACGCGCCGACTACTCGGTCGCCGCCTACGCCAACGGGATGCGCGACCTGCTCAGCGTGCTCGACATCGAGCGGGTCACGATCGTCGGTCATTCGCTGGGCGGCGGCGTGGCCATGCAATTCGCTTACCAATTCCCGCATTTGGTCGACCGGCTGATCCTGGTCGCGGCCGGTGGCGTCACCAAGGATGTCAACGTCGCCTTCCGGCTGGCCTCGTTGCCGATGGGCAGCGAGGCCCTGGCCTTACTGCGGCTTCCCCTCGTGCTGCCGGCGGTTCAGCTGGCGGGACGGATAGCGGGCCTGGCGATCGGATCGACCGGCCTGGGCCGCGACCTGCCCAACGTCTTGCGGATCCTCGATGACCTGCCGGAGCCGACGGCCTCGGCGGCTTTCAGCCGGACCCTGCGGGCGGTGGTGGACTGGCGCGGGCAGATCGTCACCATGCTCGACCGATGCTATTTGACCGAGGCCATCCCGGTGCAGATCGTCTGGGGCACCAAAGATGTGGTCGTCCCCGTCCGTCACGCACGGATGGCGCATGCCGCCATGCCCGGCTCCCGCCTGGAAATCTTCCAAGGCTCCGGCCACTTCCCCTTCCACGACGACCCGGCCCGCTTCATCGACGTGGTCGAACGCTTCATCGACAGCACCGCGCCCGCCGAATACGATCAGGCCGCCCTGCGCGGATTGCTCCGCAGCGGCGGCGGTGAGAAGGCCGTCAGCGGCCCCGCCCCCACCCGCGTCGCCGTGCTGAACGCCATGGGTTCCGACGAACGCAGCGCTACCTGAACCACCTTGATCGGTGCGGCCGCATCCAGGGCCGTACAGTCGGGCCATGGGTATCGACGTCACCGTGTTGCGGGTGTTCACCGATTCGCACGGGAATTTCGGCAATCCGCTCGGCGTCGTGGATGCCGCCCAGGTCGAACCCGCCGATCGGCAACGGCTGGCAACTCAATTGGGCTACAGCGAAACGGTTTACATCGATCTTCCGGCCGCCGGATCAACAACCGCGCACGCCACCATTTACACCCCACTAATCCAGATTGCGTTCGCCGGGCACCCCACCGTCGGCGCGGCGTGGTGGCTGCATGAGAACGGAACGCCGATCAACACGCTGCAGGTGACGGCCGGCATCGTGCAGGTGAGCTATGGGGCGGGCCGCGCGGGCATCAGCGCACGCTCGGAGTGGGCGCCCGAGGTTGCCCTCCACGAATTCGACTCAGCCGACGACCTTCTCGCCGCCGACCCGGGAGATTTTCCCGACGACACGGCGCACTACCTCTGGGCCTGGACCGATCGGGCCGGCGGATCGCTGCGCGCCCGCATGTTTGCCGCCAACCTCGGCGTGCCGGAGGACGAAGCGACCGGCTCGGCCGCGATGCGAATCACCGACTACCTCAGCCGCGACCTACACATCACCCAGGGCAAGGGGTCGATCATCGAGACGACGTGGAACGCCGAGGGTTGGGTTGCGGTGGCCGGGCATGTTGTCAATGACGGTGTGACGCACCTGAACTGACCGCGGGCCAGCTCCCCCGCTCCCCGCTCAGCGCTGCCGGTGCAGCACCGCGGCGAGGTGATGCTGCAGAGGTTGCCCGACCGCGCCCATCCGCACCGAATACGAGAGCTCGTCGCCGTCGATGCGGAAGGTACGGCCAAGCGCGGTCACCTCTTTGGCGGTCGGAGTCAGCCCGATCTCCGTTGTGGACAGCTCGATCTCGATCAGGCCGCCGGTGGCCGAATACGTGCCCACCTCGATTTCGGTGATGCCGCTCGGGTGGGCCAGGACCAGTTCGACGTGACCGGGTTGCGGCACGCGGAGGTATCCGGTCTCGGCATGCAACGGCTTGCCGTCGGGCGCCCTGGTCTTTTGCGCGTACGCCAGAAACGGCTTGCCGACATGGGAGAAGACCACTTCTTCGCGATAATCGAAGGGCTGGATCGTCGGGTACTCGCCCGCGCCCTGGCCGGCCCACGTCCCCAAGAGTGGTGCCAGGGCCTCGAGATCGGGATGCAAGTCAGTGGGCATGCAAACGAGCGTAGGCCGGGACGGTTAGAGCCGGGCCGTCAGCTCGGTGTTGTCACCTGGCGGTGTTCGCGCAGCGCCTGGATCTCGCGCTCGAAATCGTCCGCGGACTCAAACGAGCGGTACACCGAGGCGAACCGCAGGTAGGCCACTTCATCGAGGTCGCGCAGCGGGCCGAGGATGGCCAGGCCGACCTCATGACTCGCGACCTCTGGGGAACCCGCGGCGCGCACGGTGTCCTCGACCTGTTGGGCGAGCAGGTTCAGCGCATCGTCGTCCACCTGGCGGCCCTGACAGGCCCGGCGGACACCGCTGATGACCTTCTCCCTGCTGAATGGTTCGGTGACTCCGCTGCGTTTGACCACGGCCAGCACCGCGGTCTCCACAGTGGTGAAACGCCGTCCGCACTCGGGGCACGATCGGCGGCGCCGGATCGCCTGCCCTTCATCGGTTTCCCTGGAGTCGATCACCCGGGAATCGGGATGACGGCAGAACGGGCAATGCATGACCGCTCCTTCACCGTGCCGACAACCAGGTACCGCAGCACCCCGAGCGTACCCGCGCGCTCAGCAGCGCGGGTAGTGCAGCCGCGAAGCGTCGAAGCCCACCGCTGTGAGGTCCAGGGCATGAGCGGAGCGGTCCCCGCAAGGGCGGCCGTCAGCCGATCGGGGCGATCAGGGTCTGGCCCGCCATCACGGTCGGCGAGTTCATGTCGTTGAGTTCGCGGATGCGGTCGGCGACTTGGCGGGCCGGCGCGTCGGGCGCCACGCGGTGAGCGACGTCTTGCAGCGACTCCCCCGCCTCGACGCGCACGACGGCCAACCGGTCGGGTACGTGCGCAGCCGAACTCCCAGAATCTCCGTTGAGCACCTGACCGACGTTCCCGACGAGGCCCAGCCACAGGGTGATCGCGCCGGCGGCCAGCGCCAGCCAGACGGTGGTCGCCACCGTGACGGGACGCTTGCGATGAGGCGCGGCGGACATCGCGACGCCCGTGCCGTAGTAGCGCGTGGGCGCGCCCGCCGGCCGCGACGGGACGGGCCGGCGAGAACGGGCCAGCCCGTCCCGGCCGTAACGGAGGCCCTGTACCGGTCCGTTGACCGGACGCCGAGGGCTGCTGGTACGCGACGCCAGCGTGTAAATGGTTGTCATCTGCGTTCCTCCGGTCAACTAAATTCGCTCAGCTGTTCGACTGTATCGCTCGTGTGTTCGAAATCCGAACATGTGAGCGAAGCGTGTCGCACGAGTCGAACGCTAGACCACGCCACCGACAAGCTCGGGGCCGCTAGAGCTGACATGCGGCTGAAATACCCCATCCGCCGAAGAGTTACACCTTTGTGATTAACCACTTCGGCGCGTGGTTTGCGACCACCTCGGCACCGCGACACGCCAGTCGAACACATGTTTGATTCTTGGGCGCAGTGGGGCTACATTCAGTGCCATGAGCGACAGCAAGGGCACCTCATCGGCCGGCACGGACGGCCGGCTGCACGCCGTGGGTTCATCGCTGACCGAACGGCAGCGCACCATTTTGAACGTCATTCGCGTGTCGGTCACCAGCCGCGGTTACCCGCCGAGCATCCGGGAGATCGGCGACGCCGTCGGTCTGACGTCGACATCGTCGGTGGCCCATCAGCTGCGCACCCTGGAGCGCAAGGGATACCTGCGTCGCGACCCGAACCGCCCCCGGGCGGTCGATGTCCGGGGAGCCGATGACGAGATGGCGGCACCGGCCACCGAAGTCGCCGGCTCGGACGCGCTGCCGGAGCCGACGTACGTTCCCGTCCTCGGTCGCATCGCCGCCGGCGGACCCATCCTCGCCGAGGAAGCCGTCGAGGACGTCTTTCCGCTGCCGCGCGAGCTGGTCGGCGAGGGAACGCTCTTCCTACTTAAGGTCGTCGGTGACTCCATGGTCGAGGCGGCGATCTGCGACGGCGACTGGGTGGTGGTGCGACAGCAAAGCGTCGCCGACAACGGCGACATCGTCGCGGCCATGCTCGACGGGGAAGCCACCGTGAAGACGTTCAAGCGCGCGGGCGGTCAGGTATGGCTGATGCCACACAACCCGGCGTTCGATCCTATTCCCGGCAATGACGCGACCGTGCTCGGCAAGGTCGTCACAGTGATCCGCAAGGTCTAGCCCGGCTGACTCAGTCCGCCTTCACGAAACCGTTGGCCTGCGCCACTTCTTCGCTGGACAGCCAGATTTCGGCGAGCGTGTCGTGATAGAGCTCGCTGCCCGGCGTGTAGTACAGCCCGGAGCGGGCGCTGGCCTTGATCGGGTATCCGTCGGGCACCTGGTAGGGGTCGTCGAGCGGTAGGTGGATGGTCGGGCGTCCGGGCTCGCCCGCCCCCGCGCCGCCGTCCTCGTCGTCCACGGCCGCGTGCCGCCCGCCACGCTGCTCGGATGCGACGCCTTCCGGAGCGGCGGCCTCCTCCTCGGCAACGTCGGCTGACACGTGCGGTATCGCAACATCCGGATACTCGGCCTCGGGCGCGGCCGCCTCGGGGGCGCCGCCGTCGAACTCGGCGTCCGGAGGCGTATGCGGCACGGTGACGTCGAGGTACTCCGCCTCCACGTAGTCATCGTCCGCGTGGTCGGCCTCCGGGTAGGCGGCCTCATGCTCAACGTCGACGTACTCGGCTTCGACGAAATCCGCTTCGGCGTAGTCGGATTCGGCGTAATCGGTTTCGGGGTATTCGGCTTCGGTTTCGGGGTAGCCGGCCTCCGACAGGGCCGCCGGTGAGACGACGGAGAAGGAGTCGGTGTCCACCGCGTCGGGGTCCTCCTCTTCGACCCCGAATGGACCCTCGTCCGCGCCGCCCCGCCGCCAGCTGACCCGACCGGCGGCCTGGGCATCGGGGGCCTCCGGCGGACGCGCGAAATGCTCGCTGAGGACGTCGTCGTGCCCCCAGTGCTGGTCACCTGCGGCGTCGTAACCGACATCGAGGTCGCGGTGGGGCTCGTAGACGGCGCCCTCGCGTCCGGCGCGACGCCGACGCCAACCGAAGGCCACCAACACCGCCAAGACGATCAGCACCAGCACCGGAATGGCGGCCAGCAGCCACCACCACTGCCACGTGAACCCCTTGGCGTGCGCGGGCATCGCCGAGTTGCTCGGCTGGTTCTGGCCCGACACCTGCAGGCCGGAAAGCAACGGCGCGAGGTTGGCCGGATCCGTGCTGAACGTGTTCTTCGCCCGGTTCCACGAGATCTTGCCGCCGGCGAACTGTTGGGAGACGACGTCACCGTCCACGGCCTGGTCGGCAACGGGCGCGCCCAGCTTGCCGGTCGGTCCGCGGAGCTTGTCCCACGCCGCCTTCATGGCCCCGCGTACTACGAACGCGCCGCGCTCTGACGTCCAGAAGATCACCGGCTTATCGGCACCGGAGAACGGGACGACGCGGCTGGACGGGATGCCGCCGTCGGCTTCGGTGGCGGTGGGGAAACCCAGGTCGCTGCCGGCCGGTCCGCCCAGTGACTCGTACTTGGCCAGGATGTTGCTCTCGACGGCGTTGGCGCCGATGGCCGGGCTGAAATACACCTTGCCGTTGGCGAAGTCCTGGACGATCCCGTCGCCGCCGATCGGATATTGCGCGCCCTTCTTGACCCCCAACGGCCCATTGGGACCGCCGGCCGCACGCCAGGCCATGTTGATGGCCGCGGTGGGATCGATCGCCACCTGCAAACCCTTCAACTGGTCGGCCAGTGCCGGTGGCTCGGTGCTGAACTGTTTGGTCTGCCTGTTCCAGGAGACCTGACCACCGCTGAACTTCTGCGCGGACACCTCGCCGTTGTACGTTTCGTCGCCGACCGGGACCCCGAGCACGCCGCCGGAACTGCCGAGCTTGTCCCAGGCGGCGTTGATCGCTCCGCGCACGACGAACGCGCCGTGGTCGGGCGTCCAGAAGATCACCGGCTTGTCGCTGGCCGAGAAGGTGCACACGCGGCTGTCGGGACCGGCGAGGCCGGGCACTTCGTTGATGGCGGGGAAGCCCAAATCGCTGCCGGCGGGCCCGCCCAGCATCTCGTATTTGTCCAGGATCGGCCCATAGACGAATTTGGCGCCGGTCGCCGGGGTGAAGAACATCTTGCCGCCGTCGAAGTCCAGCGCGAAACCGTCGCCGGCGGGGTACACATCGCCCTTCCGGGGACCCAGCGGTGAACCTTCGCCGCCGGCCTTCTCCCAGGCCGCCATCATGGCCGCCTCGGCGTCGCCGATAGGAGACGCCGCTGCCGGAGGCGCCAGCAAGGCGACGGCTATTGCTGTGGCGGTCAAGCTGACCAGCGCGCTCGCGACCAGCCTGCGCATGTGACCTCTCTGCCCGTTCACCCAGCCTCCCAGCCGACGGCTATGCCCCAATCAGCGGCTATGCCCGCACCTGCACAGCCGGCGAGCGGGCCATAGTCCGACCGCGGGGAAACAACCCCGTTTAGATCCGCATTATCGCCGGGCTCGCACAACTTTGCTCCAGCCAACGAAAAATGCGAAGTCAAATCACGAATATTACAAAAACGGATACCACGCCGATGTCGAAATGATGCATAGCCACGCTCAAATCGCGACCAACCGCACCATCGCTCGCCGCGCGATGTATGGGTAATCGTGCCGACACCCGAACCCGACGCCCGCCTGCGCAATAGGCCACGGCTGCCGTCGCACGTAACGATTCCGTGCCCGCAGGTGTTGCCGAACTTGCCCGGCTCCTCAGCGGCGTCGCGCTTTTCGGCTTGGCAATGCGCCATTACGCGGGCGACGTACCCACAACACATGCGCCGACGGTACGTGAAGCCATTAACTCTTCAGCGATCCGCCCGAAAAACGGTTGCGTGGCGGGCTTTGATCGGTTTGCCATCAGCGCGTGAATTGGCCGGCCCGGTGGCGTTGTCGACCAACGGTGTTAGGGCTAGACCCCGAGGCTGCGGCCGATGATCTCCTTCATGATCTCGGTCGTGCCGCCGTAGATGGTTTGCACCCGCGCGTCCAGATAAGCACGGGCAACGGGGTATTCGCGCATGTAGCCGTAGCCGCCGTGCAGTTGCAGGCAACGGTCGATCAGGTGCACCTGCTTTTCGGTGGAGTACCACTTGGCCATTGCCGCCTGTTCCGCCGTCAGCTTCTTGTCCAGGTGCAGCCGGATGAACTCGTCGACCATCATGCGCACCACGGTCGCCTCGGTCGCCAGTTCCGCAAGCACGAAGCGGCTGTTCTGGAAGCTGCCGATCGGCTTGTTAAATGCCTTGCGCTCCTTGGTGTATTGCAGCGTGTGCTCCAACACCTGCTCCATCGCCGCGGCCGCCATGATGGCGATCGAAATCCGTTCCTGCGGCAGGTTCTGCATCAGGTAAATGAATCCCATGCCCTCCTGCCCCAGCAGGTTTTCGGCGGGAACCTTGACGTCGGTGAACGACAACTCGGCGGTGTCCTGCGCGTCCAGCCCGATCTTGTCCAAGTGCCGGCCGCGTTCGAAGCCCTCCATGCCGCGTTCGACGACGAGCAGCGAAAAGCCCTGCGCCCCTTTGTCCGGGTCGGTCTGCGCCACCACGATCACCAAGTCGGAGTTGATTCCGTTGGTGATGAACGTCTTTGCACCGTTGAGCACGTAGTGGTCGCCCTGCTTGACGGCGCGGGTCTTGATGCCTTGCAAGTCGCTGCCGGTTCCCGGCTCTGTCATCGCGATCGCCGTGATCAGCTCGCCGCTGCAGAACTTCGGCAGCCAGCGCTGCTTCTGCTCTTCGGTCGCGAGGGCCAGCAGGTACGGCGCCACGATGTCGTTGTGCAGGCCGAACCCGATCCCGCTGTAGCGACCGGCGGTGGTCTCCTCGGTGATGATCGTGTTGTACCGGAAGTCGGAGTTGCCCCCGCCGCCGTATTCCTCGGGCACCGCCATGCCGAGGAAGCCCTGCTTGCCGGCCTCGAGCCACACGCCGCGGTCGACGATCTTCGCCTTCTCCCATTCGTCGTGATGGGGCGCGACATGGCGATCGAGGAAGCCCCGATAGGACTCACGGAACAGGTCGTGCTCCGGCTCGAAAAGAGTGCGCTGGTACTTGACGGCACTGCCCATGTGGATGACCTCCGGCGACTGGAATCTCTGTCGCCCAACATATACCAACCAGACGGTTGGTCGGCAGCCGGCGGGGGTCGGGTCGTCGAGGAGATCAGTCGGTCGAGAACTCCTGCAGGCGACCGGCCAGCGCCACCGGAACCCGGGCCTTGATCCGGGTGCCGTCGGGATTGTGCTCCTCCTGCTGCACGCGCCCGTCGGCGTGCAGCCGGGCCACCAGGTCACCGCGGTGGTACGGAATCACCACGTCCACGGCCGTATCAGCGGGAACGGCCAACTCGCCCATCCGGTGCCGCAGGGCGTCGATCCCTTCGCCCGTCCTTGCCGAGACGAACACCGCGCCGGGCAGCGCGTGTCGGAGCTTGGCCAACATCAGGCCGCTCGCGGCGTCGACCTTGTTCACCACCAACAGTTCGGGCGGCGGGTCACCGTGGTGGTCGGCGATAACGTCGGAGATCACCTCGCGCACCGCATTGATCTGGGCCAGTGGATTGGCGTCGGAGCCGTCGACCACATGCAGCAGCAGGTCGGCGTCGACGACCTCCTCCAGCGTCGAGCGGAACGCCTCGACCAGTTGGGTGGGAAGGTGCCGGACGAACCCGACGGTGTCGGTGAGCACCAGCGGGCGACCGTCGGGGAACTCGGCGCGGCGGGTGGTGGGCTCCAGCGTGGCGAACAAGGCGTCCTGCACCAGCACCCCCGCTCCGGTCAGCGCGTTGAGCAGGCTCGACTTGCCGGCGTTGGTGTAGCCGACGATGGCGACCGACGGCACGTCGCTCTGCAGGCGGCGGCTGCGCTGGGTGTCGCGGACCTGTTTCATGTCCTTGATCTCGCGGCGCAGCTTGGCCATTCGCTCCCGGATGCGGCGGCGGTCGGTCTCGATCTTGGTTTCACCGGGACCGCGCAGGCCCACGCCTCCCCCGCTGCCGCCGGCGCGGCCACCGGCCTGCCGGGACATCGACTCACCCCAGCCGCGCAGCCGCGGCAGCATGTACTCCATCTGGGCCAGCGATACCTGGGCCTTACCCTCCCGGCTGGTGGCGTGCTGGGCGAAGATGTCCAGGATCAGCGCGGTGCGGTCGATGACCTTGACCTTCACCGCCTTTTCCAGCGCGGTCAGTTGCGCAGGGGACAGTTCACCGTCGCAGATCACGGTGTCGGCGCCGGTCGCCAGCACCACTTCGCGTAGCTCCTGGGCCTTGCCCGAGCCGATGTAGGTCGACGGGTCGGGCTTGTCGCGGCGTTGAATAAGCCCTTCGAGCACCTGGGAGCCGGCGGTCTCGGCCAGGGCGGCCAGCTCGGCCATGCTGGCCTCACTGTCGGCGGCGGAGCCGTCGGTCCACACGCCGACCAGTACGACGCGTTCCAGCCGAAGCTGGCGGTACTCGACTTCGGATACGTCGGTGAGTTCGGTGGACAGACCGGCGACGCGGCGCAGCGCCGACCGTTCTTCCAGGGCCAGTTCGCCGTCGCTAGGTTCCGGCACAGCGTGATTAGAGAATTCGGGATGTGTCATAGGCAATACAAGATGATGCACGGCGAATCGGCGCCGTGCACTCGAATTAACGCTCCTGCGCGTCCCACCATTCCCCGCTGACCTCCCCATGGGCCACCAGTACCGACGGCCCCCTCAAGTAGCTGGTGGCGGCGGTGATGGTGACGACGACGTCGCCGCCCGGTACCCGCACCGTGAGGGTGCCGGTGTCCGCACCGGCGGCCGCCAGCGCGGCCACCGTGGCCGCGACCGTCCCGGTGCCGCACGAACGGGTCTCGCCCACGCCCCGCTCGTGCACCCGCATCCGCACAGCGCCGTCGGCCGGTGCGGTGAGGACTTCGATGTTGACCCCCTCGGGGAACTGGGCTTGGTCGAAGCTGACCGGCGCCGCCACGTCCAGTCGTGCCAGCTCATCGGCGGTCAGGTCGGGATCCACACACGCCAGGTGGGGATTGCCCACGTCGACCGCCAGGCCGGAAAACCGGCGGCCGCCGACTGTCGCCTCAAAGGCCGGCCCTCCGCTGCCGAGCGCGTTGGCCTTGCCCATGTCGACGCTGATGTCGGCACGGGTGGCATCGGAGTGGTGCACGGTGATCGGCCGCGGGCCGGCCGGCGACCCGACCACGAATTCGTCGCGCGCTTCCATCCCGCTGGCCCGCAGGTAATGCGCGAACACCCGGATGCCGTTGCCGCACATCTGGGCGACGGAACCGTCGGCGTTGCGGTAGTCCATGTACCAGTCGGCGGAGGCCACACCGTCGGGCAGCCGGTCGAGCACGCCGGCCGACAGGGCCGCACCGGCCGTGGTCACCCGCAGCACTCCGTCGGCGCCCAGTCCGCGCCGCCGGTCGCACAAGGCGGCCACCCGGGCCGCGGTGAGGTCGAGTGTGGCCTGCGCGTCCGGGAGCACCACGAAGTCATTCTCGGTGCCATGGCCCTTGGCGAAGATCACCTGCTCAGGATACGTGGCCCCAGGCTCGCAGGGCTTCGTCGACGAGCCGGGCGCCCTCGCCCGCGTCCAGCCAGTGGACCCGGTGGTCGCGGCGAAACCACGACCGCTGCCGGCGCACATAGCGTCGGGTGCCCATGTAGGTCTGTTCCCGCGCGTCGCGCAGTCGATCGGCGCCGCCGCCGGCGTCCAGCGCCTCGATCACCTGGGCGTAGCCCAGGGCGCGCGACGCCGTGACCCCGTCGCGCAGGCCCTGGCCGAGCAGCGCGCTCACCTCGTCGACCAGGCCCTGGTCGAACATGGCGTCGGTGCGCCGGGCCAGCCGTTCGTCCAGAATCGTTGTCTCGCAATCCAGCCCGACGATGGCGGTGTCCCACCTCGGGGGGCCGATGCGTGGTGCCGACGCGGCGAACGGCTGTCCGGTCAGCTCGACCACTTCGAGCGCCCGCACGGTGCGCCGCGCGTCGGTGGGCAGGATGGCCGCCGCGGCAGCGGGGTCGCGACGGGCCAGCTCGGCGTGCAGACCGCCCACCCCGACCTCGGCCAACCGCTGCTCCCAGCGCGCCCGCACGGCGGGATCGGTCGCGGGGAACGCCCAGTCGTCGAGCAGGGATTGGATGTAGAGCATGGAGCCGCCGACGATGATGGGCACGGCGCCGCGGGCGGCGATCGCCTCGACGTCCGCGGCGGCGGCGCGCTGATACCGGGCGACGGTCGCGGTCTCGGTGACGTCCAGGACGTCGAGCTGGTGATGTGGGACGCCGCGGCGCTGGTCGACGGGAAGCTTGGCGGTGCCGATGTCCATTCCGCGATAGAGCTGCATCGCGTCGGCATTGACGATTTCCGCGCCGGCCTCGAGCCGTTCGGCGACGTCGAGTGCCAGCTGCGACTTGCCGGTTCCGGTGGGGCCGATGATCGCCAGTGGTCGCACGGCCACCTCAGAGCTGCCAGGCGCCGGCGAAGTAGCCCACGCCGTAGGGCGCACCCCGGTACAGCTCCTTGGTCGATCGCGGTCCGGGTTCGGCCAGGCCGGCCAGCACCTGAAAGGCGACCCGGCCCAGGATCTGCCGCGGCAGCCGCGTCAGGGCGGTGACGTCACCGGTTGCCAGCGCGTCGTCGAGGGCCAGCTGCGCGTCGGCGTTGCCCGGGTCGTACCCGCCGGGGGCGGCCGGTGTCAAGGTGTTCGCGCCGTCGGCGACGACCAGCACCCCGATCGGCTCCGGTGACCGGTCGATCTCGGCGCGCAAGCGCCGGCCGTGAGCCAGCGCGGTCTCAGCGTCATGGTCGGCGGAGTAGATGTGGGCCTGCGCGGTCGCGTCGGGCCGGACTTGGCCCCGGACCCAGGCGGCCAGCAAGGCGCACACGGGCAGATCGGCGGGCGGCCCGGACTCGGCGCGCGGGGAAAGCCGAACCGGTAGGTCCGCGCCGAAACCCGCGAAAGTGCCGGTCGTTTCGGGGCTCAACACGGCGTCGCGCTCCGCGCTCCCGACGACGGTCCAGCGCGCGGGCAATAGGGCGGCCGCCGCCAGCACCGCCGCCACCAGGTCGGTCACCTCCGCGGCGGCGGCCCCGGCGAGCTTGGGCACCAGCAATGGCGCCGACGGAATGATGGCAATGCCGCTGAGCACGCCACCAAACTAGCGTTTCGCCGGCGCGGGTGTGCTCTAGGCCTCGGCCGTCGCCGCAACGAAGGGGTCGCTAAAAGGGCCCGCCTCGCCGTCTTCGGACGACCACGTGTCTGGGGTGATGCTTCCGTCGTCTCGTCCGGTCTCCGCGACCATGGTGGCGGCCTCGCCGCGGGCCAGCGCGACAGTTGCCACGATCACCACCGCCACCGCCGCGATCAGGATGAAGGCCTTGGGCCCGTCGGCGTTCAGCGTTTCGCCGAGCACGAAGATGCCAAGCAAACCGGCCACCACGGGCTTCGCCACGGTCATCGTCGGCATCGAGGCCGTCAGCGCACCCGCCCGGAACGCCGACTGCTGGAAGATCATCCCGGTCAGCGCCAGCAGGAGCCAGGGTACGAACTCGGGGGCGGTCAGCACGGCCAACGGGCCGTCCTCACCCACCTCGACGATGCCTTTTGTGAGCACAGCAAACAACGCCAACGCCGAACCCGCCACCACCGCAAGGAGCGCGGCAGCAAACGGGCTGCCCGACCAGATCCGCGCGGCCACCACACACGCCACCAGCAGCGGCACCACCACCGCGGCCACGATGGCCCACGTCCCGACCGATGCGCGCTGATCGCCGGAGGCTGGGTCACCGACGATGATGACCACCGCGAGGGCTCCGGCCAGTACCACCGCCCACACCCACTCCCACCGGGTCACCCGGCGCTTGGTCAGCCGCGCATAGATCGGCAGGGCGAATAGCAACGCGGTCACCTGCAGCGCGGTAACCAACACCACCGAGCCCCAGGCCAGAGCCCCGGCTTGCAGGCTGTAGTTGACGATCGCCGCCAGGCCGCCCAACCACCACCGCTTGTCCCGCAACGACATGCGGAACAGCTCGAGATGGCCGACCTCCTTGTCGGTTATCTCCTGCGCCGAGCGTTGACGGATCACGTCGCCCACGGCGGATGCCAACGCCGCGCACAGCGCGATCAACGCCGCGACATCAACCTTCGACATGAGCGACCCCTCACCTCACGACTGCCCCGACCAGCTTTCCCTCGGGTTCGGGGAAATACACGCAAAATTTGCGATCAGTTCAGCAACAACAGTATGAGGTTGCCCACGCCGCTGCTCACTGAGCGAATCACCCCTTGTTGATACTTCATCAACCTATGTAAGGGCTGTGGGTAACGCTGCGATCCGGTTACACCCGCCGGGGTTACGCCGGCCGCGGCCAGGGCACCACTCCTGATCCGGGCGGCCGCCGCGCCGATGCATCCCGAGCGGGAAGATCAGGGTGGCGGCGGATGGGCCGCCAAGCTGCTTGAATACTGTTAAGCAGCTGTTGGGAGAGCCGCGATGGCCCGCCCACAGGTGCAGCAGATGGTGCCGCTACGCGCGGCAGGTGCGCGGTATACCGACCGCGCGAAGGGTAGGTGACGAGCTCATGACCGCTGACGAATCCCACGGCGGAGATCCGGGTGGCCCGGTGGCCCAACCGGTTTCAGGCCCGGTGCCACGCCCGGGACCGCGTCCCGGTCCCCGGCCGACGAGACCGGGGCCGCGGCCCACCGCCCACCCGGTGCCGGCGCCCCCGCGGAGCAATCCGCATCAGTTCGGGCGCGTCGACGACGACGGCACGGTCTGGCTGATCACCGCCGCCGGCGAGCGCATCGTCGGCTCCTGGCAGGCCGGTGACCGGGAAGCCGCTTTCGCCCACTTCGGCCGACGCTTCGACGACCTGGCCACCGAGGTCACGCTCATGGAGGAGCGGCTGGCGGCGGGAACCGGTGACGCCCGCAAGATCAAAGCCCATGCGTCCGAGCTGGCCGACACGTTGCCGACGGCGACCGTGCTGGGCGACATCGACGCGCTCGCACGCCGGTTGACCAGCCTCATCGACCACGTCGGGGCCACCGTCGCCGAGGAGCGCTCCCGCCGCGACGAGCATCGCGCCACCCAGACCGCGCGCAAGGAGGCGCTGGCCGCCGAGGCCGAGGAGTTGGGCACCAACTCGACGCAGTGGAAGGCCGCCGGCGACCGGCTGCGGGCCATCCTCGACGAGTGGAAGACCATCAACGGCCTGGACCGCAAGGTCGACGACGCGCTGTGGAAGCGCTATTCGGCGGCCCGGGAAACCTTCAACCGCCGGCGGGGATCCCATTTCGCCGAACTGGACCGGGAAAGACTGGGCGTTCGCCAGGCCAAGGAACGACTCTGCGAGCGGGCCGAGGAGTTGTCCGATTCGACGGACTGGACGGCCACCAGCGCTGAATTCCGCAAGCTGCTCATGGAATGGAAGGCGGCGGGCCGGGCGGCCCGGGATGTCGACGATGCCCTGTGGAGGCGGTTCAAGGCGGCCCAGGACGTCTTCTTCACGGCTCGCAACGCAGCGACGGCCGAGAAGGACGCGGAGCTGCGGGCCAACGCCACCGCCAAGGAGGCGCTGCTGGCCGAAGCGGAGAAGATCGACACCAGCAATCAGGACGCGGCCAGGGCGGCGCTGCGCTCGATCGCCGAGAAATGGGACGCGATCGGCAAGGTGCCCCGGGAACGGTCCGCCGAATTGGAGCGTCGGCTGCGCGCGGTCGAGAAGACGGTGCGCGACGCGGGCGAGGCCGATTGGTCGGATCCCCAGGCGCAGGCCCGCGCCGAGCAGTTCCGCATTCGCGCCGAGCAGTACGAGCAGCAGGCCGAGAAGGCCGCGGCGGCGGGCCGTACCAAAGAGGCCGAAGAGGCCACGGCCAACGCCGAACAGTGGCGGCAGTGGGCGCAGGCGGCCGCCGAGGCGCTGACGCGTAAGTCCTAGGATTCGGGAGCTTGGGGCGCCCGGTCCCCCGGCTGCTCGGGCCCGTTGTCCAGGCTGTCGAGCAGTGTCATCGACTGTTGCTGTGCCGCGACTCGGCGCCGCTGCTCCTCGGCCGCCAGTTGCACGATGGTCCGCGACCACACCACCCTGGCCCATTGGTAGCTCAGCGCGAGGACGATGATCCAGCCCGCGATCAGCCCAACCCCGGGTCCCGGATGCCCCGCGGCCACCGTCTGGCGGGACCAGATGGCCAACAGCCCCGCCGCACCGGCAAGCGCAGAACCCGCCAGCGCGATCCAGGCCAGCGCCCAGCGCCGCGTCACCAACGCGAGCATGGAGAACCCGACACCGAACACCAGGGTCAGCCAGGCGAACACCCGCGACGGCAACGCCACCGCGGCCGCGCCGGCCCCGTGGCTGCTGAACAACACGTCCCAGCCCCGCACCGCGCCGGTGTGCGGCAGGATGAACGATCCCAGCAGCACGAAGACCAGGATCGCCACGACGAAACCGCGTGGGCCCGGGTCGAATCCGCGCGCCACACGACGCTCGGCGGCCTCGATTTCGTTGCGCAGGGCATGGAAGCCGGGGTGTTCTTCGTTCATCGGGCACATCCAAGGGGTTCGACTGGGTCGGTGGGCGGTCCGACGGCAGGCATGCCGAGACCGATGCCGCCAGGGCGCTGCCCGGCGGCGTGCGCGTCGCCCGCGCGGGTGCGGCGATGGCTGATGACGCCGGCGTCGGCAATGAGGTGGTGCGGTGCGGCCTGGGTGACCACCGCGGTGACGAAATCCCCGGGTCGCACCCGGTCATCGGCGCTGAAGTGCACCAGGCGGCCGTCGCGGGCGCGGCCGGTCATCCGCGCCGTGCGGGTGTCCTTGCGCCCCTCACCGGCGGCGACCAGCAACTCCACGGTCTGGCCGACCAGCGCGCGATTGCCCTCCAGCGAGATCTGCTCCTGCAGCTCGACCAGCCGCTCATAACGTTCCTGGACAACGGCTTTCGGGAGCTGCCCGTCAAGGTCGGCGGCCGGCGTGCCGGGCCGCTTGGAGTACTGGAAGGTGAACGCGGCCGCGAACCGGGCCTGCCGCACCACATCCAGCGTCGCCGCGAAGTCCTCTTCGCTCTCGCCGGGAAACCCGACGATCAGATCGGTGGTGATGGCGGCGTGCGGCATGGCCGCGCGAACACGATCGATGATGCCGAGGTAGCGCTCGGCCCGGTACGAACGCCGCATCGCGCGCAGCACCCGGTCGGAGCCCGACTGCAGCGGCATGTGCAGGGCGGGGCAGACATTCGGCGTCTGCGCCATGGCGTCGATGACGTCGTCGGTGAATTCGGCCGGATGCGGGGAGGTGAACCGCACCCGTTCCAGTCCGTCGATGTCCCCGCAGGCCCGCAGCAGCCGCGCGAAGGCACCGCGATCGCGGGGCAGCGCCGGGTCGGCGAAGGACACCCCGTAGGCGTTGACGTTCTGGCCCAGCAGCGTGACTTCGAGCACGCCGTCGTCCACCAGCGCTCTCACCTCGGCCAGGATGTCGGCCGGGCTGCGGTCGACCTCCTTGCCCCGCAAAGAGGGGACGATGCAGAAGGTGCAGCTGTTGTTGCATCCGACCGAGACGGAAACCCAAGCGGCGTAGGCCGATTCGCGTGCGCTCGGCAGCGCCGACGGAAACTCCTGCAGCGACTCGGCGATCTCCACCTGAGCGGCCTGGTTGTGCCGGGCCCGTTCGAGGAGCGTGGGAAGCGATCCGATGTTGTGCGTGCCGAACACGACATCGACCCAAGGTGCCTTGCGCAGCAGCGCGTCCCGGTCCTTTTGGGCCAGGCACCCCCCGACCGCGATCTGCATCTCGGGGTTGCCGCGCTTGCGCGGAGCCAGGTGGCTGAGGTTGCCGTACAGCTTGTTGTCGGCGTTCTCGCGGACGGCACAGGTGTTGAAGACGACCACGTCGGCGTCTGCGCCCTCGACCGCGCGCTGGTAGCCGGCCGCTTCCAGCAGACCGGCCAACCGCTCGGAATCGTGGACGTTCATCTGGCAGCCGTACGTGCGGACCTGGTAGGTGCGCACCGGCGCGGCATCACCCGCCACGGCCTCTCGCACCACCATCGAAGTCACGGGGCCATGGTACGGCGAGCGGTCGGCGCGCGAGAAACCGCACGTCACCGGGCTAGACCCGGCGTCGCTCCCGCTCGGCGGCCAGCTCGGCGATGACGACCTGACACGCCAGGTTCTGGCTGTAGCCACGACGCGCCAACATCCCGACCAGCCGGCGGGTCACTCGCGCGTCATCGCCGTCCAGCGTCTCCCGACACAGCTTGGCCCGCACCAACTGCTCGGCCCGGTCCCGTTCGGCACCGGCGTCGATTCCGGACAGCGCCGTGGCGATCACGTCCCTGTCGATACCTTTGGTGTGCAGTTCAGCAGCCAGGGCCCGCCTGCTCTTTGCCCTGCGGGACTGCACCCATTGTTCGGCGAAGTCGCTGTCATCGACCAGGCCGACGGCGGCGAGCCGGTCGAGCACGGAAGCGCTGATGTCCTCGGGATAACCGCGTTTCGCCAGCTGGCCGCGCAGCTCGGCCCGGGTGCGCGCTCTCGCGGTGAGCAGGCGCAGGCACAGCGTCCGCGCCTGCTCCTCGCGGGAGGGCTCAGAAGTCGACGGGGGCGGGCAGGACGCTGTCATTTGAGGGGTCATCGGTCACGACCGCGCCAATGCCAAGCTTCTCCTTGATCTTCTTCTCGATCTCGTTGGCCACCTCGCCGTTTTCCATCAGGAAGGTGCGGGCATTCTCCTTGCCCTGACCGAGCTGCTCGCCCTCGTAGGTGAACCAGGAACCGGACTTGCGGATGAAGCCCTGCTCCACACCCATATCGATCAGCGAACCCTCCCGACTGATGCCCTTCCCGTAGAGGATGTCGAATTCCGCCTGCTTGAAGGGCGGCGCCACCTTGTTCTTGACGACCTTGACCCGGGTGCGGTTACCGACCGCATTGGTGCCATCCTTGAGCGTCTCGATCCGGCGAACGTCCATGCGCACCGACGCGTAGAACTTCAAAGCCTTTCCACCCGTGGTGGTTTCCGGGCTGCCGAACATAACCCCGATTTTCTCGCGCAGCTGGTTGATGAAGATCGCCGTGGTTCCCGAATTGTTCAGCGCGCCGGTCATTTTCCGCAGCGCCTGGCTCATCAGCCGGGCCTGCAGTCCGACGTGGCTGTCGCCCATCTCGCCCTCGAGCTCCGCGCGGGGCACCAGCGCCGCCACGGAGTCGATGACCAGGATGTCCAGCGCGCCGGAGCGGATCAGCATGTCGGCGATCTCGAGGGCCTGCTCCCCCGTGTCGGGCTGGCTGACCAGCAGGGAATCGGTGTCGACGCCCAGCTTATTGGCGTAGTCCGGGTCCAGGGCGTGCTCGGCGTCGATGAAGGCCGCGACGCCGCCGGCGGCCTGGGCGTTGGCCACCGCGTGCAGGGCGACGGTGGTCTTACCCGAGGATTCCGGGCCGTAGATCTCCACGACCCGGCCGCGGGGCAGTCCGCCGATGCCCAGGGCCACGTCCAGTGCGATGGATCCGGTCGGGATGACCGAGATCGGCTGACGCATCTCGTCGCCGAGACGCATCACCGAGCCTTTGCCGTAGCTCTTTTCGATCTGGGCCATCGCCAGTTCGAGAGCCTTCTCGCGGTCGGGGGCTTGCGTCATGGTGCCTCTCCTATGGTTCGGTGTGTTCGGTGACCGGTTGTCGGTCGGTTGGCCGTGACACTAGGGAAGGCCACCGACAAGTTGACTCACCGAACGTTCCCCACAGTAGCCGAACACCTGTTCGATTCAAGCGGACACGCCGAACCCCGATAACCGCGTGTGGCAACATCTGCTGCCGAAAGGCGCTGACGGGCCCATCAAGGCTGAGGAAACCGGTGTGAATCCGGTGCGGTCCCGCCACTGTGACCCGGATGGGGATGCCCCCACCCGAGAGCCAGACACTCACCGTCGGCGCTTCCTCACGACACTGGGGCGGATTTCCCCTCAAAAGGCTTGGTTGCGCAAACATGGACATCTCTGCTGAGCTGGCCGAAATATCTTCCCACAAAGGGTTTTTCGCGTTGACCGTGGGTGGTGACGCGGCCGGGTGGAGCCCGGTCGGGCGGTACTACGCCGACGGCTTCACCGACTTGGTCGACGCCACCGCCAGCCGCCATCGCACGACGGACCTGCGGATCGCCGCCTCGCTGGTTCATCTCGGCCACGCCACCCGGCTGTGGTCGCCCGTGCTCGCATGCGCGCTGGGCCACGGCGTCGTCCCCGACCTTGATGACCTGCAACGCGCCGACGACGGGGCGCCACTGCGGTTGCCCGCGCCCGTCGGGATCCCCGCCAACTCACCGGATGTGCTGTACCGGGTGGTCGTGCAAGAGCACATGCAACCGCTCGCCGCCGGTCTGCGGGTCGGGCTGGCGCCCGCCCTGCTCGCGGGCAACGTCGCGTCCGCGCTGACCGGAGCCGCCCGCGCCCTGCTCGCGGCGCGGCCCGACCTCGGCCCGCGGATCGCCGAGATGACCCATGCACTGCTGGGCACCGGCCTGCTGGCTGGATCGGGCGTCGTCACCGGCCCACGCCTGGGCTTCAAACGTCGCAGTTGCTGCCTCTTCTATCGCCTGCCCGGTCGGTCCGTCTGCGGCGATTGCGTGTTCGAGACGTCACCGTCGAACCGGACTTAGGTGTCAGGGCTGCGCCTCGCACGTCACCACTGGTCGCGCGGCACGTCGAAGTCGACACACAGGGCCCGCCACACGTCGCGGGGCTCCGCCCCGTCCTCGATCGCCTGGGCGGCGGTGCGTCCGTCGAAACCGGTCAGCACATGGTCCGCCAGCACCGAAGAGCCGTACGCCGCACCGAATCGCAGGACCACCCGCTCGTTGAATTCCGTTAGCCGCACGCCAGCAAGATACCCACCGGGCCGCGGTCGGACACCGGCCGCATCACCGCCAGCTGGCCGGCAGGTCGACAAGGTGATTGGGGCAGAAGTCCTGCACCGCCTCGGACATGATGGTCCGCGCACGCTCGGCCGACATTGTGGCGCGCAACTGCATGAAGGCGTATTCGGCCGGCGCGTATCCCTGTTGAGCGGACGCCGGGTCGTCCATCAACTGGCATGCCTGCTGCTCGTCGTCGCTGCCGGCGCGGGCGACGCCCGGGCAGAAGATCAGGGCAAAGAGCAGGCCGCCAGCGGCGATCGTCCTCATTGCCGTTGCCCTCCTTCTCGCGCCCTTGCCAGTCATCCCGTCAGAGCGAGCGCTTCGTGGCACACGCGGACCGGATCAGCCACACCGGCGATGCTAGCGGCAGCGGTTTGGGCGGCCTCCCGATAACGGGGCGACGACAGCACCTCGTTCACCGCGGCCACCAGCGCCTCCGCGGTCAGGGGCCGGATCAGCCGCCCACTGCCCTGCCGCACCACCCGGTTGGCCATCTCCCACTGATCCCCGCCGCCGGGCACCGCCACCAGCGGCACCCCCGCCAGCAGTGTCTTTGCGACCATGCCGTGCCCGCCGCCGCAGATCACCAGGTCGGCGTGCCCCAACAACTCGGCCTGGCTGCCCAGCCCGACCACCGCCCACGGCGGCACCTGCAGATCCGCTCCCGCCAGCCGCGAGACCACCAGCCGCGATCCGGCCGGCAGCGTCTCCCCCGGCCGCAGGCTGGCCAGCGCGACCTCGGCCAGCCCCTCGGTCCCCGTCAACGCAGTCGACGGCGCGACCACCACGACCGGCCCGGAGCCCGCCGGGATTTCCAGCACCCGATCGGTCGGTTCGAAGTGCAGCGGGCCCACCAGCACGGCCTCCGCCGGCCAGTCCGGCCGCGGCAACTCGAGGGCGGGCAGCGTGGCGATGAGTCGCCGCAGCGGTCCGGGGTCGCGGGCCGGCAGGCCGATCTCCACCCGCACGGTCGCGCGCTGCCGCAGGCCCGCGCGCCAGGACCGGGCGGTGAGCGCCCGCATCGTGGCGTCGCGGAGCCGGCCGCGGATGCCGGTACCCGGTGCGAGTCCGCTGCCTATCGGCGGCAGTCCTTTCGACGGCAGGTACAGCGGATGCGGGTTGAGTTCGATCCAAGGGATGTCCAGCAGCTCGGCGGCCATGCCACCGCATGCGGTGATGACGTCGGACACCACCAGGTCGGGCGCCAGGTCGCGTAGCGCCGGCACGTTGAGCACCGCCATCTGCGCGGCACGCCGGTGGATCCTGGCCCCGGCGTCGACGTCGTCGTCTATGGCCGCGAGCCCGTCCAGCTCGACAGCGTCAATGCCGGCGAGGCGGGCGACTTCAATCCACTCGGCGCCGGTGAACAACGTGGGCTCGTCGCCGGCTTCGGCGAAGCGTTGGCACAGCGCAATCGCGGGAAACGAGTGCCCGGGATCCGGCCCGGCGACCACGGCGACACGCATCGGCCTTACCCTGCCACAGCGCGCGACCGCAACGCTCGCCTACGCTGGCAATCATGACCGAGCCGACTGGGACAACCGTTGCGAACACCCGAACGGTCGAGGGCTTTCTGAACGCCCTGCAGGACGCGGATTACGACGCCGCCGACGCCGCACTGGACGACAACCTCGTCTACGAAAATGTCGGGCTGCCGACGATTCACGGCCGTGCCAGGGCCATGAAGCTGTTTCGGCAGATGGACGGCCGCGCCGCCTTCGAGGTGAAGATCCACCGCATCGCGGCCGACGGCGGGGCGGTGCTCACCGAGCGCAGCGACGCCCTGATCTTCGGCCCGCTGCGGCTTCAGTTCTGGGTGTGTGGCGTGTTCGAGGTCCACGACGGGCGAATCACGTTGTGGCGCGACTACTTTGACTTCTTCGACATGTTCAAGGCCACCCTTCGTGGCCTGGCGGCCGTGGTGCTGCCCTCGCTGAAAGCGACGTTCTAGGCCCCAGCGATCAGCTGGCGCCGCGCAAACCGCCGAGTTCGTCGAACGCCTGCGCCCAACCCACCAGCCGGTCGGTGGCTCCGGCCAGCTCGGCGCGGTAGCGCTGCGAGGCGGCCAGCTGGTCGCCGTTGGCCGAGGACACCAATTGAGCTGCGGCGGTGACCATTTCGTTGTACTGACGAACTCCGGCACTCAACTGCGCGGTGAACGCGTTGATGGTGGGCACCAGATACGCCCGCGATGATTCGCTGGACTGCGCCGCCCGCTCCATCGACACCACCTCCGCGGCGGTGGCCGCCATGGCCGCCGAGGTCTTGTTGGCCGCCGCGGTCAGATCGCGGATTTCGCCGGCCGGCAACATCGAGCCCCGCTCCATCACGTTCAGCAGCGAGAGGAATCCACGTTCGGAGGCGCCCAGCGCGTACATCGCGGGCCGCGCCGCCGAGCCCGGCGGCGGGAGCCGACGCACGCTCGTCGGGCGGGGTGTGGGCAGCGGCTCGGAACGCAGCCACCGGTAGCGCAGCAACAACAGCGTCGCCGGGACGGCCATGACGACCGCGACGGCGCCGGTGATCTCCAGCAGCAGCGCGAACCATCCCCAGGCCGCCAGCAGCATCGTCACCACCGCCCAGAACACGCAGCCGGCGGCGAATATCAGGCCCCACCGCAGCGCGCGGCGACGCCGCCGCAGCAGCCGCGCGCGCGGATCCGCGGCGGCGCTGATCTTCTGGGCCACCAGGTCGGAAAGGTCGGCGGCGGTGGCCAACCCACGCCCCAGCAGCGTGCGCCAGAGCCCGCGCTGCGTCTCGCTCACCGCCACGACACCGGCTTACTGGCCAAAGGGTTTCTCAGTGACGGCGCCGCCGGTGGGCTCGGCGGGCGCGGGGGTCGCCTCCGGCGTGGCCCCAGCGGCGGGAGTCCCACCGGTCGGCAACGCCTCGCCGCGCATCGACGCGCGGATCTGTTCCAGCCGGGAGTGACCGGCCATCTGCACCCCGGCCTGCTCGACCTCGAGCATGCGGCCCTGCACCGAACCCTGCGCGAGTTCGGCCGAACCGATCGCGTTGGCGTAGCGACGTTCGATCTTGTCGCGCACCTCGTCGAGGCTGGGCACGTTGCCCGGCGCGGCGATCTCGCTCATCGACCGCAGCGAGGCGCTGACCTGTTCCTGCATCTTCGCCTGCTCGAGCTGGCTGAGCAGCTTGGTGCGCTCGGCGATCTTCTGTTGCAACACCATCGCGTTCTGCTCGACCGCCTTCTTGGCCTGGGCGGCCGCATTCAGCGCCTGATCGTGCAGCGTCTTGAGGTCCTCGACGCCCTGCTCGGCGGTCACCAGCTGGGCCGCGAACGCCTCCGCGGCGTTGTTGTACTCGGTGGCCTTGGCGGCGTCACCGGCGGCGGTGGCCTGGTCGGCCAGCGTCAGCGCCTGACGGACGTTGACCTGCAGCTTCTCGATGTCGGCGAGCTGGCGGTTGAGGCGCATCTCCAGTTGCCGCTGGTTGCCGATGACTTGGGCCGCCTGCTGGGTCAGCGCCTGATGGGTGCGCTGCGCTTCCTCGATGGCCTGCTGGATCTGCACCTTGGGGTCGGCGCGCTCGTCGATCTTCGCGTTGAACAGCGCCATCAGGTACTTCCAGGCTTTGACGAACGGATTGGCCATGGGTGAGCTCCGCCTTCGCTTCTTGTGGGCCGGATGGCCCCTGGATGGGCCGTCGCTTGTCGCTCAATTTAGTGGGTCGGCGCCGATCGCCCTACCCCTGGCGCTGGATACTTGCGCCGGGCAGCGCTCAGGCGATCGCCAGGGACGCCACCGGCGGGATGACGACCTTGGTGCCGGCGTCGATGCTGGGACCACGCTCCCCGTCGGCGGGTGCGAAGCGGGCGGCCCGTTCCACACTTGCCATCCGCTCGCCGGCGTCGGTGAGCACCGACGAGAGCGGGACCTGTAGCGCCTCGCAGATCGCGTTGAGCAGCTCGCTGGACGGCTCCTTGCGCCCGCGCTCCACCTCGGACAGATACCCAAGGCTCACCCTTGCCGAATCGGACACCTCGCGCAGCGTCCGGCCCTGTGTCATCCGGGCCTCGCGCAGCACGTCGCCGATGACCTCGCGCACTAATGACGGCATTCCTGCCCTCCTTCGTCCAGTCAGCCTGCTCGGCGCGAAATCGACCGCGTCCGGCAGGCGCTCATTACGTGAAACGCGGGCGGCGGGGTCTTGGTTCCCATTCGGCGAGGAAGAGAATCAGTCGGTCGTCCGGCGCACTTCCCGCACGGTCGACACCACATAGTCGATGCCGGTGACGATCGTCAGCACGATGGCCGCACCCATCACCACCGCGGCCGTCACCCGGAGCGGCCCGGACAGCGGCAGGATGAATAACCCGATCGCGACCGACTGGACCACGGTCTTGACTTTGCCGCCCCAGCTGGCCGGGATCACGCCCCGACGAATCACGGCCAGCCGCAACAAGGTCACCCCCAGTTCGCGGGTCATGATCACCACCGTGACCCACCACGGCACGCTGCCGAGCATCGACAGACCGATCAGGGCCGACCCGATCAGCGTCTTGTCCGCGATCGGATCGACGAATGCGCCGAACTCGGTGGCCATGCCGTAGTTGCGGGCCAGCAGGCCGTCTAACCGGTCTGTGATGGCGGCGACCGCGAAAATCACGAAAGCCAGCACGCGGAAGGCACTTTGGTGCCCATCCCCGGCGAACAACGCGAGCAGGAAGATCGGGACCAGCACCAGCCGTAACAGGGTGAGGGTGTTGGCGAGGTTGGCGATCCGGACACGGCCCACCATCGGACCCGTTTTCGGCTGCCCGGACACTGAATCAGAATAGCGGTTGACCAGCGCACCCGTCCCGGATGTCGATACTGTTACCCGTGACCGAAAGTTCGCAGGACTGCCGACCGGTGGTGCGACGCGCGCGAACCTCCGACATCCCTGCCATCAAGCAACTCGTCGACACCTACGCCGGGAAGATCCTGCTGGAGAAGAACCTGGTGACGCTGTACGAGGCGGTCCAGGAGTTCTGGGTGGCCGAATGCGGTGGCGACGTGGTCGGATGCGGCGCGCTGCACGTGATGTGGTCCGACCTGGGCGAGATCCGCACCGTCGCGGTCGACCCGACGATGACAGGCCGCGGCATCGGCCACGCGATCGTCGACCGGCTGCTCGAGGTCGCGCGCGACCTGCAGCTGAAGCGGTTGTTCGTGCTGACGTTCGAGACCGAGTTCTTCGGCAAGCACGGGTTCACCGAGATCGAGGGCACGCCGGTGACCGCCGAGGTGTTCGAGGAGATGTGTCGCTCCTACGACATCGGTGTCGCCGAGTTCCTGGACCTGAGCTACGTCAAGCCCAACATCCTGGGCAACTCGCGGATGCTGCTGGTGCTGTAACCGGCGCTACTCGTCGGCGTCGCCGCCTACGGCGTCGCTGCCGCCGCGGATCAACGCCAGCGTTCCGGCCAGCTCGTCGGGCTTGACCAGCACCTCGCGCGCCTTGGATCCCTCGCTGGGCCCGACGATGCCGCGCGTTTCCATCAGGTCCATCAACCGGCCGGCCTTGGCGAAGCCGACGCGCAGCTTGCGCTGCAGCATCGAGGTGGAGCCGAACTGGCTGGACACCACCAGCTCGACGGCCTGCAGGAACACGTCCATGTCGTCGCCGATGTCCGGGTCGACGTCGGTGCGTTCGCTGGTGGTCTTGGCGGCGGTGACGCCCTCGGTGTATTCGGGTTCGGCCTGGTCCTTGCAGGCGGTGACGACGGCGTGGATCTCCTCGTCGGTGATGTACGCGCCCTGCAGCCGGACGGTCTTGCTGGCGCCCATCGGCAGGAACAGGGCGTCGCCCATGCCGATCAGCTTTTCCGCGCCGGCCTGGTCCAGGATCACCCGGCTGTCGGTGAGCGACGACGTGGCGAACGCCAGCCGCGACGGCACGTTGGTCTTGATGAGCCCGGTGACCACGTCCACCGACGGGCGCTGGGTGGCCAGCACGAGGTGAATGCCGGCGGCGCGGGCCTTCTGGGTGATCCGCACGATCGCGTCCTCGACGTCGCGTGGCGCGGTCATCATCAGGTCGGCCAGCTCGTCGACGATCGCAACGACGTACGGGTAGGGCCGGTATTCGCGCTGGCTGCCCAGCGGCGCGGTGATGGCCCCCGACCGGACCTTTTCGTTGAAGTCGTCGATGTGGCGCACCCGCGACGCCTGCATGTCCTGGTAGCGCTGCTCCATCTCCTCGACCAGCCAGGCCAGCGCGGCAGCGGCCTTTTTGGGCTGGGTGATGATCGGGGTAATCAGATGCGGGATGCCCTCATAGGGCGTCAGTTCCACCATCTTCGGGTCGATCAGGATCATCCTGACCTCTTCGGGGGTGGCCCGCGTCAGCAGCGACACCAACATGGAGTTGACGAAGCTGGACTTACCGGATCCGGTGGAACCGGCCACCAGCAGGTGCGGCATTTTGGCCAGGTTGGCCGAGATGAAGTCCCCCTCGATGTCCTTGCCGAGCGCGATCACCAGCGGGTGATGGTCACGGCGGGTCGACGGCGCGGTCAGCACGTCGGCCAGCCGCACCATTTCCCGGTCGGTATTGGGCACCTCGATGCCCACGGCGGACTTGCCGGGGATCGGAGCCAGCATGCGCACGCTCTCGGTGGCCACCGCGTAGGCGATGTTCTTCTGCAGCGCGGTGATCTTCTCCACCTTCACGCCCGGCCCCAGCTCGACCTCGTAGCGGGTGACGGTCGGCCCGCGGGTGCAGCCGGTGACGGCCGCGTCGACCTTGAACTGGGTGAGCACCTCGCCGATGGCCTCGGCCATGACGTTGTTGGCGGCGCTGCGCTTCTTCGGCGGATCCCCCGCCACCAGCAGGCTCATCGACGGCAGGGTGTAGGGACCCTCGACCACCCGGTCCAGCACCTCGGTCCGCTTCTTGTCACGACGGCGGGTTTTCCCGATGGCCGGCTCCGGCGTCGTGGGAATGTCGTCCTCGTTGTCGCGCAGAGCCGGGGCCGGGTCCGCCGTCGGCCAGGCCTGCGGCTCGTCGTCGGGATCGAGCGAACTCTCGTCGTAGTAGCCGTCGGAAAAGTCCTCGGCCGCAGCCGGATCCGCGTCGTAGTCGTAGTCGTAGTCGCCGTAGCCGTAGCCGTCGTCATCGCCGAGCAGCCGGGCGCCGAACATGGCGCGGACCGCGTCGGGCACCTCCCGGATGGTCGTTCCGGTCAGCAACAGCAGGCCGAACATGAAGCCGATGAACAACAACGGCGCGGCGATCCATGCCGTCAGCCCGTCCGACAATGGGCCGCCGATGGCGAAGCCGATGAATCCCGCCGCGCGGCGCCGCGCTTCCGGGTCCTCCGGCGAACCGGACCACAGGTGGCGCAGGCCGAGCACGGAAAGCGCGATCAGGGTGGCGCCCAGGATCAGCCTGGGTCGCGCATCAGGATTGGGCTGGGTGCGCATCAGCGCCACCGCCACGGCGGCGGTGACCACCGGGAGCGCCAGGACGCCCGCCCCGATGAAGGTGCGCAACAACGTGTCGACCCACGCGCCGACCGGCCGGGCGGCGTTGAACCACGAGCTCGCGGCGACCACGACGGAAAGGCCGAGCAACATCAGCGCGATCCCGTCGCGGCGGTGTCCCGGGTCGATGTCGCGGGCCCGCCCGATCGACCGGGCCGCGCCGCCGGTGCTGCGCGCCGCCATCAGCCAGGTGGCGCGCAGAGCGCGGCCGCCGGTCAGCCCGGCGGCCACCAGCAGCGAATGGTTACGCCGCTTGGCGGGCCTGCTCGGCCGCTTGCGGGGTGCCGCCGGCCGCGCGCGACCCGACCCACTTCGCGAAGTGGCCTTTGACCTGCTCGTTCTAGCTTTGGAGCGGGCGGCGGTCTTGTTAGCCATGTCGGCAAGGGTAGTCGCATCGACATCATCTACACCACCCGCCACACTGGTAACGGTTCCGGCTTGTGCGCCATCTGACGGGTTGGCCGCCGCGTCGCGTGAGTAGGGTAGGCAAGCGGTGATTTAGATAACAGAAGTCATGCGCGTCACCCACCCCGTAGCCCCCAGGAGGCCCCAGCATGCCCGTCGTCGTCGTCGCCACCTTGACCGTGAAACCCGAATCGGTCGACACAGTCCGTGACATCCTCACGCAGGCGGTGGAGGAAGTGCACAACGAACCGGGCTGCCAGTTGTACTCATTGCACCAATCGGGCGAGACCTTCGTCTTCGTCGAGCAGTGGGCCGACCCCGAAGCGCTCAAGGCCCACAGCACCGCGCCCGCCGTCACCAAGATGTTCACCGCGGCCGGCGACCACCTGGCCGGAGCACCGGACATCAAGATGCTGCAGCCCGTTCCCGCGGGCGACCCGGACAAGGGTCAGCTCCGGTCCTGATGAACCGGCCTCTCGAAGGCAAGGTCGCCTTCATCACCGGCGCGGCGCGCGGCCAGGGCCGCGCACACGCGGTGCGGCTCGCCACCGACGGGGCGAGCATCATCGCGGTCGACCTTTGCGAGCAGATCGCCAGCGTCCCCTATGCCCTGGCCACCGAGGACGACCTGGCGCAAACCGTCAAGCTGGTCGAGGACACCGGCGCCCGCATCGTGGCCGCTCGTGGCGACGTGCGTGACCGAGAATCGCTGTCGGCCGCGCTGCAGTCGGGCCTGGACGAGTTCGGCCGGCTCGACATCGTCGTGGCCAACGCCGGTATCGCTCCGATGCAGTCCGGTGACGACGGCTGGCGCGACGTCATCGACGTCAACCTCACCGGCGTCTACAACACCATCAAGGCCGCCATCCCGACCATGGTCAAGCAGGGCACCGGGGGCTCGATCGTGCTGATCAGTTCGAGCGCCGGACTGGCTGGCGTCGGCAGCCCGGACGCCGGTTCCGTCGGCTATGCCGCCGCCAAGCACGGCGTTGTGGGGTTGATGCGGGTATACGCCAATTTGCTTGCTAAACAGTATATTCGCGTCAACTCGATACATCCGTCCGGTGTCGAAACCCCGATGATCAACAACGAGTTCACCCGGGAATGGCTGGCCAAGATGGCCGCCGCGACCGACACGCCGGGAGCCATGGGCAATGCCATGCCGGTGGAGGTGCTGGATGTCGAAGACATCGCCAACGCGGTGGCATGGCTGGTGTCCGACCAGGCCCGCTATATCACCGGCGTGACGTTGCCAGTCGACGCCGGCTTCCTGAACAAGTAACGGCGCATGGCACGAAATCCCGCCGCGCAGACCGCCTTCGGCCCGATGCTGTTGGCAGCCGTCGAACAGAACGAGCCACCGGGGCGCCGCCTCGTGGACGACGACCTCGCGGAACTGTTTCTGCCGACGCCACTGCGTTGGCTCGTAGCGGCGACGCGTGCGGCGCCGGTGCGCCGCTTGATGATCCGCGGATCGGAGTGGTCCGGCCGCGGACTGTGGGCGAACATGGCCTGCCGCAAGCGATTCATCGGCGACAAGCTGGCCGAGGCGCTCGACGGCATCGATGCGGTCGTCATCCTCGGTGCCGGATTGGACACGCGCGCTTACCTACTGACGCGGCAAATCCGCATCCCCGTCTTCGAGGTCGACCTGCCGGTCAACGTTGCCAGGAAGGTGAAGACGGTCCGCCGGGTGCTGGGCGGGGCGCCGATGTCGGTGCGGCAGGTGGCGTTGGACCTGGAGCGCGACGACCTGCTCACCGCCCTGGCCGAGCACGGCTATCGCACCGATTACCGGGCATTCTTCATCTGCGAGGGCGTCACCCAATACCTGACCGAAGCCACCGTCCGGCGGACGTTGGAGGGGCTTCGCGCCACCGCGCCTGGCAGCCGTTTGGTATTCACTTACGTCCGGCGGGATTTCATCGACGGCACGAATCGGTACGGCACCCGCACGCTCTATCGCAGCGTCCGCCAGCGACGGCAGTTGTGGCACTTCGGCTTACAGCCCGACGAGGTCGGCGCGTTCATCGGCCAATACGGTTGGCGGCTGGTGGAGCAGGCGGGCCCCGAGGAACTCCTCCAGCGCTACGTCGAGCCCACCGGTCGCAAACTCAAGGCCTCGCAACTGGAATGGTCGGCCTACGCGGAGAAGAGCTAGCGACGGTTCAGACCTCGATGACCGTCGGCACGATCATCGGCTGTCGGCGGTACACCTCGCCCACCCACTTGCCGACGGTGCGGCGCACGGCCTGGGCGATGCGCCCCGGATCGGTAATGCTGTCGGCGGCAAGCAATTCCAGCTCCGTCTCGACCCGGCGCCCGGCGGGTTCCAGCGCCTTGGGATCTTCGGAGAACCCGCGTGAATGCAGATGCGGGGCGGCCACCGGCCGCCCGGTGCCACGCTGGACGATCACCGTCACCGCGATGAAACCCGACGACAGGATGAGCCGTTCCCCCAGCGTGATGTCGCCGACATCGCCGCTGATCAGCCCGTCGACGAACATCTTGCCGACCGGCACCGCCCCCGCGATCGACGCCGAGCCGGCGACCAGGTCGACGCTGACGCCGTTCTCGGCCAACAGGATTGACTCCTCCGGCACTCCGGTGCTGGCCGCCAGCTTGGCGTTGGCGCGCAGCATCCGCCAGGTGCCGTGCACCGGCATGACGTTGCGTGGCCGTACACCGTTGTAGAGGAACAACAGTTCACCGGCGTACGCGTGTCCCGAAACATGCACGCGCGCTTGGGCATTGGTGACGACGCGGGCCCCGATCTTGGCGAGCGCATCGATCACGCCGTAGACCGCCTCCTCGTTGCCGGGGATCAGCGACGACGCGAGCACAATCAGGTCGCCCGCGGTCAGCGTGATGCTGCGATGCTCGCCGCGCGACATCCGCGACAACGCCGACATGGGCTCGCCCTGGGTGCCGGTGGTGATCAGCACCACCCGCTCGGGTGGCATCATCTCGGCGGCGCCGATGTCGATCACGTCGGAATCGGCCACCCGCAGGAATCCGAGTTCCCGCGCGATGCCCATGTTGCGCACCATCGACCGCCCGACGAACGACACCCGCCGGCCCAATGCGACCGCCGCGTCGATGATCTGCTGCACCCGGTCGACGTTGGAGGCGAAGCACGCCACGATCACGCGGCCCTCGGCGCCACGGATCAGCCGGTGCAGCGTCGGTCCCACTTCGCTTTCCGACGGCCCCACCCCGGGGATCTCGGAGTTCGTCGAGTCGCACAAGAACAGGTCCACCCCGGCGTCACCGAGCCGGGACATGCCGGGCAGATCGGTGGGCCGGCCGTCGAGGGGAAGCTGGTCCAGCTTGATGTCGCCGGTGTGCAAGACCGTTCCCGCACCGGTGTGTAAGGCGATCGCCAGCGCATCCGGAATGGAGTGGTTGACGGCGAAGTATTCGCACTCGAAGACGCCGTGGGTGCTCCGCTGCCCCTCGGTGACCTCGACGAACACCGGCTTGAGCCGGTGCTCACGGCATTTCGCGGCGACCAGCGCCAGGGTGAACTTCGACCCGACTACCGGGATGTCCGGACGCAGCTTGAGCAAGAACGGAATGGCGCCGATGTGGTCCTCGTGCGCATGGGTCAGCACCAGCGCCTCGATGTCGTCGAGCCGGTCTTCGATGTGACGAAGATCCGGCAGGATCAAGTCGACACCGGGTTCGTCATGGGTGGGGAAAAGCACCCCGCAGTCGATGATCAACAACCGGCCCAGGTGCTCGAAAACCGTCATGTTGCGGCCGATTTCGTTGATGCCGCCCAGCGCGGTGACTCGCAACCCACCAGTGGTCAAGGGACCAGGTGGGGCGAGATCTACATCCACTTAGGGTCCACCCTCTGGCTCACCGGAGCACCGACGCCGCGCGCATGTCGGCGGCCAGCGCATCGATTTGCTCGGGCGTCGCCGGCATTTGCGGCAATCGGGGATCGCCAACCTCGATGCCCTGCAGGCGCAGACCCGCCTTGGACATGGTCACGCCGCCCAGCCGGCTCATGGCGTCGCACAGCGGGGCGACGGTGACGTTGATCTTCCGCGCGGTGGCGATGTCGCCGGAAGCGAAGGCGGACAACATTTCTCGGAGCTGACCCGCGGCCAGATGGGAGATCACGCTGATGAAGCCGGTGGCGCCCATGGCCAGCCACGGCAGGTTGAGCGCGTCGTCACCGGAGTAGTAGGCCAGTCCGGTCTCGGCGATGATCTGGCCACCACTGTGCAGGTCGGCCTTGGCGTCTTTGATTCCCACGATGTTCGGGTGGGCGGCCAGCGCACGGATGGTCTTGGTCTCGATCGGTATCACCGAGCGCGGCGGGATGTCGTAGAGCAGCACGGGCAGCTCCGTGGCGTCGGCGATGGTGGTGAAATGCGCGATCAGCCCGCTCTGCGGCGGCTTCGAGTAGTAGGGCGTCACGACCAACAGCCCGTGCGCGCCCTCGGCCGCGCAGGCCTTGGCCAGTCGGACGCTGTGAGCGGTGTCATAGGTACCCGCGCCGGCGACGACCCGGGCACGGTCGCCCACCGCCTCCAGCACGACGCGTAGCAGCTCCCGCTTCTCGTCGTCGGTGGTAGTCGGCGACTCGCCCGTGGTTCCGGAGACCACCAGGCCGTCACACCCGGCGTCTACCAGGTGGTTCGCCAGTTGTGCCGCGGCGGTGGTGTCGAGCGAGCCGTCGGGAGCAAACGGTGTCACCATCGCGGTCAGCACGGTTCCCAACCGTGCCGGGGCGTCGAATCCGACGGTGCTCACGGTCCTTAGGTTACCTGGCGGCGGCAAGGTATTTAGCAACGGCGCGGGCTTGCGTTGCGGCGGCCGGAAGGGGCGCGGCCAGCCTCAGGAGTCACACGCGTCCCGGCAAGTCCGGGTATGGCCAAAGTGCCCGCCTCTGAGCGACAACGCCGCGGTTTTGGATGCGGGCGACGGTTTTGGATGCGGGCGACGGTTTTGGATGCGGGCGACGGTTTTGGATGCGGGCGCCGATCTGGGTGTGGGCGCCGGTGACTGCAGTGACAGCTGGGGATCTCAGGCTTCGGTCGCCAGCGGGCTGGTGGCTACCTCGGTCCCGTCGGCCAGCGTCGAGATCTCGAAGTCGGCGAACGCCGCGGGCGCGGCGTCGGCGAGCTGGCGCAGGCACTCGATGGCCAGCCGCCGGATCTCCACGTCGGCGTGCTCGCTGGCGCGCATGGCGATGAAATGGCGCCAGGCCCGGTAATTGCCGGTCACGACGATGCGGGTCTCGGTCGCGTTCGGCAGCACGGCCCGAGCGGCCTGCCGGGCCTGCTTGCGCCGCAGGATGGCGTTCGGCTGGTCGGCGAATTTCGCCTCGAGCTTGGCCAGCAGCTCGGCGTAGGTGGCCCGGCTCGCGTCGGCGGCCTCGGTCAGGATCCGGTGCAGTTCGGGGTCGTCTTCCATGCCCGGTGGCACGACGACTCGCGAGTCGCCCTCGGGCACGTAGCGCTGCGACAGCTGCGAGTAGGAGAAGTGGCGGTGCCGGATCAGCTCGTGCGTGAGCGATCGGGAAATGCCGGTGATGTAGAACGACACGTGCGCGTGCTCGAGCACGGAAAAGTGCCCCACATCGATGATGTGCTTGATGTAGCCGGCGTTGGTCGCGGTCTTGGGATTGGGCTTCGACCAGCTTTGGTAGCAGGCCCGGCCGGCGAACTCGACCAGCGCCGGGCCACCGTCGGCGTCAGTGGTCCACGGCACGTCCGTCGGCGCCAGGAACTCGGTCTTGGCGATCAGTTGCACGCGCAGCGGCGCGGTCTCGGCCACGGCGCTCACCTTAACGTGGCGACCGTAGGAGGACCTCACCCGATATCAGCCGGGGCAACAGCGCGTCGCGGAACGCGGACAACCGTGCGCTTTCGGTACAACGCGCGTGGCACAGCACCCCCAGGCCGGTGATCGTTTGTAAGGCCGCTGTGGGCAGCCGCCGGACATCCGGGACGCGAACGTCCAGCAGATCGCGCGGGTGGATCCGCTGATGGCTCGCCGAAGTCCCGGCGACCCGGCGCTGCAGCCGTTGGGAGACGTCTGGTTGCCGCACGGCCGACCACAGCGCCGAGGCGTCGACGCCCGTGGGCTTCAGGACGACGAATTCGCTGCTGGCCAAGGCCATTTCCGACGGCAGCCGCACCACGTTCCAGATGCGCGGGATTCGGGGGTTCAGCTTCGCGAACAACACGCACGGCTCCGACAAGACGAACTTGCCGCTTCTGATGGACTTGGAGCTCACGACGCGGGGCTTCGCTCCGTCGTCGAACGCCGGAAGGCTGAAGTGTGCGACCACATGGTCGAACTCGGCCACATTGAGGAATGCCGTCGACCGGCTCGCCAGGCTGGACAGCGGCGCACGTTCGGGGGCCGACTCCGCGATGGCCGCCATCACGTGCTGGGCGGTCTCGATCACCCGTTCGTTGGCGGATATTTTGTCGTCGAGGGCGCCGAGCAGCTCGGCGATCGCCTCGCGCCGCGGCGCCGCCACGCTCTGCACCGCAACGTCACGCAGGATCCTCTGGCTGAGCAGCGGCTGTCCCGATCCGGAGCGGTGATCGCCCAGCCGGCAGGTTTGCAGCGCGTAGTACCAATACCGCGTCTCCCCGGGGTTCTTGGCGCGGCATATCAGCGCGTTCTCGGTGACCCAGGCGTCGGAGTCGCAATACCGCAGGCTGCCGCACTGCGCCCCGACGCGCCCGAGGACGATCAGTGGACCGGCCGCGTTGGGTTCGGCGGCATAACCGATGGCCCCGTTGGCGCCGTAGACGCGGAAGCGTCCACCCGGCGACCTCCGCGGCGCGCTGCTGCCGGTGCTGAAGACCAGCTGGTCGCCCAGCGTGGTGTTCACCGCAAGCGCTCCAGTTGTTGGCGCACAACATCTTCCAGGCGTGCGGATTCGTCGAGCGCGGCCAGCAGGTCGCCGGTCAGCCGGGCGATCTTCTGGTCGGCCGGCTCGCCGTCGTCCGCGGCGGTGGGCGGACCGACATAGCGTCCCGGCGTAAGGGTGTAGCCGGCCGCGGCGATGTCGCCGAGCGACGCCGACCCGCAGAATCCCGGAACATCCTGGTAGGTAATGCCTTTCGCGGCGGCCGATTCCGATCCGCGCCACGCGTGATAGGTGTCGCCGATCCGGACCACCTCATCGTGCGTCAGCGCCCGCTCGGCGCGATCCACCAGGTGGCCGAGCCCACGCGCGTCGATGAACAGCGCCTGCCCGGACCGTTCGCCCTTGTCCATGTCGAAGAACCACAGGCACACCGGAATCGACGTGCTGCGAAACAGCTGCGCGGGCAGCGCGACCATGCACGACACCAGGTCGGCCTCGACGATTCGCGCGCGAATGTCACCCTCCCCGACCGCATTCGACGACATGGAACCGTTGGCCATCACCACGCCGGCCCTCCCGCCGGGGGCCAGTTTGGACAGGATGTGCTGGATCCATGCGTAGTTGGCGTTGCCGGCGGGCGGGACACCGAAGCGCCAGCGCGGGTCGTGCTCGTCGCGGGCCCAATCCTTGATGTTGAAGGGCGGATTGGCCATCACGTAATCCATCTGCACGCCGGCGTGCTGATCGTCGACGAACGTATCGCCCCACCGCGCGCCCAGGCCACTGCTGTCGATGCCGTGCACGGCGAGGTTCATCTTCGCCATCCGCCACGTCTGCTCGACGCTTTCCTGTCCGCAGATCGTGACCTTCGCGGGGTCGCCGTCGCGTTCGGCGATGAACCGCTCGGTCTGCACGAACATCCCGCCCGAGCCGCAGCATGGGTCGTACACCCGTCCGTTCGATGGTTCCAGCACCTCGACGATCACCCGGACCACGCTGGGCGGGGTGAAGAACTCGCCGCCCCGCCGCCCTTCCGCGCGCGCGAAATTGCCCAGGAAGTACTCGTACACCTCGCCCATCAAGTCGCGGGCGCGACCCTGTTCGCCGAATCGCGCGGCGTCGAGCAGGCGCATCAGCTCACCGAGGCGGCGCTGGTCGAGCTTTTCGTACAGCCGCGGCAGCGACGCGGCCTCCATCGCTTCGTCGACGAGCCGCCCGATGTCGGGCGATTCCGCGTTGTGCGCCAAGAACTTCCACTGCGCATCGGAAGCATGCTTGAGAAACATCAGCCCGAGGATGACGTCCTTGTACTGGCTGGCCGAAAGGGAGCCGCGCAGCTTGTTGGCCGCCTTCCAGAGCGTGTCTTTGAGCTCTTTGTCCGTTGCCCGCATCAGCTGATCGCCCGCAGGTCGGCGGCCAGGTCGCCCCGGGTGGCGACGCGGAACCCGCCCAGGCCCAGCCACGACGCCATGGACCGCAGTTCGCCGGCCAGCGCCTCCACCATGCGCGGTCGCGGAGTGTGGGGCTCGCCGAACGCGCCCATGACACGCAGCGTGTCACCGGCCCGGTCGGCCTTGAGGTCGACCCGCGCGACCAGCTGCCCGTCCATCAGCAGCGGCCACACGTAGTAGCCGTATTGGCGCTTGGCGGCCGGCGTGTAGATCTCGATGCGGTAATGAAACCCGAACAGTCGCTCAACCCGGGGCCGAAAGAAGATCAGCGGATCGAACGGACACAACAGCGCGGTACCCCGGTCGGAACGCGGCACCGCCCGGCCGGTGCGCAGATAGGCCGGCGCGGGCCAGCCTTCGACGTCGATCCGCTCGATCTCCCCGGCGGCAAGCAGGTCGGCGACAGCGGGCTTGACCTGCTGGGCCGACAGCCGGAAGTAGTCGCGAAGGTCCGCCTCGGTAGCCACGCCCAGCGCGGTGGCGGCCCGCAGCGTGAGTTCCCGGACGGCCTCCTCGTCGTCGACCTCGCGGGCCAGCACGCTCGCCGGGAGCACCCGTTCCACCAGGTCGTAGTGGCGAGCGAAACCCACCCGGGTGGCGGTGGTGAGCCGTCCTGAGGCGAACAGCGCCTCGGCCACCCACTTGGTGTCGCTGCGTGTCCACCAGGTGCCCTTTTTCCTGCGCGGCTCGGCGGCCAGGTGCGCTTCGATCTGTCCGGCGGTGCTGGGCCCGAGTTCGGCGAGGGCGGCGACGATGTCGTCGGCGAGTTGGGGATTGGCCTTGACGATGTGGCTGCCCCAGCGGCCATGCCGATACTGGCGCATCCGCCAGCGCAGCAGCGGCCAGTCGTCGACGGCCATCAGCGCGGCTTCGTGCGCCCAGTACTCGGCCAGCAGCCGCGCGGAGCGCGGTCCCCAGGCCGCGCGGTCCAGCACGTCGCGGTCGTAGGGACCGAGCCGGCTGAACACCGGTGCGTAGTGAGCGCGCACGGCCACCGACACCGAATCCAGTTGCAGCACTTGGATTCTCGAGATCAGCCGCTTCAGGTGGGCACGCGTGATCGGACCGGCGGGCCGCGGCTCGCTAAAGCCTTGGGCCGCAACGGCGATCCGCCGGGCTTGCGCGGCCGACAGCCTATGGGTCCGGATCGACACGGCGCCGAGAATACCGCTCGGGTACGACAGCGCTCAGCGGCGACGCGGCCGGGGGCTCACCCCGTGCTGACTTTCCCGTCCAACGGCACCACGACGCTCGGCTCCGGTGCATTCTTCTGCTCTTGGTAGGCCGACTCGAGAGCGCCCGGAACCGCTTCGAGGTCGCGGTACACGCCCATCAGCTGCTCGAGGACGTTGATCCGTTGCTGGATCGCTTCGTCCGCCGTCCGTCGGGCCTGCTCACGGTAGTGATCGGCCTCCCGTTGGGCGTCGCGCCACGCCTTGTCGATCGCCGCTTCGGTTTCGGCACGCATGTCGGCCAGTTCGGCCTCGAGCTGTTTCTTGGTTTCCTCGTAATCGGTTTCCATGGCTTTTCGCTGCTCGGCCATCTCCGCCAACTCCTCTTCGTGCTTTCGCTGCGCGGCCTCCACCTCGGCCTGCGTCGCCGCGATCAGCGCGTCCGCCTCGCTTCGCGCCTCGGCCTGCATCTCGGAAACCTCGTCGACCGCGCGTCGCAACATCTTCGCCATCCGGCGCTGCATCGCGTGGGGTGAGGGTGAGGTGTCGGTGAGGACGGCGACCTCCTTGCGCAGCGCGGCCGTTTCGTCGCCGGCTTCCTTCAGCCGGCCCCTCAGGCTCTCGACGTCGTCGAGCAACAACTGCTGCTTGGTGGTCAACATCTCGATGTGGGCATCGACCGCTGACGGGTCGTAGCCCCTGAACATGCGAGTGAACGTTTTCGCGGGTTCGGGTATCACTGCCAATTCCCCCTTCTGGCAACGTGTGGTGACGTGGTGAGACCGACCCCCGCGTCCGAGTATGTCACGGGCGCGAAGGCCAACGCTCATGCCCGACGGTAGCTGTGCAGCCGGTACCGCAGCCCCGTGCGGCTAACCTGCCAGTCCCCCGTCTCACCCAGCCAGGTGTCGTCGAGCACCGGAGCCAGCGCGTCGTCGTCGTCGCGCCGCAGGTCGACTTCGACCTCGGTGACCTCGCACCGGGTGGCATGCGGCAGCGCGAGCAGATAGACCTGCTCACCGCCGATCACCCACGTCTCCGGCTCGTTCGCGGAACCCGCAAGGGCCGCCTCGAGCGAATCGACGACCTGCGCCCCGTCGGCCACGAAGTCGCTCCGGCGCGAGAGTACGACATTCTTGCGACCCGGCAGCGGCCGGACCTTGGTCGGCAACGACTCCCACGTTCGCCGGCCCATGACCACCGTGTGCCCGATGGTCAGCTCTTTGAAGCGGGCCAGGTCCTCGGGTACTCGCCACGGGATGTCGCCACCGCGGCCGATGATGCCCGACGTCGACTGAGCCCACACCAGGCCCACACGCGTCATACGGCGACGGGGGCTTTGATCGCGGGGTGCGGGTCGTAATTCTTCACGACGACGTCGTCGTAGGTGTAGTCGAAGATCGAATCCCTGTGCGCCAGTACGAGTTCGGGGTAGGGCCGCGGGTCACGACTGAGCTGGGTCCGCACCTGCTCGACGTGGTTGTCGTAGATGTGGCAGTCGCCACCCGTCCAGACGAACTCACCGACCGCCAGACCGGCCTGGGCGGCCATCATGTGAGTGAGCAGCGCGTAGCTGGCGATGTTGAACGGCACACCGAGAAACAGGTCGGCGCTGCGCTGATACAGCTGGCAGCTCAGCCGACCGTCGGCCACGTAGAACTGGAAGAACGCGTGACACGGCGGCAGCGCCATTTGCGGGATCTCCCCGACGTTCCACGCCGACACGATGATGCGCCGCGAGTTCGGGTCGGTCCGCAGCAAGTCCAGCGCCGCGCTGATCTGGTCGACGTGCTCACCCGAAGGTGTCGGCCAGGACCGCCACTGCACGCCGTATATCGGTCCGAGATCGCCTGTTTCACTGGCCCATTCGTCCCAGATGGTGACGCCGTGCTCGTGCAGCCAGGCGACGTTGGAGTCGCCGCGCAAGAACCACAGCAACTCGTAGACGACCGACTTGAGATGCACCTTCTTGGTGGTGAGCAGCGGGAAGCCGGCCGACAGGTCGTAGCGCAACTGCTGGCCGAACAGGCTGCGGGTCCCCGTGCCGGTGCGGTCGGATTTGGCCGTGCCCCGCTCGAGCACCAGGCGCAGCAGGTCCTCGTAGGGCTTGGGAACCGGCGCGGGGATCGGCACGCGGCCAGCTTAGCGGCGATCGCAAGCGCGGCGAAGCCGGGCGCGGCGGGTCGACGCGATAAATCAGGCGGGCGATCGCAAGCGCGGCGAAGCCGGGCGCGGCGGGTCGACGCCGCTAAATCCCGCCGCGGGGGCTCGGAGTAGAACGGAGGCCATGCCGAAAATTACTGACAGCGTCACGACCGCCGATGGCACCTGTCCCGTCGGCCTGTTCACCCCCGACGGACCCGGCCCGTGGCCAGGGATAGTCATGTACTGCGATGCCGGCGGGGTGCGCGACACCTTCGACCAGATGGCCGCCAAGCTGGCCGGATTCGGCTATGCGGTGCTGCTTCCCGACGTGTATTACCGCAGCGGCGATTGGGCCCCGTTCGACATGGCCACCGTGTTCGGCGACGAGCGGGAACGCAAGCGACTGTTCGGCATGATCGGCAGCGTCACTCCGGACAAGATGGCCAGTGACGCCGGCGCCTTCTTCGACTACCTGGCCGCCCGCCCCGAGGTGTCCGGGGAGCGCTTCGGCGTGTGCGGCTACTGCATGGGTGGGCGGGCCTCTCTGATCGTCGCCGGCCGGTTGCCCGAGCGCGTCGCCGCCGCGGCGTCGTTCCACGGCGGCGGCCTGGTGACCGACACCGCCGACAGCCCGCACCTGCTGGCCGACCGGATCACCGCCACGGTGTATGTCGGAGGCGCCAAGGACGACGCGTCCTTCACCCGCGAGGACGCCGAACAGCTCGACAAGGCGCTGACCGCAGCCGGCGTTCAGCACACCATCGAGTGGTATCCGGCGGCCCACGGCTTCGCGGTTCCGGACAACGCGCCATACGACCCCGCCGCGGCCGAACGGCACTGGCAGGCCATGACCGAGGTCTTCGGTTCGGCGTTACCGCGATAAGCCGTCCAGCAACAGCGTCGCGGCTACCGCCGCACCGTCGGTGCGGATCCTTGCGGCCACGGCGCGCGCCCGCCGGCGGGCGCGCGGCGTCAGCACCGTCTCGAGCGCGGCCGATAGGGACTCGGCGGTAGGCGCCGGACCGTCGTGCGCGCTGCCGATGCCCAGGTCCGCCACCCGGCCGGCCCAATACGGCTGGTCGGCCCCCTGGGGCACCACCACCTGAGGCGCACCGGCCCGCGCGGCGGTGGTCGTGGTGCCCGCGCCGCCGTGGTGCACGATGGCCGCGACGTGGGCGAAGAGCGCCTGATGGTTGAGCTCACCGACGGCAAGGCAATCGTCCCGGTCGTCTATCGGGGCGAGGCCGGACCAGCCCCGGTAGAGAATCGCCCGTCGGCCCTGGGCGCGGACGGCCTCGACGACCGCCCGGGAAAGGTGGTTCGCGGCGCGCATGGGCATGCTGCCGAAGCCCACGTACACCGGTGCCGGGCCGGCGTCGAGGAACTTCGCCACGTCGGGCGGGAGGGGACGCTCGTCGGGCAGGATCCACGCCCCGGTCTGGACCACGTCGAGCCCGCTGCGCTCCGGCCACGGGCCCAGGGTGGGGTCCGCGGCCAGCCACGGGCGCTCGGTGAGGGCGTAGTCGCGGACGTCGTCCACCGGCGGCAGGCCAAGCGACGCACGGTGACCGTTGAGCGTCGCGCGGAACAGCGTGTTGATGTGCTGGCCGTCCATCCGCCACAGCACCCGGTTGTCGATCACGCCCGCCGGCAACTGGCCGGCGTACGTCGGGGGCAGGTGGTGCGGTGACGGCAGAATCGTCGGTTGGTAGCTCACGTACGCGTAGGGAATGCCCAGGCGCTCGGCCACCGACCGCGCCCCCGCCGCGACGGGCGGGAAGCCGGTCGCCACCAGCAGGTCGCATCCGTCGGCCGCGGCGGCCACGGTGTCGAATTGCGCGGCGACGAGCCCGTCCAGGTGCCGGCGAAGGTCGTCCTCCGACGGCGTGAGGCCGGCCGCCGTAGCACGCCACGAATCGCCGAATGGCACCAGCGGCAAGCCGATACCGGCCAGCAGCTCCGCGAATTCCTGGTCCGGTGGCGCGCACACCCGAACCTCCGCGCCGAGCTCCCGCAACCGAACCCCGAGTGCCGCTAGCGGTTCGACCGCCCCGCGCGAATCGTGGGTGGACAGCAACACACGCATTCCGATGCTGTCACCTCCGGACGGTGTGGGGGTTGCGGCGGCCGCGGACCGACACATTCTCATGAAATGTCAGTTCGCGCCGGACCGTGGAACGCCTACCCTGGAAGGGATTCCACGCGTCGCGAATGTTGCGGCCCAGTAAAGGGTTTGCCGTTCCCGTCAGGCCCCGAGCTAAAAATCAGTGCGAGCGCAACTAGTTCGGGGGCAGGTCTACCAACTCGGCCAATCGGGCGCGGTGACGGTAGGCGGTGCCGAAGATCAGCTGGTCGCTCTTGGCTCGCTTGAGGTACAGGTGCGCGGGATACTCCCACGTCATGCCGATGCCGCCGTGCAGCTGGACGCACTCCTCGGCCGCCTTCACGGCGACGCCGCTGCAATACGCCTGGGCGACCGCCGCCGCGACATCCGCGTCTTCGTCGCCGCGGGCGCACGTGTCGGCGGCGTAGCGGGCGGCCGCCGTCGCGGCGCTGACCTCGAACCACAGATCCGCCAGCCGGTGTTTGATCTCCTGGTACGAGCCGATCGCGCGGCCGAACTGCTTGCGCTGCTTGGCATATTCGAGCGTCGTCTCGAAGCACCACTGGGCGACGCCGAGTTGCTCGGACGCTAGCAGGGCCGCTCCGGTGCGCAGCGCATCGGCGACCGGTCCATCCGCCGGCCCGACGCTTGACGAGTCCGCCGCCGAAAAACTCACATTCGCAAGGGGTCTCGTCATGTCCAACGCCAGTAGTGGCGATACCTCCACACCGGCCGCGGCGCGCGAGACGGTATGCAGCTCGAGTCCGTCCGGGCCGGCGACCGGCACCACCAGCACGTCGGCCTCAGCGGCGCCGGCGACGCTGGTGACCGATCCGCTCAGTCCGTCGGCGCCGCGGGTCACTGTCCCGACCGGATCGCCGGGCGCGGTCGACAGCGGCACCGCCAGCGCCGCCGTCAGTTCACCTTGCGCCAGTGCGGACACGGTTTCGGTGTCGCCGGCGCGCAGCAGCGCGACCGTGGCCAACAACGCGCTGGACAAGAACGGCACCGGCGCGGCGGCCCGGCCGATCTCCTCCATGACTACCGCGGCCTCCCGCGCGCCGGCGCCCGCACCGCCGAGTGACTCCGGGACCAACAGGCCGGCCACTCCCAGCTCGGCGGCCAGGGTCCGCCAAATACCCGAAAAATCCTGTGGCTCAGGGTCGTAGGCGCGTGCCACCGATTCGGAAGGGCAGCGGTCGGCGAACAGGTGCCGGACGCTGTCCCGCAGGGCCTCCTCGGTGTCGGAGTACAGCAAGTCGCTCACCGGTCGAGGTCCTTCCAGGCGACGTCTTTGTCGACGCGGTGCTCACCCGGCAGACCCAGGATGCGCTCGGAAATGGTGTTGCGCAGGATCTCCGAGGTCCCGCCCTCGATCGAGTTGCCGCGAGCGCGTAGGTAGCGGTACCCGGGCTCGCGTCCGACCAAATCGACGACTTCGGTCCTGCGCATGGTCCAGTCGTCGTACTGCAGCCCCGACTCGGCGTGCAGCTCGATGTCGAAGCCCGAAATGGCTTGGGCGAGACGGGCGAAGGCTATCTTCATGCCCGCGCCTTCCGGTCCGGGCTGCCCGGCTTGGGCCTGCTGCCGCAGCCGCTCGCCGGACAGCCGGAGGACCTCGGCGTCGACCCACAGCTTCATCAGCTCGTCGTGCATCGCGGGGTTGCGCAACCCGGGCTCGTCCCGCCACGCCCTGGTGACCTTCCCGATGATTCCGCCCTCGCGCGGCGTACCGGCGCGGCTACCGATGGCGACGCGCTCGTTGTTGAGCGTCGTGGTCGCGACCCGCCAGCCGCCGCCGACCGGGCCGAGCCGGTTCGCGTCGGGCACCCGCACGTCGGTGAGGAACACCTCGTTGAACTCCGCCTCGCCGGTGATCTGGCGCAGCGGGCGCACCTCGACGCCGGGCTGCGTCATGTCGCACAAGAAGTACGTCAGGCCAAAGTGTTTGGGCACCGTCGGGTCGGTGCGGGCGACCAGGATGGCCATCTGCGCGTGCTGCGCCATCGACGTCCACACCTTCTGCCCGTTGACAATCCAGTCGTCGCCGTCGCGGACCGCCCGGGTGGCCAACCCGGCCAGGTCGGAACCCGCGCCGGGTTCACTGAACAACTGGCAATAGACTCGCTCGCCAGTGAACAAGGGGCGCAGGAACTTTCGCTTCTGTTCGTCGGTCCCGAACGCCGCGATGGTGGGCGCCGCCATCCCCATCCCGATGAAGTTTTTTACGGTGCCGCCCACCGGCGCCCCGGCGGCGGCCAGCTGGGCGTCGACGAGTTCCTGGGCCTTTCGCGGCAGGTCCAGCCCGCCGAAGCCGTGCGGAAGGTGCACCCAGGCCAGGCCCGCGTCGTACTGGGCGCCAAGGAATGCGCTCGGGTCGGTGGTGGCCGGGTTGTGCTCGTCCAGCAGCGCCTGCACCCGGGCCTTCAGGTCCGCCGACCACTCCTCGGTACCCATCGCTAGCCCTGTGGCCGAGTCTGAAAGCCCTGCGCGGCACCGAGCAGCAGGCCGCCGTCGATGACCATCGTCTCGCCGGTGATCCAGCTCGCAGCGTCGGAAACCAGGAAGGCCACGGCGCCGGCCACATCGACGGGCTCGCCGATGCGTCCGAGCGCTATCGAAGAGGCGAGCGGATCCTCGTGGTCCTTCCACAGCGCCTCGGCCAGCCGGGTGCGCACCACCCCGGGGGCGATGGCGTTGACGCGGATGCGGGGCGAGAGTTCCAGCGCCAGCTGCTTGGTGACGTGGATCAGCGCGGCCTTGGTGGCGTTGTACATCCCCATGGCCGGCGATTGGTGCAGGCCACCGATGGAGGCGGTGTTGACGATCGCGCCGCCGTGCTCGCCCATCCATGATTTGACGACGAGCGAGGTCCACAGCAGCGGGGCCCAGAGGTTGACGTCGAAGATCTTGGTGAAGCGGGCGTGGTCCTGGTCGATCAGCGGGCCGTACGCCGGGTTGGTGCCCGCGTTGTTGATCAGGATGTCCACGCTGCCGAAACGCTCCAGCGTGAGGTCGACGCAGCGGCGGGCGGCGTCCTCGTCGACCGCGTGGGCGCCGACGCCCAGGGCGTTGCCGTCGACCTGTGCGGCGGCCTCGTCGGCGGCCTCCTGCTTGCGGGCGGTGAGCACCACATTGGCCCCGGCGGCCGCGAGCTGCTGGGCGATTGCGAGCCCGATTCCGCGCGAGGCGCCGGTGATGATCGCCGTTCGGCCGGTCAGATCCAGTGAGGTCATCGTGGTGCGCCTTCCGTCGCGCGAAAACCAACGGTTTCCCGCTCGCTACATGGATGTTTTACACGTGCGCGTTCGTGGTATGCGATTTGCATGTTCTCGAAATTAACCCTCACGAAAAGATTGGTGGTGGGCGGGGCCGCGGCCGCGGCAATCGCGGTCGCGCCGATCGCCATAACTGATTCTCTTGCTTCCGCGCCCGCGCCGTCCGCGGCGCCCACGCACGTGGTGTTCAAGGACGACCCGGGCGGCGGCGGCTGCGACGCCAACGGCAACTGCGGTTCGGGCGGCCAGTTCAACGGCCCCGGCGGCGGTCCCGGCGGCCAGGGCTGCGTCCCGGGCGTGGGCTGCGGCTCCGGCGGACAGTTCGCCGGTCCCGGCGGCGTGCCGGGCGGCACCGGATGTCTTCCGGGCGTCGGCTGCGGTTCCGGCCACGCCTGATCAGTTCGATCAGTTCGATCTCCGTGGCTCCCGGAGCCTGGCAATCCAGGCCCGGGAGTCGGCGGGGTCGATGACGTCGTCGAGTTCGAAGGTGGTGGCGGCCCGCAACGCCTTGCCGTGCTCGTAGGCCGCGGCCACCAGCTTGTCGAACAACTCCTGGCGCTTGCCGGGGTCACCCTCGGCGGCCAGCTCCTTGCTGAACCCGAGCCGGACGGCGCCCTCCAATCCCATACCGCCGATCTCGCCGGTCGGCCAGGCGACGGTGAACTGCGGGGCGCGGAAAGAACCGCCGGCCATCGCCATCGCGCCGAGGCCGTAGCCCTTGCGCAGGATGATCATTCCGACCGGCACGGTCAAGCGCGCGCCCAGAACGAACATCCGCCCGAACCGCCGGACCGCCGCCTCCTTCTCCGCGTCGGGCCCGACCATGAAACCCGGGGTGTCGCACAGCGAAATCACCGGCAGCCGGAACGATTCGCACAGGGCGAGGAAGTCGCCGGCCTTGTCGGCGGCCTCGGCGTCGATGGCACCGCCGACGTGGTGCGTGCTGTTGGCGATCAGCCCGTACGCCGCCCCTTCGACGCGGACCAGCGCGGTGACGATGCCGACGCCGTAGTCGGGCCGCAGGTCCAGCACGGAGCCGATGTCGACGATCGCCTCGATCGCCCGGTGTACGTCGTAGGCGCGTAACCGGTTCTGCGGCACCACATGCCGGACCAGCCGCGGATCCGGCGCCGCCCAGTCGTCCAGGGCGCCCTGGAAATACGACAGGTACTGCTTGGCCAGCGAGACCGCGTGCGCCTCGTCGCGGGCGACGAGGCTGACCACGCCGTTGCGCCGTTGCACGCCGATCGGCCCGATCGCCTCCGGCGGGTATACCCCGAGCCCGCCGCCCTCGATCATGGCCGGTCCGCCCATCCCGATGTTGGCGTCCGGGGTCGCGATGATCACGTCGCACACCCCGGCCAGCGCCGCGTTCCCGGCGAAGCACCGGCCCGAGACGATCGCTATCAGCGGGACCCGGCCGCTCAGCGCGGCCAGCATCCGGAAGGTCGGTACGTCCAGCCCGGCGGCGCCGCCGACGTCGGTGTCCCCCGGTCGCCCACCGCCACCCTCGGCGAACAGCACCACCGGCAGCCGTTTCCGGGCGGCCAGGTCGAACGCGCGGTCGGTCTTGGCATGGTTGCGCATGCCTTGCGTGCCGGCCAGCACGGTGTAGTCGTAGGACACGACGACGGCCTCGGCCGCCGCCCGCCCGAAACGGTCCGCGCCGATCGTGGCCAGGCCGGCCACCAGGCCGTCGGCCGGCGTGTTGGCGATCAGATCTTCTTCCGAGCGCCGGCTGCGCTGGGCCGCGATCGCCAGCGCGCCGTATTCGACGAAGCTGCCGGGGTCGATCAGATCGGCGATGTTCTCCCGCGCGGTACGACGACCATGCTTGTGCCGCTTGGCCACCGCGGCCTCGCGGCCCTCGTCGAGGGTGAACAGATGCCGCCTGCGCACCTCGTCAAGATCGGCGCGCGGCCGGTCGAGATCCATTGTGGCCGTGGCTGGGTCACCTGTGTCGCCGGTGCCCGTGCGGGTGAAGATCAGCAACGGGTCGCCGGTTCCGACCACCTGCCCGGGGGTCACCAGGGTGCGCACCGTCCGCAGCGCGTCGGGCGCGACGAGCACATGCTGCATCTTCATCGCTTCGAGGACGACGAGCTGGCTGCCCGCGCCGAAGTCGGCGCCCTCGGGCACCACCTCGATGACCGTGCCGGCCAATTGCGCGCGCAGCACGTCCTCGCCGGGACAGAGCTCGACCGGCGTGACGCGGACCTCGTGCTGGTGCGTCGACGCCGCTGCCGCCAGCTCGGGCAGCTTCTCGTCGACGAAACCCGTGCCTACCCAACCGGATTCCACCGCAGGGTCACTCAGCAGCTCGCGCAGGAAGTCGATGTTGGTGCGGACGCCCTCGATGCCGAACTCGGCGAGGGCGGTGCGGGCCTTGCGCAGCGCCGCCTGCAGCGACGACCCGTGCACGTGGGCGATGACCTTCGCCAGCAGTGAGTCGTAGTGCGGGTTGACGAGTAGCCCGGCCCGGCCGTAGGTGTCGACGCGGATCCCCGGCCCGCTCGGCGGCGAGAACGCGGTGAGCGTGCCGGCCGCTGGCACAACGGAGAGGTCGGGTGCGAAAGTCTCCGCGTTGACCCGCGCCTGGATGGCGATGCCGCGATGCGCGGCGGGCTCGCCGATGACCTCGTTGCCGTCTGAGGCGATCCCGGCCGGCAGCCCGAGCTGATAGAAAGAGGCGCCCCTGGCGATGGCCAGCTGCACGGCCACCAGGTCGAACCCGGTCGTCTCCTCGGTGACCGTGTGCTCCACCTGAATTCTCGGATTGACTTCGAGGAACACGAATTCCTCACCGCTGACCAGGAATTCGACCGTGCCCAGCCCGCGCAGCCCGACCCGCGCGCACAACCGGGCCGCGGCCCGGTGTAGGTCGTGCCGCAATCCGTCGGAAAGCCCTTGGGCGGGGGCCACTTCGACGAGCTTCTGGTAACGCCGCTGGATGCTGCAATCACGGTCGCCGAGCGCGAGCGCGCGGGTTTGGTGCCCCGCCGGCGCGGCGACGACCTGGACCTCGATGTGCCGCGCGCCGTCGAGCAGCGCTTCGGCGAATAGCGCCGGATCGCCGAAGCCCAGTTGCGCCTCCGCGGCGCACTGTTGGTAGGCGTCGCCGATCTGATCGGCGCTGCGCACCGCGCGCATTCCCCGGCCACCGCCGCCGGCGAGCGCCTTGATCATGATGGCGCCGCCCCGGGCTTCGAAGAATGCCTCGATGTCACCGAGGCTGCTCGGCCCTTCGGTCGCGGGCAACACCGGCACCCCGGCGGCTATGGCGGCGCCGCGGGCGGCGGACTTGTTGCCCACCAGCTCGAGCGCGTCGGCGTCCGGTCCGACGAACGTGTACCCGGCGCCGGCGCAGGCGCGGGCGAAATCGGCGTTCTCGCTGAGAAACCCGTAACCCGGGTGAATCAGCTCCGCGCCCGAGCTTTTGGCCGCGGCCAAAATGGCGGACTGGTCCAGGTAGGCTCGCGGCCCGGCGCCGGGCAGGCCGATCGCTTCGTCGGCGGCGTGCACATGCGGGCTCTCGGCATCGTCCTCGGCGTAGACCGCGACCGTTCGCAGGCCCAATTCGACTGCCGTGCGGATGATTCGGAGCGCGATCTCGCCGCGGTTGGCGACCAGCACGGTCGCGCTCATCGCAGCGGCTCCCCCCACTGCACCTGTTCACGAAGTTTGCCCTTGAGCAGCTTGCCGCCGGCGTTGCGCGGCAGCGCGCTGTCGACCACGCTGACGTACTGCGGCACCTTGAAGTCGGCGAGTTGCGCGCGGCAGTGGTCGAGCACCGCCGGGACGTTGATCTCGTCGGCCCCGCCGAACAACACCGCGCCCACCTTCTCGCCCATGACCTCGTCGGGAACCGCCAGCACGCACGCGTCCGCGACATGGGGCGCCGCCAGCAGCACGGCTTCCACCTCGACGCTGGATACGTTCTCACCGCCGCGGTTGATGATGTCCTTGAGCCGGTCGACGATGTGCACCCGGCCCGCCTCGTCCACCCGCACCACGTCGCCGGTGTGCAGCCAGCCGTCCACGACGGTCGCCGCGGTCGCTTCCGGCCGATTCCAGTACCCGGCGGTCACGTTGGCGCCGCGCACCACCAGTTCGCCGACGCCTTGCTCGTCGCCGCCGAACGGAATCAGGCCGAGGTCGACGGACGGGACCGCGTACCCGACCGAGTCGGCGTGCTCGACGGCGTCCCGGCTCGGCAGCACGGTCATCAGCGATGCCGTCTCGGTCATGCCATAGCCGTTGAACACCGCCGCCTGGGGGAAGGCGTTCTGCACCGCCCGCACCAACGACGGGGCGATCGGGGCGCCCCCGTATCCCACCCAGCGGACGCCGGAAACGTCGGCGTCGGCAAAGGCGTTGCGCCGCAACATCAATGCGTAGATCGCCGGAACGGTGACCATGACGGAGACGCGCTCGGCGGTCAGCGCGGCGATCAACCCGTCCAGGTTGAGGGCGGGCATGATCACCGATGCCCCGCCCAGCCGAGCGGCGGCCAGAAGCTGTGTGTTGCAACCGGTCACGTGGAACAGCGGCACCGAGATGAGCGTGCGCATTCCTTCGCCCAGGTCGCGCGGCTGGTCTAGGCAGCGGATCGCGTTCTCGGTGTTGGTCAGGAAGGCCTCGTGCGTGGTCGGTACCCCCTTGGGGTGGCCGGTGGTGCCCGACGTGTAGAACAGCGCGGCCACGTCGGCGCGGCCGAGTCGCTCGGTCACGTACGGCCGGCCGTCGGGCAGCGGGGTGTCCGCCGCCAGGTCCAGCGTCGCACCGGAGTCGGAGAGGACGAACTCGACTTCCGGCTGCGCCGAACGCGTATTGACCGCCACCGCAACGCCACCAGCCATCACGGTGCCCCAGAACGCCAGCGCCCAGTCGATGCCCGCGGGGTACCGCACCGCGACGCGGTCACCGGGTCGCAGCCCGCCCGCGCGCAGCCCACCGGCGACGCGCGCCGCGCGGTCCCACAGCTCGCGGTAGGTCAATCGGCCGGCACTGAGTTCGACCAGCGCCTCGCCGTCCGGGCGCTGCTCGACCTGTTCGGCGAGCATGTCCAGCAGCGTGGCGGGCAGATCGTCGTAGTGTGGGACGCCGTCGGCGTCGCGGGTCACGCCTGTCGTCGGGAACGGGTTGTGTTCGCGCGGGATTTCGATCACTGGAGCCATGCCCGGTCCTTACTATCCGGTGTCCTATCGTGATGGCGGTGACGATCGATGATTCCGCCATCATGCCCGAGGCGTTCTTTACTGTCGACGGCGACTCCTACCTGCCGGGCCCGATGACCCGGGGGCCGTGGGGCGCCGCGATGGGCGGCCAGATCGTCGGCGGGCTGTTGGGTTGGGGCATAGAGCGATCCGGCGTCGAGCCGGACTTCCAGCCGGCCCGCCTCACGGTCGACCTGCTGCGTCCGGCGTTGCTCGAACCAGTGCAGATTCGGACCTCGGTGCAGCGGGAAGGCCGGCGGATCAAGCTCGTCGACGGCGCGCTGGTGCAGAACGGAAACACCGTCGCGCGGGCCAGCGCGCTGTTCCTGCGCCGAGGGGAGCATCCCGACGGGGCGGTGTGGTCCGCCCCTCTGGCCATGCCGCCCCTTCCGGCTGACTCCGAGGGCTTCCCGGCCGACATGCCGTTTCTGATCTGGGGATACGGTGCCACCGCCGCGGGCAGTCCGGGCATCGCGGCCGGCGAGTGGGAACAGTCCCATTCCCAGAAGTTCGCCTGGACAAGGATCTTTCGCCCGATGGTGCAGGGCCACCCGCTGACCCCGTTCACCCGGCTGGCCTTCGTCGGTGACGTCACGAGTTCGCTGACCCATTGGGGCACCGGCGGATTGCGCTACATCAACGCCGACTACACCGTCACCGCGAGCCGCTTGCCCGACGGCGAGTACCTGGGGCTGGCCGCGCAAAGCCATTACAGTACGGCCGGAGTGGCCACCGGGGCCGCCACGCTGTTCGACCGGCACGGGCCGATCGGCACGAGCTCGGCGCTCGCCCTGGCCCAACCGGCCGAGGCGTTCAAGCCGACCTATACCTAGGGGGCTCATTCCATCAACTGGGCCGCAACCGTCGCGCCGAATTCCCAGCAGGCCGAGCGTCTTCTGGCCATGCACTATTCGGGCCGCGTCCCCTAATGTCCAACCATCGCGATTCAGTCCATCAAATGAGCGGCGACCGTGGCCCCGAGGTTCCAACACATCTCGACGTCGGCCTTGGTGGGCTTGCCCATCACCACGACCGTCTCCGCAGCCCTCACCCAGCCCAGCCCGGCAGTGATGCCGTCGATGGCCCGTTCGGCTCCCTCGGTGCCTTCATTGCCATGGAGGTAAACGCCGAACGGCCGGCCCTTTGTGGTGTCGAGCAGCTGGTAGTAGGCGCAGTCGAACGCGTGCTTGAGCGCCCCGCTCATGTAGCCCAGGTTGGCGGGGCTGCCCAACAGGTAGCCGTCGGCTTCCAGCATCTCGGCCGGCGACACGGTCAGCGCCGGGCGTCGAATGACCTCCACGCCCTCGATCTCGGGGTCGGTGGCACCGGCGACGACCGCCTCGAACATCTCCTGGCAATGCGGCGACGGCGTGTGGTGGACGATCAACAGCGTCTTGCTCATTGGTGGCCCTGCAATTCGAGCGCCGTCTTCATGGCTTCCCGCGCTCGCCGGCGGTCCCCCGCGTAGTCGTAGGCGCGGGCCAGCCGGTACCAGCGCCGCCAGTCGTCGGGATGGTCTTCCACTTCGGTGCGCACCGAGGCGAACAGCGCGTCGGCGGCGTCGCGCTCGATGCGGCCCGACGCCCGTCGCGGCAGCGCGCTGGTGTCGAGCTCCATTCCGTCTGCCGCGATCAGATTGGCCAGCTTCTGGTGGGCGAACCCGAACCGCAGGGTCGCCACCATGGCCCACAACCCGATCAGGGGCATGATCAACACCGCCAGGCCCAGCCCCAGGGCGGCCGCCCGGCCCGAGGCGATCATCGCGACGGCCATCCGCCCCAGCAGCACGAAGTACACCAGCATCGCCACGCACAGGAACGCGATGAGCAACTGTGTGCGCAGGGCGGCGTTCATTGCAGGTCGAGCAGGGGCTCGAGCCCCACGGTGAGGCCGGGGCGTTCCTTGACGCGCCGCACCGCCAGTAACACGCCCGGCACGAACGAGGTGCGGTCCAAGCTGTCGTGGCGGATGGTGAGCGTCTCCCCCTCGGTGCCGAACAGGATCTCCTGGTGGGCGACCAGCCCGGCCAGCCGCACCGAGTGCACGGGGATGCCGTCGACGTCCGCGCCACGGGCACCGGGCAGGCTGGTGGTGGTGGCATCGGGGTTGGGCGGCAGGCCTTTTCGCGCTTCGGCGATCAGCTTGGCGGTGCGCGCGGCGGTACCCGACGGGGCATCGGCCTTGTGCGGGTGGTGCAGCTCGATCACCTCGACCGAATCGAAGAAGCGCGCCGCCTGCTTGGCGAAATGCATCGACAGCACCGCCCCGATCGCGAAGTTGGGCGCGATCAGCACCGACGTGTCGGGGCTTTTCGCCAGCCACGCCTCGACCTGCTCCAGGCGTTCGGCGGTGAAGCCGGTGGTGCCGACGACGGCGTGAATTCCGTTGCCGATGAGGAACTCTAGATTGCCCATCACCACGTCGGGGTGGGTGAAATCGATGACCAGTTCGGTGTTGGAGTCGGTGAACAGGCTGAGCGAATCGCCGGCGTCCACCTCCGCGGACAGTGTCAAATCGTCGGCGGCTTGCACGCCCGCCACCATCGCCGAACCGACTTTGCCCTTAGCTCCCAAGACGCCTACCCGCATGAGCTTCACCCTAGACCGGGCCGATTCATCCACAGTTGCGTGTTTATCCACAACCGTCGTTATCTCGATGGCTGGGGCCGGGCCTGTTGCCTCATTTCAAGATGCGCGCGAAGGCGGATTCGTTGCCTCACGTAAACGTGCGCGCTTGTTTGTTGGTG